>DJVH01000055.1 GCA_002440825.1 Bacteriovoracaceae bacterium UBA6261 | reverse complement strand
ACGCCCAGATCATTGTGGGAAACACCTATCACCTTTATCTTCGTCCCGGACATGAATTGATTGAAAGAGTAGGCGGAGGTCTGCACGGATTCATGAAATGGGACCGCGCGATCCTCACTGATTCCGGCGGCTACCAGGTTTTTTCTCTTTCCTCCATGAATAAAGTGACTGAAGAAGGCGTGACTTTTCAATCTCATCTCGACGGCTCAAGACATCTCATTTCTCCCGAAAAATCGATGGAGATTCAAAGAGCTTTGGGTTCAGATATTGTGATGAACTTCGACGAGTGTCCCGCTCTTCCGGCCACCAAAGACCGACTTCGCGAAAGTATGGAGCTGACTTTAAGATGGGCCAAGCGCTGCCGCGATTATCAATTAAAAGACCATCAGAATTTATTCGGCATCATCCAGGGCGGTTTACATTTTGACCTGCGTTCGGAATGCATGGAGCGCTTAAAAGAACTTGATTTCGAAGGCTACGCTCTCGGTGGACTTTCTGTCGGAGAAAAAAATGAAGAAATGGTCAACTTCCTCGACAATTTCGCCCACACAATGCCTGAAGATAAACCGCGGTACCTGATGGGCGTCGGAAAACCACTGGATATTTTAAATGGCATTCGCGCCGGTATAGATATGTTTGACTGCGTTTTACCGACGAGAAACGCGCGAAACGGACAATTCCTGACAAAAGGAGGTCCACTCAATATTAAGAAGGAGCGTTTTAAAGAAGACGTTCTTCCGCCTGATCCGGAATGTTCATGTAAGGTTTGTGCAAGATACTCTAGAGCGTATATTCGACATCTTTACACGGTTGGTGAATACCTGGCAGGAAACATGATCACGTATCACAATCTGCATTTTTATCTGCAGATGACGACGGATGCTAGAAACGCAATTTTAAATGATCAGTTTGACGAGTTTTACACTAAGTTCTATAACTCTTATCAGTCAAATATCTGGAATTAATCTTTTTAAAGGAACACTTATGACTTCACTCCTTATCAAAACACTTATTCAATCGGCGCACGCTCAACAAGCAGCGACAACGCCACAAAATCCGATGATGCAGTTTCTGCCATTGGTTGTTGTCTTCGTTATTTTTTATTTCCTTATGATCAGACCTCAAAAGAAAAAGTTTGAAGAAGAACAGGCCATCTTAGCAAAACTTGCTAAAGGAGATGAGGTTTATACAAAATCTGGTTTCATTGGCACAATCGTGGGAATCAGTGATAAGATCGTAGACCTGGAAGCATCAGAAGGCGTTCGTTTTAAGGTTTTAAAAAGCCAGATTGCGGGACTTGCTAAATCTGTCCTTGAACCAGAAAAAAAGTAATTTAAAAATCATTTTCAAGAGGATCGTATGTTTGGACTAGGCGCCGGTGAATTATTTCTTATTTTTATTATTGCTCTTCTCTTTCTTGGACCGAAAAAACTTCCTGAGCTTGCCAAAGGTTTAGGCCAGGCCGTTCGCGAGTTCCAGAAGGCACGCGATGAAATGATGAATGAAATGAATAAACCTCACACTGAAACAAAAGTAGCGGCTGCTGAGAAAAATTCAGATAAGAAGGATGTCGAAGTTGTTGCAACCAAAGTTGAAACTTCTGAGCCTGCTGCCGCGACTTCTGACACAACAAAACACTCTTAAAATATTCTGCCTTGCAAATCTATTGATAATTCAACTATACTTTTTTGGTTAACTTAAAAGTATAGTTGATTTTGATTCTATAAAAGGGAGTTTTTTGATGAAAACCAGCTGGTGGGTACGCTTTAGTGTACTACTTGTCTTTGTCGTTCTTTCCGTACTCGTTCTCCTACCAACAGTGATGCACTTTGATGAAAACGGATCTTATCCGATTAAGTCAAAAATCAATTTAGGTCTCGACCTTCAGGGCGGACTCTACATGATTATGGGTATCGATTTCAAAAAAGTTTATCGCGACGAGGTCAAAACTTACGCGAGAAAAATTGAAATGACTCTAAAGGATCAGGACATTGTTATGACTCCGGGAAATCTGGATGAGACTGATGCTCTCGATCCAAAAATCTCACTGACATTGGCCAAAGCGACAGATAATGAAGCGGCCAAAGCAAAGATCAAGGAATTCTATCAGGGCAACGTTCGTATCACGAAAGACGAAGGCGAAAAAATCGAGATCGCTCTTTCTACATTGATAAAAAAACAAATCGAAGAGCAATCTGTCGGAAAATCTATTGAAGTTATCCGTAACCGTATTGACGAATTCGGGGTAACTGAACCGGAAATTCTGGCGCAGGGAAATGATCGCATTGTCGTTCAGCTTCCAGGTGTTCGCGATATTGAGCGCGCAAAGGAACTTATTGGTAAAACGGCCAAGCTTGAATTCAAGATGGTTAACGATACTATTGCTCCTCAGACAATGCAGGGCTGGCTTGATAAAGCGACAAAGGCCGGCATCACTTATAAAAAAGGGGATCGTTTTTCAGACTACCTGAAAAAAATGAACGAGCTTTTGAAAACGGATATTCCTGAAGGTCATGAACTGGCCTTCGAAAAGAAAGTCAATAAAGCAACAGGTGAAGAAACAAATATTCCTTTTGTTGTTGAATCGATTGCAAAAATTACTGGTGACGATCTTTCAGACGCCCGCGTTCAGATCGATCAACAGAAAAATGAACCTTACGTTTCGATGGATTTCAAGGCGGCCGGTGCAAAAAGATTCGAAGAGGCGACTGGCGCCAATATCGGTAGAAGAATGGCCGTTATTCTCGATGGAAACGTTTATTCAGCTCCGGTTATTCAGGCAAAAATCGGTGGCGGACACGCTCAGATCACACTCGGTGGGGGTGTCAACTTCAACAAGACTATGTCTGAAGCAAAAGACCTTGCCCTTGTTTTAAGAGCTGGTGCTCTTCCGGTTCAGCTGGACTTTCTTGAGCAGAGAACAGTTGGTCCGAACCTTGGTAAAGACTCAATTGAAAAAACAAAAATCGCCTCAATCATTGGTTGTGCACTTGTTTTCATCTTTGCAGTCCTTTATTACAAATTTTCAGGAGTCATCGCTGTCGTGACGCTTCTTCTGAACGTTCTTTTTACAATCGCTATTCTGGTGGCCATAGATGCAACATTGACTCTACCGGGTCTTGCGGGAATCGCGCTGACAGTCGGTATGGCGGTTGACGCCAACATCATTATCTTTGAAAAAATCCGCGATGAACTTCGCAGAGGACTTTCAAATTATAAATCTTATGAATTGGGATTCAACTCGGCCCTTTGGACCGTTCTCGATGCCCACGTTACAGCAGCTGCAGCTGGTATCTGTCTGCTTAACTTTGGATCAGGACCTATCAGAGGTTTTGCGGTAACACTTCTCATCGGTATCGTTGTTACTGTGTACACTGCCTATTACGTGTCTCATCTTCTGTTTGAACTTTATATGGATAAAACAGAAGGTCAGGTTCTTAGTATTTAATTTAAGTTGAAAGAAAGGGAGTCTCATAATGATCGAATTAATTAAGCACGGAACGACTATTGATTTCGTGGGAAAAGCAAAATACGTCGTGAGCGCATCTATTGTCCTCACTATCATTTCTCTCTATGGAATTTTCACGCATATGAATTACGGCGTCGATTTCAGAGGGGGAGCAGAAATCCAGACTAAATTTGAGAGAGCTGTTCACTTGGACGCTCTTCGTGAATCGCTGGATAAAGCGGGCCTGAAAGGTGTTTCTGTTCAGTCCATCGGCGAAGAAAAAGATAACGAAGTTCTTATTAAAGTTCAGGCAGAAGAAGGATCTCTCAACCAGATCACTCAAAAAATCACCGAAGAACTACACAAAAGCCCTGAGACAAAAGGGGAGATTCAAAAAGTTGATATCGTTGGTCCTAAGGCCGGAGCTGAGCTTCGTCTTTCAGGTGTTAAAGCGATGTTCTGGGCGATTCTTGCGATTATGATTTATCTCGCGATTCGTTTTGACTTTCGTTACGCTCCAGGTGCGATGATTTCTCTTTTTCACGATGTTATTGTTGTGGCCGGTTTTATTGCATGGACAGGACACGAGTTTTCACTTCAAACGGTTGCGGCCCTTCTTGCGATTATCGGTTATTCGATCAACGATACTGTTATCGTTTACGACCGTATCCGCGAGCATGAAGAAAAAGACAAAACAAAAACTTTCCGTCAACACATCAACGATGCCGTTAATGATACTCTTTCCCGTACAATCATTACTTCATTAGCGACCCTCTTTGTGACGGTTTCCCTTTTCCTTTTCGGTGGTGTGGCCATTAAAGACTTCTTCTTTTCAATGTCACTGGGAATTATTTTCGGAACTTATTCTTCAGTTTACATCGCTGCGGTAACAACAATGTTTACTGATGAGCAGATGAAGAAAAATGCGAGCAAGAAGAGTACGGCCATTGCTTAAAACGCTGTTTATTACTTATCTTTTAACACTGGGCCTTTTCATCAAAGGCCCGGTTCTTTTCGCCCAGGATCCACAATCAGAAACTGTTCCTCAGTCTGAGACTCAAAATGAGGCAGTAGAAGAAATTCACGACTCTCAAAAACTTGAAAAAGTTCTTCACGATTATAATAAAGACCAAAAAAAAGTTGAAGCAGATGCCGAGGCCATCAAAGCGATGCAGGCCACTGGTGAAATTTCAGAAGAAGAACTGGATAAAGGGCAACTCAATGATCCCGAACTGGAAAAAGCTTATAAAAAAGCTCAAAACGTTCTGGGGGGCATGGGAAAAGGTGGAAAGAAAAAGGATTTAAAAAATATCAAATATTCTGAGGCCATCAGAGAAGCTTTGCGTCCTTTGCAGCAATTGTCTGAATCAGAGCTCATGGCCACGTTGAAAGAAAATACAAAAGAGACGAAGGCCGCCGAATACATTGCCCGTTTTCCACAAATCATGTTGCTTGCCGTTCGATTGATTAAAGACCCTGAGGCCATTCCCGCTCTGGCGCGTATTTTAGACGATCAGGACAAGTTGATTCGCTTTGGAGGCGTGATGATCGCCACCATTCTGTTTGGCTTCTTCTTAAGGCGTTTAATGGCCCGAGAAGGGCGCAGTATTCCCAAGGCCCTGACGTTTTGGTTTTTGCGTTTTCTTATTATGGCCGGACTCAGACTAGGTCTTATTCTTTTCTTCTACGGCAATGAGCTTACGCCTGCCTTACGAATTGCCAGCGCCACGCTTTATCACTTCTGATAATCATTCCTGAAAAAAATTTTAAACTTAGAGAGATTTTGGGACGCAGCCAATGCGCTTGTCAGATGTTTTCTGGCTTGTTGACTGACCTGTTGGTACGTTTCCGTTTAACGTATCAGGAGAGCGTACAGTAAAGAGTTTTCTGTTTCCTTGAAGAAGAGGATCCATTGAAGTTGAAACCGGCCAGTAATAATAAATGGTCTTTGTGTTCATCGACGACTGAGTCGCTCTGATTTTTACGCCATTTTCAATATAAAAGCCGTAATTTTTCAAAATGCTTTCAGTGACAAACATTGTTCCGTAAATCGTTTTGTAACTTGTTCCATCCTGAATGGTTTCGGCCTCTTTTTCAGCGAGGAACAGACCTTCAGTATCATCCATATAATCTTTCATGATGTTGAACAATGGCTGATCAGCGGCATTGTAATCCGATTGTGTCGGACAGAACGCTTTTCCTGTTTTATCCACGAAAGGAATCATCATATAGCCAAGTGGAATATTGGCCGTAGAAGTCGATGTTGTTGTCGGACGGTTTGGATAATTGATCAATTTAAAGAGATCGATTGTTGCCGTCACACCATATTCATTGGTCAATCTGGTTGTAATCGTTTTGTTGATTGTCAGTCCGCTGTTGTTTTCGTTCACGAAACGCGGATCCGCTTTATCCCACATTGTAAAGGCCTGAGGAATGAGTTCCAGGCGAGGGTATTCCGCACTGTCATTGCCCGGGTGAAGCTGCTCATCGTGGCAGACAACTTGAGATTGATTTGTTCCACCGGCAGGAGGAATGGGCGGAGGAGTTTCATTGGAAGCAAAATAATAAAAGACGCGCGCATAAGATGTGCGCAAGATAGTTCCAGTGCTTGTCACTGTTCCACCGTAAGTCATACATGTATACTGATTGATCGGAGTAACTTTCAAAGCGCCCAATTGAGAAGAATCTTCCGTTGACTGCGTTTTACGTCTCACCTGAAATTCTTTGGATTGAGAGTTTGTTCCGGTTTTTCCTTCAACAATTTTGACGATGTAAGTTTTATCCAGAGCGAGCTGTTGAATATTGGCCGTAAATGTATTTGAACCTGGATTGATGTTCACAGGAATATTGCTGATAACATTTCCCGAACCATCTGTTGCATTTAAAAAACATTGCGGTGATGTCGGATCACCGTCGAGCTGAACAGTACACCAGTTGTAAAGGTTGCCCAGTTTCGTGTTGAGAGCGATATCCGTTCCCATGATTGTGTTGACTGTAAGAATAGGGGAAGCAGATGAAGTGGCGCTGGCACAGAAAGAGCTGCAATCGCTGATGATATCTGATTTACCATTAATGCATGAACAGAAATCACTTTTGATATCGATGGCATTTGTCGGACGTGAGGCCACGACTTTATCATCAATGCAAAGTCCAGCTGAGCCGGTGATTTTTGCAAGAAGTGAGGTATTGTCTGCGTTGTCAGTTTTTGCTTGTGTGAGTTCAGTTGCACTTGCTTTGTGTGTTCCTGTTGAACACGACGTTGTACAAGTATCAGGCTGAGATAAAATCAATAAATTTTTTCCACATCCAACAACCGAATTGACGAGAGAAAAGTCGGTGACCTTGCCGCGATTTTTATTCACTCCAGGGTCACTGATACAACCCGACGCCAGCACAAGGCCCGCCACCATAGTGAGAATGAATGAAAATTTCTTAAGCATCATCAAGGTTTTTAACTCCCTACTATTCGAATCGAATTTATTTGACCCGAACTTTAGGCTTTTCTTTTCCTTATTAACTCTATTTTAAAGTCCAAAAGTCCCCCAAAATCGGGGATTCAGGTACAGAAGATAAAAAGCGAGCAATTTCAGTGCTTTAAGTGTAAAATGCCCAAAGGAAGAAAAAAGGGACAAAGCGAGATATCGCCCGGAAATCGTGGCACTTTCAAACTTATTTAAAATCCTAGTGAGTTCCTAAAGTTTTAAACATAAACGCCCGATAAATAATTTGTCCCGATACTTTATGTTTTAAAGGAGATGGCCATGACTAAGGCAGACCTGATCGCAGCACTTGAAAAACAAGCAAACCTCACTCACAAACAAGCTGAGACGATCATCAATATTACTTTTGATTCAATGATCAAAGCTTTATACGAAGACGAGAGAATTGAAATCAGAGGTTTCGGTTCATTCGCAAACAGAAATTATAAAGCGTATGAAGGCCGCAACCCGAAAACGGGAAAAATCGTTAAAGTTCCACCGAAAAAAGTTCCTTTCTTCAAAGTAGGAAAAGAGCTTAAAGAGATGGTTGACGAAGGCAAAGACAAATACGTGATCCGCGAAGCTTAATCAGCATTTAAAGACTATCTAATTTCATTGACATATAGAGGGATTTTCTGCAAAATCCCTCTTATCGTTTTTATCCAATGGTGACGTGCCAGAGTGGTCCAATGGAACGGTTTGCAAAACCGTAAAGCCTCCGGTTCAAATCCGGACGTCACCTCCATAAATTAAATAATCATTCATCTTCGTCGTTGCTCTCTCGTTCATGCTTAGTCACGTGCGGTAGCACTCTCCTGCGCGCTCACTCGGTAGCGCCTAGAATCTGAACGATTCTTTAATTTATGGCGTCTCTGCTCTGTTCAAGGTATTAATTGAATGTTTGTTTATTTATTTGGGAAATTGAATGAGTGAGTTTAATTTTGCTTTGATGCCGATTGGTGTTGTGGTTGTGCTGGTGATCTGGTCTTTGGTTAAGAAAGAAAAGTGGGTTGTGCCGGCGATTGTGGGATTGTGTCTTTCGAGTGTGGCGCTTGTTTTTTTAATTGTCCGCGATCTCTCTCCACATTATGAAAATTTCAATGTGGGTTTTGTGATTGGCATGTATGCCTCTGTAGTGGCGACGATACCGCTGGCAGGTTTTGGCTGGTATCTTGGAAAAAAATTGAAAACGCCTCTTGCGCTTTCTGTAGCACTGATTGGATTGTCATTGCATTTTTTGACCGCCTTTGCTTATCAAACACTGATTAAAAAAAATGCTCAGACATTGAGCAAGTCGATTATTTTCGATTGCAATAAAACTCCTTATCATTGTGCTGTAAAAGAAAATCGTCTTGATGAAATTACCGAGCTAAAAAAGAAAGGCGCTGATATTGAATCCCATGATCAACTTGCCCGGACGGCCTTATGGTATGCCATAGACAATGAAAAAGCAGTGAAGGCGCTGCTGGATAATGGAGCGAATCCTGATGGCTTCAATTCGAAAAATGAGACACCTCTGGTTTATGCAGTTGCTGTTGGGCTGAAACCTAATCTTCCTGTCGCGCGACTTCTGGTCAGTCACGGCGCCAAAGTCAATCGCACTTTCGGGTTTAGAAAAAATATCAGTATTTTAAATTTTGCCATCGTTAATAAAAACTTTGATGTCGTCAATTTTCTTCTCGAAAACGGCGCTGACCCGAATTTTGTCGATGGATACAAGAAAAGTGCCTGCGATCGTTTGAAAAAATTTTCCAGTGAACAGGTTCCTGAGATAAAAAAATATTGTCCGAATCTTTAATTTCTCCGGAGGACTCTGTGAAGTCTGTTTTTGTTTTTTTGGTTGTTATTTTGACTTCAACACTTTCATTCGGTGCCGCTGTTCCTGAGTGGGCGCAAGAAATGAAGTATGAGCAAATGGGATCATGTGAAACAGGAAATCTGTCTTTCAATGCCGCTCGCTTTAATAAAATTCCACTTGGGTTTAAACGCGATAATCTCGATATCTATCTGCAAATGATTTTCTTTTTCTCTGACGAAGGTGATGTGAGAGTCAGAACGATGGAGATGGGACTGGCAGGTTGTCAACCAACCCCGCAGGCAACTCCGCAAGGTGAAGTCTGCAGTTACCGCCCTTATCCACAGACAAAAGTTCTTGAAACGGCGACATGGATTGAAGAAGAAAACGTTCTTGAAGTCAGCGGTTATGGACGCATTGTTAAAATCAGAGATGATTATCCATGGCAGGGCTTCAAGTTTACGTTTAATGCCGATTATTCAAACCCTGTCCTTCGCTCCGTAGAATCCATCGGAGGTAAAGTTCAGATCAATTTTAATTTCGAAGACAAAAACGTCTCGCGGATCTGCAAATAGTTCCACCTTTTTTCCGCGGCCATGTATAATTTTATTGAAATTAAGAATGAATAAAAACTTCTTAGTTTGATTTATGAATAAACGATAAGATTTTTACAGTTGGGCATGGGGCCGGGGGCATTGTGAAAGATTCTGAGACATCCGCACTAAAAAATAACAGGGCGAACAATAGCGACTGTTCAATTCATCAATTGCGGATGATGGCCGTTGCACAAAATTCTCCTTCTGCTTTCAGTATTAAGGATATTCAAGGGCATTTTCTCATTGCCAATCAAAATTTTGACAAAATTCTTGGTGTTTCATCAGAAGAGATGATTGGAAAAACCGTCTATGATTTTTTTCCCAAAAAAGTAAGTGATCAACTCGCTCGCAATGATCATCTGGTCAAATTCTTCGGCTTAACAGACTGGTGAACGACATGCTTGATGTTTCCCGTATTCAGACAGGAAAACTTGTCATTAATCCGGTCAATTGCAATTTAAGTGATCTCGTCATGGATATCGTTGATCAAATGAAACCTTTATTTGATGCCGAGAAGATTCCTCTTTCATTTCAATGTGATTATGAAGTTTTTGGAGAGTTTGATAAAAACCGCATTGAACAGGTTCTCACTAATTTACTGATTAATGCAAAAAATTATGGTGAGAAAAAACCGGTGGAAGTCGTTGTTCAGCCTGCTAATGAAGATACAGTTGGCATTTCAGTCATAGACCATGGGCGAGGAATCAACATTGAGGCGCAGGAACGCATTTTTGATCGATTCGAAAGGGCCGTTAATGTCATGGATGTCAGTGGAATGGGACTCGGTCTTTTCATTTCAAAACAAATTGTCCTTCTCCATCGGGGACGTATACTGTTGAACAGCACGCCCAACGTAGGTTCAATGTTCACGGTGGAACTTCCAATGAACAGTTTTCGTAAAATAGTGCAATAATTCAGGTCTTATTTTAATTTCAGCAAATGGGCATAATCCTGATCAGTAAAAAGAATGTGATTAAGTAACCAATCGCTCAATTTTTTAGAGAGAATAAGGGCAATTTCATTGGCCTCAAATAATTCGAATTGCTCGCGATAGATCAAAATAGATTGTTTGAATTCATCGTGGAGCATTTTGTGCTCTTCGAATTTATTGTACTGACCTTTCATCATGATGTCTTCTTCCAGATTGAAATGCATTTGAGTGTAATTATACAATTCGTCGATGGCCTTCAGGATGCTCTCAGTGTTTGTGTCTTTGCTTGACGCTTTTTCGAGTTGAGCAAGAATGGAAAAGAGTTGTTGATGCTGGCTATCGATGATTCCGTGGTCAACAGAATACCTTTCGTCCCAGGAAATTTTAAGTTTTGTTTCTTTCATAGTTTTATTTTAGCTTTTCCTGAAGCAAGTACAAAATAAGATTAAAAAAATATAACTCTAGTCGTTTGCTCGGGAATCATTTGTTCTGCTAAAATAGGTCAAACTTCTATTAGGTGTCTTAATGAAAACGTCTGCATTTAAGGTCTTCTTTCTTGCTTTGATTATTGTCAGCTGTTCATCCCAGAAAAAATCACCTCCCGCGGAGAGTACTGAGAGTGTGAAGAAAGTCGTGGAAGTGCCGAAAGTTGAAGCACCGGTTGAACCTGAAAATCTCGATCTGGAACTTCAGTCTAAACTACAAGGAATCTGGAAGCAGTATTTTGTTGAAGAATTCAGTGATTCAAGGGCAGTCAATGTTCTGGTTGTGACTAACAGAAATCAGAAAGGCAAAGGCTTTGGTTGTACAGACGATCACTTTGGCATTGTCACCGATAATGTTTTTCGCGTTGGCATTTGCAGAGTCAATGTTCCGCGCAATCACAGCACAGGTGATCTTACTTTGACCAAAGAACAACGTGACAGCTCCCATGATTATTTTAAAATTTTAGGTCAGAAAGAAATGAATCTCAATCTTCTGGTTGAGTATCTTAAAAAATCCAAGCGATCGCCTCTGGTTTTTATTCACGGATTTAATGTCAAACATGAGCAGGCCGTTGTTCGCGCTTCTCAGATTGCCTATGATTTAAAATACCAGGGACCTGTTGTGCTTTTTTCCTGGCCCGCGGGCGCTGGCGATTCGTTTTTTGAAGATAAGCTACTGAAGAAAACTTACGACACTAATTTCAAGAACGCTCAGGTTTCAGCATCCACATTCAAAATCTTTATTTCTAAACTCATCGAAGCGAAAGTGACTCCAAATATTCTGGTTCATTCCATGGGACATCAGGTCGTTTTGCCCGCCTTGTTTGAGTTGGGAAAAGAAAAGACTGAAGCTCCCTTGGGAGAAGTTATTTTGAACGCTCCTGATTTTGAATCAGATCTTTTTGTCCGCAATATTGACATGCTGAAGAACATCAGCCGCAGAGTCACTCTTTATTGCTCTTATAACGACAAAGCGATGCTTGCCAGTGAGACAGTCAACAGCAACAAACGTCTTGGGGCCTGCTCTTACATGGAAGGTATTGATACGATCAACGTAAGTCTTCTGGACAATCCCACTTTTGGTCTGGGGCATGGCTATTATGCTTCACGCCCGATTCTCACGGATGTCTTTCAGGTTCTTCTTGGCATTGAAGCCGACAGAAGACTCTTTATCAGAAAGAGCGATCCCAACAGTACAGAGAAGTATTATCTGAGACAATAGCCTAACGTTTTCGAGAAAGATTAATGTTCAATTAATTATTTTGATAAGGTATCATAACTAAATGGATACCTTTAACACTCTTATGTTGATTTTTATCGGCCTGATACTGGTCAATGTTGTTTTGACCTTGGGACTTTGGAGAACAACAAATTCAAAATCTTTCTGCATTCTTTTCTTTCATTGGATCTTTACTCTTCTTGCTTTCTACACACAAAAAAACCTGGCGATGCACGCTTCACCTTTGATGCACGCTTTGGGAATCATTCCTTTAAATTTTTGTGTGCATACAACCTTGAATGCGGTGTACGCCAATATTTTGAACCTTGAAATCAATTGGAAAAAATTTGTCGTTGTTCCCGTGATGTCCCTTTTAGGGGCCCTTGGCGTTTCTCAATTATTTGGAATTTCCAAATGGGTCTTTTTTCCAGGGACTTTAATGCACGTACTGATTTATTACATCGTCGTGTATAAGGCCCTTGTTTATAAAAGATCAGAAATGACGTTCAGTTTAAAATGCATCAGTGTTTTAATGGTTGTGTTTGGTACGCATTTGTTTACTTATCTTTTTTTCCAGGAACATCTGAATCTCCTGGTGATTGGCTTTGCCATCGCTCTTGCTCTGCTTATGGCCATCTCCATTCTTTTTCCTGCGGCCATTATTGAGCAGCTGACTATAGAAAACTTCCGATTGACTAACGAAATTGAACTAAAGGCCAAGCTTGCTCAATCCGCTAAAATGGTGGCCTTGGGTGAAATGGCCGAAGGGATCGCTCACGAGATCAATAATCCCTTGATGATCATGTCTCTCATGCTGGATAAAGCGAGATTTTCCATTGAAGAGAAAGACTTTGTCACACTCAGCGGACAAATTGAAAAGGCCCGCAAGTCATCGAAGCGAATGTCCAAAATTGTGAAGGGGCTGCTGGATTTTTCCAGTGAAGACGAAAAAGAAGAATTCGTTTCAATAAGCGCTCAGGATTTGGTCGAGGATACTCTCGAGCTTTGTTCACAAAAAATATCACAATATTCAGTTGATTTGAAAGTTTCAGTACCTGATCGACCCACTGAATTCATCGGGCAGAAAATTCAGCTGTCTCAGGCCCTATTAAATGTGATCACCAATGCCTTTGATGCTGCCTGTTTGGCCCAGATTAAATGGATAAGAATTGAAGTTGATGAACGAGACGGAAAGGTCATTTTTGCTATTTCTGACAGCGGCCCTGGTTTTTCTGAAGAAGCGAAAACGAAGCTTTTTCAACCTTTTTTCACCACTAAAGAAATAGGTAAGGGCACAGGTCTGGGACTTGCCATTGCCCACGGAATTATCGAGCGCCATCGGGGGGAAATGTTCATTGACCCTGATACATCTTACACAAGAGTCATCATGTCTTTGCCGCTCAGACCATCTGAACGTCTGTAGGGCCAATCTTTTTTTTTGAAACCTGACAATACTCAGTGATAATAAATTGTTTTTCTTGTATCCTAATCAATGTACTAACATGGATGAGGAGTATTGTTATTATGGAAAAGATTTTTACCAAAAAGTTCCCTTTGCTGATTTTATCAGCTTTGATCATGACACCGATGAGTTCTTATGCGACCAGAGGGGCCGTTGATGGTTCTAAGGAACAAATAGAACAGGAGCAGGCCAAAGCAGTAATGGGCAATGTGTATGGGGCATACACAAAACTTCTTCCTTTCATTTATTCAACCAATCCTCAATTGAGTTCAACAAAATTAAAGAAAAGCAAAAGTGAACTGATAAAGAATTTGACTGATCTTTCAGAACTTTTTAAATCGGCAAAGCATGCGGATTTTTTTAAACGTCCTGGGTTCAGACCAAGCCTTGAAACCATCAACAATCATCTTGAAGAAACAATTATTTCTGTTCAATCAGGAAATACTATCTTTGCTCAAAAACGTCTGAATGTCCTTGGGGCCTTGTGCGTTTCCTGTCACTCACAAATTCCGCAATCGGTTGCTAAAAATGCTTTCGGCGACAATATTGTCAAAGAACAGAGAGATAATTTTGACAGCGATCTTTCTTATGCGAACTATCTCTATCTCGTCAGACGCTTTGATGAGGCCAGAAACTTTTTTGATAAGGCCATCAATGATGGTCTTGATAAAAACAGCCGTTACTCTCATCAGGAACTGATGTCCGCTTTCCGCACAGCTCTTTCAATTGATACAAAAATAAATTTTAATACAGAGAAAGCAGAGGGGTTCCTTAAAAAATGGGAAGGTGACAAACGACTTTCCAATAATGACAGAAAGATGTTTGTCAGATGGAAAAACGATCTTTCTCACTGGAAAGGTTTTAATCGTGCTGAGGTAAAATCGATTCCAGATTTTATCAGTAAATATCTGGTAAAACTTGATATGAAAAAAGAGCTTCGTTTTACAGGAGAAGACGATGTCACTTTGTTCGTCGCAAGCGGTGTTCTCCAGAATTTCCTGGTGGAAAATCCTTCATCAGATCTAGCTCCTGAAATTTTATACTGGCTTTCGATTGTTGAACACCGTATGAGTAACACTTATTTCTTCTCTCTAGGCGATCTTTATCTGAAAGACTGTATAACTAAATACCCGTCATCACCTTACGCTAAAAAGTGTTATCAGGAATATGCTGATTCAATTGAAGCGGGCTACAGTGGTTCTTCCGGGACAGATATACCGGTAGAAGAGAAAAAAGAACTTGCACGTTTAAAAGCTCTCTTGAAATAAAATAAAAACGAAAGGCCTGATGTTCAGGCCTTTTTTTTTGATTAAAATGCCTGCCCCGTAATGGACAAGGGTTTTTCTTTTTTGATCAAAGAAATTTCAGCTATTTTTTTGTATTCAGGAAAGGCACCTGGTTTAATCATTTCGAGCAGGACCAGTGAATGAAAAGGAATTTTGCCAAAGTCCATTCCCTTATAGGGAGAAATCATATCCGTGACATTGTGGTGATTTCTAAAACGCAGAATGGGAAGAGTGGGTTTGTAGTCATTGTCACTCCAGTTATCTTTTTCACTTAAAAGCGTTTCAGCGACATCAGTTTGAATTTTTCTTAGAGCAATTGAGTTCTGGACACCAATCCAGAGCACTCTTGCCTCATTTTGATTTGGATAGGCCCAGAGTCCGTTTAGTTTTAAAAAAAATTCTTCGTGGCGAAATGAGATTTCCTGAAGTTTGATTTTTAGTTCAGCTAATTTTTCCGGCGGGACATCACTCAGTTGAAGGAGTTTTATATGCCAGTGTTCTTTGGGAATATAGCGATAAACATTTTTGGAGAGTTGGAGTGAGTGGTCCAGTTTTTTTAATTTTTCTTTGGATAAATGGAAATGACTTGCGTTGAGCGCAATGAGTATTTTCATTTTTATCTCCTGGGATTTTAAATGCAAAGAAAAGGCCTGAGAAAATCAGACGGATAAAGAATAGTTTTTTTGAAACTGTTTAATTTTCTGCGAGAACAGGAACGAGTTTTACAGTAGTTTCTTGATCAGAATTCTTTACTTTGTCGGTTGCTTTGGAATAGAGAAAATAGCCGGTGCCCTGATTGACCAGAACAACTGCATATCCTAAAAGTTTTAGTTTTGGATTGTTTTTCTTTAAGGCCATCTTTTCAAAACTTTCCAGCGCTTTTAAATCAATCTGAACCTGGGCATTGCCAATGACCGATTCCCACGCTGTATCTAATCCGACACGTTTATAATTGTCTTCGCCTTTAATAACCAGATTAATCATTGCCGAATTATGCATTCCTACAAATCCGCTCACTAGAAACCGGGCCTTCATACTGTTGAGGTTTTTTGAAATCCCTGTCATGAGAATTGTATCGGTCGTCATGAATCCGATGTTTTGAAGAATGTCCTCATTGGTTAAAATATTTTTTGCCATAATGAGTGGGTTAGGATCGTAAACTTCGCTGAAGTGAGCTGTTGTCTCGGCCGTAAGCTGAATGCCTAAGCTTGTGGCAATATATTGCCATTCGGATTTTGCACCTTGAGCAATTTTTAAAGGCCATTTTGAAGCCGCTAGTACAACTTTTGTAAGCCGCTTTTTTGCAATATCAGCTGAGATCGCCGCTGCAACAGTTGCGCGCAATCTGAATGCACTCATTTTAAAAGCAAGAGGAACTGCGTTTTCTTCCCGTTTTCCTGTCGCCACTCCTAATTTCGAAGCAATCACGGATCCTTTTTCTTTTAAGACGGATATATTCTTTGCAACGAACAGGGCAAGTTCATCTTTAAACGCCAGATACACTGAAGTCTCTGTGATAAAAGATCCGGCCTTTAGGAGAATGGAAGCAGCACTTTTAAAGAGAAAAGATCCTGACACCCACAAGCCTACATCTGCACCGGCCCATTTCCAGAAATCGGCCTTTGCAAAGTGTTCCATTTCATCTGCCAGGGATTTGTAGCCTTGAGAGATAACTGAGTATTGAAACTGAATTTGGTCGCGGGTCAAGGTGTTTGCATTAGAACTCATTTCACGTTCAAGACGAATTTTCATTTCTTCCAGATTCATCCAATCGTGCGTGTAATGTGCTTCAATATCTGTGGATTCTTTTGCTGATAAAAGAAAAAAACTTAGCAGGGTCGTTGTTGCCGTTGTCACATAGAGACGGGCACTGGTTTGATGTCTTTTTAAAAGAAGCCTTGATAGAATATCTTTTCCAAGAGCATCTCTTCCTTCAGCGAATTCTGTTTCTATTCCATTTTTTGTGAGGAAAAACCACGTATCAATTTTTTGATCATCATTGAGATCACGTCCGAAAGCAATTGTAGGATTCAGGCGATCGAGAAGTTTCGGCATGCCCGCGGCATCAATTCTTACTTCAAGAGATCCAAATTCATTTTTATAGGTGGTTAATCCCACTATAAGTTCTTCACCATCTTTATCTGTCAGACGGAGTCGTTCCTCTTTTGTTTTGGTAAAAGAATTCGCTTTGACTTCAGGGGAAGTTAACAGCGAAATAAAAAAAGAAAATAGAGCAAATGTTAAAAATAACTTTTTCATCAAAAACACAAATTGCAATCCTAATGCCTTCGCCAACACTTCAAATTTAGACCCGCCTGGTGTTTTTGAGCGTTTAATCTTTTGGCGGCCGCCAAGAGAATGGACGATAAGAAAACACAGAAAGTGGGCAAAATAAACGTGCTGATTAGGTCGGCAAACCATTTTGAATAAAGCTGGGATGTTTATGAAAAAGTATGTGTTTAAAGATTTTAAAGAATGTCAGGAAAAGGGAATCCTTCCTATTTTTGGAATTTTTATGCTTTTTCTTTCAAGCGCTATGGCAAGCGCTATGGCAAGCGCTATGGCAAGCGCAATGGCCGGAGTGACCTCGTCGAGCAGTTTTACGGTGGGCGGAACTCTTAACGAACTTGTCAGCATTTCCATCAAAACAAATAAACAAGCATCCAGTATGTTAAAAATTCTGTGCGCGTTCTCAACATTGATTTACTTGAGAAACTCAAAGAAGAAAGAAACGATCTCGGTCAAATTGTAGTCCGCTGAAGTCTATTAATCTTTATGAAAGTACTGTCGGACTTTTGAAGCTTGTGGTCCGACTTTGTTGACGGCTTCAATCAATTCATCTGGTGAAACATTCAGTGTTTTACTCCAATAGCGAAGCTCGTATTCTTCATTTACATTAATTTTAAAGGCATCAAGAGGGCGTTTCTTCATTTTGTTGTCACTCATAAATACTCCTTTCAAGTTGATCCATGAAATTGCGTAATCCGATAGATGAGAATGGCGTAGGCACTTACTGCAACAGTTCCATGTATAAAAACAACAGTGAGTGGAACTTTTTCATGTTTGATATCGTGAATAAGAATATAGATTCCACCAAAAGCGGCCAGGATGAAAAGGCCTACACTGATCCAGTTGGCGTGATCAGGATAATTCAGATTAAAAAGAATAAGAAGAATCAATCCCGTTACAACAAGACCTCCGTGAATAAAAGTCAGTGCTTTTGGAATGTGATGCCCTTTCAAAAGATTAACCAGCATCAAAACTCCAAGTACTGCACCTAATGCGATCAAGACTGCGGATGCGATGTCCATGGCGATTCCTTAAGGACGACGTGGTGTCCTTCTATAACTATACTGTCTAAATTTTGAGTGGCCGGTCCTTCCAATATTTCACCGTCGATGCCAAAGCGGCTGCCGTGACATGGACAGTCCCAGGATTTTTCAGCATCATTCCATTTCACAATACATTCCAGATGAGTACAGACCGCTGAACAAACATGAAGTTTATTTGCTTCATCCCGGTGAACAGCAAGTTTTTGTCCATCCGCTTCGACAATTTTTCCTTCATTGATAGAAACTTCCTCAAAAGATCTGGCGTCTTTATATCCCGGAAGATCTTTCAGGTATTGACCGAAGACATTGATATTTTCTTTCACAAAATTTTTGGCCGATTTCAGCGGAGTGAATCTTTTGTATTCAAAAGTTTTTGCAAAAGGAGTCACCACATTTGTCATTTCATTGCAGATAATTTTTGCAGCAACGGTTCCCCATGTAAGACCATCTGTTGAAAATCCAGTCGCTGCAAAGGTTGTTTCGTGATGTGTGCGTCCGATATAGGGAAGCAGATCTGCAGGACGGTAATGCTGACCTCCCCATTCAAAGTCGATTTCATCAAATTCAAAATAAGTTCTTGCAAAATTCTCAAGGAATTTAAATTTTTCCTTTGAACTGTCTTGCCCGACCTTGTGGGCGCCTCCAAGAACCATCATATAGGATTCGCCCTCCAGTGTGTAATGACGAGTAGAAATATGTTCTTTCTCATCGTAATAACCCCAGAAAATACCTTTTGGATGAACATTGTTTTTTAGCTTAAAGGCCATACCATATTCGCGGTAGGGGCCAAGCAGAGTATGAACACCCATGACTCCTTTTGGAGTATGAGTCGCATGCACAATGTACTTAGTGGTAATTTTTCCAAAGGGAGTCAAAACAATGCTGAAATCTTTTTCTTCCTGAATGTGAATGACGGGAGAGTTCTCATAGATCCGGCAATGTTCCATGATTCCACGAGTGAGGCCCAGGCCATATTTTAACGGATGAAACTGGGCCTGTTGATCCAAAATCACCGCGGATTGAACGGGATAGGGAACGTTGTCCATCGGACCTCTACGAACGTCGAGACCGAGTTCGGACATGGCCGCGAATTCGGTATCAATTTTGTCTTCTAAATCTTTAGTGGCCGCATACAAATGCCATGGGACTTTTTCATAGTCGCAATCGATGGAATATTTTTTTATATTGGCCTCTATCAGTTCCAGACCTGATTTGCGTGCATCGATAATATGTTGAACAACTTTTTTGTCATACTTCGCTTTGATTTCAGAAAAATTTTTATCGACGGGAATATAAAGATTACCCGTGCTTTGGGAAGTATTGCTTCCGCAAATGGATTTTCCTTCAAGCAAAATGACATTGAACCCTTTTTCAATAAGAAGTTCCGCTGTCGTCAGCCCGGTTATTCCTCCTCCAATGACAACGACATCCGAGTGCGCGTTACCTTTAAGTGAGGAGAAAGTGGTATGTTCTTTTATTGTATTCCATATTGATTGCATCTTCATAAAGACAATTGTTCTTTTGAATGCGGTATTTTTCAAGGAGAGTCGTGACTTAAAGTTTTCCTTGGTGATTTATTGATTAATGCTATTTGAATATTGTGAGCTTGCGTTTTTTCTGCCATACTACGGCCTATGAAAATAGCATTTTTTGACACTCACCATTTCGACAAAGATATGTTTCTGGAAACTAACAAAAGATTCAATTTTCCTATCGAATTTTTTGAAACCAGACTGAATAAAAAAACGGCCGGTTTGGCGCGCGGACATGAAGTCGTCTGTTGTTTCGTAAACGATAAGCTCGACGCAGATTGCATTGCTGAGTTAAAAGACGGTGGCGTGAAATTAATTGCTCTCAGATGTGCGGGATTCAATCAAGTTGATCTCGTTGCCTGCGATAAAGCTGGGTTAAAAGTGGCCATTGTTCCGGGGTATTCTCCCTATGCTGTCGCTGAATTTACTGTAGGGCTATTACTTTCACTGAATAGAAAAATCCACCGCGCTTATTCACGAGTAAGAGACCATAATTTTTCCCTCGATGGTCTTGTTGGATTTGATCTTTATGGGAAAACTGTAGGAATTGTAGGTGCAGGAAAAATTGGAAAAATCTTTGCTCATATCATGCTGAGCTTTGGCTGTCAGGTGCTCATCCATGATCCTCACGAAGATGAGGAACTTAAAAAAAATCCTGGTGTGAAATTTCTTTCGCTTCCTGATGTCTGTAGAAACGCAGACGTCATTTCGTTGAATGTTCCGCTCAATCCCAAAACTTACCATTTAATCAATAAAGATTTGTTTTCTCTTATGAAAGACGGCGTCTATATAATCAATACTGGTCGAGGCGCTTTAATTGATTCACTTGCCCTCATTGATGCATTGAAATCTGAAAAAGTAAGAGGAGCTGCCCTCGACGTCTATGAAGAAGAAGAAAGTGTTTTCTTTCAAGATCTCTCCGACAAGATGCTGAAGGATGATGTCCTGGCAAGATTACTCACGTTTCCCAATGTTCTCATAACGTCCCATCAGGCCTTCTTAACCAGAGAAGCTCTCTCCAATATTGCTACGTCAACATTGGAATCTGTTCAGGAATTTGAAAATACCGGAGTAATCAGCGGTGGGAAATCTGTTAATGCCGAATGTTGTGTGAGAGTTAAATAAGATAATTTTTTTCTATTTTTTTTAAGTCCAAAGCTGACGAATAATGGAATGAGAAGTTCGTCAGCGAGGATTCAATGGCCAAAATTCTTTCTTTCATCATTCCATTTTTCTTTTTTTCGGTTTCTATTAAGGCAGAAACGACTGCTGAAAAAATCAAACAAGTTAACCTGGCACGGCTGGAGAGTTATCGCAGCGAATGCCTTATTAAATTTTCCGGAAACCAGCGACTTTGTCGCAAGCGCGTTTTAAAACAATGCCGTGATATGCTCGATAAAAAAGAGTGTATAAGCCTGATGAGTCAGTTGCCCGAAAGCAAAATCCCCAGAACCAATGGTCCGGGGCAGTTGCAATAGTTCTCTCTTCCAACTGCTTTCACTTTCATGTATCTTGAAGACATCTATGATTTCTAACCGATTAAAAATATCCAAAAGAATGGATCTCTTCATTTCGCTGGCCCTTCCTGGAATGCCTTTCTGGGATATCTGTTGTGATCATGGCCACGCCGGTATAGGGGCGGCTAAATCAGGGCTGTTCACTGAAATTCATCTCGTCGATCAACTTCCTCATGTCATGAGAAATCTTGAAGAGCAGGTTTATAAGCTTTCACCCGAATACAGAATGGTTCCTTATTTCTTTTATGCGACGGCCGGGCAAAACATCAATCGTGAAGTTAGTGGCACATGCCTGATTGCGGGAGTCGGGGGATTCACAATGAAGCTGATTTTAAAGGGACTTCTGGAAGAAGGGAATTTGAAAGCTAAAAGATTAATTCTGTGTCCCCATACAGATGAAGTCGAGCTCGTCTCATTTCTCGAAACTCCGGGAATGATTCAAGAGTACGAGCTCGCTGAAAGAAGAATGATTGCGGTAGGAAAAAAAATGAAACCGCTTTTTATTTTGAATTCAAAAGTTTAAATCCAGTCATTAAACTTGTGAACTCTCTGGCGGCATTCACTGGCGCCGGATTTGGTGTAAATTCAATTTTGCATGAACCGCCGCGAGGTCCACCACCGAAAATTTTCCCTTTGCAGGCAATCTTCGCTTCGCAACCTTTAAAATCACAAACCAGTTCATTGCCAGGGTGAGATTGGAAGACAAGGTCTCCACGGGCCACGGCAAGAGTGATTCCATTCACACAGTTCTTATAATAATTTTTGTCTTTAGCTGTTGAACAAAGCCAGTCAAAAGCAACGTCTTTGAATTCCTGTTCTGTTGAATTTTCAGTTAGAGGTTTGACTGAGGGAAAAGCAATCAATGATTTTGCCATCGCCTTTTCACAACGCTTATCACTGTTGTCGAAATCGCAGAAGAATTTATAGAAAGATAGACCGCTGTCAAAAACTCCCCAGTAGGAAGAGTAGCTGTAGCGTGACGGCTTCATTCTCCAGCAGTATCCATCGATGCAGTTCAATGGTTCAGTGTAGGTGACGTCGTTGCGGTCGATGTAATTTTCGCGAGTCCAGTCGTCTTCTTTGTACCATTTCGCATCTGATTCAATTCTTTCAAAGAGTGAACTGGTGAGAGAACCAGCAACCGGAATTTCCAGCATGCGCGAAAGAGCTGGAGCAATGATAAAGCCTGTGCTGCAAGCGCTGAGAGTGATGTAGGCGCCTGGAAGGAATTTTGATTTCAATTTCTTTACTGAATTTTCATAGGCGAGAGGATCGAAAGCGGAATCGGTTTTTCCAAGTTTCAAGGCCCATGGAGAAGAATGTCCGTAGAAATCAAGACTCGCAATTTTATCGAATTGAGAGAGTTCACTGATTAATTTATCGCCGGTAAAATTATCTTTGACGACCTTTACGACGAAGATACCAAACTGATTGAAAACTTCTTCATCATTAGCACCTCTGACTTCGGGGCTTGAGAGAAAAACGATTTGATGAGTCGGGTAAAGTTCCTTATAGCGTTGTGCCCGTGACATGCCTGACTGGAAGAATTGATTTGAATCTTCTTTCACCGCAGAGCCAACGACGATCACGTGAGTGATTTTTGTTGTATCAAAGGCCGTCTCTTTGAAAAGCCCTAATCTGTATTGTCCGCGGTAGAAGCCGGCCTCGGCTGCGTTCATGACAAACAAAAAAGTAACCAGAATGAGTGAAAGAAATTTAGACATGAAAGGCCCCTTTTAGTAAGAAAATTCGTTACCGTTAATAGTCCAGCGGACGCGTTTTCACAAGCGATTTTAACTGTTCTCTTACCGGAATCTGGGGGAAAAATCGTTAAACCTTTATTAACAGAAGTTCCTCCCAAGAGGTTGTGTAATTGGGGGAAAGCCGGGTTTGAAGAGCATTTTTTCGTTTCTGATTGCAGCTTAAAACCTTGATGGAATGAGGACCGAATTTCTTATTGATGGCATCAATCACCTGGGTCACTTTTTCAGTTTCCAGAAAATCATTTTCAATAAGAGAAAGCTGCCGCTCGCCTTTGGGGCGAAGATCAGAAAGAAGAACACCGCATTTTTTGTAGCCGTAACCGTCGCGATAAATTTCGTCTAAGATTTGCAGGGCCTTTTTAATCATCACATGCGGGGCTTCTTCCCCCTGATTGAAAGCGCCCTGACCGCTGCCGTAGTATTGAGGAATTTCTTTAAAGCGATTAGTAATGATATAAAGAGAAAGATGATAGCAGATGAGTCCGTCGTCGCGAAGCTTTTCACTGGCCCTGAAAACGTGATCGGCCAGATGCTTGGCGAGCTCGTCTTTACTCCAGACATCGTGATCGAGAGTTCTCGAGACAACAATTTGTTTTCTTTTTTCTCTCTGCTCGTTGATATCGAGACAGCGGATCCCTCTGAGTTCATGCTGAATGCGAAGACCTACAATCGTCAGCGTTTTTTGAATGGTGGCATCGGCCGCGGCCGCAAACTGCGCTGCCGTTTTGATTCTGAGCAAATTGAGTTTCAAGGCCGAAGCATGGCCGATGCCCCAGATATCTTCCACCGGATAATTAGTCAGAATGTTTTTTCTGTGTTCGTCGCCTTTGACAATATAAACACCGGTTCGGCTTTTCTTGGCAAAACTCGTGGCGATTTTTGCCAGCACTTTTGTTTTGTCGACACCGATGGAAACGGGAATGCCGACTTCTTTTAAGATGCGTTTGCGATAATGGAGGCATAGACTTTCCAGTCTTTCTTCCGGGAAATCGGAAAGATCAAGAAAAGCTTCATCGATGGAGTAGATTTCGATTTCCAGTGTGAATTCAGCAAGAATTTCCATCACCCGCGAAGACATGTCTGCATACAGAGTGAAGTTGGAAGAAAAGGCGACGCCGCCTCTTTTTTCAAACTCATCTTTGATTTCAAAATAAGGCGCGCTCATTTTGAGTCCGAGAGCTTTTGCTTCTTTGGAACGGCTGACGATACAGCCATCATTGTTGGAAAGGACGACCACCGGTTTATTCTTCAGTTTCGGATCAAAAACTCTTTCACACGAAACAAAGAAAGAGTCGCAATCAACCAGAGCGATCATAGACTTTTGCATTGTGAATGATAAAATTCACAACCCCCCATACTTGAAAATCATCATCGGGATGTACTTCAATCGGTTTCCTGAAATCGCCCGGCCGTCCCGGAGTAAAATTTCTGGGCAACAGATAAACGCGTTCACCTCTGCGGTGAAAAATTTTAATCATGAATTCTGAGTTCACTACCGCTACGATGATGGAGCCGTTTGCCGTTTTTTTTGAGCGGTCGACGACGATGAGATCGCCATCGGAGAGATTGGCCTCTTTCATGGAATCTCCCGAGACTCTGATGGTGAACGTCGCACTTCTATTAGGTGCGAGGTACTTGTTGAAGTCCAGCACCGGGAGAGTGTGGTCACAGGCCTGGTTGGGAAAGCCGGTATAGATTTTATGACCTATAGGCCGGTTTTCTTCTTCGGGGGTAAGGCCAGTATGGCCGAAAATTTCTGAATCATTCGCAGTTGTCATTCTTTCAAGATATGCGTAAGTTTTGCGTAAGTAAAGAGGGAAAAGGATGTAGGTGCCAAGCATAAAATCCAAGTAAAAAAGTTGGGAATACAAGCTAAATTATCTTAAACTAAGACAATCACTGTTTTCTATTGAGGGAAAAATGAAAAAAAAATTGGAGGCCCCTAAGGCCGCTGCTATTGAACACTACACCACTTATCACGACGACAAGACTCTCGATCCTTATTTCTGGTTGCGTGAAAAAGAAAACCCGAAAGTGCTGGAGCATTTAAAAAAAGAAAATACCTACTTTCAGAAAAAGATCGCTCCTTATAAAAAAACAGCGACTAAAATTTTTCATGAATTAAAAGAACGCATTCCCACTGAAGATGAAAGCGTTCCCTTTACCAGAGGGGAATGGGATTTTTTCAGCCGCTATATCAAAGGCAAGCAGTACATTCAGTTCTGCCGCAAACAAGGCAAGAAAACAGAAGTGCTTGTCGATTTCAACAAGCTCACCAAAAAAGGGGGATATCTCCAGACGATGCAGATTTCTCCTTCTTACGACGGAAAATATCTGGCGTATTCGATGGATACAAAAGGCGATGAAATTTGCGATATCATCGTTATTGAGACGGACACAAAAAGAGTCGTGTCTCATTTGAAAAATACCAGCGGTGATTTCGCGTGGTCGACGAGTGATCTTCTTTATTATACGACTCTGGACGGGCATATCCGGGGTGATAAAGTCTGGCGCCATCAGCTGGGGCAAAATCAAGCAAAGGACAACTGTCTCTTTCATGAACCCGATCAAAAATTTTTCATTGGCATTCACGTCTCTGCTTCAAAAAAATTCCTGATCATTACTTCAGAAGAAAAAGTTTCCTCCTATGCCTTGTATCTTCCACTTGATTCCAAAGAGGCCATGCCGGAAATATTTAAACCTCTCAAAGAAAATATTGAATACTCCATAGATCATGGCAGTGACGGCTTCTATATTCTTACGAATGAAAAAGCACTGAACTTTAAAGTCTATCGATGCCCGGAAGAAAAACGCGATCAAAAAAACTGGAAACTGGTTATTGCTCACGATAAAAAAATTCATATTGAAGGAATAGCGCTGACCGAACATTTTCTTTGTTCCTTTGAGCGCTCTGGCGGTCTTCCCAAGGCCCGCATTATCGATTTGAAGAAAAAGAAAACGCATTATGTGAAATTTTCCGAAGCTGCTTATACAATGTCTTTTTCAGCGACGCCGTTTAAGTTCACAGAAGATAAAATCCGCTTTTCCTATGCTTCTCCCATTACGCCCAAGACAGTCATTGACTACGATCTCAGAACGAAGAAACAAACTGTGCGCAAAACAGATAAGGTCAAAAAATTTCAATCAAAGAAATATCAAGTTGATTATGTTTTCGTCAGCGGTCATGACAAAGCAAAGATTCCTCTTTGTGTTATCTCTAAAAAAACACTGAAGAAAAACGGTAAGGCCCCTGCCGTTCTTTACGGCTACGGCTCATATGGAATGACAATCGGTTATCATTTTTCTTCATCGCTGATTTCTCTTCTCGACAGAGGGTTTGTTTATGCTTTCGCCGGCATCCGGGGCGGTTCTGACATGGGAAGGGCCTGGTATGAAGACGGAAAATACCTGAAGAAAAAAAATACATTCAAGGATTTTATCAGTTGCGCTGAATACCTGATTAAGAAAAAATATACATCGCCCGGGCATCTGGCCATTCGAGGGGGAAGCGCAGGTGGGCTGCTCGTCGGAGCAACGGTGAACATGCGTCCAGATCTTTTTAAAGTTGTTTGTGCTCATGTGCCTTTCGTTGATCTGATCAATACAATGTTTGATGATTCCCTTCCACTCACTCAGACAGAATACAAAGAATGGGGGAATCCACACGATAAAAAATATTACTCTTATATGAAATCGTATTCACCGTACGACAACGTCCATGAGTGTGCTTATCCCAACATGTATATTACGGCGGGACTCAATGATCAGCGCGTGACTTACTGGGAGCCGGCGAAGTGGGCCCAAAAACTGAGAGACTACAATATCGGCGACAATGATGTCCTTTTGAAAATCAATATGGGCGAAGGACATTTTGGAAAAAGTGGACGCTATAACAGCTTGATGGAAATTGCAGAAGAATACAGCTATCTTGTGGCAATGCTTTCTTAGATAGTAAAAGCAAACCCCGAAAGATTTTTTGTCTTTCGGGGTTTTCTTCTTTCAACGCTTCTTTTTTTCCCCAATATTTTTTCATGCTGAAAGCAAATTCTTGCCGGCCTCACGAAAAAACTTAAAAAAAAGTCGCGCGTAAAAAAATAACTTTGAAATACTTTTTTCATCTTCTGATTTTTCAAGCATCTCAAAGTTATTTTTGTTCATAACAATATCGGCTAATGGATTTGTCTGCGTCCTCCACCGACCAAGCTTCCTACGAAGCTCAAAACGGCCAGGGCAAGGAAGACCATCAACAGGATTTTTCCGACTTCCATAGAAATGCCGGCGATCCCATAGGCCCCAAACAGAACTGCCAGTAACGCTAGAACGAAAAAGGTTATGGCGGCGCGAATCATAAAACATCTCCTTGCTTGGTTGATGTACTAATACATGAATTGCAAGGGTTAGACCTGAAAGGGGCATCAGTTAGTCTTTCGAAAATACATATCATTACAAAAAAAATTTGACTTAGGTGGGGAAAAATGCCACAAGTACGGGCGATCGTGAACGCTCATAATATGACGAGGTAATTTGTCCCATGAAAAGCAAAAATGCATCTTCACTTGTGATTATTGACGACGATATAGATCTTTTAGAATTGCTTTCATCCTTTTTCCGCCAGCGCGGCTACAATGTGGCCTCGTACGAAGACGCCCGTGTGGCCCTCACTGATATTGAATCCAAAAAAGTTGCCGCTGATGTCGTCATCTCGGATTTAAAACTTCCTGTTATGTCTGGTTTAGATTTTATCAAACGAATCAGAACTTTTAATTCTGTTCTTCCAATCATTCTTATGACCGCTGAAGGCAGTCTGGAAATTGCCGTTGAAGCGATTGAATCAGGCGCCTACGATTTTGTCTTAAAACCATTACATGTCCCTCAGCTTCTCATTTCAGTTCAGCGTGCTTTGTTTTTAAATCAGGTCCAGACTGAAAACTCGAGTTTAAAGAGCCTTATTACCGATCAGGACTTTCTTGGTTTAAAAGGCGTCATAGGGAAGAGCCCCGGCTTTAAAAAGGCCATGGAGCTCGCTAAACGCGTCTCGAGCTCACAGGCCAATATCATTATTTTCGGGGAAAGCGGGTCTGGTAAAGAAGTTGTCGCAAAGGCCGTTCATGAATTAGGTGAGAGAAAAAATGGACCCTTTGTCGCCATCAACTGTTCGGCGATTCCGGAAAATCTGCTGGAGTCGGAATTATTCGGTTATGCCAAAGGCGCTTTTACTGGGGCCGTCGGAAGTAAAACCGGNNGTTCTTCAGGAAAGAAAAATTAAACGCATTGGTGAAAACACTACGCGCGATATAACGGCGAGAGTGATCTGCGCTACCCACAAGGATCTTAAAAAGGAAGTTGAAAAAGGAAATTTCCGCGAAGACTTATATTTTCGCCTGAATGTCATTCCCATCAACATGCCGCCGCTCCGTGAAAGAAAAGAGGATATTATTCCTCTGTCTGAATATTTTTTGAAAAAATTTGCTCTTCTTAACAATGCCAACATCAAAGGATTCACCAAAGGCGCCATCAAGAGACTGGAAAGTCTCAACTGGAAAGGAAACGTTCGTGAGCTTGAAAATGCAATTGAACGCGCTGTCGTTCTGGCCAATTCTGAGTTTGTTGACGTCGATGATTTACCGGGAATGGACCAGGGCTTTGGAGAAAGTAAACCGGAAGAAGGAACTCAAGGGCCTGCTCTTTTCTCAGTGAATTCCATCATGACTCTGGAAGATATGAATAAGAAATATATCGAATTTATTTTCAAAAGAAATGGTTACGCGAAAGAGCAAACCGCTAAAGAACTAGGGATTGACAGAAAAACTCTCTACCGAAAACTTAAAGAGCTTGAAACAGTCGAGCAATTAACAATTCAGTAGGAGCGGCTATGAGTCTCGATCTTCCTAAAGAGCACCAGCTTCGCTATCTTTCCAAACGTGCAGCAGACATAGATGCGATTATAAATGGCGTGGCCATCGGCAATTTTGAAGTGGCGGTTATGATAGGCCATCGTTTAAAAGGCAGTGGCGAAACTTTTGGTTTTCCGTTGATCACTACCTACGGCAATACTATTGAACAGGCAGGGATCGCCGGAGACAAAGCAAAAATTCTTGCAACAGTCGAGTTGCTTTCGGAAAGCGTGCAAAATTATCTCAAAGAGATGCAGACATAATCACTATTCGTAATCACGGATGATCAAAGCTTTCCTCGTCTGATCTTCCTTGAGTGCCGCCAGATCTTCTCCTTCAGTTGTAATTTTTCCGGTCTTTTCAAAAACCTTTTTCGTCTTAGGATCATCTGAATTCAAAAACTCATTCAATACCGAGGCCCTGTTGGTCATATTAAAGGGAAGCAAATCTTCTTTCGCCTTAAGTTTTTTCTTCATATAATTCATTATGGAGACGGCCCTCTTATCAGCTAGAACGGCATCTTTTTTCTTTGCTTTTTCCACGTCCGGAAAAGTGAGAATTTTGATCTCTTTGCTTTCGGCGCCTTCTTCTTCTGTTTTGGTTAAAAACTGTTCAAGTTCTTTTTTGCTTTTGTCCGTTAGTTTGGAAGTTCCTTTCTCAAATTCGACAATCGTATAGTAAGCACCATCGGCCTTTGGAGTGGCCGCTGCCGCTTCATTCGTTCCCGGCGTAGGTTCCATCATTTTTTCCTTATGAGCGCAGGAATAAAGAAGTCCAAGGAGAAGAGTGAGTTGAAAAAACATTTTCATTTATACCTCTTTACAAATTTGCCCCATTGGGGAATTTTGGTTCACAAAAAGAAATATTTAATCAGCGTCATTCTTTAGACTTGGCCATTTATGCTCAAGTTTGTGACGCATGCTTCACTGTTCATATTTTATCACTGAGATATTTCCATCCTTTTCCAGAATAGCGCATTTCACTTCTTCAGGGTTCATGACCTCGTGTTCACGAAGGGCCTCGAACAATTCCGATTCAGTGATCTTTTGTTGTTTCATCACCTTCTTGAACATCTTTCCGTTGAGCACGATGACTACAGGTTGACCATCCACGATTTTTTCAAGGGTGGGAAAGCGACCCAGCACTTCGTTTAAAAGAATATTGAGACCGATAATCACTGATACAGAAATAATGGATCCGGTAATGCTGTGATCTTCACCGGAGAGGCCGTTTTGAATGGCCTCACTGATAATCATAAGCAGCACGAGATCAAAAGGTGTAAATTTGGCCAGTTGTTTTTTTCCCATCACTCTCACAAGGATGAAAATAAAACAGTAAATCACCATTCCTCTGATGACCGGATCGTACCATGGGACTTTCAACTGCCACATAGATCAGCTCCTTTTATTGCTTCAGTTTAATCAGAACAATAGACTTGGATTTTTTTCCTGCAGTTTTATCTTTGCTGTCTGAATGAGGAATCCCATTAGTCTCCAGTGAGCGCTTGATGCGGGCATCATCTGATGAAATTAATTTATTATAAAAGCTTGGACGTTCGGCCATGCTGATGAGTTCAATTTTTCCACTCACATCCTGATTAGGGTACATCTTCTTTAGATAATTTTTAATTTCAGTGTTGCGGTTATTCGCCAGAGCGACTTGCTCAGCAGAGAGTGCTTTTTTCTTGGGAGAAGGATAATCCTGGTCGGCCCAGGTAATGACTTTGATAACTTCAATTTTTCCTTTTTTCAAGGCCTCCTTGGAGAGTTCTTCCAGGCGTTTTTTAGACGTGGTGGTCAAAGTCTCTGACCCTTTTTTGAAATCAAACTCAGTGACGAGAGAGGTTTCTTGTTCGTTGGCGAGTTGTTTGGCCTCCATACTCGGAGTGCTGACCGGAGGGGCCACTTTAGCAGTTTCAGCATTTTTTCCTAATTCCGGATTTTTCTTTGGGGGTCTTGATGAACACGCGTATGAAATTACGAGCACGGATAAAAAAAGGGCGAAATTGTTTTTCATGACTCTCTCCTTCTTTAAAGAGAATTATTCAAGTTTGTATTGATCCTCAATTCCAGGACTCAATTGTTGTTCAAAACCATGTTGAATCGCCTTAGAAAGCGTTTTACCTGTATTGAGTTTAAATTTTTTATCAAAGGTAAAATCCATTTTAGTGGCGACACTTTTTGTTTTCTTCTCGCGAAGAATAAGATTACCAAGAGCTGAAATGAGTTCAAAACCAAAGTGTTTGGCATTTTTAAAATGCTCTTTATTGGCGACGACATCAAGCTCACGGATAAAGGGTTTTACATAGCCTTTCATTTTTCCGTCTTCGGAAATGACTTCGGAATAAAGATCAAGTGTTCCTTTGGTGAAAGAAAGTGGCATATGTTTTTTAAAATAAGGGTTCATTAAATTAAGATGAAAATTTCTCATTTCGGCGTCGAAATCCCATTTCAGTGGCGAAGCCTTACTGTTGAGCGACCCTGCAACTTTTAATGTGGCATCGGGATCAACGATTTTTGCTGTGAGGTTGAAATAGGAAAGGGCATTCTTATCATCCGGGACGAGATTGGTCATTCGTCCATTAATGTCATTGATTGTAAAATGAGTTTTCTCGTCAAGTGCTTCATAACCTTCCAATGTAATGCTGCCATCATGAAGATCAAATCGTTCAATTTTGAGAGGAAAAAGTTTTGATCTGGCCGTTTCTTTTTCTTCTTTTTTGGGAATTTTCAATTTTTTAATGTCTTTGATCAGAAGAAATCGTGCACCGTCCGCCACGATGTCTGTATTCATCTGCCCTTTAAAAAGATCCCGCCAGGCAAGCGAGACATCAATCGTATCCACTTCCAGAAATTTTTTTTGATCTTCTTTCATGAGCCCTGTGATCCCATGAAAGCTGTAGGCCCCTCGAAAAATATGCAGGCGTAGGTCATCAATATGTAAAGAATAGTTTGGTGAAAACGCGGCCAGGATTTTGTTTGTTTTTTTCAGGATGACACCTGGAAGAATCAGCCTGAGCATAATCAACAGAAGGAGAATAATGGTCAAAATTATCCATTTTTTGGAAACGGACCTTTTAGCTCCTTGCGGCCTCATGCAAATCCTTTTGGCGAAGAAAAAAAGGCCTGGACGTAATCCAGGCCTCTGATCAAATTAGTATTGGCTTGTAAAATATTCGTGAGTCACATTCATAAAATTCTTAACTGGAATGGCCTCTTGTGAAATCATTTCCATTTCATCGATAAGCTCAGGCGAATCTTCCAGATCTTTTTCTGTGAACTGTCGGAGGACCATAAACTGATAACCCATCTGGTTCAGAATTTCTGAATCAATATCTTTTCTCATTTTTGGAAAGAGTTCATCTTCCTCTTCCTCCACGTGATGCTCAACAATTTCCGCCAGAACTTTTAGTTCTGCTTCCATTTCTTCATCCAGAGTTCTGGCACTGGATAATTTTTTGCTAAGTTTTTTTACTTTATCATCAACAATGCCATGCTCGATCAGGCTTTCGAGAATGTGAGGGCGAAGATCTTCTACCTCCTGTAAAGGAGCATAGAGTGCTTTTTTCTCTCCGGTAGAATGTTTTTCCAAAGCATCGAGAAATCCTTTGGCGTATTTCATTTTTACTTTTGTATCCTCTTCCTCATCTTTTAAAACATCAATGCAATCTTTCAGGTAGCTATGGTCAAGTAAAAGAACTTCGATGATGTTAAAATGATCGTTTGAAGCAATTGAATCTTCCATGTCTCTGGATGATCCTCTTGATTTGGATCTCGATGAGGCAGAACGTGTGGAAGAACTCCCGCTTGATCTGCTGCTGGAAGATTTTCCAGAAGATTTTGAACTGCGACGAGATGAAGAACCAGTTGAAGAACGTGTAGTTTTAGGCATAGACCCTCCTGAGGTATTATTGACCATTGATAAATGAAGCAAGGGAGGGGCCAAAAAGAAAAATTATTTTTGTAGGCTAAAAAAATTAAGGCCCAACTCGAAGGTTGGGCCTCAAACATGCTATAATATATTTTGACGGATCAAAATATATTATAGCTTCTTGTTCGCTCCGGATGAAAATAGGGCAGATGATGATGTTGTGTTTGCAGAAGAATTACTTCTTCCTAATGTGATGTCCTCATTCTTTTCAGAGCGAGGATCTTGATTGGGTTTGAGATCATCCGGTGCTGTATTATTGTGATTTGGTTTTTGTTTTGCTTTCAATTGTTTTTCTGTTTCTGGTGTTGTTTGTGCGTCCGATGCATCCATTCCTTTCAGGTCTGGTTTCAGCAGTTCTTCTTGCTCAGCTTCGCTCATAGCGAGGCCAGTGTAGTCTGCATTCATGTCATCAAATCGTGTCATCCCTTCCTCATCTTCATCATCAGGCTCATTAAATCCATCGGCCGCTGTCTGCTTCTGTAGATCTCTTTCTACAGGAGTTTTCCCCCCATACAGCTGATGTCTAAAGTTTTCCTTTGCCTGTTTTGCGAAAGGCATACATATCCTTTCGTATTCCTTCTCAAAGTCTGAGTTTGCTCCATACTTTGATTGGACGAGCTCCTTTAAGGATTTTTCATTCCCGCGAGTTTGCTCGACTTCAGATTCACTTAACTTATTCCAATGTGAGACAACCTTTTTTTTGATTTCATGCCAATCAGACTTCATTGCACTATCGTCATGTTGCTTTGTTGGCACGTGAACCTCACATTATGAACAATCACAATGCTCATTAGTGCAGAACTAATGCCAAGTTTTATGGAAATAATATTTTAAGCCTTTATGTTCCTCTGTCTCAACGCTCACTCAATTTGACTCTTATGCTTCTGAGGTAGAAATCCCCCGAGACGTCCTTTATTGGTCAGGCATTGATTTTTTTATGATCGAAGGCAGCTTTTAGCGAGGCATATCGTTTGCAAATTGTTCTCTGGTGGGAACACGTATGCACAAACGGAGGATCATATGACAGCGAAAAGGCACCTTAATAAAAAGACAACAGGGCAAAAGAAAATTTTGAGTGCTATAAATAAAATGGAGCATGAAAGCGGAAACGTGATTTCTGCCCAAAATAGTGAAGATGCCATTGTAAAACAATTCAATCGCATTCAACGAGGCTATTCGATTCTTATGAAAGAAGTTGTGAAAGAATATGATCTGATTAAAGACTGGATTGAAAAGGAAGCAACTCAACGAACAGAAGATTTAAAACATAAGATCACGGAAAAAATGCCACGCTTTTAATATCTCCAAAAAAAAAGGGAGCTTTCTGGGCTCCCTTTTTTAATGTCGTTGATAAGTGTCCGATGATGTTCGCGCCTGCTGGGCCGCAACCATTTCTGCTTCGGCCATTCTTCGTTCTCGTTCAAATTTAAACTCACGTTTCATCTGGCGTTCTTCAATGAAGTCTGTAACTAACAAAACCAAAGCTTGTTCCAGTGACGCTGGTTGTTCCTGAATATGAGCTTTCTTCTTTTTTNNCGTAGATTGGTACCATGCAAATCCTAAAATCGCTGCAGGAACAAGCGCCATGATGAGTCCGCCCCAGGTCATTGCAGTCATCCCTGGAGATAGTCCCAGATCTGCCTGTGCAGTCAATGAAGCCACCATCATATAGAGACCCGCTGTGAGCATTGTTCCTAAAGTGACTATAAGGACCATGCCCACAAATAATTTAAGGGCATTCTCTTTCAAGAACTCTTTTAACTCTTCCATGGGATGGGGCCGTTCACCGCCAGCGTTGACTCTCTTCATTATGAAGGAAAATATCAATTGTAACCATCTCATAGAATACTCCTCTATATAGAAGAAGGGCCTATGGTTTCATAGGCCCGTCTGTTTATTTTTTTTAACTTTCTAGCTTCTTCTGCGCGCGACAAAAGCGCCAAGCAGAAATCCGACTGCGGCGGCACCTAATAATGTGTAGCCTGGATTTTCGCGAACCATCGATGTTCCGCGATCCATTGCTCTTGATCCCATTTCACGAGCTCTTTGTAGATATTCCTGAGCTGGTTCCACAATATCATCATTAAGCATATGTTGTGCTCTGTTCTTGATATTTTGAGTATCGATGTCCCGATTGAAAGAGTTTGATGAGTTTGGACCTACCATTCTATTCTCCTGTTTATACGATCCAGGGTTATCCTGGAATAAATTTGAGTGACTGCGTTTAAATGAATCAAATTCCTGTTGAGCTCTTTCTTTTGAATAGCCGTAAGCTTTTTGCACTTTACCAACTATTGAATCAGCTCCACCTTCCAGATAAGTCAGATCCTCATCTGTAAGTTTTCCCCACATTTTCTTTACTTCACCTTTAAGTTCATTCAGATTTCCTTTTCCGATACTTGTTTCCATACATCCTCCTGCAGATTTTAATCTCTAGGTTTTAGAGGAACTGCCTCTGATATCCACTCCAATTTCCATTCCACAATTTGTAACGATTCAATTGAAAATGAAAATTAATGAATGAGTTTTATGAAGGGGTTACAACAGGACTGTTTACCTCTTTTTAATAATTAAAAATTATGACAACCATTCTTGATTGAGACAAAAATCCCCAATCGGGAAATTTTTCCAATATTACTCGGAATTAAATTCTTCTCTTTTTTTTATAAGTGCTTTTTTCTATGTCCGATTTATATGATTTAGAAAATAAATCAATTTGGCATAGTAACTGCACTCACGCGCTTGGATGTTAACGAGTCTTTAAGAGTTTAGAAAAGGAGTTCATATGACATTGCCACAAAAAAAGATCTGGATATGTTTGATGGGATTTTCCTTGATGTCGAATCTTGCGCACAATCATGCGTTCGCTGAGGACACTAAAGAAACTGTTAAAGAAAAAGTTAAAGAGGCCAAAGAAGATGTGAAGCGTGGATCTAAAAAAGGTGCGCGCAAGTTGCAGGATAAAACTTGCAAAGTTGTTGATGGCCAAACCAAATGTGCAGCAACAAAAGCAAAGCATTCAGTCCAGAATGCTGTTGATGATGTGAAGGACGCTGCAGATTAAAAAAAGGAGTTTGTTATGAGAAAGATTATTTTAGCATCGGTGTTGATGCTTGTTTCGTTCAGTTCTGCGTATGCGCTGGATAAAGGCGGGATGTTCTTTGAACCCATGCTGACTTATGAAACAACTGATACCGGTAATGTTAATTTTCCGGCACCAACTGGAAGCTCAGACACAACGTTAAAAGGTTGGGGGACTGGAGCGAGATTTGGTTTTCACGTTCTTGATATTCTCTTTCTGGGAGCAGACGGACGTTACTCTATTCCAAAATTTAAAGACACCACACTTGGGCAGGATACAGATTCTAAATCCTGGAACGCTTCTGCGCTTGCAGGCGTTCAAATGCCCTGGATTGTCGGACTGCGCGCCTGGGGGAACTGGATCTTTGCAGGTGAAGTTGATCCTGACAACAGCAGAAATGTTGATGAAAAATTTAAAAGCGCAAACGGCTGGCGTCTGGGCGTCGGTATGAAGGTAGCTGTCGTGAGCTTGAACGTTGAATATCAGGATATCAAATACGATAAGACAGACATCACTTCTGTCGGTGTTTTCAACACAGGTTTTTCATCTGATGGAACTGAGCTGCACAACAAGGCATGGGTCTTCAGTGTCAGCTTCCCGTTCGGATTATAATTTAAAAAGAGAGAGTAAGTATCTATGAGGGCCTTTGTATTATTAATGACGACATTTATTTGCGCCAATACCTGGGCCCTTACCTATGATGAGAATTTAAGTTCAGTGTGCGCTGAACTTGTTATACAGGACAAAATTGCAACGAACTGCAGAGGTACTGCTGAATTTAAAGATGCGGGAAATGCTAAATTTTCACTACAGGCATCCATGAAAGCAGGGGATTTTGAAATCCAGGATCCAAAGACAAAAAAAGATTACGATAAAATTATTAAGAAAAACGAGGCGAAGGTAATCAGTTTTCGTTCTCCAGAGTTTACCGCTAATGAATGGTCGGACAAATTAAAAAGGAATTTTCGCTTAATAGATGCAATCTTACTGATTGGTAACGATAAAGTGAAGGTAGATGACAGTATGCTTTTAAAGAAGAAACTCGCTCAGTTTAGTTCTTATCAAGTGGAGATTATTGTCCCACTTGAAAAAGCGCCGTTTATTCAATTGCCGCCTGAACTGAAAGGCGCACGAACTTTTCACTTAACAATCACAATTCCAGATACACAAATTAAGGGAACGAAATTTTAATCGCGACGATATCAACCATTTTTTAAAAAAGGGTAAACTATGTACAACTACAATCACCTCTATTACTTCTACGTTACAGCTAAAGCAGGCGGTGTGACTTCTGCCTCATCTCATTTGAGAATCAGCCAACCGTCCTTATCAAGCCAGTTGAAAGTTCTCGAGCAATCTCTTGATTTAAAGTTATTCCAAAAAGCAGGACGTACGATTGAGTTGACCAGCTCAGGTCAGGAAGTTTTTGGTTTTTGTCGTCAGATGTTTGAGTTTTCTGAGAAAATGAATGAGCTTATTTCTAAAAGAGTGCCTTCTTCTACAAGAAAGATTTGCATTGGTGTTTCTGAGCATGTGGATCGTTCTTTTGTGGCCGAGGTCGTAAGCAATTTTTTAAAAAAGTACGATGTCGATAAAAGACCTAAAGTTACAGTTATTTCTGCGACCCAACAACAACTCAATGAAAAATTAAAATTCAAAGAGTTTGATGCCGTCGTAACTGATATGTCTATGACTGATACAAATTTCCATGATCTTCAAAAAGCGGAAGTACCAGTCGTTTTGACTTGTTCAACAAAATTCAAGGCCCCAACGGCCGAAAACTCTGCTGAAGTTCTTGATGGTCTTTCTGAGAATAGTGAAGCTCAGTGGATCGTTCCTTCTTCAAAAATAAGATTCAGAGGAGAAATCGACAAATTTTTCGAATCCAATAAAATGAAAAAGAAGATCGCCTTTGAAAGCGATGTCATTGGTTCACTGGTTCACGCCGTGACAGATGAAATCGGCCTTGCCTTCTTCCCCGTTTTGTATGTGAATCAATTTATCAAGGACAAAACGCTTCAGATGATCGGTCCTAAAGAAGGTTTCTGGAAATACAATGTCTCTTTGACATGTCACAATCAAAACAAAGATGATCAACTCATTCAGCATTTTTCAGATTCTTTCCGTGAAATCTGCTTTAAGGATATTGCTACCGCTTAAGTCTGGACAGCCCTGGGGGAAAGGGGGCTCGAAGTCCCCTTAATCAAACAGATAAAATTCCTTCATCCCAACCAGTGTCGTCTTCATCATTATCTTTTTGTGACGGACTTGGTTCATCGATCGAAGGAGCCTTTGGCGGCCGTTGTTTTTTTACAGGTTCATAGGGATCTTGAGGAAAATTTCCTAAGCTCATATGGCCTCCTTACTGAATTAGTTCCGCAAGCGGAACCCAAAAAAGAAGCAGAATGACGGCAAGAATGATCAAAAGAACTATGTTCACTTCTTTTTCCGAAAACGTGCTTCCTGAATGATGGTGAAGAATATCATCCCGGTTAACCAGACGATCTTCTTTGTCAGACATTTTTGATTTATGGCGTTCAAACATAAGGCCTCCTGACCATAGGATCCTTCAGTTGATCTGCTAAGCAAAATTGATAAATTTTAGCTCTTATATAAGAAAAAACTTTTTTCACATGTATTACACACAACAAACAGTTTACGGAGGATTCATGAGCAGAGATTTTACTAAAAGCAGATGGCCTGAAGTGAGAGAAATGATCAAGATGAATTGGGATCAGATCGAAGAAGAAGAAATTGATCTTTTTCGCGGCAAGCTGGATCTTCTTTCGGATAAAATACAGCAGGTTTACTGCTATTCAAAAGAAAGAGCGGATCATGAGCTTTTAGAATTTAAAAAAGCACTCAATCCAAAAAAGGGACCGACTTATTATCTTCCCAATAAAAACATTGTCTATTAGTGGCGAAGACCTTGGTGGTAAAGATTGAGCTGATCGATCAAATGTAAAATGATCGGAACGGCATCATCATTCACACCAAGGTCCTGCAATTCTGCAATCAATTTAATTCTTTCCAAATCTTCGTCATCTAGCTGTAGTTGATTTTTATCAAAAGGAGTAATCCATTCTTCCTGAATAAACTGGAGAATGACAGCTTTATCCACGCCGCAATTCTTTGCTGCATCTTTTATCTGATAGGTGTTGATGGTTTTCATGTCGTTCCTCCGGCGTGATTCTCACTCATCGATTCCCTCGGATTGTATTGATACTTCGTCTGAATTTTTTTCAATTCATCCACCATTCCGGGTTCTGGATTTTTTGGAGTCATGACTTTCAGTTTTACAATTTGATTGCCTTGTTTGGCATTGCTTAGAACACCTTTGCCTTTAATCCGCATTTTTGTTCCGGTACTCACTCCAGGCGGAATTTTTAACATGACTGGACCGTGCAAAGTATTCACCGAAATTTCAGCACCTAAAATCGCCTCAAAAAAAGAAACAGGCAATTCCATTTCGACATCATCGCCGTTTCTGATCCAGCCTTTTTCAGGAAGAACATTTATCTGAATAAATGCATCTCCTGCGGGAACATCCGCAAAATCATGATTGCCCTGGCCCTTAAAACGCAATTTCTTTCCATCTTCAATTCCCGCTGGAATTTTCACGCTTAAATTTTTTCCATTGGCGAGGGTAATCACTTTTTCTGCACCCAGGATGGAATCAGCAAAACTTATATCCATCTGGTAGTGCATATCCTCATTGGTATGTTGTCTAGATTTTTTTCCGGAACGGCTTCTTCCGAATATTTGTTCAAATAAATCTTCATCGCCAAAAGCATCTGCAAAAGACTGAGAATACCTTCCGCTGTTTTGTTGTGTATTGTAGTATGAAGACCATTGCCTTCCTTGCCCGCCTTGCTGAAACGGATTTTCTTCTGTCTCGCCGCGATCGAATTTCGCACGCGCCTCAGGAGTACCGATCTGGTCATAGGCATGGGATATTTCTTTGAATTTTGCTTCGTTCTGTTTATTGCCGGGATTCAAATCAGGGTGATGTTTTTTGGCCAGCGATCGATACGCTTTTTTTATTTCTTCCTGAGTGGCCGTTTCTTTTACACCTAAAACAGCGTAGGGATTTTTACTCATAATTTATTTCCTGATACTTTCCAAAACTTCGTCTGCTTTAAAAGCATCCAGTGGCTCTTCACCGTCTTTAAACATGGCAATTTCGCCTACAATGACATGGTTCACGATGTTTTTATGCTCAATAGGAATGAAGCCCGTATCGGAAGAGTAGGCTACGGTTGTTACGGGTTTCTGATTTTTAGGAGTGCCTTCTTGCATGACGAGGGCCGTCCGGCTTTTGTCTTCAGTATTCATGACTATGAAGTACTGATAGCCGTTCAGCTTCGTAAGTTCAGCGCATCTTTTGAGAAAATAGCGATACACTTTTTCGTCTTTCGTTCTGGTGTTGCCCTGAAAGGTCACCCGGTAAACATGCTCGTTCAATTTTTCTTCCTTATAGCCGCCGCGTTTTCCCAACTTCTGATAGGGAGTCGTACAGGCAGATAAAAAAAGGAGAAAGGCAAGGAGTCTAAAATTCATGGATTGTTCTGTTGTCGAGCATGTTTAAAGTTTTTTCCAGGGGAACTTCATTCTTACCTACAATATTTTTGGCCTCTCTATACGAGCTTAATGATGTTCTTGTTTTCTTTTTGTTGAGGCGAAGAAGCTGGTTTTCAAGAATGCGTAGCTTGCTTTTACTGCTTTCATTGCTTAAAAGTTCTTTGAACAATACGGCCTTTGTTTTATCAATTTCATTCTGAATGCTTTGTGTCTCCTTGTAATTTCTTTCAATCAACTCACGCAGTTTAATTTTTTGTTCCTGGTTGAGATTGCTGTTTTCAGCAAGAAGATTTTTTTCAAGTGAATACAATTCATCTTCATTTTTTATTTCAGATGTCTTGGCCACTTCTTGTTTTAGTTCCTGCTTTTCTTTTTTGCTGGCGCAGGATGAAAATGTGAGAAGAGTTGATACTGAAAGAACAAAAAGAGTGAAAGAAGTAGACGTGCGCACAGAAACCTCCCGGAAAATTTCTCTTTCTTGTGTATTCCAGGGGCAGGAAAAAGGCAAAGCCTAGTGCTTCAGTCCGATATTTCATAGTTTTTTACTCTAAAAGAACTTGAAAAAAGCAAACTTCTTGGTTGTTATTTTTTGTCGGTTAAATTTTTGTCTATTTTTTTAAGAAATTTTTCTTATGTCTTCTGCAATTGTGTCGAGAAGTCAGTCAATCAAGTGAATGTCATGGTGACAATCACGATTCAAAATTGACTAATCGTTGGGCATGGATGCCTGTTGAAAGACTCAAGGTGAGTTTTCATTACCAAGGAAGGACGCGAGTAATGACACGGAGGATTTCTAATGGGTTTACGTATCAACACAAACGTTACTTCTCTTTCTGCTCAACGCACATTAGGAGCTAACAGCACGGAACAGGCTTCGACTCTAGGGAAGTTGTCTTCAGGTTCTAGAATCGTTAAGGCCGCAGACGATGCTGCCGGACTCGCGATCTCAGAAAAATTAAAAGCACAAATCAGAGGTGTCAATCAAGCGGAAAGAAACGCGAATGATGGTATCTCGATGATTCAAACTGCAGAAGGTGGTTTGAATGAAACATCAAACATTCTCGTTCGTCTTCGCGAACTTGCAGTTCAATCAGCATCAGATACAGTAGGTGACGCTGAAAGAAAGTTTACTGACCTTGAATACCAAAACTTGAAACAAGAAATGGAAAGAATTTCTCAAGTGACTGAGTTCAACGGTAAAAAACTTCTGAACGGTTCAGGCGATAAATTCGATTTCCAGATCGGTATCAACAATGATGATTTCCAGGACAGAATCAAGTACGATGCAGCTAAACAAAATGCTGGTCTTGCTGCTCTTGGAATTGACGAAATTTCTGTAGCGTCAAAAGAAGGTTCACAAGCTTCACTAGCTAAAATCGACCAGGCGATTCAAAATGTTTCAGGTCAGAGAGCAGAACTTGGTGCGGTTCAAAACCGTCTGACTTCTACAATCAATAACCTTCAAACTTCAAGTGAGAACTTGTCTGCTGCGAACTCTCGTATCAGAGATACTGACTTCGCTGCTGAATCAGCTAAGAACACTAAGATGAACAT
>DJVH01000126.1 GCA_002440825.1 Bacteriovoracaceae bacterium UBA6261 | reverse complement strand
GGATGAAGCCTAAAAAGGTCAGGACACCCCTGACGCTTTTTGGAGCACGCTCTGAAATTCATTATGAAGCAAAAGGTGTCGTGTTGATTCTCGCTCCATGGAATTATCCTTTTTCACTCCTTCTCAATCCTCTTATCGCCGCAGTGGCAGCTGGAAACTGTTCCATGGCCAGACCCTCTGAAAAAACACCGTACACGGGGCAAATCCTCTCTGAAATACTCAATGCCGTTTTTCCTCCTGAAGAAGTAAGTGTTGTGATAGGGGAGATTGATCTCGCTGAAAAACTTCTGGAATTGCCTTTTGATCACATCTTCTTTACCGGAAGCACGGCCGTTGGAAAAAAAATTATGGCAGCGGCCGCGAAGAATCTCACGTCCGTCACCTTGGAGCTGGGGGGAAAATCACCGGTCATCATCGACAGCGATGTCGAACTGAATGAATCAGTGAAGAGAATTGTCTGGGGAAAATTTGTCAATGGTGGACAGACTTGTGTGGCCCCGGATTATGTTTTTGTTCCGGAAAATCTGAAAGAAGAATTTATTCATTTGTTTCGTCAGTTTGTTTTTAAAAGTTATGGAGAGACTGAACTGGAGAGAGTGCGCACTTTGGATTATGCACGTCTGATAGACAACAAATCTTTTGACCGCATTCAAAATAAAATTCAGAATGAAACAAATTTGATTTCAGGTGAAGCTCTTCGTGAAGAGAATTATCTTCCACCCACTTTAATTGAAACATCATTGCAGTCAGCGATTATGGAAGATGAAATCTTTGGTCCCGTTCTTCCTTTAATTGTTTATAAAACAATCGATGAAGTTGTTGACCACATCAGAAGCAAAGAGAAACCTCTTGCTTTGTATATTTTTACGAAACGAAAAAACTTTGCCAAAGAAATTTTAGCGAAAACAACTTCAGGTGGGGCCGTTGTAAATAATGTTATTTTACATCTCGCTAATCCAAATTTGCCGTTTGGAGGAGTCGGTCACTCCGGAACCGGCAGTTATCACGGATACTTTGGGTACAAAACATTTTCGCATGAGAAAGCAGTTTTAATTCAGGGGAATATGACACTTGTCAGTTTTTTCTACCCTCCATACTCCTTAAAGCTTAATAAGATTGCTTTTAAATTTCTCCGATTCTTCGAGTAGGAAAAGCAATCTTGTCCTTAAATTAATATTAAGTTGCGAAAAATGACAAACGTCATAATCTTGTTTTTATAACCTCAACGAAAAATGGAGTGGAGAAATGAAACAAGCATTATTGGCGATGAGTTGCGCCTTACTTATGACATCAGCAATGGCCGCAGGTCCTTGTTCAAAAAAAATCGTAGAAGAAAAAGTAAATGACATGTGCAAACAGATTTCAGCAAAAGGTGAAGCGATTAAATCTGAATGGCCGCAATCATTACTTTTCTCAAACTGCGGTGACAATTACATCTGGGTACAGGATACATCTGAAGAAATTAAAATGGTCATGCACCCGATTAAGCAACGTCTTATCGGACAACCAATCGGTAAACAACTTGATGAAAACAAATTCGCGCTTTTTGCTGAATTTGATAAAGCAGCAAAAGCCAAACCTGCCGGTGCATGGGTTGATTACGTCTGGACAAAACCGGGAGCAGAAAAGGCCACTGCAAAAACTTCATTCGTAAAAATGTGCAAGCTTCCTGATGGCTCTAACTGGATTGCTGGTTCAGGCGTTTGGAAAGAAGACATTAAATAATTTAAAAAAATTCAGGTGATGATGTATGCAGATGATTGAAAAATTTTTCCGTGCTTCAATTAAAACAAAGCTCATGCTTTCCGTGCTGGGAATCTCTCTTATCTGCATCTTCATTACTGTTATGATTTCTTACAATAGTTCAAAAGCATCGTTGCAAGATATGGCCTTCAATCAGCTTGAGGCCATGAGCGGGATTTCCACGACCAGAGTGACAGATCACTTCAATCAAACGAAAACATTTACCAAACTTCTTGCCACTGACAGATTGACCGAAGGACTTTTTCTCGCTTATGAAGGTGCGTTTTTTGGTTCAGGTTATACGATCGGAAAAGACCAGGAATTAAAAAGTGCTTCATTCGCCAATCTCGATAAACTCTACGGCGAAAAAACAAGTCATCTTGTCAATTCGTACAGCCTTGCCAATTTTTTTCTGGTGAATATGAACGGTCAGGTGGTTTATTCTGCCAAGGCCTATGAACACGGTTATATGGGCGGAAGAAATATCACCAATGGTGAGTTAAAAAGCACCAAGCTGGCCCGTTGTGTGGTAGATTCAAAAAAATCCGGCGGAAGCAATGTCTTCTTTGCTGATTATGAATTTTTGCCTCAGTTTAAGAACACGATGACGTTTTTCTGTGTGAGTGTTTTTGCCGAATTCCCGCATTTGTCTGAAGGGATTAATAAAGGGGATTACCTGGGAGTTCTCGTAGGTGAAATTGATACAAAAAAATTAACTTCATTTCTTACGGCGAGAGAAGGGATGGGAGAGACGGGGCAGACGTATCTGATTGGTCATGACAATCTCCTTCGCTCTGACTTTTATCTAGGCAAAGACAAATTCAATATTATCAATTCTTTTGAAAAAAATATTAAAATTGAAAATGCAGTTATCGATGATGTCCGCAAAACAAATAAGTCGCAGATTGTGACGATGACCGATCCGCTTGATCAGGAAGTATTGAGTTTGGCGGCGCCGGTGACTTTTGAAGGAAATACCTGGGTGCTTGTCAGTCAGAAGCAGACTCAGGAAGTCTTTGCTCCAGTAAGAGGATTACTGCTGAAAGTGTTTGGTTATTCCATTTTAATTCTTATTGGAGTGGGAGCACTTGGAATATATTTCAGCAAAATTTTATTGTCTCCGATCATGAAAGCGACGGAAACGTTATCTGAAGTTTATAGTGAACTGAATTCGGATTCGGGGCATTTATTAAAAAGCGCAGCAGTTCTGAACGATTCTTCTAAAGATCAATCAGTGAGTCTGCAGACAACCGTGCAGGCAGTTCAGGAAATTTCTTCGACGATTGAACAAAATACATCCAACGCGCGCAACTCGGAAAATCTGGCGCAGGATAGTTTGAAAACGGCGGAACAAGGACGAACGGTTATCGGCCGCATGAAAGATTCTATGGAAGAAATCAATCATGGCAATAAAGAAATTCTTAGTCAGGTTGATGATAGTAATAAACGCATTCAGGAAATTCTGACGATGATCGCTGAGATTGAAAGTAAAACTCAGATGATTAACGATATCGTTTTTCAAACGAAGCTGCTTTCATTTAACGCTTCGGTTGAAGCGGCGAGAGCAGGCGAGCATGGAAAAGGGTTTTCTGTCGTGGCGGAAGAAATCGGAAATCTTGCGACATCGAGCGGGAATTCCGCCAGAGAAATTTTTGATCTTCTTTCTGAAACAATCAATAAAGTCGAATCGATAGTTCAGGATACAACCAAGAAAATTGAAGTGGCTTCGCGCTTTGGACGGGAGAAAGTTCAGTCGGGTCAGGAGACCGCAGAAGCCTGTGCAAAAGTTTTTGATGATATTGTGAATAGCTTCAATCAGGTGTCGGTGCTGGTTTCGGAAATTTCGGCGGCCTCTCATGAGCAGAATGAAGGGATGTCGGAGATAAACAAAGCGATGGTGCGACTCAATGCAGGCACGGACAAAACGACGGAAATTGCCTCAGAATCGAGTGAGGCGGCCGAAAAACTTGAATCGCGGGCGAAATTACTGGGTGAAGTTGTCCAAAAAATCAATCTTGTCATTCACGGTTCCTGATTTCTCATGCTAAGATCTCCTCTCACAGGAGACATTCATGGAACTAGTCGTTTTAATTTTAGTTGCGTTAAACGTTGCTTTGGGCGCTTTGATTTTTCTCAAGCTTGGGAAAACCGACAATACTCAGCTTAAAGCTGAACTTACGGCAGAGCTTACAACCCAGTTAACGAATGCTTTAAGACCGATGACAGATAAGACAACGGATAAAGTGGTTCAGCTTGAAGCGATCACCATTCAGAAATTTGAAAATCAAAAAGAAATCACGAAGCTTCAGGTTTCAGAAATCATCGAAGATAAATTTAAAAAGATTGCGACGGAGCAAAACCGCACGTCTCAGGACATTATCGAGAAGTTCGGAAACTTCCAGCACGTGCTGACTCAACAGCTGGTGGCGATGAATGAGAAGATGTCTAAAGAACTTGTGCTGATGAATGAAAAGCTGACGAAGAGTATGCAGGACAAGTTGAATGAGATTTCCAATTCTGTCCGCGCCAATCTGGATGAAGGGTTTAAGAAAACGAATGAAACTTTCAACAGTGTTATTGAACGTCTGGCAAAGATTGATGAAGCACAAAAGAAAATTGAATCGCTTTCAACCAACGTTGTGTCTCTTCAGGATGTTTTAACGGACAAGAAATCGAGAGGGATTTTCGGTGAAGTTCAGTTGAATCAGATTTTGAGTTCTGTCTTTGGTGACAAGAACGATAATGTTTACCAGCTTCAATATAAACTCACTAACGGCAATATCTGCGACTCCATCTTGTTTCTTCCGGGAACAATGGGGAATATCGTTGTGGATTCAAAGTTTCCGCTTGAAAACTACCGCCGCATGATTGATCTGAATTTCAATGAAGTGGAAAAGCTTGAGCATACGAGAGAATTTAAAAACAACGTAAAAAAACATATCGACGATATTGCCCGCAAGTATATCGTGGAAGGCGAGACAACTGATCAGGCAATTTTGTTCCTGCCAGCTGAAGCGATCTTTGCGGAGATCAATGCTTACCACCACGACATCATCGCGTACGCACAGAATAAACGCGTATGGCTGGTGAGTCCGACAACTTTCATGGCGACGCTGACGACAATTCAGGTTGTTCTTCAAAATGTTGAGAGAAGCAAGTACACCAATATCATTCACGAAGAGTTGAAGAAGCTCGGCAATGAATTTGTCCGTTATAGAGATCGTTGGGATAAACTCGCTCAACACATCGATACCGTTTCAAAAGATGTGAAGGAAATCCACACGACCACAGAAAAGATCACGAATCGTTTTGAGTCGATCAATACGGTGAAAATGGATCATTTGATCGAGGGATAATTGTGGATAGATTACAAGCGTACCTGAGCGAATATGCAGAATCTCACCAGAATAAAACCAATATTCTGATTCACAAAATTTGTGTGCCGGCGATCATGTTTTCGGTTCTGGGAATTTTTAAAGCACTTCCGGTGCCGGCCTCATGGCCTTTATGGCTTGACTGGAGTGTGGTGCTTTTGGGATTGGCGTTTGCGTTTTACGCGAGCTTTAAGAATGTGCGCTTGTTTGTGGCGATGATCGTAATGACGTTTCCGATGGTTCTTATTCTTGAATTGTTAAGACCTAGATTTTTTCTTCTGAGTTTGTTTCTTTTTATTGTCGCCTGGATATTTCAGTTTGTGGGTCACAAGATTGAGGGGAAGAAGCCGTCTTTTTTTAAGGATCTTCTTTTTCTTTTGGTTGGGCCTGTGTGGGTGATGAAAGCTTTAGCCGCTAAAGTAAACATCAACCTCTTTTAAAAGTAAAAGGTGCCACCAACCCTTATCAAATTTTCTTCTTAATATTGAGTTGATTATTCTTTCTTTGTGCTAGGCCAGGTAAGGGGTTAAGCTATAAGTATGAAGAGATGTTCAAGAAAATTCAGCTTAATTTTAGCTTCAATGTTGATTATTTCATCCTGTTCTTGGTTTGAGTCTGACTATTCAAAAATTATGGGACCAATACAAAAATTAAAACAGGTCGAGAAGGATGCTGGAAAACCAAGTCCGATTTACAACGGTTTTCGCGAGCCAGATTTTCCTGATTTAAAGGAAAATAANNATGGGATTGATTCAAATAAAGATGGAATTAGGGATGATGTTGAGATTTGGATCAATAGGGTTGCAGATGATGACTATGTAAGAATAGAGTTAAAACATTTGTATAGAACAAAAATGATGGTTCACAAGTCAGTGTGGTTTGATGAACCAATTGAAGTTCAAAGTGAAAAATCTTTTTTGTACGTCGAAAATTTAACTTGTTTTCGTCTTGTTTTGCAACCATATGAAAAAAAATATTTAGCCTCGGGTGTAGATAGAAATCAATTCCTAAAAGATAAACTATCAAAAATAATGTTCAACACTAATGAACGCGAGGCTTTAGTTACTAAAATAAATTCTTTTCAGGGTAAGGAACGCGAACATTATGGCAATGATGTTTCAAATTGTGACAAGTTAATTGATCCTTTATATTTTGAGTTGCTGCAAAAAAAATTCGGTAGAGATTGGAGCAAAAAATGAAATTGTTAAAATTTGCTTTATTGCTTATTTTTCTTTGTACCATTCAGACTCAAGCGGCTTTGAAATGTTCTGGTAACGGAACATCTATTTTATTTATTAACGGAGCTTTTACATCCTATGATGAACAATCAGATTCTGTGGATATATTAAAAGGAAATTTACGAAACAACTCTTCGCATTCTTTTGGAACAGCTGGTGAAGTTGCCTGGGGTGGTGCCGGAGCTGTTGAATGGGGTAGGAAATGCTAAGGCGATTTCGGAGTCAGACCTAAATGAACGATAAAGACCTGCTCTATATTCAAGTGTGTTCGACTGTATTGCGGCTCGACTACGAACGCGGTCATTTGAACTGGACTTTTTCGGATGTCTCCCGCGCCTCAGGTGTTACCAG
>DJVH01000080.1 GCA_002440825.1 Bacteriovoracaceae bacterium UBA6261 | reverse complement strand
AGAGCATCTTTCTCTTCCATGACTTCAACAAGTTTTTTGTTACCAGAAATAACGACTTTCAACACTTCCACATCTTCATAGAGAAAGTGGTCCTGCTTTAAAACTGAAAGACGCTGTCCAGGAGTAATAAAAACATTTCCAGTCGACGTCGGAATTTCTCCGGCGAGAATTTTTAAAAAAGTCGATTTGCCGGCGCCGTTGGCACNNGCCGTTGGCACCGATCAGGCCATAGCAGTTTCCGGGAGTGAATTTAATATCCACATCTTCAAATAATTTACGGCCACCAAAGCGCAGGCCGACATTTTGGCAAATAATCATAATGAGTCCTTAACGTTCCTATATTCTTTAATGACTCCTTTTTAGAACGAATGAGAGAAAATGTCAGGGCTTTTTATTGTGCATTTTCAAAAGCTTGGTGCGTCCTGAAAAAATTAAAAGTGGACTTGTGAGATCGGGTTTAGTTTAACTGAGAATAAGATAAATACTTAATTAGACTCAGGGGGTTAAACCTGGATACAGAAAAAGACTTTGTACCCAAAGTTGAATCCGCGCGCATCGCAGTTGAGCGGGCCCGCAGGCTCATAAAAGAAAATCACGAAATGATCGTTAAGCTCAAGGAAGAATCCAATATTGAACAGGTTGAAGAGGATTCTTTTGCAGAAGCCTCAAATTTTTCTCACGAAGACTCTTATGCTTTTGATCTTTATAAAATAAAATCTACTAACGGGATTTCCGATTTTATTAAAGACGTTTTTGGAATGTTCTAACGTTATACGGAGCTAAGCGTGTCTAAACTAAAAAACAAAAAACACAAAGGTGTGAAGAGTCATTTGTCCTCCCAAGAGAAAGCTTTTGGAAAACAGCAAATCTATATCTTGATCGGTATGATCGTGGTAGGTGCTGTGATCGGTCTCTATTACATGCAATAAATTTTAAAGGACATTCATGAGCATTCTTACGGTGGGCCAGCGCTTTATGAGCGAAACTGAGCCTGAATTGGGTTTGGGCCTCGTTGCGATGGTCGAATCTAAAGTTGTCAAAATATCTTTCCCTGCGAGCAAAACAGAAAGAACATACGGTACTAGAGGCGCGCCTATCAAGCGTGTTGTTTTTGGAATTGGAGATGAAATCACTGTACGCGGTGGAGAAAAGTTTCTGGTGGAAGGACTGGAAGAAAATGAAGGTCTTGTCGCCTACATCGTAAAAAATGATGAGAGAATAGATGAGCGCGAGCTGTCGGATTCCATTTCCTTCAATAAGCCTGAAGAGCGCATTTTCAATGGCAACGTTGATTTAAGTACGCTTTTCAATCTTCGTTTTAAAACTCATTACTACAAAAATAAAATCACTCAAAGTTCTGTACGTGGTTTTGTCGGCGGTCGCATGGCACTGCTGCCTCACCAGTTTTATGTGGCAAAATCCATTGCAGACAGACCCATTCCCCGTGTTCTTCTTGCTGATGAAGTTGGTTTAGGAAAAACAATTGAAGCGGGATTAGCGCTTCACCATTTGATTTTATCAGAGAGAGTCAAGCGCGCTTTGATTGTTGTGCCGGATTCACTTGTGTACCAATGGTTTGTGGAAATGCTTCGCAAATTCAATCTCACATTCACAACACTCAATCAGGAAACGCATCTCGAGCCCGGAACAAATCCTTTCACAGATAATGATTTTGTCATTGTGAATATCGGTCTTTTAAAAGGCGCCGAGATGGCCCGCGCGATGATGGATCAGGCGAGCTGGGACATTATGATTGTCGATGAAGCTCACCAGTTAAAATGGACAAATGAACAGCCTTCTGTCGAATATAAAATTGTCGAAAGAATCGCGAAAAAGAGTAAAGGTTTGTTGCTTTTAACAGCAACGCCTGAACAACTTGGCCTTGAAGGACACTTTGCCCGTTTGAAGCTGCTCGATCCCAACCGGTTCTACGATTATCATCAGTTTCTTGAAGAGAGTGCACACTATGATTCCATTGCGAAACAGGCGCGTGAACTTTTAAAGAAGGGCACAGCAGAATCGGAATCCGAAATCGCAAGACTTTCTGATCTTCACGGAACAGGAAGAATTTTTTTCAGAAACACCCGCGCACGCATGGGAGCTACTTTTAATTTTTTTCCTAAACGCGTTCTTCACGCTTACCCGCTCGAGAGTAAAAAAACAAAAGATCTGGGGTTGGAAGATGAAGAGGCGATTGGACCTTCATTTGAGTTGAAACTCAACTGGTTGATTGAATATCTTGAAAAGAACAAGCATGAAAAAGTTCTGCTGATCACTAAATCCAAAACAAAAGTTCTCGCCCTTGAGAAAGTCTTAAAAGAGAGACTGGCAGGACTTAATGTCGGAGTTTTTCATTCAGGACTTTCTTTTGTCGCCAGAGACAGACAGGCCGCATACTTTGCTGATCCCGAAGGCGCACGCGTTTTACTTTGTACGGAAATCGGAAGTGAAGGGCGGAACTTTGAATTTGCTCATCATCTTGTCCTTTTTGATTTTCCTCTTTATCCCGATCTTCTGGAGCAAAGAATAGGACGATTGGACAGGATAGGGCAGATTGCCGATATTAATATTCACGTTCCTTATGTTCTCTCGAGCTATGAAGAAGTTCTTTTCCGCTGGTACCATGAAGGTCTGAACGCTTTTGAAAGCTCTGCCAAAGGCGCCAGTCTTGTTCATCAACAACTGCAATCGTTGCTGGAAAATTATCTGAAAGAACCTGAAAAATGCCTGGCCTCCTCAAATGTGATTCAGGAATTTCTGGCCACCACGAGCAAGGAATATGCAGCCGTTGTTCACAAGCTGGATGAAGGACGCGATATTCTTGTTGAACTCAATTCGTTCAATGAACACAAGGCCGGTGAGTTGATTTCTGAAATCAAAAAATTTGATGAGAGCGCTGAGCTCGTTGGCTATATGAATGAAGTCTTTCAGGAACTAGGCGTTGATGTTGAAGACCTTGAAGACAATATTTTTTACATCCGTCCGAGTGATAATATGTATGTTCCTCACTTTCCGGGTCTTTCCATTGAGGGAGCACGCATCACATTTGACCGCGAGACTGCAATGAAAAGAGAGGATCTCGAGTTTTTAACCTGGGATCATCCGATGGTTGTCGGAGTCATGGATTTAATCCTTTCCAATACCTTTGGAAATGCAACAGTCATGTCGAGAAAGAAAGCTGGTGCTGCTAAAACTTTTATTGAAACTTATTTTAAACTATACGTCGTCGCTCCGAAAAATCTTTCTCCAGAAAGGTATTTCCCTCCGACGCCAATCCGTGTTCTTGTCGATTCCACCGGTGAAGATTTTTCTGAAAAATGGAGTAAAGACGATATTGATGACCGATCGACAATGGCCGATCCGGAAACAGTCAGGAAGGCGCGGGCTCTTCCTAAAGCAGCTGTTCAGAAAGTCTTGAAACAGGCCCACGATCATGCGTTGAAAAAAGCGGAGAGTCTGAAAGCTGAATACAAATCAGCTATGATGGAAAAACTCACGGCGGAAAAAGAGCGCTTGATCAAATTAAAAGAAGTAAATCCTGTTGTGCGAACAGAAGAAATCGATGCATTGACTATTCAGATGCTGATGCTGGGAAAAGCTTACAGCAATGCTGACGTCACACTCGATATGATCAAAATAATTTTCTGATGAATTACTGGAGAAGTCCTTCTGTCTGAAGGACTTTTTTCAGTTCATTCAACATTTCCAGACTGTAATTGCCGATTTCATCAATCATCATGTCTTTTAATGTCTGCATGGGCGTTGTTTTATTGGTAATAATTCTTTTGTCGTAGTTGTCGACCATCGAAAGAATTTCTTCGAGCTTGGTGAGCTTCTTCTTTTTATTCGGACCACTTCCACTGAGAGTTTCTTCGTGATTGGCGACGAGTTCCAGGATGTTTTTGTTAACATATGGCTTATCTTGCAACAGAGTCAAAGCGTCTTTGCAATGAAGAAAGTACACACGCTTATCATCGTTTGTCAGAAGTTTTTTCGGCTTATAAAAAAGCGGAAGATCATTTTTATTCAACTGCGGGATCGCGATGTCATGGATGAGGGCAGCAGTTCCAAGATCATCCATATCTTCATCCGAACAACGGCAGTTCTCTGCAATTTTCACGGAAAGAGCGCAAACATTCAGAGAATGTTTAATGATGTCTTCGTTCTTTTCAACTTTTTTACCGAAAATTTTCTTAAGCGCATCCGGATTATTTTTAATGACGTCTCTTAAACTTCTCGCCGCATTTTCAGTCGCGCGATAAGCTGATTCAGAGCCGGGATTCTTTTGCATTCTTTCAACTGCACTTGATGCCGCCCCTTCAACCATAATCACTTTCTCTTCTGTATTCACATTGGGGTTGGCAAGCGTTTCGGCCAGTAAATCATCCAGAAATTTTTGATAATTTCCTTCATCAGATTCAGTGATAAAAAATTTTGCGATTTTTTGAACTTTGAGCTTCTGGTATTTATCGTCCGTGAGCGTAGTTCCTCTTTTTGCATAACAGAGGTACTGCTCCTTAAAAAAAATATACAGATCGAACGTTAAGCTACGTTGTGGCTTTACTGTCGTAATTCGAAGAGGAGTGAAATCCATTTTTTTTTAACCTTAGGCAATGAGACTTGTTAAATTTTATTCCAAAAAATGAAATTATCAATTTGGAAATTTTGACATTACTAGAGCGACTTAGTTTCATTCATCCCCGAAGGGATGGGAAACTTCAGAATGATTTTTGTTCCTTCGTTGCCGCTATAACAATCATTCTCTTTTGAAGTCACTTCCATAGCGCCGTTGAAAAGCTCAACGTATTCGCGCATCAGAGTCGTTCCAAATCCATGTCCCGCTTCGGCATTTGTTCCTTTAGAACTTATGAATCTGTTGCTGAAAAAGATATCTTTAATAAGTTCTGGTTTAACGCCTCTTCCGTAGTCAGTGAATGTCAGACAGATTTGATCAGAATCAACCGCTGAACGAACTATAATCCGCGAGTTCTCGAAGGAAAATTTGATGGAATTAGAAACGATATTGTTGACTATATTGTTTAGGAAGCATGTCTTGTTCGCCCAAATGACATGAGCAGGATCTACATCTATTTCCAGAGCAATTTTTTTGATTCTCAGGTGATCTTCAAAAACTACAGCTGAGATAAGTATGGAATCCTGAATACAGACCAGCTCTTTTTCAAGCTCTTTTTTCCTGATGGATAGCAATTCCTCTTCTCGGACATTAGTCAGAATATTTTTGATATTTTCGGAAGCGAAATACACTTTTTCCATTATACGCTGAGTCCGTGGATCAAGGACCTGGGGCTTGATCAGTTTTTTTGTATAGGAGTGAATGATGGTGAGAGAGTTGGCAATATCATGAGAGAGAACGCGAACGAGGCGGTGATATTTTTCTTTTTGCATGGCCTTTTCCTCGGCTGCAAATTTTTCTTTAGTAAGTTCATTGATACGAAAGGCGAGAGCAAGAGACAAAGTCAGCATCTGACCAATATTTGCGTAGAGAAGAGAGTGCTGAGTAAAAAAATTATTGGGCAAAAAGCCGAAAGTCATGCCAAACCATGAAAGCAACGAGACAAACACAACCAGCCACGAGAATAAATAGAAGCGGGCCACACTTGTGATATTCCTCAGTTTGGTCGCATGAACGATAAACATCAGATTGGCCACTACCAGCGAAAGGTCGATCATCTGGCCGAAGATCTGTGGAGCGGAATCTTCAACAGAAGTGAGCCCGATGACAATGAGAAAAGCGGCCAGGCTTCCAATTATTTTGTACCAAATCGAGAACCGGGGAAGGTGTTTTTTAATTTCTAAAAAGTGAAAAGTAAAAATGGTTGCGCAAAAAAGCGCGAACGCAGAAAAACAAATCAAATAATGTGAAAAACTGAAGCTTTCCGGTTGCAGAATTTTATCCAGCACTCCATGAATCGCTAAGATCGGAAGAACAAAAGAGCCGGAGAAAAAACAATAGTACAGGTAGTTCTTATCTTTCAGAAAAAGATAAATGAAAAAATTGTAGGCGATGAGACAAAGGATACCGCCGAGATAGAAATCCAAAAAGCTGAGCTTGGTTTCTTCTCTCGCTTTCAATGTCTGTTCATTACCCAGATAAATCTTGGTGTTGAAATTGTGGCGCGATCTTATTTTGAGAAAATAATTTTTTTCAGAATGAGGTTCGAGAGTGATCTTGAAAGCAGTGAAAATGCTTTTGACTTCCCGATGATTAAAAGGAACCGAGCTTCCGGCGCTGGACAGTTCTCTATCCAGGCCGTTGGCTTTTTCGAAAAGGGTAAGCCGGCCTGATAACGGATCCATGTATAGCAGTTTTGACAATGGTCGATTGGTCTTGTTGACGAGAGTGATCCCGGCCTGTTTTTCTCCGTTAAAATAACCGAACCGGAGAGTTTTTTGCTCTTTTTCCTGCGATAGACCCGTCGCTTCTTTGTGGAAATCACGGCTAATATCCTGTTCTCCCTCTGACGGATCAACGATTGTTGATGCCAAAGCCTGTGCGCCTGCTGTAAAGTAGACACTTAAAAAAATAAGAAAAACGCGAATAAAATCCATAGAGAAATTCTAGCGGATTTTGATTTAATAAATCTATCGGGAAATGCACTCATGATCAGTTTTAATAACGTTTCTAAAAACTACGGCGGACAAATATTATATGAAAACGCCTCATTCATACTAAGACCTGGCGACAAAGTTGGGCTGGTTGGTCCAAATGGCGCAGGGAAGACAACCGTTTTTAGAGTTCTCATGAAAGAAGAGGGATTCGACGGCGGCTCCATTACCGTTCCTGATAAAGTACGCGTGGCCTATTTCTCTCAGAACATCGGGGAAATGAAAGGACGCACCGTTATTGAAGAAGTTATGAGCGGTTCTGCCAAAGCAAGTGAACTTGCGATGGAAATGAGAAAAATTGAAAAACTACTCGAAACTGATCTCGATCCCGATGAAATGGAAAAAGTTCTTATTCAACTGGGGGATTATCAGACTGAATTTGAGAAGCTGGGAGGCTACGACCTCGACGTTCGTGCGAAAGAAATCATCACTGGTCTAGGCGTTATGCCTTACGATCATGACCGCGATGTCGGATTATTTTCCGGTGGGTGGAGAATGAGAATTGCTCTGGCAAAAGTTCTTATTCAAAATCCAGACGTTATTTTACTGGATGAACCTACCAACTATCTCGATCTTGAAAGTATCGTCTGGCTGGAAGAATGGTTGAAATCTTATAAAGGCGCTGTGCTCATGACATCGCACGATCGCGATTTCATGAACGGAATCGTTAATAGAATTATTGAAGTCGCCAACAAAACGATTACGACTTATACGGGCGATTACGATTACTACGAAAAAGAAAAAGAAATCAGAAAAGTCCAGCAGATTGCTCAATATGAATCTCAACAAGCGATGCTTCAAAAAGAAGAAGAGTTCATTGCTAAATTTGCTGCCCGCGCCTCGCACGCCGCTCAGGTTCAGTCGCGCGTGAAGAAAATTGACAAGATCGAAAGGGTGGAACTTCCCCCTGAAGATATTGTTATGGACTTCAGTTTTCCAACTCCACCACGCGGAAGCAATGACGTCGTGACGATGAAAAACCTGGCCAAAACATGGACGAGAGACGACGGCACTCCTCACAAAGTTTTCTCGGGATTGACCGCGACTGTAAACCGACTTGATAAAATTGCCGTCGTTGGTGTGAACGGAGCAGGGAAGTCGACCCTTCTCAAAGTTCTTTGCGGTTTAACAGAGGCCACTGACGGAGAATCGGCGCTCGGCCCGAGTATAAAAGCGGGTTACTTCTCTCAATTCTCTTTGGATCTTTTGAATCCGGAAAATACAGTCCTTGAAGAAATTTCTTCAAGACTTCCCCATGCAACAAACGGCTATATCAGAAACCTTCTGGCCGCTTTTCTTTTCCGCGGAGACGATGTTGAAAAGAAAATTAAAGTCTTATCTGGTGGAGAAAAATCCCGCGTTGTTCTGGCCACTTTAATGTCCAACAACAACAATCTTCTCATCCTTGATGAGCCTACCAACCACCTCGATCTCAAATCGAGAGATGTTCTTTTAAAAGCGCTCAAAGATTTTGATGGAACCGTGATGTACGTATCGCACGATAGACACTTTTTGCACGGTCTTTCAAATCGCGTTTTTGAAGTCGATAAAGGCGGAATCCGCATTTTCGAATCAGGTTTCAATTACTATATGGAAAAGAAAAAATCTGAGACAAACGCATAAGCAGGCTAAGAATGAAAAAGAAAATTCAGTTTTATTTTGATTTTCTTTCACCGTATTCTTATGTCGCGTGGACGTGGGTTCGCGGTCAATTGGATCAATATGATTTTGAGTTCATTCCTGTCAGCATTCCAAGTATTGTCGCTCACTATGAAACTAAAGGTCCGGCGCAGATTAAACCTAAAAGAAATTATCTTTTTAAAGATCTGCTCCGCTACACTCAGTTGAACAATATTCCATTTACCACTCCTGCCAGTCTGCCTTTTAATGCTCTCTATGCTCTAAGACTCGCACTAAAAAATGTTTCAAAAGAACATCAGGTTCAGGTCATCGACGCTATTTACCGCGCCGGCTGGGAAAACGGCCTGGATATCGGAAGTGATGAGGTCCTGAAATCTATTCTCTCTCAGCATAATCTCCCGGTGGATGAGCTTTTTGCCCGCATGGAAGAGAAATCATCCCGTATCGAATTGAAGAAAAATATCGAAGAAGCCCTTGGCAAAGATCTTTTCGGTGTCCCAAGTTTTTTAGTAGACGAAGAACTTTTTTGGGGAAATGATTCTATAAAGTATTTGCAGATGTATCTGGATGGATCGGATCCTCTCGATCACGGCAAATACAAAGAATTTTTAACTAAACATCTTTTTTAATTTTAGAATCCAAGGAGAGCACTCGATGAAAATGTCATTTGCACTTGTGGCAATGTTCTTGTCACTCAATGTTTTTGCAGCCAATCCAAAAATTACCATTAAAACGTCTATGGGCGACATCGAGGCAGAGCTTTTCGAAGATAAGGCCCCAGTCTCTGTAAAAAACTTTTTGGAATACGTGAAAAAAGGTCACTATAAGGGAACTATTTTTCACAGAGTCATCAATAATTTTATGATTCAAGGTGGCGGGTTTGATAAGGACCTCAAAGAAAAATCGACTGGAACTCCCATTAAAAATGAGGCCGCTAACGGACTGAAGAACGAAACGGGCACACTGGCGATGGCAAGAACAATGGTTGTCGATAGTGCGACAGCGCAATTTTTCATTAACGTTGCTGATAACAGCTTTCTGGATCATCGCGATACCAGCGATCAGGGTTTTGGCTATGCCGTTTTCGGGAAAGTGACTTCGGGAATGCCAGTGGTTAATAAAATTAAGGCGGTTAAGACCGGAACACGCGGACCTCTGGAAGATGTTCCTTTAGAACCAGTAGTTATTTTAGACATCATTAAAAAGAAGTGATACTTTCCTCTAAACTGTTACGGAGAAAAGAAAATGCAAGTAGCTAAGAACAAAGTCGTAGGTATCGACTATAAACTGACAGACGGATCAGGAAAAATGATTGATTCTTCTGCTAACCACGGTCCACTTTACTATATTCAAGGAACAGGCTCACTGATCCCAGGTCTTGAAGCAGCTCTTGAAGGTAAAGGCGCTGGCGAGAACATTAAAGTTAAAATCGATGCAAAAGACGGATACGGCGAACGCAACGATTCTCTTTGCCAACAAGTTCCTCGTTCACAATTCGAATCATCTGAAGCTCTTGAAGTTGGGATGCAATTTGAAGTTGAAACTGAACAAGGTGAACTAGTTGTTATGGTAACAGCTGTTGACGGTGAAAACGTTACTGTAGACGGGAACCACCCGCTTGCAGGAATGGACCTTCACTTTGACGTAACTGTAAAAGAAGTTCGTGAAGCAACTGCTGAAGAACTAGCTCATGGTCACGTACACGGCGAACACGGCCACCACCACTAAAAATTAAATGAACTATCTAAAGACTTTCCTTCCTTATATTTTCGGAAATAAGAAAGGAAAGTCTTTAGAGTTTTCTCTCCCTGACCGCGCTCTCTGGAGCACTCTCTCGCTGGAAGAACAGCTTACTTTTCACACTCTCGCTCACGATCTCGATTCTTTTGTTTCCACTCTAGATTTCAAGACACTCCCTAAGAAAGATATTTTTCATCTTTTAAATTTTCTCCCTTTTTTAAAACAGAGCTTGAAGCAGAAACTTGAAACACAGTTTGCTGAGGAACTTCTTCTTTTTCACGAAGCCTTAAACGCAAACGCGCTTTCAAAAAAGTCTGTTCAAGAACTTCTCAATTTTAAGACAGAGAAAATGGCGGTCTTTGCCTTTCTTCACAGAGACAGAACCCGTCCAGGTGTTTTGGCAGTCAGAAAGCGCGACGGAACATTTATGGCGAAAGGAGATGGCAGCGTCTGGTCCATTCCTATTTTAGGTCTATCAAGCCGGGGACTTTCTTTTAATCATTCCAATGGCTGTACTCCGATGGGAGTCTACACCCTTGATTCCGTCATGCCTGAACCCAATAAACCCTACGAATTCGGCAAATACCGCAGGCTTATCGTGAATTTCATTCCGGGGCTTGAATCAACACTGAATCACTATTTGCCCGAGACTCATCACAGTCTTTTGTGGTGGAAACAATCCGTTGTGGGACGTGAAATGGGAAGAAGTCTTCTTCGCATCCACGGGACCGGACGAACTAACCGCAATTTCTTTACTCCTTACTATCCCTTTGTTCCCACTTCCGGGTGCCTGGCCACTAACGAAGCCTCGGTGCTTGGTTTGAAGGAATACCACGACCAACGTCTTTTATTGGACGTGCTGATGAAAGCTTCGGGGCTTGAACCTTCCTATGAAAATGAGTCGAAAATTCACGGTCTCTTGTATGTAGTTGAATTCGATGATAGTTTGACCTCGCTTTATTTTTAATTTTAGAGGCTTACGTTATGTATATCTCAACCAAAAAATTCATAGGGTATCCCTGTGCTCATCGCCAATGGAGAGATACGGGCCACTGTAAATTCATTCACGGTTATTCGCGTGAATTTATGTTTTGGTTTAAGGCGCATCATCTCGATGACAAAAAATGGGTGATGGATTTCGGCGGATTCAAAGAATTCAAAGTTTTTCTCGACGATTTCTTTGATCACTCTTGTCTAATCAATAGTGATGATCCGGAATTGCCACTGTTTCGTGAGATGGATAAAAAAGGAATTATTAAATTAAGAGTGCTCGACAATGTCGGCATGGAAGGAACATCAGAGTTTCTTCACAAGAAGATGAACGATTATTTAAATGAAAAAACTCAGGGGCGCGTCTGGTGCTTCAGAGTAGAGACCAGAGAGAACGAAAAAAACTCCGGTATTTTCGAACAAGATTAGGAATAAACAATGACAATGATTGATCCAAAAGCTGTATTAAAAAAAGTGACTCCAACTCCGGTTGTAGAAAATAAGCTTACGAATGATGAAAAAAAGAAAAAGATCGAAAGTCTTTTTACTGAGATCATGCAGACTCTTGGTCTGGATTTGACTGACGATTCTCTTCGCGAAACTCCTCATAGAGTTTCTAAAATGTTTGTCGATGAAGTCTTCTGGGGATTGCAGGAAGAAAATTTTCCCAAGATCACAATTGTTGAAAATAAATTTGACTACGATCACGCGGTTGTTGAAATCAATATCGTGACAAACTCACACTGCGAACATCATTTTGTTCCGATTATCGGAAAAACACACATCGCTTACGTTCCCAATAGAAAGGTCATCGGTCTTTCAAAACTCAACCGCATCGTTGATTATTTCGCTAAACGCCCACAGATTCAGGAGAGACTGACTCTTCAGATTCACCAGGCCCTTTGTGCGATTCTTGAAACTCAGGACGTTGCTGTTGTCACAGATGCAATGCACTCGTGTGTGAAGACCAGAGGGATTAAAGATGTGACGTCTATGACGAGAACATCGAAGCTTTCAGGTGTCTTCAAAGAAGATACTTCGCACAGAATGGAATTTATGAATTCCATTCCGCGCGGACATGAAGTGGTTTATTAGCCCCTGCTTAGAGCGTGAGAGCGCAGGTGTATTTTAATTCGACGTCATTGTCGTCAAGAACATGCCCAAGCCCTGAAACTTTGCATGCCAGCTTCTTGATGGAAAGCTCTTTCATCGTATCAGTTGTCTGCGTTTCATTTTTTGAAGCTTCAACTAAAACGTAACGAATTTCTTCCATGCCTCTATCTTCAGTTGAATAAAGTTTTACTTCTGTTGATGCGTCTTCGCCGTGAAAGGTGCAGGCGATCATTTCTTTTCCTGGAAATGTATTTTTTAAGCAGCTGACGTTGGTCATCGTTAAATAAATTTTTCCCATTCCTCCATCTTGAAAAATCTGCAACTTTTCGTTTGAAAGAAGTGTGTCCATGAGGGCCTTAGCTTTTAGTCCTTTGATGTTTACTTCGTTTGAATAGGCAGAGGTCGTCGCAACAAGCATGATCAGTGTCAGAAAGATTTTCATAAACAACTCCTAAAAGAAAAAGTGCTTTAGCTTACTCTGAAAACGGCAGAGATAGTTGCCGGCCGGAAGTATTTATATGTTTTTCAAGCTATTGAAAATGCTTTTTCTTGAAGGTTTCAAAGAAAAGGGAAGGTATAATGCCCGAATGATAAAAAGTCTTTTCTCGCTCCTTCTAATCCTCAATTTTGGTCTTGATTCAAGTGTCTATGCGGCCATGACCAAAGAAACCATTGAACGACGTATAGAATTTATAAAAGCTTATATAGAAAATCAGGATAAGATTTTTAATCTCTCGGAGAAAATTCCCTCTGATTATCCGGTGGCGAGAGCAGCTTTTTTGAAATTCGGGACAGCTGTCTCTGGAGATCCTCAAGCTGTTGCGCTCAATGATCTTGAAGCGGCGTCGCTTTTTTATTCTGCTGCCATGTCTTCTTTTGATCTTGCGAAGGATTTTTATCAGCAAATTGATGCCTGCAACAAAGTGAATGATCGCTATAGACTTTTTCTTCCTATCTCAAAAAGAAATGGTGATCCTGAAAACACTTGTGAGTTCAGCGATGCTGAAAAAGCAAAATTTCCAGGTGTCATTCCCAAGTCAGTTTGTCAGAACATGAACTACATATGTGAACCGAATATTGACAACTTTGCAGAGTACCGCAATCAAGCAGGTCACAAAGCTCAAACAGTCGCTAATCGATCGGATGAACAATATTTCTATCTCAATTTGTTTGCTTTCTCTTCTGACTGGATCGATAGGGCCCTACAAAATTTTCATGTTCATTGTCACCCTCAATATCCCAAATGCACGAACTCTCATTGTTTCGTTTCCAAGTGGGGGATTAAAGTCACAGAAGATCACGATAAGGCCTGTCTTATGCTTAAAGGAATGGCAGAGAAACAAAATATTCTCTTAAAGGATAAAGGGAATAAATCCAAAGTGGACCAACCTTACTTTCCGCTCATCTTTGCTCCTTCACAAGCGAATCAAAGCGGTGACTATGTTCTCGATGAAAGGTTTTTAGCGTTGCAGGTAAAAAAGAGAAATTACTATCTCTATTCGCCTCTTTTAAGAGGAGGGAACTGGCTCGCGCTCGCAGAAACCCTTTATGAGAAGAATCAAATAGTGATTGAAGAAATGGAAAAGCAGCAGGTGAAAAATCCTGTTTTACAAAACTTCAGGCAACTTCGATTGCGCGCTCAGGACAAAAGAATTTCTACTCAGGAAGTGCTTGATCGTGCGCGATTCAAATTCAATATTGATGATTACGTAAGAAATTTTTAATATTCGTTTTCAGACAGATAATAAATCTGCTCCCGAAGATCATTGATTTGTCCTTCCCAATAACTAGGCTGCTCAAAGAATGGAAAAGCATTTTTAAAGGCCGGGTCCTCGTATCTTTTAGCAATCCAGGCTGCGTAATTGATCATTCTGAGTGTACGCAATGTTTCCGTCAGGCGAAGCTCTTCAAAATTAAAATCTCTCATGGTCATATAAGATTCAATTAATCGCGAGCGCAGATTGTTTGCGTATTCATCTCTGCCCGGAAGCAGAAGCCACATATCCTGCACACATGGACCCATCACCATGTCATCAAAGTCGATGAGATAAAAAACATCGCCACGTTTGATAATGTTGCCGAGGTGACAGTCGCCATGAATGCGCTGATACGAGATATTTTTAAAACGATTTTTTGTCAGCGAATAGATTTGTTCCAGAACGTCTTTGTACATCTTCTCAAGATGAGAAGGGATGATTTTTTGATCGAGTAGAAAATCCATATTGGATTTCAGATAAATTTCCGGAGTGAGTTTTAAGCGGTGGGGAGCATCCTTCATTGAACCGACATTGTGAAGGCGGGCGAGAAGTCTTCCGACTTGTTCAATTTCTTCGTTTGTAAATTCATCAGGGGCACGGCCGCCTTGTTTGTTGAAAACAGTGAAATACAGTTCCAGCTCTTTCATTGTGAAGAGCGACTGGCCATCAAACTGAATCGGCGCAATCACTGGCACTTCAAATTCAGAAAGATCAGCTAGAAAGTCATGTTCTTCCTGAATCTGAATTTTGCTCCATCGTCCCGGACGGTAAAATTTGATGATTTTAAAATGATCACTCGGATTGTCTGACTCTGATTCAATTTCGACTTCGTACACACGATTTTCCATCGAGTTCATTGTGAGAACTCTGCCGGTTGTTTTAAAACCCAGCGACTCGACGGTATCGAGAACTAAATCGGGATTGAGTTCAAAGAAAAACTGCGTTTGATTATTTCCCCAAAGATTGGCTGACATTGTAACTCCGGGGAAATGATTCTAGTGAATCATGTGATAAACTTCGAGCATTTCTTTTTTTAGAAGTTCCATTTTTTCTGGAACGGCCGGATTGTTCACATCTTCTGGATTCAACAGATAATTTTCCGGGCCTTTTTCTTTTACAAGAAATTTTGACTGCCAGATATTGTTTTGAGGCATGTTGATATCTGAGATGTAAGTGAAGTCCGATTTGATTTCTGGTTTAATGAAGTCCTGAATCGAATTGAAGATCTGATCATTGTAAATTTTCTTTCCGTTTTCCAGGCGAGCGTAGCCACGGACAACATAGTCTACGTAAACAACGTCGCATTCAAAAGATTCAAAAAGATAATTGATGGCGTTGAGAGGAATGATTTCTCCACAAGTGGCCACGTCGATATCTACGCGGAACGAGCAGATGCCTTCAGGATCCGAAGCGTCCGGGTAAGTGTGAGAAGTGATGTGAGATTTGTCGAGGTGAGCGCTGACCTGAACAGAAGGGATCGGCTCTCCACCGCCTTTTAAGTCAGACATAAGGACCATCGTTGAAGCTCCAACCGGATCGTAATCCTGAACAGAAACAGCAAGGATATTGGCTTCGATAATTTCAACGATTTTTTTAGAAATTTCCGCGATTCTGTTCGCGTTATATTTGTCGTGAATATAATTTACGTATTGGGCCTTTTCTTCATCATTTAGAGCAATGCAGAAATCATACAGGTTAAAACTCAGGATCTTTGTGAGGTTGTTAAATCCTGAAATTTTAATTTTCTCATCACCTTTTAAATTTGACTGAAACATACCCTTTCATTTCCTTTAATTAAAGATTGTCTTCTTAGAAATCACGAACTATCTATGTGTCACAAAACTAATAATGTGACAAATTATTCTTGGGTTAAACTGTAATTTTTGGAGAGTTATGACTGATCAATTTTTAGGAAACGAATGGTATGCTGAACGCTATTTTCATAAAACTGTGGCAACAGGATTTAAAATAAAATCAGTTTTGCATACAGAAAAGTCGGAATATCAAAAGATTGAAGTATTAGATACTCATGGAGTCGGAAGACTTCTTCTTCTCGACGGAAAAACCATGGTTTCTGACCGCGATGAATTCGTTTATCACGAAGTTATGGGTCATATTCCTTCAATGGTTCACCCGGGAATTAAAAATGTTCTGATTATTGGCGGCGGCGATGGCGGTATCGTTCGCGAATTCGTCAAACATCCGGAAATTGAGCGCATTGATCTGGTGGAAATCGATGAACGCGTTATCGAAGTTTCAAAGCAATATTTCCCGGACTGTACGTCAGGTCTTGCGGATAAAAGAGTCAATGTTCGTCCTCAGGATGGAGTCGAGTACATCAAGTCGTATAAAAACTTTTTTGACGTCATCATCATCGATTCAACTGATCCGGAAGACTTTGCGGCCGGTCTTTTCACTCAGGAATTCTATAAGCATGTTTCTGATGCACTGACAGACAATGGCATCATGATGGCACAAACTGAAAATCCTTTTTATGACGAATACGGCATCAAATCGTTCTACGATAACCTGAGAAATGTTTATCCGGTGGTCAAATCTTTTACCGGGCCGATGTTGATTTATCCAGGCGTGTTCTGGACTTTTGCTTTTGCTTCAAAAGGTCTTCAGCCGACGACTCTGAATGAAAGAAAAATTCCTTTCATGACGGAGCTGCAAAAATCGCTCAAGTGGTACAATATGGATTGGCATAAAGGTGCTTTCAATCTTTCCAATATTCATAAAAAAGTGACAGGTTGCTAAAATAAAAAAGCCCCACATTGTGGGGCTTTTTTTTGTCGTGTTGATTATTTTGGTCTTTTGCTATTGAGTTCTTCCATAAAATCCATCTGCATTTCCTGAATTTCAAGTAAGCGCTGCCATTGATGCGAAATCAATTTATCGATTTTTTCATTCAGAATGCGAATTTCGACTTCTGATTTCAGGTTCACTTTGTAATCCTGTTCCTGGTGCTGGCGATCACGCTCTTGCTGCCGGTTCTGGCTCATCATAATGATCGGCGCCTGTAGAGCGGCCACACAAGAGAGAAAAAGATTGAGCAGAATAAAAGGGTAGGGATCGAAGCGGTAGTTTGAGCGGCTGTTCCACATCACCCAAACTGAGAGCGAAAAAATACAAATGATGATGAAAGACCACGATCCGCCGAACTCGGCGATTTTGTCCGAGAGCTTTTCTCCGAAGGTTTTTCTTTTTTGCGTTTTTCTCAGTTCGCTGCTGGAAAGAATTTCGTGTTCTCTAAGAGCTTCGTAAACTGCTTTTTCCACTTCCGTTAAGTCGCCCTTTTCTTCTTTGATGAGCTGCTTGAAATACTCTCTTCTGATCTTATTTAAATCGTTGAGACAAATATAGCCATGCTCATCCAGGTTCGGTGCCGCTGCCTTGATGGCCTTAAAGAGAGATTCACTGATGGTATCAATCGGTTCGACTTCTCTCGTCTGGAACTTATTTTTACAAACGACACATTCATGCAATCTTTTTTCTCTGCGGGGAATCGTTGTCGTATCTTGCATGTTGATCTCCGGTCTAAAATGCTTTCTAATGAAAGGATGTTTTTACAAGGTCTTTTTTCCATATTAATCTTCGCATTTGTTCCACTCGCGATCAAGTATACTACGGCGACGCCTTTGACTATTTGTCTGTTCAGGCTCCTGGTGACCGTCGGTGCGCTTGCCGTTCTCTGGCGAAAAAAAATATCTTTTCACAAATTTTTCACCAAAGAGGGCGCGAAGCTTTGGCTCATTGGATTCATTTTTTTCATCCACTGGATAACTTATGCCTATGGCGTGAAAATCGGAGGCCCTTCCATCGGTGTGCTGGGGCTTTCAACCTATGGCATTCAGCTGATTCTTGCGGGGACGCTCTTTCTTGATCATCACATTACAAAAAAAGATGTCGTTTGCTTGTTTTTGTCTTTCGTGGGGATTGTCATGATCATTCCGTCCTGGAACTTTCAAAACGAAATGACTCTCGGCCTTGTACTGGCGCTTTTGAGTGCAACTTCCTTTGCCCTCATTCCAGTGATGCATAAAAAAACGGAGGCGTTTAACCAGCAGACGAGAATCTTCTCGCAGTTTGCAGGGGCCCTTGTGTTCTTTTTCTTTTTTATTGGTCAAACAAGCTGGAGCCTGCGTCCTGTGGATTGGGCCGCCATGATTTTTCTCGGTGTTTTCGGAACACTGATCGCGCACAGTCTTTGGGCCAAAATTTCTTCAACTGTTTCTCCCAATATCACAGGGCTTGCTTATTACACCATCGCTCCTATCACTATTTTATTTTCTGCTCTCTTTCTTGGCGATAAGCTTTCGGTATTGCAGCTTTCGGGAGCCGCTTTAGTTATTGCTTCTGCCGTCGCCAATATCATCAAAGTGTAGTATTATGGTGAAAACTTCACCGGATCTTTTATGGCAAATTCACAATTATTGATCAATATTCCAGAGGGAAAAATTCCCGAGATTTCACTCATCCGTGACGTCACTAAACATTTAAAGCGCGGGCACAGATGGATCTTCGCTGATTGTTTTGACAAGAATGACAAAACCAAAGGTGGGCTTGCTCTGTTAAAGATCAAAAATGAAGTCATGGGCATCGGTCTGGTTCAGGCAGACACTCAGCTGCGGTTCAGAATGCTTTCTTTGTCTGACGAAGCTTTTTTTCGCGCGGGCAATAGTCAGCATACACTGATTCAGTGGAGTGAAATGCAGTGGAAGAAAGCCGTCGCCTTGCGAATCAATTTCCGCAATTCTTTGACTAACAGCTTTCGACTCATCAATGGAGAAGGCGATGGGATGCCTGGTTTGATCATTGACATCTATGATGAAACTGCCGTCATTAAACACGATCATCCGGTAGTCGAAAATTTCTGGAATCATCAAGGGATCGCTGAAAGACTTCTGCAGGACTTTCCTTTTCTTAAAACGGTATATCACAAACGCAGAAATGATGAAGAGATCAAAGGCGTCGAGATTTGTGGAAAACTCAAAGAAGAAGTTTTGTTTCTTGAAAACGGAAGCGTGTTTGCCAGCAATATCCGCGACGCTGCCAAGACTGGATTTTTTCTTGATCAAAGAGATAACCGAAAACTGATCGGGCAATTCGGTAAAGACAAATCTGTACTCAATCTCTTCAGTTACACCGGAGGATTTTCTGTGTTTGCCGCCAAGGGCGGAGCGAGAGAAGTGACCAGCGTTGATATTGCCAAAGCGGCCACAGCGGCAGCCGTCCGCAATTTTGAAGTCAATGATCTTAAAGTGAAGCATGAAGCGATTGCACAGGATGCCTTTGCTTTCATAGATGAAAGAATCAAAGAGAAAGCGAAATGGGATCTGGTTATTACTGATCCGCCAAGTTTTGCTCCCAATCAGAAAGCTGTCGAAAGCGCCGTCGTCGCTTATACCAAAGTTTTTTCTGAATCATTGAGACTGGTCAACAACAACGGCCTCTTTGCAGCAAGCTCGTGTTCAAGCCATATCGGCACTGATAAATTTCTGGAAATCTGCCGTGAAGCTTTTTCCAAAACAAGAAAACGCGGAACGCTCGTTTATTACGGCGGCCAGCCTTTCGATCATCCTTATCCGATTGCGATGGAAGAGCTCCGTTATTTGAAGTTTGCTTTGTTTCGGATTGATTAATTCATTTTCGGGGCGTCCACTTTTTGCGTTGTCTTTTCGGCTCCGAAAGAACTTTGCCGTGGTTTAGGTAAGGGGGATGATCGATATCTTAGATCCCAACATACTTATAAATCCAACATATTTCTGGCGAATAATCAATGCTATAAGGCCTAAACAGTGTTTTACTCAAAATTTCAAAAAACCAACGATACCGCAATTTAATCATTGAGATTCTGTACACACAAACCTTTTCAAAACCAAAGTTTCTTAAAATTGCATGCAGATCTCTTGGAGAATATGATTTTACGTGAGAATAATCGGTCCTGATCCCTAGATTATGAAAAATATTGTTTGATGATATAATCAGATATCCATTCTCAATAATGTGTTGCTGAATGAATGGAAGAAATTGATTGATAAAAATATCAGGCTGAATATGCTCAACAACAGCAAACATTGTAATCATATCAAATTTTAGATCAGCAGGTACTTCTCGGATATCATGAAAATCATGAATGAACGATCTATCTTGATCGACAGAATAATACATACATTGATCAGGAATATATTTGTGGAACTTCCTATCGTTAGCTCCTATATCTAAAATTTTTTTGAAGTTTTCTGAGACGATTATATTTTTCGCAAGCTCCATAGATAGTTTATTAGAAACTGGTAGTTGAAAAAATCCATCGACGGTCATCAATTCGTCTTTATATCGATTCACTTTCTGGTAGTTTCTTATCAAGTCATCATAGTAGTTCATCTTTTATACCTCTTTCTTAGACTAACTTAACTATGAGTTTAATGGAAAAAAGAAAATATAAAACTTTGACGCCGACATAATCAAGGAGAGTTAACTAGTCGTTTTTAATTCAAATGAACATTAGCAAGACCTTGCTGCTCCAGTCTTTGAATCTCGTTCGTTAAATCCTTCATCTCGTTTTTAAGATTGTTAAGCTCGTCCCTGACCGCTGGAGTCTGCAGATCTTTTGGATCACTGGAAAGATCCATGATTTTTTCCTGCAACTCTCTTACTTGATCATTTTTCTCGTATACTTTTTTTCCAATCAGAAAACGCACATGAAAAAGATCCTCTTTTTCTTCAGGACAGTAACTTTTGTACACATCACCTTTGGCCCCCATTCTGTAGCCATTAAATGGGGTGCAATACTCGCCCCAACCATCTTCAAAACCGGATTGATATTTTGCCAGATCGAGGGAAGGATTTTGCCTAAGACAGGTATTTCGGACGTCCTCAAGCAGATTATTCATGCCCTTACGGCCTTGTTCATATCCAAGATCATGCATATCTTTTGAACAATCTTCTTTTGAAATGCTCGAACAGGAAGTTAAAGCGAGAGTCAGTCCAAGAGTAAGAATTACTGATAAACTGCGAGAGGCTAGAGAGAAAGTGGTCTTCATTTAAGTTCCCGATTGAGAAAGGTGAGCCCCTATTTTAACCTAAAAACCCATGAAGCAGCAAAACTCATCGGCAAAAACTGCTATGAAAGTTTTGCCTATTTTAATTTTGTTTGAATATCTGAAAATAGACTTATGGGAAATACAAAATTAAAAGAGTCCAGACCATCAAAAGAAACAAGCAAAGTTAATTCGGGATTTCCGAAGTTTCAGGAAATCGATGGAAACCATCCACTCAAAAAGCAAGTGCCCGAAGCCGTTGTTGAATATCAGGTTCGAACGCGGCATGGAGGCAATGTTGCTTTCTTTAATTTTGATCTCGCCCGCGAAATCGGACTCATTCCTGAAAATCATCCTGACGAACTCACCAAAGAATTAAAAGATGAAATTTTGAAAACGTTCAGTATCGTCATCATCAATGAATACGATATGATGAATAATTTCAATTTTCCTAAAGAAGAGATTCGCCCCAACACCTACATGGCCACACGCTATCTTCAACTTCAGCATCCGTGCAAGAAGGGGACAACATCAGGGGATGGACGAAGCATCTGGAACGGACAACTTACACATAAGGGAAAATCATACGATATTTCCAGTTGTGGAACTGGCGCGACGAAATTAAGCCCGGCCTGCAATATTAATAAAAAGTTTTATCAGACGGGTGATCCCACTGTTTCTTACGGTTGCGGCTATTCCGAAAAAGACGAAGGGTTGAGCTCTCTGTTTTTCAGTGAAGTCCTGGCCAAGAATGGACTGGAAACAGAGAGAGTTCTCGCCATTATTGAATTTGCCAAAGGTCTTGCGATCAACGTGCGCGTACATGACAATCTCTTGCGACCTTCGCACATGTTCAACCATTTAAAACAAAACAATCTGCCGACTTTAAAACGCATGGTGGATTACTATATTGAACGCCAGGTAAAAAACAAAATTTATAAAAATGCGCCGACAGACTCCAAGTCTCTCTACGATTATTTTTTAAATAAAGTTGTAGAAACTTTCGCTCAGATGTCCGCGGATTTTGAAGATCAGTACATTTTCTGCTGGCTCGACTGGGACGGCGATAATATTTTAATGGACGGTGGAATCATTGATTACGGTTCTGTTCGTCAGTTTGGTCTTTATCATCATGAATACCGCTACGACGATGTTCAAAGATGGTCAACTTCCATTAAAGAGCAAAAGCAGAAGGCCCGTTATATCGTTCAGACGTTTGCTCAGATTGTCGACTACATAAAAAATGAAAAGAAAAGATCGATCGATGATTATAAAAATCACCACGCAGTTCAATCATTTGAAAAACGTTTCTTTGATTATAAAAATCGAAACATTTTGATGAAGATGGGCTTTAATTCGAAGTTCACTGCCTATTTACTGGAAAATCACCGCAAAGATATTGAAGAATTCCGCAATGACTTCACTTATTTTGAAATGGCCAAATCTGTAAAAGGGCCACAAAAAGTTCCGGATGGCATCAACTGGAATGCCATTTTCTGTATGCGCGATATTCTTCGCGAATTGCCTCAGCTTTACCTGAACAGGGGCTTGAACGAAAAAATTTCAGAGAATGAATTTCTGGATATTATCAAATCAAGTTATGCCACAAAAACAGATCTCAAGCGAACGTTGAGACGTGACCTGAAGATCAGAAGTTTCCAGAAGAATTATGTAAAACTGATCAACCTTGCATCCAAAAAATTTAAGGAAGCTCCTGAAAAAGTTCTTCTTGATGTCTCTATGAGATCTTCCGTCATTAACAAATATGACCGCGTGACTGGCGATTCGATCACGACCATTGTCAATAAAGTGATGAATAGAAAACCGAAGCTCTCTGCCGAAGAAATTTCCGTCGTTCTGAAAGAGTTCGTTGAGTATCAAAATCTCAATCCGGACAAAGAGAGAAGAACTTCTAACTTTGAAACTGAAAAAGAGCAGTCCCGACTTGTGAAAGGCATGCTCCAGATCGTCAGAGAGTATAGAGACGGAATATGAAAATTGTTCTCTATTCCGGTGGCAACGAGGACGATAATCGTTTTCTCAACCAGCGGGCCCTCGAGCTGACCGGAGTCAAATCTCCTAAATTAACTCTTATTCCATCCAGTTCTTACGACGCGGAAGATGACTTCCGCTTTTTTGTTCAGGAATTCTCAAAACTGGGCGTTCAGAAATTCATGCATTTTTGCGTCGATATTCCTTACACAAAAACCGTCTTGAAAGAAGCCATGAAAAGTGATCTGATTTTTTTAGGTGGCGGAAATACGTTCTACTTTTTAAAGCATCTGAAAAAGGCCGGAATGTTTTCTCACTTCTCCAAATTCTTGAAACGCGGAGGAGTTCTTTGCGGACTTTCTGCCGGCGCCATTATTCTTACTCCGCATGTGCATACTGCCAGCTTTCCGCATTTCGACCGCGATGAAAATCCCTGGGACATGAAAAATTTGTCGGCCATGAGAGTTGTGAATTTTGAATTTTTTCCTCACTATAAAAACTCCAAACGATACGATGCCGAGCTCCTTCATCATTCAAAAAAAACAACTATTCCTCTGTATGCTTGCGCTGACGGAGGAGGAATCATTGTGGACAATGATCAGATTTCTTTTTGTGGCAAAAGTCATCAGTTCTTTCAGGGAAAAAAATTAACGATCTCTAATTATCTTGGATAATTTTATGAAAAGTACTTTATTGCTATTTTCCTTTTTATTTGCGGGCTCGGCGTTTGCCGACGTCAATGTTGAAATCGAAAACGCGAATTATAAATGCCAAAAGAAATCAGACTCTCTCTTTCATTGCAATGAAGGAAACAAACGCATACTCGTCATGAAAAATGTCATGGGCTATATGGCAGTCCAGAAAGAAGGGGACGGCTTTCCCGCCATGAAATGGATTTCAAAAGTTACTGAAGGAGACAAGGTTCTTTTTGAAATTCCTAAAATGAATTTAACCGGCATCACTTCATTTAAAGCTCCGGAAAGCACTTCCGGTCGACTGGTTACTGCAAACGCTCTTATGAACAATTTAAAAGGTCTTGATGATGATCTGGCCCGCCAGTTTTTGGATGAATCCCAAAAGTTTATCCAAAAAGAAATGTCGGCAAAACCCAGATTAAAGATCCTTGCTGATGATAAAAACCTGGATTGTGTCAGAGGAGAAGACCGGGCGCTTACAGCTGAAGAAATTAAATCAGAGAAAGAATACAATATAAAAATTCAATGTAATTTTTATGCCTGCCGTGGTGAAAAGGGCGAAAGAATTCTGGGCTATATTCCTTCGTCAGAAGGGTTTGCCAGTCCTTATTTTCTCAATCTGAAAGGAATTCAAACTGAACTACGTTATGATGGAATGAAAGTCCTCGAGCCTGGAAAAGAAAGTGCTCCGCCTCTTTATGATATACCGAAATTCGACAGGTCTGGATACACGGGAGCTGGTGCTCTCGATGAAAATCTGTTTATTCCAAGTAAATTTGAAAACAACAAGACCAGTTTCAATTATTTCACCAACCCCATGACTTCTCCGATGCGCCAAGAGGTTGAAAAGCTTTGCACCGGCGATAACGAAGTTTCAAAGTTGATCGCAGAAGAAAGAAAAACGGCTGACGCTTTTCAGGAAGGATTAATTAACGCAGAACTGGGACACTACCTGACTTTGGTCAATGGACAAGTTGTTTCTGTCTTTGTCGATGCGGCAAAATCAAAAGATCTTGGCTGCCGTTATGACGGAATGATTCTTTCCAAGGATGCCCAAAAGCACATTGCTTATCTTCAAAAAGCAAAACCTAAACCTATCGAAAAATTAATCACGGAAGAAGAAGTCCAGGATCTGTTCCAAAAGGCCAAAAACATGTCGGACATTCCGTTTGGATACAAGTACGACGGCTGTTATGCCCGAGCTCATGTGATGGCGAGACGTTTTGAAGCGATGGGGATTCCTGTTGAAAAAGTCTGGATAAAAGGTTCGCTCTATGTTCCAGGAACAGATGTCCAATGGAACTATCACGTAGCCCCTGTTATCAACGTCAAAACTAAAAATGGCGAAATTAAAAAATATGTTATCGATCCTTCTCTGAATGAAAAAGCAGTCACTGTCGATGGATGGGTAGAAAGTATGGGGAAAAAAGTTAAAGGGGGAGTGATGCAGACTCCTTATCCGTTCCCTGTTAATGCTGCCAATTTTCAAAGAACTGCAGTGGCGTTTTCTTCCTCAGATATTTACGTTCCTGACAACGATGAAGTTCGTTCTGAAGAACAAAATATGGCCATGGCCGTGCAGACGATGAAAGAATATACAGAAGCTTTAAAAGAAAAAAAATCAAATCAAAATGAGTATGAAAATGAAAATCAGCATGTTCGTCCTGATGCTATTTAGTTCCACTGTTCTTCACGCCATGACAAAAGAATGGATCGTGACAAAAGTGAACTATGATGAGACTAAAAAAATCTATCTGGTCGATTTTAAAAACCAGGCTGGCGTTTATAAAGCGGCGGAAAAATTTTTGCCGTGTCTGCGCGACTCTTTAACGGAAAAGAAATCTGTTAAAGTGGAATTCAATCCAATGGGACTTGAAATTAAATCCTGCGAGAAGGTCTCGTCCAGATAAAAAGCAGAACGCCGGTAAGGATAACAACGATGACGCCTTTCATGAGAGAGTGAATCTCCAGGCGTGGAATTCTCCAGAATAAAACCAAGGCGATAGCCGTCGTGGCCACAATCTTCGCTTTTAATCCAATGACCTTATTTTCATCCCAGTCGCGCAGAGGCGGACCAAACATTTTGTGGTTATAGAGCCATTGATGAAGCTCATGATTTGTACGGGAATAAAAATAGGCAGCGAGAAGAAGGAAAGGTGTCGTCGGCAATACGGGCAGAAACGCACCGATAATACCGAGGCCAAGAAAAAAATGTCCGGCGAAATTTTGGGCAAACTTTTTCATTATCTCTCAAAATAGTGTTCGATATTAGTCTTAAGCTCTTTATAAAATGGATCAAAAAAATCCATCTGAGCAATCGTCTTTCTGGTCACCAGAGAGATGGTTCTGGTCACTCTCAATTTCTTAAAACTTTCCTTTTTCAAATTAAATTCTCTCGCCATTCCGAGGGGAATGATTCCATTGCCAAGGCCAACCTTAGTCATTTGATAGACAGCGAGGAAAGACTCAACATACATGACATTGTTTTGAAACAACAGAGGATAATCCCTTCGCAAATCACTTCCCGCATTTTTCCACGTGGCGGAATTTTCTTCGATAGTAATCAAAGGGAGTGATCGGTTTGGTCGATTGCGGAATTCAGAATGCAACAGCACCAAGGGTTCATCAATTAAATGCGCAGAGTAAAGATCTTTGCGGTTTTCATCAAAAGTACAGATTCCTAACTGATATTTGCCCAGCGAAATATTTTCCAGAAGCATAAGACTTCGATGGACGTGAAAATCCAGATCCAGATTTTTAAGCGTCTTCAATGTTTCACTGACAACATGCGGCCCGAAGGAGCCTGCAATAGAATCGGATAATCCGAGAGCAAAGTGAGAAAGGTTTGTTCTGTCCAGATTCTGAGTCAGGTTCTTGATTTCAATGATAAGAGGACGAGCTTTATTGAGAAACTGGTACCCATCCGCGGTTAAACGAACGCGTCTTCCGTCAGGCTCAACTAATTTTACCTTGAGTTCTTCTTGTAACGCTTGAATACGCTTGCTTACTGCGGATTGAGTTAAGCGCATGCGTATGGCCGCTTCACTGACAGTGCCGTATTTTTCTAAGGCAATTAGTGCCTCAATTCCTTCTAACATATTCCTAATACTACTATATTTTATTCGATTTATTCAATTTATTAATATGAAAAAAAAGCGATAATAAAAGAGGTTAAAACAGTTTATAATCAGTACACTTTTCCCCATTAATCTTTTAAAGGAGTCTCACCCGTGAGCAAAACAAAAAAGACACTGAAAGTTGGTTCAAAAGACTACACTTACTACAGCTTGAAAGAAGCGAAGAATCTTGGTCTCGCTGACATTGATCGCCTTCCAAAGTCTCTCAAGGTTTTACTTGAAAACCTTCTTCGTCACGAAAACGGAAGAGATGTTACTTTCGACGATGCAAAAGCGATCAACGAATGGGTAAAGACTCAAAAATCAGACAGAGAAATTGCTTACTATCCAGCTCGCGTTCTTATGCAAGACTTCACTGGTGTACCAGCTGTTGTTGATTTAGCGGCGATGAGAGAAGCAATGAAAAAAATTGGTGGCGATCCAAAAAAGATCAATCCGCTTATTCCAGTTGATCTAGTTATCGATCACTCGGTTGCCGTGGATTTCTTCGGTCAACAAGACTCATTTGAAAAAAACGTTTCTGTTGAATACGAAAGAAACAAAGAGCGCTACACATTCCTTAAATGGGGACAAAAAGCGTTTAAAAATTTCCGCGTCGTTCCTCCTGGAACTGGTATTTGTCACCAGGTTAACCTCGAGTATCTAGCTCAAGGTGTTTGGACAAAAACTGAAAACGGTGAAACTGTCGCTTACCCTGATACTTGTGTCGGGACAGACTCACACACAACAATGATCAACGGTCTTTCAGTTCTTGGTTGGGGTGTTGGCGGTATCGAAGCTGAAGCAGCGATGCTTGGTCAGTCAGTCACTATGACTGTTCCAGAAGTTGTTGGTTTCAAATTAACAGGAACAATTAAAGAAGGCATCACGGCTACAGATATCGTTCTTACTGTCACCCAAATGCTGAGAAAGCACGGAGTAGTAGAAAAGTTCGTTGAATTCTACGGCCCGGGTGTAAAAGCTCTTTCACTTGCTGACAGAGCGACAATTGCGAACATGGCCCCAGAATACGGAGCGACTTGTGGTTTCTTCCCGGTAGATGAAAAGACAATCGATTATTTAAAATTCTCTGGAAGAACTCCTGAGCAAGTGGCCCTGGTTGAAGCTTACGCAAAAGAGCAAGGCCTGTGGCTAGCTGCCGGCGACGCTGATCCTGTGTTTACTTCAACTCTTGAACTTGATCTTGGTTCAGTTGTTCCATGTCTTTCAGGACCAAAACGTCCGCAAGACAGAATCGAACTGACAGCTGCTGCTGATGCTTTTGGAAAAGAGCTCGTTGGAGCTTTCAAAGTTTCTCCAGATGCAGTTAACAATGAATACGCTGTTGATGGTGCAGACTTCAAACTTAAGCATGGAGCTGTAGCAATCGCGACTATCACTTCATGTACAAACACTTCTAACCCATCTGTTATGATTGCTGCTGGTCTAGTAGCGAAAAAGGCGAGAGCTCTTGGCCTTAAATCTCAGCCATGGGTAAAAACGGCTCTTTCTCCTGGATCTAAAGTTGTCACAGATTACCTGGTTGAATCTGGTCTTCAACAATCTCTTGATGAACTAGGATTCACGCTGACTGGATACGGATGTATGTCTTGTATCGGTAACTCTGGACCATTGCCGGAAAATATTTCTAAATCAGTAAACGCTAACAACCTGGTTGTAACTTCAGTTCTTTCTGGTAACAGAAACTTTGAAGGCCGTATCAATCCAGACGTTAAAGCAAATTACCTGGCTTCACCTCCGCTGGTTATTGCTTATGCTCTTGCCGGAAACATCAACGTCAACATCTCAAAAGATCCAATTGGAAAAGGGACAAACGGAAAAGATGTTTACCTGAAAGACATCTGGCCGACTCATGAAGAAATCAACGCTGTTCTTATGAGCAAACTCACAAGTGAAATGTTCAAGAAGCGTTACTCTAACGTATTCGAAGGCGATAAACACTGGCAGGCGATTAAAGTCACTGAAGGTGAATTTTTCTCTTGGGAACCAGATTCAACTTACATCAGAAATCCAACGTTCTTCGAAAACATCAACGATCAAAAATCATATGAACAAGGTGTGTCTTTGAAGAAAGCAAGCATCCTTGCTCTTTTCGGTGATTCAATCACAACTGACCACATTTCTCCAGCTGGTTCAATTAAGAAAACGTCTCCAGCAGGAACATACCTGATGGAAAAAGGTGTGAAGCCGGAAGACTTCAACTCATATGGATCACGTCGTGGTAACCACGAAGTCATGATGAGAGGAACATTTGCGAACATCAGAATTAAAAACGAAGTGGCGCCAGGAACTGAAGGGGGAGTGACAAAATACATTCCATCCGGTGAAGTGATGTCGATTTACGATGCGGCCATGAAGTACATTGCAGATAAAACGCCTCTTGTTGTTATCGCTGGTAAAGAATACGGAACGGGATCTTCTCGTGACTGGGCAGCGAAAGGAACATACCTTCAAGGTGTGAAGGCCGTTGTGGCCGAATCTTTCGAGCGTATTCACAGATCGAACCTGATCGGTATGGGCGTTCTTCCACTTGTTTTCGAACCAGGTGTTGACAGAAAAACTCTAGGTCTTGATGGAACTGAGACTCTTGATCTCATTCCGCAAGGAGAGTTTAAGCCAGGTCTTAAATATGAACTTGTGATCCACTATGCTTCTGGAAAAGAAGCGAGAACAACTCTTACTTCAAGAGTGGATACACTTGATGAATTACACTATATGAAAAACGGTGGGATTCTTCAGTACGTTCTTAGAAACCTGAAGTAGCCGCTACTTAGCTTATCTTTTCAATGAGGGCCGTCTAAACTTTAGACGGCCCTTTTTTATTTAGGCCTGTAAAAATTCCTCTTTTCCTCCTATGCCCGCTGAAATCTATAGAATGTCTCCATTCATAAAGAAAAGGAGAATCCATGAAGATGTCCAAATCGGTACTGTTAACTCTTACCCTTTCAGCTTTACTGGGGGCCAATGCTCATGCCGGTTTGTTAGGTTCACTGGGAGTCTCTAAAAAAATTCACACTCAAGCTGTGAAAGATGTCTATTCTGGTCTTCGTTTTCATTATTATGATAAAGACGATCGTTTAATGATCGTGAATGATTTTTTGAAAACAGTCGAGCTTGAATACGCTCTTCTTCCTTTGAAAGCAAAGAGAGTAGGACTTGATTTTAATAAATTAAAAGCGGAAGCAATTGCAGCTGAAGAAAATGCTGCAGACATTACAGCGACGGCGGCCGACAGAGCAAATGAAGAAACACGTGATCGTTTAAGTTTTCTTCAGGCAAAAGCAAACATGCAATTCATGGATCGCATGCAGAAGCTTGTAGCTCAGTTTCAAGATACTCACTTCAGTATTCAGGAAAAAATTTCTAGACCATTCGTTTATACAGGTGTGCGCCTTTTTAGAATTGACGGAAAAATTCTTGTTGGATCTCTTGAGAAAAAATTCCTGAGCATGGTTTCAAAACTTTCAGGTGCTGATCTTTCACGCATCCAGATGGGGGATGAAGTTCTTTCCATCAATGGTCAGCCGGTTGAAGAAAGAATCAATGAACTGAAGAAATTCATCGGAGCAAGCTCTGATGAATTTGCAGATTCGCAGGCCATCAGGTCACTCACTATCAGAAATTTTGCATACGATAACAGCAACTCTGTCACAATCGAATTCAAGAACGCGGGGATTTTTAAACTTCCACTTTTTGCCAACATGGCCAAGGACTCAACTCCAAGACTTGATGCTTTAACCTTCTTTAAAAAGATTGGCGTGCCGACTGATTCTTCGACAATCGGAATGAATTTTGAGAAAGCTTCAAAGACCTGGAACGACAGCGCGATAACGTTTGAAGGATACAGCGCAGGTAAACTTCACCTGAACTTGAAAGGGCTCAATGAAATGATCGGAGACGATGGTCGCCCGGCGCTGCGAACAGGTTACTACATCAACAAAGGTAGAACATACGGTGTCCTTCAGATTCTTACGTTTATGACGAGAAACGTGAAGACGGCCGATGCACAAATGAGCTTCATCGACGGTATCAGAAACTTTGTTCTTGAACTCAAAGAAAACCAGATTCCACTTATTCTTGACCTGAGAGTCAACGGTGGTGGTAACGGAAATCTTCCTGCGCAGGTCTTGAGTGTTCTTGCTCCTGAAGGAATGATGTACCCAGGAGCAACTTCGGGGTTCAGAATGACCTCGTATATGCGTCAGCTTCAGGAACCAAGTTTGTTCCAGGAAGTGGTCGGTGAAGACCAATCATTTGGATTAACTATCGATCAGATGAAAGATTTCTTCCAGAAAACTATTGATGAGCGTCGCTCATACACACCGATGTTTGCAGCGGAAGTCATTCCTTACGACATGGCGAAAGTTAAAGGTTTTAACAATAAGATTGTGGCGCTTGTAACAGCGGACTGTATCAGCGCTTGTGACAAAATGTCATTTCTTCTGAAAGCATCGAAGCGCGCTGTGATTATTGGAACGCATTCAAATGGGACAGGAGCAGGATATTTGTCATCTGGAGAAATGAATACAAAATGGGAAGACCGTCTGAGAGTGTTTGAAACTCAAGTACCAAATTATCTGTTTGGCCTTCCAGGTTCGAGCATTGATCAGGTTGTTTTTGAAGATAATAGTGTTGAAAGTATGTGTACTGAAAACATGCCGACGAAAGCAGATATTCCATACGCTCCAACCATGCTTGATCTTGCCCGCAACAATGCAGGCTGGTTACAAAAAGCTGCGTCGGTTCTTGAAGCAATGAAATAGAAATCTTTTGAAACAAATTCTCCTTAAGGCCACCCTGATGGGTGGCCTTTTTTTATTAATGCACAAAAAAGATCGGCCAATCTTATTTCCGAGACTCCAAACAAGAAATTTTTTCTTTTGACTCTTAAGCCTCATCCTGAGGTATCATAGGATAATTGCCATTTGTGCGTAATTTTTGGAGAAAAAATGAAACGTCTTCTTTTGCCCTTTTTATTACTCGGTCTGTTTCAATCGACCCTCGTTCCTTCTGTTTTAAGCGTCAATGTAGTAGAGGCCAAAGAGGCCAGCTCGAAAAATGCGCGCGATCCACGTCGTGAAAAACTTATCGGTAATATTTTAAAAAATGCACTTGAGACTTATCACTATCGTGCTTTAAAAATTAATGACGAAGTTTCTCAAAAAGCATTCCAGCAATATTTAAAAAAGATCGATGGATCTAAGCAATTTCTTACTAAGCAGGACATTAAGGAACTTGAAGCCTATCAATTCCAGATGGATGATGAAATGGTCACAGGGGATTACGCTCTCATCGAGAAGTCGCTTGATATGTTGAAAAAGAGAACAGCGCTTGCTGAATCTCTAAGAAAGGAAACGTTCAAAAAGCAATTTGATTTCAATGGCAATGAACAGGTAGAAGTAGATCCGGAAAAAAGAGACTGGGCAAAAGACGAAAATATTCTTAAAGAAAACTGGAAACTCGTGTTCAAACAAGCGACTTTGAATAAATACCTTTCTTTAATAGATGAACAGTCGGATAAACCCAAAAATGGAAAAAAGCCAATTGTTAAGCTTAAAAAGAAACTTCCTCCAGTCAAGAAATTAACCGACGCAGAAATGAGAGCAAAAGCTCATGATTCTGTTTCCAAAAGATTCCAGAAAATTTTCGACAGACTTGCAAAAGAAGACCGCGATGATCAACTCGACAATTTCTACAATGCCGTAACAGCAGTCTTTGATCCGCATACAACTTATCTTCCAGCTAAGAAGAAAGAAGATTTTGATATCGATATTACAGGAAAGCTTGAAGGGATCGGTGCTGTTCTTCAGGAAGATGGGTCTTATATTAAAGTTGTCCAGATTGTTCCAGGCGGACCAGCATGGAGACAAAAAGAACTTGAAGCTGACGATGTCATTCTGGGAGTTGCTCAGGGAGCAGGGGAATCTATTGACTTGACTGATATGAAAGTTGACGATGCTGTCAGATATATTCGCGGGAAAAAAGGAACTGAAGTTCGTCTGACTGTTAAGAAAGTTGATGGAACCAGAAAGATCATCTCAATCGTTCGCGATGAAATTGAGGTGGCAGCTTCTTTTGCCAAATCTTCAGTTCTTCAATACAAAGACACTGATGCAAAAGTTGGTTATATCCAATTGCCTAAATTCTACCGCGATTTTGAATCCTCTCAAATCAACTGTACTGATGATGTAAAAAAAGAACTTGAAAGATTGAAAAAAGCCAACGTCGATGCTGTGATTCTCGACCTGAGAAACAACGGCGGAGGGGCGCTTGAAGATGCCCGCTTAATGTCAGGCTTGTTCCTTGGGAAAGGTCCGGTTGTTCAGGTAAAAGATCACACTGGTAAAATTGAGGTTCTTGAAAATGATGATCCAAATGTTTTCTATGATGGACCATTGATTGTTTTGATCAACAGATTCTCTGCTTCAGCTTCTGAAATTCTTGCAGGTGCTATGCAGGACTACGGAAGAGCTGTCATCATCGGCGGCGATTTCTCTCACGGTAAAGGAACAGTTCAGGCGGTGTTGAATTTAAATCAGGGACCGCTTCTTTCAATGTTTGGACCGACAATGGGAGCGTTGAAAGTAACGATTCAAAAATTTTATCGCGTCACCGGGGCTTCAACTCAGTACAAAGGAGTCACGAGCGATGTAATTCTTCCGGATCTGTTCAGCTATGTAGAGAGCAGAGAAAAAGATCTTGAATATTCTCTTCCATGGGATCAGATTAAAGCGCAGCCGTTTTCTAAGTGGAATAAATTTTCTTACAACCTTCCACAGTTGAAAGAGAAGAGCACGGCACGCGTAAAAACAAATCCGCGCTTCAACAAAATTATCAGAAACCTTGATTACCTGAATAAGAAAAAGAAAGACACTCTTGTTTCTTTGAATTTGAAACAAGTTCAGGCTGAAGACATCCAAAACAAAAAAATGGCAGAAGAACTAAAGATGGATGAAGAAGACAAAAATCTTCTCGTCACAAACTTTGAAGACTCTCTCAAAGCTCACGAAAATATTCGCGCTGGCGATATGAAAAAGTGGCAAAAAGATTTCGAGCAAAGAAAAGATGAGTGGGTGAAATCTCTAAGACAAGATGTCGTACTTGAAGAGTCAGTTATGGTCGCCAACGATATTGTAAAAACGTTAAAACCAAAAAAGACAGCTTCAGCTAAGTAATTGCGAATTAAAAATGATTGATAACTCGGAAATAGAAAGAATTCTTAATAAGTTAGAAAATCTCGAAGATGAAGAAATGGCGGTTAAACTCTTAGGTGAGTTTAACCGAACATCTTCAGAGTTAGGTAAGCTTCTTTTGAACCGCGATCCAGACCTTAACCATGGGGAATGGAAAGACCGTTGCGATGATGCCCGCGAAAGGCTGGAAGCGATTATTAAAAGAATTGATGAACTCTAATCCGGAGTCTTTATGGTCGATCAGTCCAAGGGCGGCACAAAAACTGTAAACGCTCCAAAGCAGCAACAACAGCCGCAAGAAGAAGATTGGGAATTTACCACAGTTAAACCTGCTGTAAAATATGACGATCCTGCTGCTCCTGAATCCCAAATCAAAGACACTAAAGTCGTTGCCAAAAGACAACCATCACTTGCTCTGGATGAGACGGCTGTTCCCAAAATGAAGACTCGAACTGAAATGGCAGCGGCGCTGACAAAAATGGTTGAGGATGACGATCTTGAAAATTCTTTTAATCTTGCCTCATATCCCAAACGGGTTATAGCTTTTGCTATCGATGCCGTTATTGCTGCCGTCCTGGGCGTTGTTGTTTATTTTTCAACACCTGTAGTGAGAGGACTGATTCAACTTTTCCTGGATCGTTACAAGCTGCAGTTTCTCCTGCCTGAGCCTGTTGTTATGCAGATCATTTTTATCGCGAATGCAGTAGCTATGATTTTTCTTTTTATCTGTCTTCCGGTGGCTTTTTTTAACCACAGTTATGGTAAAAAAGTTGTAGGGTTAAAAATTCGTGGAACAGAGAAATACACTTTAAGCATTGTTCAGGCAATCCAAAGAGAGATTGTCTATAAGCCTTTGGGGATTTTAATAGTTGTGGGATTTTTTATTCCCTTCTTCAACAAAAAACATCAGGCCCTGCAGGATCTTCTTGCAGAAACACTGGTCATCGAAAAAGAATAAAGTCCTTATTCGACAATAAGTTTTTGAATAAAATCTGATTGAGAAGAAACTGCATCGAGAGCAATTTCTTTCTCGATGAATCCTTTCTGATAAAGGTACATAATGTGCTGATCGAATGTTTGCCCGCCGTTTGTAGATTTACCTGTTCCCTGCATAATGACGTGCGGGATGCGGTTGAGATCATCTTTTCCTGAAATACAATCTCTGATTCCCGGTGAAGTGACCATGATTTCCTGGGCGATCACTGTTTTTCCATTTTTACCGGGAAGCATACGCTGACCGATAATGGCATATAAATTTTCAGCAAGGCGTTTGCGGACTTCCGGTTGCTCGTGGGCAGGGAACATGGAAATAATTCGTCCAATCGTCGTTACAGTATTCGTCGTGTGGAGAGTGGAAAAGACCACGTGGCCGGTTTCCGCGGCCTTTAAGGCGATATTCGCTGCAATTGGATCGCGCATTTCTCCGATGGAAATGACATCGGGATCCTGTCTTAAAGCGGAACGAAGTCCACTTGTGAAATCTTCAGTATCTCTACCGACTTCGCGCTGAGAAATGCGCGACATCTTTTGAGAGTGTAGATACTCAATTGGATCTTCAATGGTAATGATATGTGAACTGCGATTTTCATTGATGTGATTGATCATCGCTGCAAGAGTTGTACTTTTTCCGGAACCAGTTGCGCCGGTAATAAGAATCATTCCACGCTTTTGAAGGGCGATTTTTGCCACGGACTTCGACATGTCGAGGTTTGCAAGACTTGGAATTTCAGTATTAATAATTCTTAGAACAAGACCATATTGGTTAAAGTAACGGAAAATATTGAATCTGACCCGGCATAGATTCTCAATGCTGAAAGCGCCATCGATCTCTGCTTTTGAATTCAGAGACTGCAACTGGTCTTTATCAGTCACGATGATTTTAATGATGTCGTTGATGTCTTCAACTGAAAAAACTTTAGTCTGTACCGGGACGAGATCGCCACGAATCCTGAGACAAGGCATCTCGTTGCTTCTGATGTGAATATCGCTCGCTTTGTGTTGAATAGCGACATTAACAAGAGAAGAAAGATTTTTTAAACTAAAGCCCATTATGAAATTCCGTAGTTTCCAATGCGTTCGATCCTAGTTTATTATCAATTGATAATGGAAAAAAATAAAGTTCTAATTATTCGCTTCTCGAGCTTTGGGGATATCGTTCAGTGTTCCTCTGTTGTTGAATTAATCCGTCAGAGATTTAATCTATGTGAATTACATTGGGTAACCAGAAAAGATTTTGAAAACCTGGTGAAATTAAACACCGGAGTCAACAAAGTCTGGGCCCTCGATAAAAAAAGTGGAGTTTCCGGACTCATTCATCTCGCTTTGCTGTTACGAAAGGAAAAATTCACACATATTTATGATGCTCACAACAATCTGCGTTCGCGGATTTTAAAATTGTTTTTGCTTTCGACTTTGTCGTTTCCCGCACTGGTAACGAGATCAAAAGACAGATGGAAACGAATTTTACTTTTTAATTTTCGTATCAATTTATTCCCCAAGCCGTTTATCGGCATTGCTTCTTACCTGCAACCGCTAAAAAAATGGGGGATGAATAAAAGTGATTCCCCAAAGCTCGTCAGCTGGAAATTTTCGGAAGAGGTTGAGAAAAAAATAGATCAGCTCCTCGCGGAAACGGCCGGAGCTTCAAATGTTATCGCTCTTGTTCCTTCTGCCGCCTGGGAGATGAAACGCTGGCCTTTAAATCACTGGATAAAACTCATTCAGATTCTTCCGCAGACAAAATTTGTCGTTCTGGGAGGGAAAGAGGATACGTTTTGCCAGGATCTCGCCGATGTGGATTCCTCAAGAGTTTTCAATCTTGCAGGCAAGCTTTCTCTGATTGAAAGTTGTCGTCTCGTTCAGAAATCAGCTCTGGTTATTTCTGCAGACACGGGACTGCTTCACGTCGCAGACGTTCTTGGAGTCAAAGCTCTTTCATTAATGGGACCCACCGCCTTTGGATTTACCATCAGCTCATTGATTAAAACAATGGAAGTTGATCTGCCTTGCAGACCTTGCACAAAAGACGGAAGAGGCAAGTGTTCGCAAAGCGTGTATCAGCTTTGCATGGTTGATATAACCCCGGCCAGCGTGGCCGAGGCTGCAGTAGAAATTACTCGCGAATAGTTTTTCTCATCTCCCAAAGCAAATGGCTCATATAGGGTCTGCGTGTTTCCCGGGTGGCCACCATGAGAAGTTTCATAATTTTCAAAGTTGTCGGGTTGGAATAAAGCAGAATTAAAAGTTCCTGAATATAGTTTGTCGACAATGTAATGTAATTGTCTGTTCCAATTCCCAATTGAACACCTTTCTTTTCCCACCATGAAAAAGGATGATCTTTGTAATCCGGAAAACAATTTGTCAGTTTCAAATTGGAAGAGGGAAGTGCAACCAGCGAAACTTTCTTATTGATCATTCTGTTTAAAACATCGTGTTGATAATGCTCAATTTCTCTCGCCGTATGAAATTTGGTTTTTAGAAATTTTACATGTTCATTTTCATTCAACGGTGTCCCTTGAACAATTTTATCTCTTATGTCTTCATCTCTCCATTCCATGTCCATGATTTCAGCGTATTCAGAACTTTCAGGTTGGATAGGAAGCCCGGCCTTGTTCATTTCCATTATACGCTGGTAGAGACGGTGAAAATAATAATTGGGATTAATCCCAAGACTCAGACCGTGTTCAAGTGTATCGATGTGCCAGATGTTGAGAGCATTGTCCACCGCCTGAACTCCCAGTCTTAAAATTTTCCAAGTCTCACCATGGTGGGAGCGAATCCGGAAGCCTTGAAATTGAAGCCTGCGAAGGCCTGGTTTCATTTCCATAAAATGTTTTTTGCGATAAAGCTCGCGCTCATCGCCGACTGTATCGACTTCGCTTAAAACCTCTGCCAAAAATGGATATTTTTTAATCAGATCGAGAATGGAAATAACCTGATCTTCAAAGTGTTCCTGCTTGGACTCATAATTGTTTTGATCAAAAAAACTAGGTTCTTTTCTAAAAGAAGGAGAGAGGACAAAATTAAAAAACGGTTTTTCCGTCTTGAATTTCATGAATCCTTCGTAAAGGCCCAGAACAACATCGTCCTCAGTCAACTTATCGAGCCCCGGAATTTGCTCATCTGCAAGTCCTGTTGAACGTGAGAGAGTGAATTTTAACCGGATTTTACCGACGTTATATTTTTCATAAAGTTCAGATGCCATGTGATAAGCAGCTTCGACGTGAGTCTGTTTATCAGTGAGAATCAATTTGGGAAGATAAAGAATTTTTAAATAAGTTTTAAAGAGCTCACCTTCTTTCAGACGAATGAGCGAATCTACATCTTCTACGGAGTTGATGGGAACAGAATCCGGCCCGTAAACCTGAACGATTTTTTCTTCGTAAAGTTTTCTGTCAGGACCATCCAGAAGCTTTTTTAACCGCGGAAAAATAAATTCGGCGCTTAGTGAGCCGGTGAGATGAATATGCTCTTCGTGATAAGAAAGAGGAAACTCTTTAAAGAATTCAAAAAAAGCTTCAGAAAAAGGATGGCCAAGCAAAGTAGAAATATCTACTTCATTGCTTTGAAAGCCATTGAGAAGCTTTCTGAACTCAGCCAGTGATTTTTCGACCATCTGATTTTTTTTGAGAGTGGGATAAAAACTCAAGAGTTCAAGAGTATCGTTAATTGTAATTCCATTGGTCTCGCTGATAATGTCAATTAAGGCGAGTTTAATATCTTTAATAGCCTTGTCTTTTTTTAACATAATCTTTCCTTTTATTTGCGATTTTCGAGAATGACTTCGTAGGCTTCCTGAATGCGGTTGAATCGATCGAAGGCTTTTCGCTCAAGCATCTTGGGAAGTTTTTGCGACACAATTTTGTCAGGATGTTTCTGCAAAGCAAGTTTTTTATAATGCTTTTTGATTTCTTCCAAGGATGCATCCGCATTAAGTCCCAGAATGAGAAAAGCTGTTTCGACATCTTTACGATTTTTCAATTTAGGAAGAGGAGAAATCATATTGGCGTAATTTAAAGCGAGGGTCAGTTCTTCCAGAAGTTGAGAACTGCTGCGGGCCCAAAGGTTGGCTTCTTTGCGTGCAATGGCCTCAGTCGCTTCCTTGATCGTCTCTTCAGAGTACTGGCCGATGACAATCGTATCCGCAAAAACTCGTTCCTCTTTTAATTCTTTTTTCTGAGCGATGGTCATCAGAATTTTAATCTGAAAAGCGAGGGCCAGTTCCATCGGAGGAAGTGAAAGTTTGGCAGCAATTTTTTCGAGGATAAAAAATTTTTTTTCTCTGATTTCTTCCATCACAAGGAAGAAAAGTAAGAGCGTCACCAGAAAATTTTTTAAGGCAGTATTGGAAGCACGGTTCTCATCGCTTAAGTAACGTACATAGTTCCGTTTTTCACAAAGAAGGATGAAGGCATTCACTTTTGTATCGGCCATGGTGTAGCCATAATTTTTGGTGATGTCTTGTTGAATCTCTTTTAAAAAAGCACCGCCGCCCCATTTGGTTTCTTCGTAAAGTTTTTTGATTTCCGGGGTAGGATTAATGGCCAATTCATCCTCGCGTGAGCCTCTTTGTCCCCATTGATTTGTCTGTACTTCGCCTGCAAGACCATATTGAGCACGAAGACGCTCTTTTTGTCTGCGGATCATTTGGTCGATGTCGTTTTCCGGAACATAGCCAGGGAGTTTTTTGCGAATGAAGCCCATAAAGACAGGACCGAGGATGCGAAAGCATACAGCGATAAAGATGAATGCGAAAAGCAGTCTTAAGATAATATCTTTATTAAAAGTCATAAACTATAGTATCATTAGACAAGGAAAAAACACACAATCGGATTACGGCGAGACCATGTTTAACTGGACAATAAAAGAAATCGAATTACCTCTCAAATTTACCTGGAATATTTCACGAAATAGCTCAGATATTAAACGCAATTTTATTATCGAATTAAAAAATGGATCCCTTTCTGCAAAAGGCGAAGTGGCCTTCAATGTGCGCTACGGTGAATCACGCGAACTTATTCTTGAAAAATTTGAAGAATTCAAAGCGCAGGCACCGGCAGATTTTAATGGTGTCGAAAGCCTGGTGGCTTTTATGGATTCAATGGACCTTCCTCAATCACTTAAGTTCGGACTTGAATCGGCCTTTGTTCATTACATAGCAGTTTTGTCAGGTAAGACGGTCGCTCAATTGATGGGGACAAACACAGTCAGTTCTGTCAAAACTTCTTTCTCCATTCCTATTATGGAAACTGGAAAAGTCGAAAGCTTCATCAAAGACAACAACCTGCACAGATTTTCGGTGATCAAAGTAAAAGTGAATCGCGACAATGCCCATGATTTCTGCAAAGAAATTCTCAGACTGACGAATGTTCCTTTGCGTGTTGATGCCAACGAATCATTTGAAACAGCAGCAGAAACGTTGAAGTTTCTGGAAAATTTTCCGGAAATCAAAAGACTCGAATTCCTCGAACAGCCGTTGAAGGCCAATTTGCATGATGAAGCTCTGGAATTAAAAAAACACAGTCCTGTTTTTTTAATGGCAGATGAGTCTGTGACAAAAGAAGAAATCAACGGATATTATCCAGAGAGATTTCACGGTGTGAATATCAAATTGATGAAAGCGGGCGGATACATGCGCGCAGTAAAACAACTTCGTCAGGCGAAGCTGCTTGGTTTAAAAACAATGCTTGGCTGTATGGTGGAAACATCTCTCGGTATTTCAAGCGCCCTCAACATTTCCGGCGGTGTGGATTTCTTTGATCTCGATGGTTGTCTGTTGATTAAAGAAGATCCTTACAATCTTGTCATAGAAGAAAACGGAAAGATTTTTTTCTCCCACATTCTTTAGAAATATAATCTGAAATCAAGATCGAATCGATCGTAATTATACGAGTTCTTGGCGTTCAGCAAACGCTGAGCAGAAAGATTGACTTCAAAAGGAATGTCCATCTTTTTAGCTTTGTATAAATCAACGCTGGAAAATCCGATACCGACTTTTCCCCAGTAATTGTTTGAACTCGTATCTTTCTCCAAAACGGCCTTGACCCGCGGATCACTTGCTCCATAAGTTGTGGCCCCTGTTTCCGAATAAATTAACGAAGAATTGAAATTGAGCCATGAAGTCGGATTCAATGTCACTGTCAAAGTCGAATCAAATTTATTTCCAAGCTTTTCGGCCATTGTTTCTTTTTCAGCAGAAAGAGGAACATCGGGATCATCCAGTTTGCGCAATACTTTTTTTGAAGCGAACTGATAAGTGAATCTGGTTTTCAAATCAAATTGAAGAACGCTGTCAAAAAATGAAATTCCTGCCATCGATTCAACAAAGCCATCGTACTGTCCGTCTCCGGTAGAAACATCCTGAAGTGAATCCGGATCATCGGCGTCACCGGTTGGAAGTACAGCTCCAAGGGCCATGGCCAATCCCATGTCCTGAGCATCCGTTAATCGATAGATCGCTCCGACTTCGGCATCTCCAAGAGCATCCTTCTCCCAGCTGCCAAGTGCCTTGTAATGGTAATAATTAACAATCATCGATTGAAGCAATTGCTCGTTGGTATCCGGCAATTGCAGAGTCAATTGGCGAACAAAAGTCGATAAGGCAGTGTTCGTAGGAGAATTGGCAACAGCGGCCTGAACAGCGGCAATATTGCTTTTCTGGCTCTGTCTGAATGTGACGTTCGACTTGATATGATAAACCGGCAGTGATCCATAAACGGTTAATCGATCGGTTATCCCGTGGGCCAGTCCGATCCCCTGGGCAGTGGCCTGTGCCGAGGCTTCAGCCTTGAATTCTCCCAATGAAAACTGATTGTATGCATCTGGAGAAATGGCCTTTAATTCATTGAAATAGGTCTTCATGGCGCTGGAAATGGATTCCAGTTTGCTGGATGTGAAATTTTCCTGCAGGGCCAGAGCATTGTCTGCCTTATTTCCATCGTATTTTGATTCTACTTTTGAAGTCATAACCTGCTTAAGAACAAACATATCCACGCCCTTGGGAAGGGTCTGGTAGCTGGCGCCATAAACAGACGTCGCTCCGAGAGTGAATAAGAGGGCAAGAGGTTTTTTCATGGTCCAGATGATAATAGGGCCCGAAAAAAAGTGTTGAACAACTTTCTGTCATTGAAAAATCTACAGTCCCCGAAATGACACCACTTTTTTGTGGTATAACCCATTTCATGAAAAAATTGAGACTTTTAACAGCTTTGTTGGTGGTAGTGACGGTTCTTTCGTCTTGCGGGAAGGAAACGCTTAAGCCCGCTTATCAACCTATGACTGTTAACGAGCTTAAAAACGACAAGCCCATTTTTTTCTCTTATCAGATCGACGACACACAAATTGATGAATACGCAAAGAACACCGGAAAATTTCCGATCTTTGGAAAACTCTTTCAGGCGATTGCTGTCGTTCTGGCCAATACCACTATCAATAATCAAGGCGGTCACGATCTCGAACTCTCTTCAGTTGATGTGGATTTGAATTCTCTTTCAGAATTAGACTTTAATCTCATTAAATATATAAATCTTGATAATCTGATGGTCACAATCCGCAACGCTAAAAGCAGAGACAATCTGCAATTTATCAATAAGCTGGAAATTTACGGAAAGCTGGATTATCCGGTCCCGGGAATTCCGGTCGATGCCAATGGCTACACACGTCTGGTTTATTTCAATCAAGCTAAAGATAAATTCGGATGCGACGGTCGTTGCATGAAGCTGAATATTGCGCCGATTGACTGGAAAGAACTTCTGAGAACAAATAAACTCATTCACCTTCAGCCGAAACTCACTATTAATTCTGTTCCTCTTAGCACGATGAAGCTGGCGGGATCCATTGATTTCAGTGTAAAATTCGAACTGGGTTTTTAAAAACACAGGACTTCCATGCGCATCGGATTTGAAGCAAAAAGAGCGACACATAATTTTCGCGGACTCGGCAATTACTCCCGCGGTATTGTTGAAGGTTTAATTGAGTACGGGCCGAAACAGGAACTGTTTCTTTATGTGCCGCCGGTAAAGAATCATAAAGGAAAAGAATGGATAGAGTCTCTGCAGGGAAAAGTCCATGTCAGACTTCCTGATTCTTTTTTAGGAAAATCCTTTTCTCCAATATGGAGAAGTTTTCTCATCGCTGATGATATCAAAAAAGAAAAACTTGATATCTTTCACGGGCTCTCTCATGAAATCCCCATGCGTCTCGATTCTCTCCCTGTTAAAAAAGTCGTGACGATGCACGATCTGATTTACCTTCGTTATCCGGAATTTTTCCCCTGGATAGACCGGGTGGTTTATTCGCAGAAGTTTTCCTATGCCTGCAAGCATTCAGATATGGTGATTGCGATTTGCGAACAAACCAAAGAGGACTTGATTCGCTTTCTCAAAGTAGATGAAAAGAAAATACGTGTTCATTATCAGAGTTGTTCGCCGCTTTTTTATGATCAACTCCCAGGTGACAAACTTCAGGATGTAAAAACTAAATTTCAATTGAACAAACCTTTCATTTTGAATGTTGGCGCGTTTGAAGAAAGAAAAAATCAACTGACACTGCTGGAAGCGTATGCGCTTGCTTCGAGTAAGATCGAAGCAGATCTCGTCTTAGTTGGGCAGGGTAAAGCATATAAAGACCGCGTTGTTCAAAGAGTGGCTGAACTGAATTTAGGTCAGAGAGTAAAAGTTCTCAATTCTGTTCACCACGAAGAATTGCCTGCCCTTTACCAGGCCGCAGACCTCTTCTGTTTTCCTTCTTTGTTTGAAGGCTTCGGAATTCCCATTGTCGAATCTCTTTTTTCCAGAACTCCAGTTATCACCTCGCACGGATCCGTTTTTCCGGAGAGTGCCGGCCCCGATGCTGTTTACGTGGATCCTCTGTCCGTTCAAAGCATAGCTGATGCGATTATTCAGGTATCAGGAAATGCCTCATTGAGAGAGAAAATGATTTCCGGCGGTTTAGAGTATGTTCAACGTTTTCACCGCCGGGACTCTACCTTAAAATTGATGGATCTTTATTCTCAGGTACTGACTCACTAACGGCAAATTAATCCCTCGGAAATTTTTTCCGATAAGTCTTCAAAACTTCACGGTGGAAGTTTTGTTTTCGTTCAAGGATGAGTATGCGCGTTTCGACCAACATTACGTCAATGGTCGCACAGAGGTATGTTCAACATCATACTGAAGAAGCTGCCCACAAAGATAGTGAACTATCTTCAGGGGAGAGAATTGTCCGCGCTGCTGATGATCCGGCAGGACTCGCCATTTCCGATAAAATGCGTGCTCATCTTAAAAGTAATTATCAGGCCGAAAGAAATACCAACGATTCAATTTCACTTTTACAGGTTGCTGAAGGCTCTCTTGCAACAATGACAGAGATGACGTCAAGACTTCGCGAGCTTTCTATGCAATCTGCAAGCGATACTGTCTCTGACATGGATCGCGCCGTTATCGATAAAGAATTCCAGCAGCTAAAAAGAGAAGTAGAACGCCTGACTGTTTCAACAAGTTTTAATGGCAACAACATTATTAAAGGAAATGAAAGTGTTTACGATCTTCAGATCGGAATCACAGGAAACAGCAACGACCGCATCCGCTACGATATGGGAAAGGTCATGGATTCTTCGAACAACTTTGGAATCAACTCGATCAATTTAAAAAGCAAGGAATCCTCTCAGCAATCTCTTACGGCCTTGGATAAAATGCTGACTCAAATTTCTTCCAGCCGTGCGATGCTCGGGGGAATGAGCAACAGAATGAACAATGTCATGGCAAACCTTCAGGTTTCCCGCGAAAATATCTCTTCCAGCCATTCGAAAATCAAAGACGCCGATATTGCCGCAGAGGCGGCAAACCAGGCGAAAACAAAAATCGCCCAGTCTGCCAGCTTATCTATGCTTAAGATCTCTAATGACCAGCCTGGAATGATTTTAAAGCTCGTCGGGGGCTAATCCTTTTCCCGATTATGAAATTTTTACAATTGGTCATTCAAACTCCATTTTCTCTTATATGATCCGGCCACTTACATTTTGGGGTGGTAGATATGGGTTTGTTCAAAGTTTTGGCGATTTTAGTTCTCCTTTCATTTCATGCTTTTGCTGATGAGAATGAACAAGTTTTTCAGCGCGAACCAGGCAAAGTAGAATGTAATGATGAGATCAAAAGATGTACTTACCTCGTTCAAAATCTTACTGCGAAAGATCTCGTAGCAAAACTCAATGCCAATCTTTTTCCAGGCAGCATTCTTTCTCCTTCTGAAGGCTACATTGTTGTCGAGCATCTTAAGAAAATTAATTTCTACATCAATGACGAAGCCCTAAGATTAAAATTTATTTCCCTCATTCCTCTTTTGGATGTGTATGAAGATTTTGTTCCTGCAAGTCTGGTTCAGTTGACGACAGAAATTTATTCGCTTTCTGAAATGGCCTCGACTGAAATCCAGGCAAAGCTCACATCATCTGAAAGTGGACCTGTCACTGATCTTGCCACAGACATCGTTACAACTCTTGCCGGCGGAGCTTCTGCCATCGGCATCAAGATCGGAACAAATCTTTTAAGTTCAATCCTCGGATCGACAAAAATTAAAGAAGAGAGTTCTAAAATTTCCACGGTCACACAGCTTATTCCCAATATGGCCGGAATCAATTACTCACAGAGCACGACTCTTTATATTTCTCCTGCTGGCTCAGGCGTTGTAAAAGAGCAGGAAGCAGGTCTGAACATTAACGGATCAGTTTCAATTTCAGCGACAGATCCTGATCTGGTTTTAATTAAAGACTATTCCCTCAGATATGGGGTAATCGATCCTTCTTCTAAAGAAGGCAACGAAAGAGTAAACCTTCTCAATCTTTCGAACCCTCAACTCTATTTAGTCAAAGGAACATCAAATGTTTTGATAAGCACCGTGACGACAGAAGAAACAAATAGAAGAACATGGAGTCCAGTCTCGTTTGGTAAGGACAAAAGTAAACTTCAAAACCAGATTTTAATTGTCACAAGAGCGGAAGCAATCAGTTTTAAATCATTGGTATCCGATCTGAAAAAAGTCAGAGCGCTGGAACTGCACAGATCGTTTTCAACAGAAGAAAAGAATCAACTTCCTAAAAATGATGTTCCTCTTCAGGACGTTCTGAACCACGTGAAGCCTTATTCATTCTTCACTGTTTCAGGCGATCGCATTTTAGGTTTCTACCTGGATAGAGAAGACGCCAGACTTTCAAATATCAATAAGAACATCGAAATCAGTGTAAAGTCGAGCACTGGTATGTTCAGTAAAGGAAGCATCGATCAAAAGACTATTCTCTCAGTGGAAAACTTGATGCTCTCCGGTCTGAAGTTCGACAAACTTTCACCGAAAGAACTAAGTGAGCCGAAAGTAAAGATTAAGCTGAACTTGAAGGTTTTCAATTCGGATGTGTCTGTCAGCAAAGTTCTTTACTACAATCCTGAGACCAACAAGTTTATTGAATAATGAAGATTTTAACAGCTTCGCTCTTATTCTTACTGGTAACTTCTGCGGGGGCGGAAACGATTCCATTGCCTGCATCAGTGCCAGGAGCTGACGATCTCGTTTCAGAATTCCGGACTCAAATCGTCACGAAGATCGTCGACCTCGGGAAAAACTATATTTCCACCATCAGAGAAAACACTCTCGTTTTCACAAACAGCGACTCCATGAATTGCAATGAAGTCAAACATGAAGCGGGGGAGCGCCTCGCTACGATTCAATACACTTATTCACTCAAGGGTAAACAGTTACTGGAACAAGTTACCTATACTGGCTGCAACAATCAAATTTCACTGGTAGAAGATGTTGTCACAGAGGGCGACAATCTCGCGCCAATGAATTTCAAAGATATCATCAAAGGCAAACGGGCCATTGAGCTTGGAGAAAATGAGACCAAGCGAATTTATAAAATTTCTAATGGTGAAGGCGACGAGATTTTCAGCGTTATTGCAGAGAAAACTCCAGGCGCTCAGTCGGTGCAATTTAAATTCATTGAACAGAAATTTTTGACTGTGAATTATAGATACTCTGCTGAAGCCACCAGAGCTGTTTTGACTTTCTATGGCTATGAAGCTGTTTACACCAGAAAGTACAGTCGCTGGGGAATGAAGACAAAAATGGACCCTTTCAATCTCACTGTCTATGCTAAAAAAGACGGAGATGTGAACTACTTTAATAATGATGGCAACCTGATTTCACTTTCCAGCTTTGTCAGCACGTTTAATAAAACAGTGATGGATTCCACTATTTCAACTGTGGGAGATATCATGGAATATCATACCTATTATTTCCCGAAGACAGATGCAACCAAGTCTGGCAATCAGGCCCAGCGTTTTATCGACGAACTCCGCCTTGCTCAAAACCGTTTGCTGGCCAATACAGATATAGCCCTGGTGAAAATTTTAATTCAAGAACTCATCAACGCTGCAGAGATCGGACAAATTATCGACAATCGTCCGAAGAAGAAATAAATGAAAGCGCTGTTGTTGATTTTTTCTTTTTTTGCCTCTTTTCTTGTTTCAATGAACAGTTTTGCTGTCGATGACAGCGTCTTTGCAGAAAAATACCCAGGCCTGCGCGATTATCAAAACACGTCTCTTCAAGGTCTTAATCTTTATTTTTTTACTTTTCTTTCAAAATCTGTGGTCTTTAACAACGGCAATGGCAATTATCAGATTGAATTCCAGGATGATTCCGGCAAAAAAATACTGGGTCTGAATGCGAGAATTACCCGCACGGTGATCAATGGTGATTTGCAGGAATACGTTCAGTACATACTGCCCAATGCATCCAGTTTTGATTTTTATTTGAAAAAAACCGGACTGGAGCAAACGCCGACAACAGATAATGATTTGCTGACAATGAATTTTAAAAAAATTCAAAGTAATTATGAAATTGGAATTGTTCCTCTCATGACCAAAATTGAGAAAACAGGGATTAAAGATTACCTCTCGTTTGGTTTCTTAGGCATTAACATTTCCATTCAGACAATTTACAAAGAGCTCGAAGCAACGAGAAGCTATATTTATTTCTATAAGGGGATGTCCAATCCTCAATCGTATCTGACGGTTCAAGTAATGGAAGAATCAGATACTGCCAAGACATTCAATTACATTCATTCCTCTAATGGTGCAGAAATTTCACCGAAGTATTTTTTCCAGGGGCTGCAGGAAGGCTCATCAATCTTCAAAGAATTTTCGCAAATATCTCTGGGATATTTGTCATCACTCGGATTCCCGGCCATCAAAGGCATTAATTAAAAGGAAAAGTCAGGGTAAATGTTGTCCCGCTGTCGCTGCGGCTGTGAACGCGGATTTTTCCGTCGTGCTTCTGCATAATATGCTTCACGATAGAAAGTCCAAGACCTGTTCCTTCAATATCTTTTGACCGCGAAGAATCTCCCCGATAAAAGCGTTCGAAAATCCTGTGCAACTGCTCTTCAGGGATGGCAGGACCGCTGTTGCAGATGGAAAGATGATCCCCGGATTGATCGCGCACAGAGGTGATTTTGATCAAGCCTGGATCGTTGGAATATTTGAGGGCATTGTCGATCAGGTTAATCATTACTTGTTCAAAAAGCTGATAGTCTGCAAAGATTTCTTTTTGTTTTAAATCAAACTCAAAGTTGATTTTTTTCTCAGGATAATTGATAAGAAGATCCTGGGTGAGAAACTCAAACATCTGTTCTATGTTAATCATTTCCTTTTTAATTTCTTTTTTCGTTTCCACTGAAGAAAGTCTGAGCAAATCGTTAAAGAGATTGATCAAACGTCTTGAGTTGTTTTCAATTTTCTGAATAGGAGAGGAGTATTTCTCAAGAAGCCTGTCTTTTTCAAGCTCCATTTTCAAGTTTTGCATTTGTCCGTTGAGAATGGTTAAAGGAGTCCGCACTTCGTGAGAAAAATTGGCCACAAAATCTTCGCGAATTTGATCGGCCATTTTTCTTTCCGTCACATCGTGAAGAAGGCACAGGTAATTGTTGCTGTTGTCGACAGGAAAGGCCTTAAGATCAAAGTATGTTTTATGCGAATCCTGCAATTGATTAAATGAAAAATAGGCTTTTCGAGAAGTGCCTTTCGATTTCATGGCATCTTCTATGAATTGCTGAAATTCGAAATTGCGGGTTATTTCCAGCAGTGGAAGCGGCAATGTTTTATCGTACAGACCAAAGAGACCAGTAAAGGACTGATTGGCATAAATAATCATCAGATGTTTGTTGAGAATACAAACAGGATCTTCCAGCGAATCCAGCAAAAGTTTGTATTTCATATTCTCAAGTTCAAATTCTTCTCTTTGTCTTAGAAGAGCTGAATCTTTTTTATCAATGGTTTCTTCAATTTCTTCCCAGGATAAATCATCCTTCAAATCCGCTTCCGTGATTTTTTGAAGAAGACTGGCCGAGGGAAGAGCATAGTGGCGGATAAAGATCAGGTTGAGAATAATAGATCCTGACCAGAGGAAAATTGTCTTTAGCGGGCCGTAATTGTTTTTAAAGGCCAGGTAGGAAATATAGGCAAGGACAATCAAAAAGATTGTCTGCAAAAAGAGAATTCGCTTATATCGTATTTCAATCATGACCGATCACTCTGTAACCTACACCGCGGATCGTTTCAATCATAGCAGCGTATTCGCCAAGTTTTTTACGAAGACCGAAAATATGAGTGTCAATAGTTCTGTCCGTGACGTGAACCGGACCGTCCTGAATAAACTCGACCAGCTGATTTCTTGTGAGAACTTTTCCCGGAGAAAGAAGAAAGCAGCAAAGAATTTTGTATTCAGAAAGTGTCAGCTCCAGCAATTCTTCGCCGATCCAGGCCTTACATTGATCGGTATCAATTCTCATGTCTTTATGGCGAAGCAGTTTTTTGTCCTGTTCAGGTTCCTGAGTAATTTGTCTTCGTCTGAGCAAAGAACGAACTCTGGCCTGAAGAATGTTATGATCAAAAGGTTTCGTCATATAATCGTCTGCGCCGGCATCAAGTCCCTCGACAATTTGTTCAGGAGTACTTAAGGCAGTGAGCATCAGGATCGGAATTGTTCTGGTTTGATTATAGTGCCGGATGAATTTGCAGATCTCCAGACCATTCACAGAAGGAAGCATTCTATCCAGAATGAAAAGCTGGATTTTTTTTGCCTCCTCACTTTGGATATAATCCAGTGCTTTTTTTCCATCATAAATCGCGACCTGAGTGAGACCAAAGTTGGAAACCTGGGTCTGGATTAAATCGCTGATTTCTTTTTCATCTTCAATGATGACAATTGTTCCGTTATCCATAACTTTGTCCTAGTCTTTCTTACCTGTTTTGAATTCCGGATTGTGACGGATGTCTGAGCCGGATTCAAGAAAGATGACGTCTTCTGCAATGTTTTTTGCGTGATCGCCGATGCGCTCAAGGTTTTTAGAAATTTTGATGATGGTGTAGCCCTCATCAAATCCAATTTCATTATTCTTGATCTGACCGACGTGGTTTTTCACAATGTCTCTGTTGAGTGCATTGATTTCCTGATCGTATTCAATCACATCAGTGGCCAGTTTGATATTGCTGCGGACAAAAGAATCGAGAGCATTCTTGACCATGATATTTGTTTCAAGGGCCATATTCTTTAATTGCAGAATTTCTCTGCCGAGAGACAGATGTTGTCTCTTGATCTTCAGCGACTGATCACCGATGCGTTCAAGTTCCGCATTGATCTTCATAACAGCAAGAACAGTTCTCAAATCTTTGGCCGCGGGACCTTTCAACGCAATGTATTTGAAACAGGCGTCGTCAATCATCATGTGAAATTCGTTAACCTTGCGCTCAAGCTCCAAAACATCTTCAAGAGTTTTATCAAGATTGAGTGCAGCCGATAGCGACGCTTCCACGAGGCTTGCCATTTTTAAAATATGATCGCGAAGATCTTTAGTTGAAATATCCATTTTAATCCTTTGGTATTAGCCGAATCTTCCGGAAATATAATCTTCAGTTTGTTTTTCTTTCGGGTTGGTAAAGATGTCCGAAGAAAGACCGTGTTCTATCATCTTACCGTAAACAAAAAACGAAGTATAATCTGAAATACGGGCCGCTTGTTGCATGTTGTGTGTAACGATGATGACAGTATAGTCGCGCTTGATTTCATTCATCAGCTCTTCAATTTTTGCTGTCGCAATCGGATCGAGTGCTGAGGTAGGCTCATCCATTAATAGGACTGGCGGATTAATGGCGAGAGCGCGGGCGATGCATAGCCTTTGTTGCTGGCCTCCTGAAAGCGATGTCCCGAGTGAGTTCAGTTTATCTTTTACCTCTTCCCACAGGGCAGCTTTTTTCAGACAGGATTCAGCTACCTCCATCAAAGTGGAACGCTTGTTGATTCCCTGAAGGCGCAGACCCACAACGACGTTGTCTAATATTGAGAGAGAAGGAAATGGATTGGGCTTTTGAAAGACCATACCGATTCTTTTTCTCACGTCGACAACGTCGATTCTTTTGTCGTAAATGTTTTGTCCTTCAAGAAGAACTTCACCTCTGACATAAGCACCTTCAGTTTCTTCATGAATGCGGTTTAATGTTCTCAGGTATGTTGATTTACCACAGCCCGAAGGACCGATAATCGCATTGATGGTTTTTTCACCATAAGCGACGCTGATGCCTTTGACAGCTTGAAAGTCACCAAACCAGGCTTCGACATTTTTTGCTTCAAGAATAATTTTTTCTTTAATTTCAGACATATTTCTAGATTCCTTTTTTGTCTTTAATTTTGGTGAGGACGTAACGGGCAAACAAGTTCAACGTGAGAATGAGAACCATCAGAACGAAAGCTCCTGCCCACGCTTGTCTCTGCCAGTCTTTAAAAGGTGAGATGGCATAGGTGTAAATTTGAACCGGCAACGTCGCCATTGGTTTATTGATTTCATAGCTCAGGTACATGTTTCCGAAAGCAGTAAAAAGAAGTGGAGCAGTTTCTCCGGCCGCTCTTGAAATGGCCAGGATAATTCCGGTGAGCAAATTGGAAACAGAGCCTTTTAAGATAATGAAGAGGATAACTTTCCAGCGAGGAAGGCCTAGGGCAAGTCCCGCTTCGCGGATATGTGTCGGAACCAGTTTTAATATTTCTTCAGAAGTCTTAATGATGATCGGAAGCATGATGATTGAAAGAGCGACTCCACCTGCCAGCGCTGAAAAGCTTTTCAGTGGAACAACGACCATCAGGTACGCAAATATACCAATAACAATGGAAGGAATACCGCTCATCAGGTCTACTGTAAGTTTGAGAGTTTTGGAGAGCTTGCTCTTTCCGAATTCCGAAAGATAAATGCCACAAGTCACTCCCAGAGGGACTGCGATTAAGGCACCCAGAAGAACAATATAAATCGTCCCCAGAATGGCATGCTTCATACCTCCGCCGACTTCGCCGACCGGCTTTGGAATTTCGGTGAAGAAACTTAAACTGAGTGAACTCCACCCCTGAACGAAAACGAATTTCAACACAAGAAAGAGGGGAATTAAAACCAATGCGGCACTGAGAAGGATCAGTCCGAAGAAAAGATGATTTTTTATTTTTCTGAAAAGTCTATTGTTCACTTTTAGTCCTTATCTCTGCTTCATCTTAATCTGGAAAAATTCTTCACAATGCTCTTTGCCAGTAAGTTGGAAAGAAAGGTGATGAAGAAAAGTAATAGAGCGAGATAACAAAGAGATGAAACATGCAGGGGCGTGTTTGCATCTGTATATTCATTGGCCATAACTGAGGCCATTGTTGCGGCCGGAGAAAATAAAGATTTGGCAATGACCGGTGAGTTTCCAATGAGCATGGTGACGGCCATTGTTTCGCCGAGGGCTCGTCCAAGACCGAGAACAACAGCAGAACTGATACCCGAGAGAGAAGGAACAATGACGGCCATTTTAATCATTTCAAACTTTGTCGAGCCTAGAGCATACGATGCTTCTTTCTGATGTTTAGGAATCAATTCGAAGATCGAACGGCAAATCGAAGAGATGGTTGGAACAATCATCACTGCCAGGACCATCGAGGCAGTCAGAATACCGATACCGAAACTCGGACCTTCAAAAAGTCCGATAAAGGAAAAATATTTTTTTAGAAAAGGAGCAATTGTTTCTTTCATCAATGGAGAGAGAAAGAAAATACCCCAAAGACCAAAAACAATGGAGGGAATAGCAGCTACCATTTCAACCAGAAGAGCGATGATTCGTGAAACGTTCTTAGGAAGATACTCGGAAATAAAAAGAGCAACGAGGATACTGACCGGTGTAGCAATAATGAGAGCAATGAATGATGTAATCAATGTACCGAAGATAAAAGGAAGGGCGCCGAATTGATCTTCAACAGGATTCCACTCGCGTCCAATGATAAAACTAAAACCCATCTTGGAAATAGCGGGCCATGCAGATTTAGTCAGAACGAACATGATAAAAAGAAGAAGAGCAATGACTAAAAGTGAAATCACTCTCAGCGTATAAAAAAGGACAGCGTCCTGGGTTTTCGATTTTAGCTTCATAGAAGACATAATCGACAATTTTACTCAAAAATTAAAGGCACGAATGTCAGGATTTGGTTAAGAATGGGGAGAAAAAGCGAACCTTTTCTCCCTAATACATTGAAATTTATTGTTTAGTGAGCAGTTTGAGAGACGTAAAGGCGAAACGATTTATCTTTAGAGCGACGAATAGTGCAACGGCCACCTTCTTTGCTCTCTAATAAAAAATCGTAAAACTCAGGTAGTGTGTCGGCCACTTCAAGAACAGATTTTCCTTCATGTTCTCCAAAGTCGACGTAGACTAGATCTTCGGCAATGATACCCGTAAGCGGACTAATTTCTGGTGTCGCCATTATTTCCCTCCCTAGAATTAATTGGCATTAAGAACTCATTACAGAGTGTTTCATGACTGAAAACGGTTTGAAAAGAATTTTATGTGCAAGGAATTTGGTCGGAAAATTGGAAGGAGTTTTTCACATTCCTTTGAAGAAGTTTTTAAAGTAAAAAACGATCAGCTTGAACTCCTGCGGGTACTGTTCGCCGATCAATAAGCGAATTAAATCGAGACTCTTGTATAAACTTTCCGCTTTTCTAAAAGGGCGGTCCGTAATCATCGCCGCCACAGTATCCATGACGGAAATCATCATCGTCTCAAAACCAAAGACGACATTGGGATCATCTTTGTCAGCGAGGTTGAGCTGATTGGTGAGCGTTGAATAGATATGATGATTCTCGATAATCTTTAAATGATTTGGTGGTAGGGGCACGCGGCCGCGCAAAATATTGACGGACAATTGCGGATGACTCGCTAAAAGTTTTCTGTCGTCTTCGCTTAAATTCTCATCGTTATATTTTTCTACCGGAATCGCGGACATACCAATGTCTTTAAAATAGCTGGTGAGAAAGAACAGTTCAATGTCTTTATCTATATACAAACGGGTGTTTTTCATTACCCCCAAAAGAAAGAGCGTAGAGAGAAAAGGTTGAGCGAAAATATAGTGATGGCCTTGCTTTATAAATTCTTTATAAAGCGCTTCGTGGATTTGAGGCTTGTTAAAAAGAAAAGTGGCAAGGTTCTTGGCACTTTGAACCTGAAGGTTCAAAAGATTGTCATCAGTGGGATCTTCATAAAGATAGCCAAGATTGATAGCGAGAAGGTTGGTGGCGTACTTTGCTTTTTCCAAAGGATCGCCGATAGAAAGAGATCGAATCACGTTTCTAAGATTTTCCTGCTGGGCAAAGCGCAGGGAGGGACGATCGTCCTCCATGACAAAAAGGTTTGCGAGTTTCTTCTGCAATAAATCGCGCAAAACGGTATTGGAGATTTCGGCTTTCTTATAAAGGACCACTTTAAAAAGACCGTCGACCTGGGCATAAATATCGCATGGAGATTCAGCAATAAAGAAAATCTCACGGAATGAAATGGGCGTGAGCTTAAAGTTCAATGAATTTTGTTCAAGAATATCAAACGGATTCTTCATGTTATGAGTATACCAGAGTTTAGAAATGTGGAGCGGGAATCTGCCACAAAAAAGACACAAAATTCAGGATTCGCCTTTAAGATTTCTTGACCAGAAAAAAGAATGATTTCAGCGACATCAAAAAAAATTCAAATAATCCACAAATTGAAATGAGGCCGGCTAAAATGAACTTAATTGTAATGACTGATTACTTGAGTCTGATTAGTTACTGGAGGATTTTTAATGTCGGCAGCTCTTAAACACATCTCTTTAAAAGACTATCTTGGATCACGCGATTTATCTGAACACCTGATGCTGACCAGCCAGCTGACATTTCATTGGGCCAATTGGGATCAGACTTGTCTTGCTCAAAGAAAACATTACAAAAATTTCAACAATAATTTTCACCTGATGAGACTAAACCAGACTCTGCAGGAGCTCAAATCAAAACCAGTCTGGCTTTGCAACAAGATCAAAGTTATGAAAAGCGATTTGTATTCACTTTATGAATCGTATCTGGATTCGCGGTTGAGACTTACCTGGTTCGACAGAAAAGACGAAATCCTTTTTTCATTCGACAGCGAACAGGGACCTTATTACACCCTGACTTCCATGAAATGGCTCGACAATGATATCTATTCAAAATTTGTCATGAGAAAAATTCTTCTCGAACATTACACGCTGAGATCTTTTCGTCTGAATGCTAACATTCCCATCGTCATGAAATTTGACAACGATGTAAAAGAATATGGTGACAAAGTTCAGATTCATCAGTTGTCTGAAGTTGGATTTATTTTTAAAATCAAAGATAAGAATTTCATCAATAAGATTAAAAATTCAACGATCCTTGAATTAAAAATACCAGTTAAACACTATTCAAAGATTACTAAATTGCACATTGAAGAAGCTTTTAAGCGCCTGGATGAAGAGAAGCCTCTGCTTGAACAGGATTTCACTTTGTTCAAGCTTGAATCGCGCATATTGAATTTTTATGGAAACATGAACAACGCAAAGAGAAGTGCAGATGAAGAGTTTTGTCTCTTTGCCCGTTATGAAGATCTCATTCCGCATGGTCATGAAATGGAATTAAAACCGGTTTTTGCTCCTCTTGTGACGAAAACCAAAAACCATTTTATCCGCAGCCTGGATGATCTGGAAAATAATAAAACCTGGAAAAAAGCAGCTTAAGATAAAAAAGAGCGCCTGAGAGAGAGATCAGGCGCTCTGTTTTTTCCCTCATGGAAGCTGTACGCTACTCCATGCGGATATTTTTAACACCTACTGTACCAATCAGAGCTTTCTTATTCACTTCAATATGAAGTTTTGAAACTGCAATCCTGCCGTTAAAAAGTTTCCAGCCATTTTTATCTTTTGCAAGTTCCACTTCATATTCTCTTCTTTCACCTGTGACACCGTTAAAGAGCGTATCAATGACAACTGTTCCACCGCGGGCAAAATCAAAGTTATGGCTTTTTAGAGTAATGACAGTATGGTCACCGCGTTTGTCGAGTACAACGCCTTGTCTGGTTAATTCTTTTGTTGGAAGAACTTCGCGTTCAGTTTTTTGACCATTTAAATAATCATCTTTAAAGAACGCCTTCAGTGATTGTGTCGAATCATCAGTATTAGCGACAAATTTGAAAATTTCTCTGTTCTCATCATTGGTGATTGTGGCCAGAACTTCTTCTTTGGCAAAAACATTTGTTGCAACAATAGTGAGTCCCAGTAGCGCTAGAATAAATTTTTTCATGTCATCCTCCCCGTCGTGAAAAACATATTTAAAATTTGTGATTTCGACTTGTGCAGGAACTATGCCTGAATTCTCAGGGCCAAATTGCACCGTTCTTCAAAAAGAATCATCAGGATTTCAGAAGTATTTGTTCCTGACCTATAATCTGAAATAAGGTTTGCATTTCGGCCGGAGTCATTGTGGCCGGGGCAATTTTGATACAGTCTGAGAATGAAAGAGGGGTATGAAATTTTTTCAGCATCTCACTCTGATCGTTTGACAGCAAATGCATTTTGACAAGGCCATCTTTCTTGAACATCAGAATATTCTGAGGAGAGTGAAAATCAAAAGGAGAGTCGTCATCCGAGAGTGAAGATGAATAAATTTTCTCAATGGAGAAGTGATAAGAAAGAACAAGCGTCGAGGAAACGAGTCGAAGTCTGACATTTTCATCCGTCAGGGCCGCCTGAAGGTCAAGGACACTGAGTCCTTGTCTTTCCTCGCTGTGAAAAATGATTCTGAACATGCGCTCAAAATGAGCTAGCTGGGAAAGAAAGGGAAAGTCTTCTTCCAGCGAATGACCTGAAAGAAAGTCATCCATCTGATCGCCGTAATCGTCGAGGTCAGAGAAAGTGGAAGGAAAAACATTCATGTAGCTTCTGGCCAGGCGATAAAATTCTTCATCCCCAAGGATCGCATGCACTGAGCGGAAAGTGTTTTTCAAAGCGTCTGACAAGCGCGCCTGATAATCTTCGCGATAAACATCGAGAGCGCGTGAAGAGGAAAGTCGGGGGAAATTTTTCATCGTGGCGATAAGGTCTTCCTCGTTTTGACCATTGCGGATGGACTCAATGAATTTCTTATTAAAGTCCTGCTGGTTCATTTGGAAAGCTCCGCTCTGACTTCGGCCAGCTTGATGATTTGTTGCTCTAAAACCGGGAACTCTGGAATGTCTTCGTCCCACTCGTAGAGAACTGGAATATCGTTTCTGTGATGAATAACCTTTTTATAAAGTTCAATTAATTGGGGATAAAGAGGATTTGAGTGAGTATCAAAATAAAAATTTTCACGTTCACTGTAACCGGCCATATGGAGCTGCTGAACTTTTTCAAAGTCGATGGCTTTTAAAAAGTCATCGGGTGAAAAACCATGATTATAAGAATTGACAAAAACGTTGTTTAAATCGAGAAGCAGATTGCAGTCCGTTTTTTTTAAAAGCTCTCTGATAAATTCCCATTCGGTCATTGTGGAATTTTTATAGTCGAAGTAGGCAGAGAGATTTTCAAATCCCATTTTTCTTCCAAAAAATTCCTGAACCTGATGAATCCGGGAACTGAGGTGAGAAAGATTTTCTTCGTTATAGGCAAAAGGTAGAAGGTTATGGAGATTGTTCTGGCGAAGACCGGTAAAGCAAAGGTGATCGGAAATAAGACAAGGTTCAATCTCGGCAAAGAAATTTTTCACGTCATTCAAATAAACCCAATCAAAATCTTCGTAAGAAGCGATAGAGAGCGAAACGCCATGGCAGGAAATGGGAAAGTCTTTTCTTAGCTTTTCCAGAACTGTTCTTGGTCGTCCTTTCGTCCGGAAAAAATTTTCGGTAATGATCTCAAACCAGCCCGCAGCGATCTGGTGAGATTGCTCCAGATAGCTGAAGTGAACATTTCTTAAGCCTACGCCATAAATATTGGTCAAAAGCGGCCCATTAACATTTTTCATAAGTTTGAATTTTTTCAGAGGGTTAAGCCCTCGGCAAGGCGAATGGGGTCAAGAAATTAACCGACAAGAAAACTAAAGTATAATCATAAAGTACCGATACAGATTCTACATAAAGAAAGTTCATTCTGTTCCTTGAGGGAGGTAGTCTCATGGGTGATAAACACCAGAACAAGAACAAGCATGGTAAAAAGCCTACGAAAAAAGAATTAAAGGCGCAAAACCATCTTAAGCTGATGCAAGGTAAGCAGGCCCAGGCGAATAATACGAGTAATGTCGTAGACATCAACGCCTATAAAGACAAAAAGGCTGCTTAATTCTTACTTTAATAAAAGACCGGTTTGTGGAGACCGGTCTTTTATTAAATGATTTTTAATTTTTTGTGGACGATGATTTCTGAAGGATCAAGTTTGCACTGATAAACAAGGACTTCAACTCCGCTGCTCATCACTTCTTTTAAAAGCCGCGAATACTCCGGATCAATCGATTGATCGATTTTAAAAGTATGCACATCTTCTCTTTGGACAATGAAAAGCATCACTGTGCGAATTCCTTTTTGTTTTAATTCCTGCAATTCTCTAAGATGTTTTTGTCCTCTTTCCGTGACAGCATCAGGAAATAAACAATGACCTTGGTCATCAGCAAGCGTTACGTTTTTTACCTCGACATAACATTGTTCCTGTTCGCCGTTGGATAAAAGAATATCAATTCTGCTCTGACCGATTTTAGCTTCCGGTTTTAAATCCCGATAACCCAGAAGTTCAGGAATCAATCCGTTTTGAATGGCTTCAATGGCAAGTGAGTTTGTGAGAGAGGTATTAATTCCTATCCAGGTTTTTCCATTGAAAATCATTTCAAAGCTGTACTTTAGTTTTCTGGTAGGAGAATCGTGGAACGAAAGAAGGGCCGGCCAGTTTTCGCCCAGACAGGTTTTCATGCTTCCAGTATTGGCAGTGTGGGCGACAACAGTTTCTCCATCTACGTCAACATCAGCAAAAAAACGTTTATATCTTTTCTTGAAAAGCCCTTTAATGAGCGGATTTTTAAATTTCATAATTCGATTAAATTGGTTGTGAATTAAATTTAGTCTTCTTAACAGAAATGTATGCTAACATTTTCTCAGTGCTTTGTAGAGGATGTAAATGACAAAAACCCTAGTTGTTTCAGACAATGAAATATTAAATCAGCTTTATTCCATAAATCTGGAAGTTTATCTTGGAACTAAGGTTTCTGTCGCTGATACGCCCGTCAAGGCCATGCACAAAATTCAGGAAGAAATCAAAGAAAATGAAAAATCTTTTGATTTGATTGTCGCGACGACAATGATCAATGGTCAGGATGCCGCAGCGGCATTGCACGAATTTTTAGATGACAATAATCTCACTATTCCCATGATCATCGTAGGCAATCCGGAAAAAGAAATTCCAGGAATCCTTGTTGTACCGACTTCTTATAATTTGCAGAATCTTCTTCGTTCGGCCGCTCCAATTTTACAGGTAACGGCAAAATCAATGGCGAATCTGAATGTACCGGAATTCTATGCTGTCGACACTGAGTTTCTGATGAAGTTGCGTGAAGCTCCTTGTCCCGTTTACATCCAGCTGAAGAAAACCGGCGAAGAAATGAACTTCACGATGATTGCCAAGAAGGGAAGTGATTTAAAAGGTGTTTTGAAAAAATTTTTTGATGAAGGAATCACTCATTTGTATGTCAATCGACTGGATCGATTGCTCATCATCAATCAAGTTTCGGCCATTATCTGTGACTTTATTAAAAGTACGGCCAATGCAGGTATTATAGAAAGATCAAAAGCGCTTCAAGCTGGATTTGATTTTGCTGCATCGGAATTTTGTCTTACTCCTGAAGTCGCTCAAGATGTCATGGCCATTGCTGAAGTTTGTACGAAAGCGATGGAAGATATGGCGAAGGATACACCCGGTCTTAAGGCCTTACTTCAGCTGCTTTTATCCAATAAAGGCGGTTATATTTACACCCATTCTATTCTGGCCTCTTACGTAGCTTCTCACATTGTAAAAAATGTTTCGTGGGGTGGAGAAGCGCAGCTTGAGAAAATTAACTTTGTCCTTTTCTTTCACGACATCATGCTCGCGCCGATTTATGCCAAACATCCAGGCTTGAAGTATGAAGAAGATCTTCTGTTTAGTGAAGAACTGGGTGAAAAAGAAAAAGAAGTTGTGCTTAATCATGCCAGACTGGCAGCAGAAGTTGTGATCAGCTACAAGCGCGCTCCGATGGGGGCCGATTTGCTTATTAAGCAACACCATGGAATGACCAATGGAATAGGATTCGCCATCGATTTTAAAGATGATGTTTCTCCTCTTTCTAAAATTGTTTTGATTTCTGAGGCGTTTGTTGAAGAGTATATGAAGGGAAAAGATACTGATGCCAATTATCAAATCAATATGAAACAAATCATTGCTCAGCTTAAAGAAAAATTCAGTAAGAGCACTTACAAAAAAATTGTCGATACTCTCGAAACAATCAAATTATAATTTATTTTTTTAATGATTTTTCAAGTGCGCGAAGCGGGTCTTTGAAGTTCCCCGTATTATAGATGCGCTTCATGCTTCCAAGGATTTCTTTATAAGCCGTCGCGGAATTACCTGTCTGGGCCAGTCGTGAGGCAAAGTTGCTTGCAATAATAAATATACAGGAAATGGTTGTGAGTCCGGAAGAGTTTAATCCTTTGGGGAAACCATCGCCGGTTGGATGTTCATGTTGTTCATTGAGAATAAAATCCACATCAGAAAATCCGCTGAAAAACATGGATATTTGAGCAGCCTTCGTCGGGTGATTTTTGAATTCATTCTGTTCTTCTTCTGCAAGCATTTTGAAATTCGGATCATTCAATGAACGGATTTTTATCATCTCGTCATTCGACAGTCCGATGTCCTGAAGAAGAGAAGCGAGAATCAGTTTATCCCGCGACATATCTGCATTCCAACCCATATTGTAGAGAATGCTCTCGCACAGATAAGAGCTGATCAGACTGTGCTCGGCAAATGTCATGTTATGGCTTTCCATGACGGAATTGATAAGATCTGAAATATTGTCTGTTGTTTTGACAATTTCTCTGACGCTGTCAATGAAGTGATTGGTCAGTTTCACCACTTCTTCAGAAACGCTCAAAGTTTTAATAAACTGATGAATGAAAAAAACCGTTTTCAAATGCAGCAGTAGATATTTTTTTCTTTCGGTCAGACGAGCTTCGTAAATTTTCAGAAGATTTTTGATGGAAGTATCAAGAAATTTCAAATGCTCATCTTTTCTCAGATAGAGAAATTTGATATTTTTGCGGGAATAATTCTGCATCAATTGATGAGAGTAAGGTTTATTTTTGGAAATGACTTTTCCATATTTGGTGGGAGTCAGTTCGATATAAACATCATAAGGAAGCTGTTCGAAAAGATAAAAATTGCGCAAGCGCATTTTGTGAAGATCGTCTTTTGTGAATTCAAGAATGGATTCTTCAAATTCTTCTTTCTTAACCCAATCGAGTGAAGCCTGAATGGCCTTTTTATATTCATCCGGAGCAAGGGGAGTTTCCACCATAAAACTCGTGTCTGTTGCTTTCAGTATGTCCGGAGTGATGTAGGATTTCATGGAAGCAGGAGAGCCCACAAAGACAAAAGGGCGTTGGCCCAATGTATCTGTAATGCTCGCGTAAAGTTCAGAAACGTTAAACAGTTTATTGTCGATAACCATCAGAACAAACGAAAAGGGGCCGTCGTTGGTCATCATGTCCATGAGCTTGTCGGTATCGACCACTTCCACCAATTTGATTTTGGGAAAATTGGCCATCGTGAGCTTCTTCAAAGGCCCGTTAATTTCGTCGTTATGTCCTATAAATAAAACTTTCAAAGTATCCTTCGTATTATTAATGAAAATGCTTCTTAAAATTTTACCTGAAAAAGAATTTTTGGGAGTTTTTTTGCGAGTTTTTTTCTGGAAAAAACAAGTCTGCTTAAGCACAATAGGAGAGTCATTCACCCAAGGATTACCGCCATGAAACTGGATATCGCCAAGGCCCTTATCAACAAGGGGTGTGTAAAGCTACAACCGCAAAATCCCTTTACTTACGCTTCGGGCCTAAAAGGACCTATTTACTGCGATAATCGGCTCATTCTTTCCCATGTGGAATTCAGAGATCAGATTATCGAGGCCTTCATCACCACAATCCGCCAGCACCAACTGGATTTTGACCTGATCGGGGGCATTGCAACTGCAGGGATTCCTCACGCGGCCATGATTGCCGATAGGATCAAGGCACCGATGGTATACGTGCGTCCCAAGCCAAAAGAGCACGGGAAGAAAAATCAGGTGGAAGGGGATTATAAAGCTAATCAGTCTGTCATTCTTGTCGAAGATTTGGTCAATCAGGGGTCCTCTCTTTCAGAGGCTATGATGGGAGTAAAGGACGCTGGATTGGTTGCCAGCTGTTGTTTATGCATCGTGGATTATCAGATGCAGGAGGCCAGTAAGCGACTAAAAGAGTTGTCCCTAAATCTTTTTTCTCTGACAGACTTTGAACATATCGTTGAAGCGGCCCTCGAGTTACAATTTATCAGTGCAGAAGGGAAAAAACTGCTCAATGATTGGCACGCTGATCCGAAAGGTTGGTCGAATAATTTAATATGACAGATGACAGGATTTCATAATCTTTGTCATGGACAGGTTTTTTAGACAGGCGTATTTTTTAGGAACTTTTTTTATCCATTTTTTATGACCATTTCATTGGAGGAACCATATGTCTCTTAAGGCAAAAATCGAAGTTGATGGCAAAACGTTTGAGTATCCGGTTTACGTAGGAACTGAAAACGAAAAAGCGATCGACATCTCTAAACTTCGCGCAGACACAGGATGCATTACAATCGATCACGGATTTTTAAATACTGGTTCATGTGCTTCAGCTGTTACATTTCTGGATGGTGAGCTTGGAATTCTTCGTTACCGTGGATATCCAATTGAACAGCTTGCAGAAAAATCATCATTCATTGAAGTAGCTTACCTTTTAAACTGGGGAAAACTACCATCAGCTGCTGAACTTTCAGCGTTTGAAAAGAAAGTGGCTTCTTACTCAAAGCTTCCAGAGTACATCACAAAAATGATCGAAATTATGCCGAAGACAACTCACCCGATGGCGATTGCTTCAGCAGTAACAGTTGCGCTTTCAGGACACTACCCTGAACTCAACAATCCAAATCCGACAATGGAGCAAAAAGATGAAATCTTCGCTCTAATGCTTGGACAATTCAAAATCATCACAGCAGCTATTCACAGAAATGGTCAAGGCCAGGCGATGGTAGCTTCTAATCCAGCTCTTTCATACTGCGAAGACTTCATCAACATGATGGGCATGAAAGCAAACAAAGACGTAGCAAAGGCCCTGGACGTTCTTCTTATCCTTCACGCTGATCACGAACAAAACTGTTCAACATCAACTGTAAGAGTTGTAGGAAGCTCGAACGCTTCAATCTTCGCGTCTATTTCAGCTGGTATTGATGCTCTTTGGGGACCACTTCACGGTGGAGCTAACCAAGAAGTTCTTGAGATGTTGGAAGATATTCAAAAATCTGGCGGCGACGCTCACAAAGCTCTGGCACGCGCAAAAGATAAAAACGATACATTCAAACTTATGGGCTTTGGTCACAGAGTTTATAAGAACTTCGATCCACGTGCGAAAATCATCAAGAAAGCGTGTGATTCAGTTCTTTCTCAACTTGGAATTAAAGATTCTCTTCTGGACATTGCTAAAGGTCTTGAGCAAGAAGCCCTTGCTGATGACTACTTCAAGTCACGCAATCTTTATCCAAACGTAGACTTCTACTCTGGAATCATCTACCGCGCTCTTGGTATCCCGACAAACATGTTCACAGTAATGTTTGCTCTTGGAAGAATGCCTGGCTGGCTTGCTCAGTGGAAAGAGCTTCGTGAAACAAAAGAAACGAAGATTGCTCGTCCACGTCAAATGTACACAGGTGCAACGAACCGCGAGTACACAGACATTGCAAAAAGATAATCAAACACAAAGGGCCTTCGGGCCCTTTGTTCTTTCGCTGGAAGAAATCCATCCTCATCTTTTAAATCCCAATCTGAAAGAAACAGATGTCGTCCGTCTCATTCATGAAATGAGTACAAAGTTCACTGTGAAACGCGATCAGATTGCCGATTATGTTCAGGACGATGATCATGTGTCTGCTTATGCTTCTCTTTATCTTCCGACCAATATTCCAAAGCTTCATTTTCTGTTGAATAAACTTCCGGATGAAGTGCTGAACGATCTGAGTTCCAGACCATTCATTGATGTGGGCTGTGGACCAGGAACTTTTTCATTGGGGTGGAGTTTGCTGTTTGAAAAAACACCTTCTGAAGTTATCGCGGTCGACACTTCCAGAAAAATGCTGGAGCAGACCACGAAAATGTTGAAGGGATTTTTTCCTGATGTAAAACTGAGAACCGAATCAAAATATCATCAGAAAAATACCGACTCCGTTTTATTTTTCGGTCACTCCATCAATGAAATGGGCACGTATAAGGCCCAGGATCTCATTATGAGCATCGATCCCGAATATGTGATCTGGATTGAGCCTGGAACAAGCGAGCTCTTTAAAGAGCTTAAAAAGCTTCGGGCCAATGTGCTCGAACATTACGACGTTTTGTATCCGTGTCCAAATGCCACGGCTTGTCCGAGTGAGTGGTGCCACCAGGTTTTAAGAACAGGCCATGAGCTTGATGTCGAGCGGTTGTCCCAACTCGCAAGCCTCGACCGCAAGATTCTTCCAATGGCCGCACATATTTACAGAAAAAAGAGAGCGCAGCCGCTGTCTAACGATGCCACAACAATTCGCTATATCAATGAAACCAAATTCAGTTTCGAGTACGAAGTGTGCTATCTGGAAAATGGAGTGAATACTAACGCCGTTATTGAAATTCAAAAAAAGCAACTCAGCAAAGCGCAGGAAAAAGCTTTTAAGAATGCAGACGTTGGCGAAAAAATTTCTTTTAGCGTAGAAAAGATTGTTCAAAACAAACTAAGAGTGCGCCTCGAAGAAGAGAAGTAGACGTTTCTTTGAAACGCACCCTTTTGTCATTTCGACCTAACCGTTTACAATGGTCCCCAATTCCACAATCACATTATTCAGATTTACTGCTTGAGCTGACAGCATTTCGACGGAACCTGAAAGTTCGTTTGTTGCCGCAGTGTTTTGATGAGTAACTGTGTTTAGTTGTGCAAGGGCATCACTGATTTCAGAAACTCCTTTAGCTTGCTCTGAACTGCCGACAAATATTTCTTCAGAAGAGCAATTTATTTTTTCAATGGATAATGTAATTTGATCAAAGATTTCTTTACTTTGCTCCATTGCATGAACCCCTTTTGAGAGACTCTCACTGCCGGATTGATTTATTTCTGTGGTAATCGTCGAGAATTTCTCGACAACGTCGTTAACATTTTTAGTGCTTTCTGCAAGTAATCCGGTAATTTCTTTAGCCGCGTTTCCGCTCATCTCTGCTAGTTTTCCTACTTCATCAGCCACTACAGCAAAACCTTTACCATACTCACCGGCCCTAGCAGCTTCAACCGAAGCATTGAATGAAAGCAACTTTGTTTGAAAGACAATATCATTTATGATGTTTGTTTTTACAGCGATGTTTTCTATGACAGAAACGAGTTTATTGATTTCTTTACTGGAATCATTCATTTGTTCCAGAGAGTAGCGATTGTTTTTTTCAATTTCTCCAATTGCATTTGTAAGTTCTTCCATTGAACTTTTGCCATGATTGACTTTCTCGAGTCCTTCTACTGAAAAATCTCTTGAGGTTTTTGATCGTTCAGCATTGTCGCTGACAATTGAATTTATTTCGGCGACAGAAGAGGAGGTTTGTTCAATTGAACTAGCTTGCTCAATTGATGATTGAGATAATTCATGGGCGGCTGCTGATATTTGTTGTGAAGCTGTACTTACCTGATGACCCGCGCTCAGCAAGGTGTCGGATAACACACTGAAGGATTTGATTAATTTTAAAGCTACAAGAACAGCAAATATAAAAATAATCGCTGAAATGATAACTGAAGTGACAAGTAGTATCGTTCTTATATTGCTCACAAAGTTCTGCGTGTTAAGTATTTCTTCTTCCAGTATTTTATCCATCTGGATCTCAAGCTCGTTAAAAATTGATGTCATATGGATAAGATTGTTTGATAGAGTTTTGAGAACGATGAGAGCTCGTTCATCATTTTCTTTAGTGTTCTTTTTAAGCAGGTCGTTCGCTTCGATGGAGGCTTTTTTTGCTTCTATCCAATAGGCAAAAATAGGTTCAAATGTTTGAACTGCTTTTGGATTTCTGGGTAACTTCATATAGCTGTCGAGTTCTTTTTGAAATTGCACAAGTTCTAATTCATTATTCTTAATAAATTCGATTCGTTTTTCATTGTCACCTGAGAATGCATAAGCTCCCCATGACCATCTCGCAATCGCATGGACTGAGCCGTGCATCCTTCCAGAGTACTGAATTAATTTCATGCGTATGTTATAGGCATCATGAATTTTATCCCTCAATTGGTTGAGGGAATACAAAGAAACAGTTGTTAAAATCAAAGCCAAAAGTAGAGGCATGATACCTAGAGAAATCAGTTTAAATCTTAATCCCTTTAACCATTTCATAAATTTCTTTCTCCAAATATTATTGTTATGAGATGAAAGAATAGTTTTAATTAGAGTAATTTTTAAGACGTAAAGATTTTCTTCGAATCCCGAGGTGTAACAATAATATTTATGAACTTGTTTTAAACTTGTCACAATTTATTCGGAAAGATTCATTGCTGATGACCGTCGCCATAGCGAATTCGGTATTGGAAAAAAAATAAAGTGCAACCATGCAAACGCTGAAGGAGTTAGTTCGTGTGTAGAAATTTAAGACAACGGTTCCATCCCAGAGGAGGATGTTGTCTTATTTTAAATGACCAATAATCGGCTGCTGAATCACCACTCTTTTTTTAGCTTTGAGAAATGACCAGTCTGCTTTGGAAATTTTATTCTCCAGACAACTTTTAAGTTCACTGTTTAAAAGATTCACTCTGTCGTCAGCATCGACGAAGGTGACTTTCCCTTGCTCAACTGTCGTCACGGTACAAATGGCGTATTCATTGCCTCTGGCAGAATCATTTAAATAGCTTTGATAGCATTGTCTGAATTCAGGTGTGAGAACCTTGGCAAATTGATTGCGGAGCTGATTAATTGTTTCGCTATCCGAAGCACTCGATTGAGTAGAGAGTTGCTTTAAAGCATTCGGTGAACAGTTTTTTTCTGTATCATAAGTTAAATTTGTTGAGCATGAACAAAGAATAGTGAGAGAGATCAGTAAAATATATTTCATAAGAACCAACCTTAAATAAAAGAATAATAGATTCCACAGAAAAAAAAAGGGCCCGAATTTCTTCGGGCCCCTTATTTTTAGATTTACGACAAACTTATTTCTTAGCTTTGTTAGCGTAGTCTGTACCGAATTTCTTTTTGAATTTTTCGATACGACCTTCAGTATCCAGAACTTTTGTCTTACCAGTATAGAACGGGTGACAGTTAGCGCAGATATCGATCTTTTCTAACTTGATTGTTGAACCAGTTTGGTACTCAGCTCCGCAAACACATGTTACAGTTACAGCTTCGTATTTTGGGTGAATTCCTTCTTTCATAGGGACCTCGTAAGTTACGTTATCACTGCTTTGTATACAGGGACAGGTTATTTTAATAGATCAATGTTTATAACAGCTATCACTTAAACAGTCAACGGACTGATGACTGATGTTGGCCGTTGGATGTTGGATGAGGATTGTTTGAGATGCTGGTGCAGTTTAGTGGGCTGCGCAGCTATCACAACCGTTGCTGTCGGTTCTTGCGCCGGCATCCTTGAAATCCCAGTGCCCGTATTTTTCATTGAGGGCCTGGAGGGCCTCTTCCAGAGTGGTATGAATGCTTTGGTACAGCTCCTGATAGTCTTTGTCGGTCAGGGTGACCAAGAATTGCATTAAAACTTCATCCGAATTCTCAACAGGGGAGGCGCCAATAGAGACGAAGGCCCGCAGCGGATCGGAGAAAAAATGTGTGTATGTCCAGTTTTCAGTGTTTATTTTCATAATTTAAGCGAATTCTTTGCAGTTTTTAATGAGGTTTAGCAATTTTTGGTTGTCATGCCAACGCTTTTCAGTGTAACTTAACCAACGTTTAAAATTTCGACGTGGAGGCATGTTGTGGCAAAGAAAGGTGCTAGAGTTATTGTAACCCTAGAATGTACAGAAGCAAGAAAAGAAGGAAAATCTCCTTCAAGATATACGACTACTAAGAACAAGAAAACGACACCTGATCGTCTTGAACTTAAGAAGTATAATCCGTTTTTAAAGCGTCATACTGTACACAAAGAAATTAAGTAGTCTTTTTATTTAGAATACAAATAAGATAAGTGGCTGAAATTCATGCGAGTTTCAGCCACTTTTTTATTTTAGAATTCAACACATTTTACCGATAATTTCTCATAAGGTTTTGACCGGAAAAAACCTTTTATCAGGGAAATTATTTTGGCCTTAAAAGTACTCTTAGTTGATCCAGATGAAACTTGGCTTGGCAATGCCAAGAAGTATCTCGTGGAACAAATGTATGAAGTCAATGCAGTCACGAATGGTCGTGAAGCGCAGCTTGCTCTGTACAATGACAAGTATTTTGCCGTCATCATGAACTTTGATACCAGCAATCACTCTGCAGCTCAGGTTCTTAAATTCATCAAAACCAATTATCCCAGCCAACGTGTCATCATCATGGCGAGAAAAGAACTTCTCGATCAAGGTGAAGTCTCTGAAGAAAAAATGCAGAAGTTGGGCGTCGCTGAACTGGCCATTCTTCCCTTTGAATTAAGTCTTCTCAAAGAGCTTCTGGAAGGACATCAATCGCTGGGCGATCTCATGGCCAATGTTTCCAAAAAAGAGGGGACAAGTGAAGAGCAGGAAGTTTCTCAAAATGATGATCAATTCACCAAAATCAAAATAGATGAATTCTATTCTTCGCAAGCCGTTTTGTTTGATATTTATATCAAGCTCGGCACGGATAAATATCTCAAAATTCTTCACTCAGGCGATGCCTTTTCCAAAGAACGAATTGATAAATATAAAAATGAAAAGAAAGTCGAATTTCTATATTTCCACAACAGCGATCGAAGAAAATTCGTTCAATACAATAACTTTCTGGCAAAGAAGCTCATCGATAATGGAGCTGTGCCTGTTTACAACAAAGTTAACCAGCTAAAAAACGTCTCGGAAAAATTTATAGAAGAAGCCTTCACTGTTGGTTTAAAACCACAAGTGGTGGAGCAGGGAAAAGAAGTTTGCGAAACCGTCTTTAAACTGATCGAAGGTGAAGATAATCTTTATCAGGCGCTTCGTTCGTTTCAGAATTTTGATCCTACTGCGTATTCTCATGCTTTCCTTGTCACCCTGTATTCAACTGCGATCATCAAGCAATTTGAATGGCAATCAAAGACCACAATCGAAACCACAGCGATGGCGTGTATGTTTCACGACATTGGCAAAATGCTGCTGCCTAAAGAGCTTCTTACTAAACGTCCAAATGACATGACTCCTGAAGAACTGGAAGAGTATAAAAAGCACCCTGAACTCGGTGTGCAGTTAATTGAGCCGAATCGTGCGATCAACAACTCAATTAAACAAATCGTCCTGCAACACCATGAAGCTTATGATGGAAGCGGATTTCCTTTCCAGAAAAAAGGAAACAAGATTCTGACATTATCCAATATCGTTTGTCTGGCGGACGATTTTGTTCATATGATGGTGGATCATAAGATTCAACCTACAGAGGCCCTGAGAAAAATCCTGATGGATAAAAATGGTATCAAACGTTACAACACAATTTTGATAGAAAAATTCATCAACGTTTTTGTTGATCCGGAAAAACTGCAGAAAGAAAACGCCCTTCCTTCTAATTCAAGACTGGTTCAGAAAAAAACAGGCTGATAGTCTACTGTGCGACCGGAGCTACTGGAACTTTTGGAGCAACAGGAGCAACAGGAGCTGCCGTAGGCGTAACAGGCTTTAAGCTGTCAGCTTTTCGATTGAACAATTCTAAAAAAGACTTCTTCACAATATAAGCAGTATTGTTATTGCTGATAGTGACAACGAAATATTCTTCATTTTTCAGATCTACATCTGAAAAATCGCGGATTGTTGTGCTGAGATTGTAATCGATGACATGTCCTTTATTGTCTTCCACTGAAACAATCATAGAAGGATTGCGCGATAGAATTGCAATCTGACGCTTTTGAGCGTCTGTCGGTTTATCGACGATAAAAGTGCTCTTGAGAACAGAGAGCTCATTTAAGTAATCATCAATCTTGTCTGAAGAGAGTTGATTGTTATCGCGATCGTACCAGATCTCATTTTTCTTCTTGATTTCAAAAGTCGGTGTTGTTCTTTTTGCCCCCTGATAAATACGGAAGGAGAGAATCGTTTCGAGATCAATGGAAATGATTTGTGATTCAACCAGATCGACAATCGTGGCATTTTCCAGCGAAACACTTGGAGCATCTACGTGAAAAATTCCGCTGCGGCCGCTGACTTTGAGATAAGTCGAATTATCAATTGTGTTCATCAGACCCACGAGAACGGTGGTTGTTTTTCCCGTTTGATCAACCAATGTAAGAGTGGAAGTCGGCTTATCGAGTGAAAAATTAGAGTAATTGATTTTTTCTTCAGGAAAAACCTTTTTAACTTTTGAAAAAGAAAGCGATGTAAAAAGCTTGTCTATAAAAACTGAATTGGCCGAAATATCCCGCGGAGCAGTCATGTGCCATGGCGAGATTTGATTGTTGGGATCGCGTTCAAAGGTAAATTCACCCGATTTGTTTTTCAAGATAATCTTATTAACAGTGGAGAGGTCGTTGTTGGTGAACAAACGAACCTGCTCAATAACAGGACTTCCTTTTTTCAGAGGATTTTGAAAAATATCTGTGAGGAGTGCCGCAGCTCCGACTAAAAGAAAAAAGCACAGAAGGACTAGATTGGAGATGAGTTTACGCTTATTCATTCCTCAATCATAATCAAAGAAAGGGATTTTATAAACCTAAATCATCCAGTTCGCCGAAATCTGATCCGCCTTCTTCTTCAACTTTTGCAGCAGCTTTTTTCACAACTTTGGTCAAATCAGGTTCAATTGACTGTAGGAATTGTCGAAGCAGAGCGCGTTCTCCTTCCTTCAGAAATTTAAAACGGATGAGGGCGCGGTGAGTGTAATTATTTTGAGAGATAATTCTGCTTTTTAAATTAAAGGGACGGCAGTAGAGGATATCTGCATTCACAATAAAAGATTTTGGAATACAAAACTGAATCACAATGCTCTGACCTTCAGTAAAAGGTTTATTACAGAAGAAAAACATCTTCTCCATACTGATTTCTGAAAGAACAGTTTTCCCTTTAGCAATTTTGTCTTCGGGAATATTGGGAGCATCGAGACTGATCGTAATGATATTTTCGTCCTGGGCCGTAGCTCCAGGATTTAAGGAAACAACATTGTCTTCCCCTTCACTTGTGGCCGCAGCAATGTTTTCTGCGTTTTCTTCCGGCTGTGCTTCCGCATTTTCTTCGCTATTCATGGCCTCCGCCATCGCACGGGCCATTTCATCTTCGCCGTTATCCAATTCTGCATTTGTCTTAAGAGGAAGAACTGTCGCAGTTGCCCCTTTTTGAGTGTATTGGGCACGAATCTGCATGATTTCATTTTCATCAACTGGCTGGCCAGCTTCCACTTTCTCTTTAATACGCGCTTCAATCTCGTCTCTAAGAGACCAGATTTTCAGTGAGATTTTTTTAATGAGTACTGGGTCAGATGAACTGTTGTGTATCATGAAAGTTATTCTCTCAATTCTGGGAAAAAAATAAAGTATCGGACCATTTCGGAAAAAAATACCCTCCGCGTAAAAAGCTGGGCAAAAGTCTTTGGTCGTTTAAGCTTAAAAGGTACACACAACTTAAAGCAGACAGAAAAACTCTTGTATTCCAAGGAGGGAAAGTATGAGTAAGAAGCTATTAGGGCCGATCGTCTTATCTGTTGTAGCGGGTATGGCAGGAGCAAACGCTGCAGATTTCGCTAAACACGTTCCAGGTGAAATCATTGTTAAACTAAAACCAGGTGTGAGCGCACAGAACTTTTTGAGCAAAAAAGGTTTCTCAACTTTTGGTTTAACAGCTTCAAGAGAAATCAAACTTTCTTATCAAAAACTAAATGTTTTTAAAGTACAGGAAGGAGAGAAGTCTCTGACTGGCGCGATCGCCGCTTTAAAAAGCAATCCTGAAGTTGAATACGCTGAACCAAACTATATTTACTCAGCTGCAGTTATGCCAAAAGAAAAATCTTTTGCTCAAAAGAGACTGGAAAAATCTCCTTTCGCTGAAACTCTCTCTGCGACGCCAGACGATCCTTCGTTCGGTCAGCTTTGGGGTCTTCGCAATACAGGATCAAACGAGCCGCAAGGTAAAGCTGGAGTGGAAGGTGCCGACGTCAATGCAATGAAAGCATGGGACATCACTAAAGGCGCACGCAATATTCGTATCGCCATCATTGATACCGGTATTGATTACAACCATCCTGACTTAAAAGCGAACGTCGACAAAGAACATGGATACAATTTCGCCAACGATTCAAAAGATGCAATGGATGACAACGGACACGGGACTCACTGTGCAGGAACAATCGGTGCTCTTCATGACAACAAAGTTGGTGTGGCCGGTGTAATGTCAGAAGTGACAATGATCCCGGTTAAATTTCTTGATGCCGGCGGCTCTGGAACTCTTGAGGCCGCAGTGAAGTCGATTGATTACGCCACAAACCTGAATGTGGATTTAATGAGCAATTCATGGGGCGGCGGCGGACGTTCTGAAGCACTTTACGAAGCGATTCAAAGAGCAGCTGACAAAGGAATTATTTTCACAGCAGCAGCTGGAAACTCTTCTTCAAACAACGATTCAACGCCATCGTATCCAGCAAGCTATGATGTAGCGAACGTCGTTTCAGTAGCGGCACTCACAGCACAGAATGATCTCGCTTACTTCTCATCTTATGGCCGCAACTCAGTTCATATTGCAGCTCCAGGACACAATATTCTTTCGACTGTTAAAGGCGGTGGTTATGAAATTATGTCAGGAACATCAATGGCGACTCCTCACGTCTCAGGTGTTTTAGGACTCCTTCTTTCTAAAGAAGGCAGAATGCCGTTTGCTCAAATGAGAGAGCGTTTAACAATGACAGGTGTTCCGGTGGCCGCTCTTCGTGGAAAAACACAAACAGCTTCTCGCATTGACGCTTACAATCTTCTTACAGACACACGTCCAGAGAGATCAGGTCCTAGAAATGATGGCTGGACACTTGTAAAACTAGACCAGACCTTCGAATCGGAGCACCCATACAAGGAAAACTCGAATGTTTCCAGAACACTGACTTTCCCAGGCGCAAAATATGTTCGCGTAAAAGTAGCAAAGTTTGATCTTGAATCAGGCTACGACTATGTTCGCATGGCAGATGCAGCTGGAAATACAGTTGAGAAAGTATCAGGGACAGGTGAGAACTACACGACGGATTATATCGAAGGAAATACAGTTCAATTGAACTTTATTTCTGATAGATCGATCAATAAGTGGGGATTTAAGATTGAGTCTGTTGAAGTTCAGTAGAATCTAAAAAAAGGCAAAAAAAAAGGCTCCGAAAGGAGCCTTTTTTATTTCAAATTACATGAAAAGGTGTTTGTTTTTTCTTACGTATTTTGAGATCGAACCAACTTTATCAAGAGTTCTGATCGCAGCAGCAGAAAGCTTCAATTTGATCACAGAGTTTGTTTCTGGATCGAACACTTTTTTAGTGTGAAGGTTTACTTGCTTCTTAGTTTTTGTCTTATTGTTAGCGTGAGAAACTTTGTTGGCTACCAGTCTCTTCTTACCTGTTAAATCACATGTGCGTGCCATAATAAATCCTTATAATCCAAAAATTTTAATCTAAAAGAGTGGTTAATGTAGCAGAGTTAAATGCATAAGACAAGGGACAATTATAAATCAAAAAAATTCATTGCGGGCCTACAAAAAATCGGAAATCATTTAGACAACAACACTAAAAGGAGTCGCTTTATGAAGGTTTTAATTGGCCTTATGCTCATCATTTTGTCCTTTAATGGACATAGTGCAACAAAAATCCGCGTGGGCTGGCAGGTTCCCTGGGCCATTCAAGGTCAGATCGTCCAGATCTGGAAACACACTGATATTTTAAAAAAGCACAATCTGGAAGCAGAGTTTGTGGGCAAAAGTTTTGGTCCGGAACTCAATGAGATTGCTCTGGCAGGACAAATTGACGTCGTTTTAACTGCCGATCAGCCTGCGGCGACTTTGTTTTCTAAAGAAAAGGGCTGGGTCGGTGTTTCACGTCTTATGTACAATCGCACGGCCACGTATGTTCCACCTAAGTCGCCCATTAAAACTCTCGCGGATCTGAAAGGAAAAACAATCGGGCTACCAGTCGGGGCCGCAGCTCAAAGAGTTCTTCTTGAAAACCTTAAGGCCCACGGTCTGAACCCTGAAGCTGACGTAAAAATCATCAATCTTGCTATGGCCGAGCAGGCCCCTCTTTTAAAAAAAGGCGGCAAAGAAGCGGTCAAGTGGGATCAGTTTGATGCTTTTGCCGGATTTGATCCAGCTCCGGCGTCGTTTGAAGTGGCCGCTCTGGCGCGAACAATCGACAGCGGGAAAGTTTGTGCGCTTGTATTGATGAACAAAGACTTTCTTGCCAGCAACAAAGGTGTCGCAAAAAATCTAGCGGCTGCTTTAAAAGAAGCTTACTCATATTACAAAGCTCATACTCAGGAAGCGGACAAGTGGTTTATTGAAGAAGCGAAGCTTGCAGGAGTGGATTCAACTGTTCTTGCCAAGACAACAGTTTTTGAGCCGAACTTGAAAGCAAAATCTGACAAAGACATCAGAGTCACTTTCAACAAAGAGGACTTTGAAATTCTTCAAAGAGCTGCTGATTTTGTTTCAGGCTTAACTGGTGGAAAGAAAATTAACATGAAGGATTTTGTTTCTAACGATTACGTGAAATAATACTTATGTGTTAACACAAGAAGTTTTAATTAATTGTTGGGCCAGTCTTCTGCGCGTTCTTTGCGGCGGAAGCCTGGCCTTTCTTTTTGGCATAGTCGCCGGGCTTTTGCGCTTCAGTCTGCCTCAGGTTTTAAAGCGCAATTTTCTCTTCAATCTCATATTGGATGCTCCGAAATTTCCCCCCCCCATTGCCTGGATTCCTTTTGTGATCCTTCTTATGGGAATTGGCGACCGATCTTCCTGGGCGATTGTTTTCATCGGAGTTTTTCCTCCGGTTTTCACTAATACATATGAAGCGCTTTCAGGAATAAAAATTGAAATTCTCCGCGTGGCCCGATCGCTGGAGCTCACTTACTTCCAAATGCTTTTTAAAATCTATTTGCCGGCCATTCTTCCTCAGGTTTTTACCGGAATGCGTGTCGGTCTTGCGATGGGATGGATGTCTATTATTGCGGCAGAAATGATTTCCGGAAGTTCAGGATTGGGTTATTCCATTCAGCTCAACCGTCAGAACCTGGAGTTTGAAAGAATGGTTGTCGATATGATTTTCATATCGCTGATCGGTTATTTTTTGAGCTGGGGCATGAGCAAGCTGCAGAAGAAGGTGGTCAAATGGATGCCTTAAAAGTTGAATCGCTGACATTTCATTTCGAGCAGAAAATTATCTTCAACGATTTTTCACTGGAACTTGAGCTTGGAAAAATTTACGCCCTTGTCGGTCCTTCAGGAATAGGAAAATCAACTTTCGCTCACCTGATTGCCGGACATCTTAAACCTGATCACGGACGCATTGTTCTCGGCGATAAAGAAATCACGAAACCGACAAAAGATATATTCATTGTTCATCAGGAAGATGATTTATTTCCCTGGCTCACTGTCAATCAACAGTTGAGATTCATCGGGGCCACAGAAGAAAATATCCTTTCGCATTTAAAAACATTTCATCTCAATGATTCCATGAACCTTTATCCTCATGAGCTTTCGGGTGGGATGAAAAAGCGACTTGCTCTTATCAGGGCCTTATTAGTCGGCGCCAGAGTTCTTATTCTTGATGAAACACTCAGTTCACTCAATCAGTCTTTGCGGGAGGAAATATTGAAAGAAATGATCCCTCGCTTTCGCGCACAGGGAACTACAGTCATTTTCATTACACACCATCTCGATGATGTGAAAAACTATATCGACCAGGTGATTACTTTTTAGCTTTTTTGACTGCGAGAAAATTGAAGAACAACGCGTGCACAAAAAAGCCCAGGGCCGAAGCAAGTGATGCTTTTGGATCATAAAATAAGAGAATAGCGCCTGAGACGGCCAGATTTTTCATTGATAGTGAAATCGCAAGGGCCTCAGCCTTGTCTGCCTCAAACAATCTGTTCATTAAAAATTTTGAAAGAAAGTACACTCCAAAATCCTGAAAGAAAATGACGATAAGAACGGCGGCAAGTTCTTTCCACGATGTGTAGTTTAAATTGAGCTTCGATACTGAGGCGCCCAGGTAAATAAAAGCGAGCACTGCAATGGCAAGCATATTAAATTCGGCGGCCACTCTTCGCCAGTAGTGAAGAAAAGGAATTTTTCTGTCGATCAATTGCAGAGAAAATCCCGCAAGGAGCGGAAAAAGAACGAGCAATGACATATCGATGATAATGGGACGCAAGTGCAGCGTTTGTCGGGTAAGAATCAACGCCAGCCAGACCATTAAGGGAAAAACAATCATCGAAAGAATCATGAAAAGAAAAGAAAGAATTTCATCGCCCTTTTGGATTCTTGTAAAGTTAGGTGCAACGATGGCAACTGGGCAAAGCGAAGCCAGTGTGGCCCCATAAAAAAGAGATTCTTCCTTGATCAATAGTCTGGCGGGAAACCACTGCATCAGCGGAAAAAAAAGAAATAAAAAGAAAAGACCGGCAATCAACTCTGCCCGGTATTCTTTAAAACGGCCAAGTCTGTTCCAGTTGATATCAATTGTAGAAGAGGTCATCATCAAAAATAAAATAATGAATGCATAAGGAGAAATGGCAAGCGCTGCATAGGGAATAAGGTATCCAAGAATAAAAGCAATGATAATGGGCAGACCAAAAAATTTAATCATAGTTTTGACGTTGTCATTGAGTGAATATGTTGTTTAGACTTAATTAATCATATGAAGAAATCACCATCTAAGTCCACCATTGTTTTTGTCGCGTTGACCTTTCTGGGAATGGTCTGGGGCTTTCAGGCGCTGAATTCCAAAGATCACCAGAAGACCCAGTCAAAACCAGTGAAACTCTATTGGTTTGTTCCGGATGGATTTCGAGCAGAACCGGTGACCTTCAAAATTTACGAGTGGGCCCGTGAAGGCAAGCTACCAAACATCAAAAGACTGATGGATGAAGGATCTTACGGTTATTCTATTCCCGTTTTTCCGGGACATACTCCGACGAATTTTGCGACTCTTATGACCGGAACGACACCCGATGTTCACGGTATTGCTGATGGACCGATGAGAATTGAAGGTTATCCTCTGCAGATGGTATCTAAAGGCGGATTCACTTCTCAGGCAAAAAAAGTTCCCCCGATCTGGTACACGCTTGAAGAACAAAAAATGCTTGTTTCACTTCTTTCCATTCCCGGATCAACTCCACCTGAACTCAATGAGGGCATAACAATTAAAGGACGCTGGGGCGGATGGGGTATTGAATTTCCTGCCATTAATTTTCATTCGGAAGGAGATGCAAAACTACAAGTGGAAACGGGACTCAATAAACGCGTCTTTAATTTTGGAAGTGAGCTGACTAAATTTTTAAAAACCAGTCAACCAACAGGCTGGAGTTTAAAAGTAAAAAGTTTTTCTCCCGAAAGAGAAGTTAACTTCATCAATTGGAAAGAACCTGTTTTCGGATTAATTTACGATTCAACAAACGATGGAGTTGAAAATTATGACCGGATTTTATTTTCAAAAGACAAAAAGAAACTTCTCACCGATCTCGCCGAAGGCGAGTGGGGAGAGTGGATTCCTGTCTCGCTCAATTGGGAATTGAAAAACGATTACAATATATACACACCCAAAAAGATGGAGTGGGAACGTGACGCTTCTTCAGTCAATGTTGAGACTGAAATGAAAATCAAGATTATCAAGCTTGGAAAGAAAGATTATTTCAGGGTGAGATTTCTCTATAATCACCTGAACGAATTTCTGGTCAAACCCAATTATCTTTATGGCAGTATTCGAGAGGCGACCGGCCCCGCTGTGGATTTTGTGGACAACTATCCTCCTCAGCTGATCTATCTGAATGAAGATAAGAAGACCTTTATTGAAGAAGCAGATTTTTCGCTCGATTGGCATAATAAAATGGCGGACTATCTGATAAAGACAACCTCCAGCGATGTGATCATTCAGAGTATTTATACGCCCAATCAGATGCTGACCAGTCGTTGGTGGATGCCGTATCTCGATCCAAAAAGTCCCAAGTACAAACAGGTCACAGAAGAACAACGAAGCGCTCTCTGGGATGAAGTGCTGAAAATGTATCGTGGCATTGACACCATCTTAGGAACGATTCTGGATCATTGTGATGAAAATACTTATGTTGTATTCAGTTCTGATCACGGCGCTATTCCGCTTTATAAAGAAGTGCGCTTAAATAATCTTTTCGCAAAAAAAGGCTGGCTGAACTATAAATACAATAAGCGGACCGGCGAATATGAAATCGACTGGGCAAGAACAAAAGTTGTTTTTCTTCAGATGGACAATATCTACATTCACCCGGATGGACTTGATAAAGTTTATCATCACGCCAGCGGTCCTGAGTATGAAGCACTCAGAAATCAGGTCATGGAAGAACTAGAGAAGCTCAAAGATGACAATGGACTTAAACCTCTTGCTCAGGTTTTGAAAAGGGAGCAATCGAGTGTGCTTTTTTTGCCACCTGATCGCACAGGAGATCTCATCATTGCGAACGCTGCTCACTACAATTGGGTCGAAGATATTACTGATGATAATATTATTTTCAAAGATTCTTTAAAAGGTGGCTATAAACAAAGTGTGATTCCTTCAAGTGAAGAAGGGATGTGGACTCCTTTCATGATTAAAGGTCCAGGAGTTAAAAAGAATTTCTCCATCGACAAACCCATCAATCACGTTGATCAATATTCAACAATCCTGCATTTGCTGCAATCAAAACTACCGGCCCATAATAAAGGAAGAGTGTTAAAAGAAATTCTTCGATAAGAATTAATCTGAACTGCACCAGCCTGCAATCACGATGCGTTCACCGCTCGTAACAGCACTCACCATGTGCTCATAACCAAAAAGACCTGATAAAAAAAGAATAATAGTTCCAAAGGACTGTGGAGGGAAAACGACGCTGTCTTTTTCCTCTTTTTTCTTAAAGAAGAGGTTTCCTCCTGAAATCGTTTCCGGATAAAGATTGAGTGAGAGGGAAAAACCTAAAAAACGTGAGCCGTCATCATGCCAGATTCCTTCTTCATCCAAAGGTGCAGTTCTGATAGCTATAATGTGCTCAAGCTTTTCATAGTCCAGAAATTCATTGAGAAACTCTCGCAATTGTCCGCCAGGTTTTGAAATTTCCAGAAAATACTGATCGAGTTCCTTCCATCTTTTTTCCAGCACAAATGTTTTTACCTGAGTTTCCAATGGAAACTGAACAGCAATATAACCCTGAGAGAGCAATGTCTTATTCTTTATCACGTTCTTTTACCATCGGGTCAAGATCAGTGTCTTCCATACACAGATAAATTTTTTCTTCAGCCACTCCTCGTGACATCAGCTGATCTTTTATTTTTCCCATCATCCATAACCGCATAGGTCTGCTGTAACGGATTTTATTGTCAAAACTTCGGACAAATTCCTGGGCGAGCAAATCTGAATCTGGATAATTTTTCTGCACCTTTTGAAAAACTTCTTTGGTAAAGCGTACTACACCAAGGGAGATATATTCGATGAATTCAGAAGGCAGAACTTCGATAAGCTGATCAATCAGTTCTTCATACGTTTCGACAAAATGATCGTCGTAAATAATCGGGTCGAAATGAATCCCAATAGGGAATCCTTTTTTGTGAAGTTCACCGATGGCCTGAAGACGAGCTTTCAGTGGGGGCGTTTTCAAATCGTTGAGCTTGACTCTCTGAGCGGGTGAAAGTGAAAAACTTGTAATGACATTAGAAAGGGGATTCTCTTTCAAGAGTTCCTTGATGTTCACAGACTTTGTTCTCAGTTCAAGTCGGGCATAAGGCAGTTCTTTGAATAATTTGAAATAATGATTTAATTCACCTGACAAACTTGTCAGAGCAAGGGAGTCGCTGTATTCCCCCGCATGAAACCAGACATGTTTGTCCGGATTGTCTTCATGGCATTTCTGAGCGATGGCCTTGATTTCTTCTCCAATTTCTTCGTGATTGAGAAAAAGCACTATATCCGGTGAATGGAAATACCCCTGAAGGTAGCAGTAATTGCATTCATAAATACAATTGTAGGCATGAACAAAATAAAAATGAGGCTCTCCTGAGAGACCGTAAGCCGGAGGGGCAGGCTTGACCAGCTGTCCTTTTTTTTCTCCTAAAAAGAGATTCAAGTTTGTTCTTTTTTGCAGATAAGGTTTTTTAACTCTGCCGAAAACATCTTCAATTTTATGAATGGTCTTCACTTCTGAAGAAGGAAATTTGGCGAGTATTTCTTTCACCTTGGGATGCTGAAACATATGTTCTTCAACGTAAATAACTTCAAACATCGAATTCGCCATTAAGTATTTTTTTGAAATCTTCGTATGAAAAAATTTTCAAAGCATTTTTAACGCGTTCAAGATCTCTTGTCGATTGGATGCGCACAGAGAGGTTCAGCCAGTCTTCTTCAAAATCGTTATCGTACGTTGTCTGAATGCGGGCTTCTTTCAAAGATGCTAAACTTTCTTCAATGTTTTCGCGGATAATTTTAGAAATGGGATTAAGTTTTTCTGTCAAAAACAAAAGCAGCTGCCTGGTGCGCTCTTTGGGAAGAAGTTCTTGTTCTTTTAAAGCGAGAACGAAAGGATCAGAGAAGAGTTCTTTTTCGCTTGTTCCGCGCAGGCGCAAACCTTCAAGTGTTGAGAACAGCTTTCGCTCTTGTGAGACAGTAAAATAAAAATCTTTATCGACGATAAATTGTGTGGCCGGAGCGTGGAGCTCAACAGAAGTTAGACCTTCTTTGCGTTTAAATTCCTGCAATAACTTTTCTGAAAAACGAGGAGCTTCTTCTTTAACAAATTTACAGATGTCTTCATGATCAGAGCGGGTATCATCAGAAATGATTTTCAAAGATTGAAAGGGCTTTTTGAATAAATGCGCTGCCGAGGCTACGGCCCAAAGTTCGCGGTCCACCAGGTCGGCAAACAAACTGAGTTTTTTTCTTTCTTGCGGAAGCAGGACGCGGGTAAACGCTGTCATGCAGTCGTGGGTGGCAGTTACAGTCTCAGATGTGAATGATTTAAATTCCAGTCTTTCTGCATGATGAGCAAAAGAGGTGCGGATCCAAAGAAGGTCATCTTTTTTTAATTTCTCTGTCAAACTTCCCGCCACGCCGATATTGTAGATTTCATCAATCTCATCATTAAAGCGTGTGAGAACGGCAATGGTTTTTTCCGACGTTGTTTGAACACCTTCGCCGGTAATCAATAGAAAACTGTGTTCTGACTTCAAAAGGCCTTCAAAAAGAAAATCGACCGGTTTATAATGTCCCGCCGTTAAGAAAGCCTGAGCTTCTCCTCTGTGAGCAAACGTTAGCAATTTCATTATTCGTACCTTAAAGCGTCGATCGTCTGAATGTGTGCGGCCTTGCGTGCCGGCCAGACTCCGAAAATAACTCCCGTCAAAAACGAAAGCAGAAACGCCGGAGGGATAATCCAAAACGGCGGACGCATATCAAAATTAGGAAGAAAGATATGTAATGTATGGGTGATCAATTCAGAAATCAGAATTCCCAGAAGTCCGCCCGAAACAGAAATAACGACCGCCTCAACCATAAATTGTTTCAAAATATCGCTGCGTCGGGCGCCGACCGCACGTCGAATTCCGATTTCGCGCGTTCTTTCNNGAAACCAGCATGATGTTCATGATTCCGATTCCTCCCACCAGCATGGAAATAAAGGCAATCGCTGCAAGAGCGTAGGTGAGCATATTGAGAATGGTGTTCATGCTTTCCATCATCGTGACTTGAGTGACAATCGTAAAATCTTCTTCGTTATTATGTCGCTCTTTGAGAATTTCGGTCAGTTCCGCAACGGCATCGTCGAGACCATTTCTGGATTTGGCCGCAGCTCTGATTCCAAACAATCTGTCTGTGTTGAACAAACGCAAGGCCGATCTCGTGGGGATAAAAACCATATCATCTACGTTAAAACCAAGTTTATCACCGGTCGGTTTAATGATCCCGATGACTCTGTGTTCGCTTTCATTGACTTTCACAAGTTGTCCGAGAGCATTGTTGGAACCGAAAAGATTTTCTTTTACTGTATGGCCTAAAACAACAACGCGTCTGCCGGCATCCTCATCTTCTTTGCTGAAATAACTGCCTTCACTGATAGTCATGTTGAAAATGCGGTTGAACTGATCGTTGGCACCGAGAATGTTGATGTTGTTTGTGGCCTGATCATTTTTGACAACACCGGCACCGAACATGACACCCGAGACAGCTGACAGCGATTGTGAATTTTTTTGTAAAGCCTCGACGTCGGACATGGTGAGTTTGCCCTTGCTCGAAGTCACCGGAGGGCCCATGGAATTTTTTTTATCAGTTTTTCCGGGCTGAACAATGATGACATTGGTGCCAAGACTTTCAAATTCAGAAGTAATGTATCTTTTGGCGCCAGTTCCGACCGAAACAAGAAGGATGACGGCCATTACTCCGATAATCATTCCCAGCATCGTCAGAGCAGAACGGAGTTTATTTTCAACGATAGCTTCACCTGAATTGAGCAGAATTTTTCGAAAAATCATGCCTTCTTCTCCGGTTGACGACTTTCTTCAGTAATTTTTCCGTCTGACATGCGAAGGATGCGCTTGCATCTTTGGGCCACATGATTTTCGTGAGTGACGATGATGACTGTCACTCCCTGGCGATTGAGTTCTTCAAAGAGCTGGAGAATTTCTTCCGTTGTTCTGGAATCGAGCGCACCAGTGGGTTCATCTGCCAGAAGCAGTTTCGGATTATTCACCAGGGCCCTGGCAATGGCCACGCGCTGTCTTTGACCGCCAGAGAGCTCATTGGGCAAGTGATTGACTCTTGCTTCGAGTCCTACTTTTTCAAGTGTCTCCAGCGCCATTTTTCTGATGGTCGCATCAGTCAGGGATTTGTTGTAAGCGGAAGCGTATTGCATCGGCATTTCGACATTTTTGAGTGCAGTGGCTTTTGGCAAAAGATTAAAACTTTGAAATACGAAACCAATTTTCTGGTTTCTGTATTTTGAAAGTTCATCGTCACTCATTTGAGGAACACTTTTTCCGTCGAGCTTGTAGTCACCTGAACCGGGCAGATCGAGGAGACCGATGATATTCATCAAGGTCGATTTTCCCGAGCCTGAAGTTCCTACAATCGAAGTGAATTCACCTTCTTCGATTTTGACACTGACACCATCAAGAGCATGAATGTTTTCATCGCCCATAATGAAGTTCTTATGAATGTTATTGAGTTCGATTAAGGCCATGCTTTTTCTGTGACCTCGACTTTCATTCCATCTGAAAGTTCTGTACCTGAAAGTGGTCTGGCAATCAGATCAGCAGGGGCGACACCTTCTAGAATTTCTGCGCGTTCATAGTTGCCCAGCCCCAGTTTCACTTCGGATTTTTTAAGTTTGCCGTCGATGATTTTATAGAGATTGCGGATTTTTCCGGTTCCGATAAGAACGCTTGTCGGAAGAATTTTTACATTGTCTTTTGTCTCACTGATAATTTCAACATCTGCGGAAGCGCCGACCGGAATGAGAACTTCCTTTCCGTTTTCGCTTTTAGAGTCGGTGATTTCCAGTTCAATCTGACTGGTGCGGTCCTGATCTTTAGCCGTTGAAACGAAAGGAACGACATTGGTAACTTTGGCCTGAAAAACCTGGTTTTTCATGGCAGGGATTTTCACTCTGGCAGAATAACCAATGGCCACTTTCTGCAAATCAACCTCATCAATTTCACCTTTGATAATTCTTTTTTTCAGATCGATAATCTGCACTGCCGGTTTTTTATCAAGGCTGGTCGCACTTTGATAAAATTCACCAACTTTGAGATCCATGGCCGTTATCATTCCATCGAAGGGAGCTTTCATCACCGTTTTTTCATAATTCAGTCGGGCCACTTCGCGCGCGCGTTTGGCACTGTCCAGATTAGCTATGGAAACGAGGCCGTTTTTATAAAGTTCTTCTGCGCGCCCTAGCTCTTTTTCAGCTTCATTATAGACTGCTTTCAAATCGGCATTTTCAAGTTCAGCGATGATCTTTCCATTTTTGACAGTAGAGCCGAGGCTCACATAAATTCTTGCGATTCTTCCCACGGTTCCAAAGGCAAGCTCGGCCTGCGATTGGGCCTCAACTGTTCCGGAGTTGATAGTTGTGACCGTACTCTCTACTGAGCCGGTAGCAAGTTTTATCGCTTCTACTTTGGTTTTGTCTCCGCAGGAAACTAATACCAGAAGAGCTGTAATCATAAGAAGATTTTTAAACATCATTGAAGTCCTGCCTGCCACAAATAATTTTGTGAGAGCGTGTAGTATTGAATTTTATTTTGGGCCAAAGCAATTTTTGAATCGAGAAGGTTGTCTTGAACTTCCAGCAATTCGAGCAAAGTGCTTTTCCCCAGTTGGTAAGACTTGGAGGTGAGACGATAGAGTTCTTCATACTGAGAAACGTTCAGGGTGAGGGAGTTCACCAGTGTTTGAAGCGCATTGATTTTTATCAGCGTGTTGTTAAGTTGATTTTCTGTTTCCAGTTTTCTTTGTGAGTAGGTGTAGTCGTTGGTTTTCAGTGCGTGATACTGCTCGAAGTTTGAGGAAATCAGACTACCGCCGTTGAAAAGCGGAATAGTCAGAACAAGGGCAATTGAGTGCGTGCGATAAGGCTCATGAAAGGATCTGTCCCAGGATGTGGCAGAGTTTGTATAGGATCCTTGAATTTTGAGGTCAGGCCATTCCTGTGCCGTCAGCGAGTGAAGAGAGATGTCATTGATTTTTTGCTCGTAAGATAAACTCGTCAGCACTGGACTCTTCTCAAATCGGGGAGCCCCTTTCACTTCAAAAGATTTGCTGAGTGTATTAATCAACGAGAGAGTCTGTTCTTCATTGAGATTTTCCAGAAAATCCAAATCATTGCTTTCCAGACCTGAGAATTCCAGAAATTTACTTTTTGTATTTTGTTCTTCATCAGTGAAGCTTGTTTTTTTGGAATCGAGCGAAACAAGATTGGCTTCAGTTCGAAGCACGTCGATCTTTGTTTTTTGCCCGAGTTCAAATCCAAGCTGGGCCTCTTTTTTACCCGCTTCGGCTTTCTTTAAGGAATTTAAGACGGCAGCTTTTTTGTATTTGGCCAGAAGGTAATTTAGCAAATTGGTGTTGAACGAAACCGGATAGGATTTTTCTTTGCTTAAAACATCAATCTCCGCTTTGTCTGTTTCACTGAACGTTTTGCGGGCATTTTGAATAAGACCGTAATTGAACAAGTTCCAGTTGTAGTCGATTCCCCATGAAGAATCGTAAGTATAAATTCCCAGAGCGCGAAGAGGGGCGTTTCGTTCTTCGTAAAAATCTTTGGTCTTTTTGAAATTTAAATAGGCCTGAGGAAAAAAATCCCCCGCACGGTTGGCGGACTCCGCTTTTTTTTGCGAATAAAAGTGGCGCACGATTTTCAGGTCAGGCGAAACATTTTTTGATCTCTCAAATAATGAGTCAATCTTTGATGTAATAGGGAAAAGGGCCGTTTCCTCAGGAGCTGAAGCATAGGTTTTACAAATGAGGAACGCATAAATAAAAAGCAGACTTTTAAGAAGGCGAATGTGCGGCAGAACCATTGTGTTTCCGAATTGAAGGTTATAAAAAGAAAATCAATTCAATCAGGGCCTATTAATACACCTAACGCCCAAACTTCACAAGGAAAGAAGCCTTATGACGCAATTACTAAAGAACATCAAAAATTCATCTCTTCCGCTGGCCTTTGGTGGAGCTTCAATCAGTGGTGAAGGCGGAGGCTACGGGTTTGGAAATATTGCTGAGGGCGAAGCAATTGATTTGCTTAAAGAAGCTTTTGATCTGGGCCTGCGCATTTTTGATACGGCCCCGATCTATGGATTTGGTTTGTCTGAGCAACGTCTAGGAAAAGCTTTCGGCCAGAATCGCGAAAAAGTTTTCATCGTTTCCAAGTCGGGTGTGACCTGGCATGAAAATAAGCGCGTGGACATGACCAACAAACCGGAAATTACCCAGAAGATGCTGGAACAAAGTTTGCGAGATCTAAACACCGATTACATTGATCTTTATATGATTCACTGGCCCGATGCCAATGTGGATATCAGACGTCCTCTGGAAGTGCTCGCCAGGGCCAAAGACCAAGGGAAGATCAAACACATCGGTCTATGCAATACGACGATTGAAGATCTGGAAAAAAGCAAAGAAGTCGAAAAAGTAGAAGTGGTACAATCTGAATTTAATTTTTTTCAGAATAATCTTGCTGAAAATCTTTTTCCTTATCTTAAAGAACACAATATCAGTTTCATGAGCTGGGGAACTCTGGATAAGGGAATTCTTACAGGAAGAGTTGATGAAAAAAGAAAGTTTGACTCTTCTGACTGCCGCTCGTGGGCGCCGTGGTGGAAAAATGCCGACAACAAGTCCAAGTTCAATGCAATGAAAAAAATCTGGCCTTTATTAGACAAGCACGGACACACCGGGCTCGAGCTAGCCTTAGCTCACAATTTGCAATTTAACGAAGTCACAACTGCACTATGTGGAGCGAGAAACAGTGAGCAGCTTCGTTCGCTTTTTCAAGCGCTGGAAAATCTTCCTTCGAAAGATCTGCTTGAAGAGGCAAAAAGGTTGGCGGCCGAATGATTCTTTACAATCCCGATTGCGATTTAAAATTTTCCGAATACGGTGTCGAAATCCCGATAGTAGACGATCGCGCTTTAAAAGTTTTTGAAGCTTTAAAAAAAGATGATCCTTCTCTTCAGTATTTTCCGCTGGAAAAAATTCCGGCCATCACAAAAGAAGATCTGTTGCTTGCGCACGATGCGGATTTTGTGAACAGACTTTTTGGATCCTATGCTGAGCTTGAACGAGAAATTCTGACTTGTTATGAACTGGTAGACGAAGACGGGCATTACCATCGTTATAATCCCAAAAAAGCGAAGAAAGATTTCACCCGGGCGTTTGATGTTGTCTTAAAACAAGTCGGCATGACTTATGCTTGTGCGGGTGAAGCTTTAAAAAGCGGTTTCAGTTACTTCCTGGGTGGAGGCATGCACCACGCGATGAGCTTTGGCGGAAGAGGATTTTGTCTGGTCAATGATATTGTCATCACTCTAAGAAAACTGCAGCAGGAAAACAGGATTCAAACGGCATGGGTGATTGATGTCGACGCTCATAAGGGCGATGGGACTGCAGAAATCACAAAGAAAGATAAAAGCATTGTGACTTTGAGTCTGCATATGAAAGAAGGATGGCCACTTGATTCAGGTTCGGTGCGCGATCCCTGGTTCATTCCCTGCAATGTCGACGTAGGAATTGATATTGGAGAAGAAGGCGACTATCTGTCGAAACTCAAAGAGGCGTTGAATGAACTCGACACTCATTACCCCAAGGCCGATCTGGCCATCGTTGTTGATGGAGCAGATCCTTTTGAAGCGGATGAACTGGAGAGCACTGAAAAACTTAAGCTTACCAAAGAGCAGCTTCTCGAAAGAGATAAAATTATTTTTGAATTTTTAAAGACAAGAAATATTCCCCAGGCCTATGTCATGGCCGGTGGCTACGGGACCCGGGCCTGGGAAATCTACACTCAATTTTTAAAGTTCGTGCGGTAGCGTTCTTCTGAATGGACGGAAGTAGGTTCTCGGTGAATAGGAAATCAGATCACCGACTTTCGTCATATAAATACAAGCGTACTTTTCAACTTGATCGGCAAATCGCGATTCTTCAAGTCCGGCCCTCATCATTTCTCCCCAATAAGGATTAAAATATTTTTTATGCTGCTCGAGCAATTCAGAAATGACAGAGTTCACTTTATCGATTTCAGTAAAAAGAGCATTGAGCTCTTCTTTTGAAACATCTTCATGAAGTTCATTCTTGCGGATGTCGATTTCATTCAGTCGATGTTCGAGTGATTCTTTAATGGACATTTGTTTGTCGATTTCGGCCTGAATAGACGCGCTTTTTTTAATCGCATCGATTTCATCTGCTAAAGGATCCAGAACGAGGGCCGTTCTCCAGTTGAACGTCTTTTTGATACTCACGACGTCGCCGTAGATATGATCTCCTAGATAAAGAATTTCGTCTCCTTCAAGACCAAGATCCTTTTGCAGTCGTCCGGCATAGCCTCCCTGATAGATCCCTTTAGTAATTTTTCCTTCGCTGTTTTTCATAAGACCAGAAGAAGGATCGATGGAAAGAAACGGCATTTTGACAGTGAAGAATCGCGGCTTGCTCGCCAGAGTTACTGTGATTTCAAAAAGCTCAGACCAGTCCGTGTGCTCCTGAAGAAAAGGATTGATCGTATAGTCCAGCAGCAGTTTTGTATAAGTAAAATCTGAGTTGGTTATAACCAGAAGTTTTTTTCCGTAACGCTTGTAGCGTTCCAAAAGTGAAACAACTTCCGGATCCTGAATAATATAAGTGGAAATATTATTGCGGACTTCATTTTTTAAAGTTCCGTCGGAGTGGCAGAGATCCAGAATTTCTTTTACGTCATCAGCGAGTGTTTCAAAATCCGGAAACGGAAGACCTTTTTTCTTAAGCTCTATAAGTTGCGAATAAAGAACTCCGTTGGAAACAGAAAAGTTTGTATCCAGCGACTGGATGTGCTGATCGGAAAGATCAATGACTCCGTTGCCATACATTTTCTGTTGTTCTTTAAAATCGATCGGGTGAAGCCCATGATAAGAAGATTTAACTTTTCCAAAGCGCGACACTTTCAAAAGATTTCCTTTCTTCTTGTCGATAACCAGTCCCTGGATAACGCGCTTGAAATCAAAATCCAGTTTCAGGATTTCTTCAGGATATTTTTTCTCAGAGACTAGTTTTTTTAAAACGGCCCCGTGAGTAAATTTCTCAAATGCTTCTGTGTTGTATCGGACAATCGTGTAGTCCATGTCAAAGCCGATGGCCTTGATGCGTTTCATATTCAAAGTTCTATTAATAAAGATTCCCATGGATTCCTCTAAGTTTTCTCTAATAGTGAGCATTATATCGTATCGGGAACAAATCACTTTTAGAAGCACGGAGGGTCAGATTTTCGTCATATTCCGAATAAATTTTGCTGAAATTGGGTGCGAAAACCTTGCAGAACTCTGTTTCTTACAATAAATTCAGATTATCCAAATAAAATGGGCCCGTAGCTCAGCTGGGAGAGCGCAACGCTGGCAGTGTTGAGGTC
>DJVH01000024.1 GCA_002440825.1 Bacteriovoracaceae bacterium UBA6261 | reverse complement strand
TAAAAGGAAAGAGATCAGACTATGTCTTCAGTATTTAAGGACGCCATTGACCAGTTTCTCTATCCGATCAAGGAGCTCCTTGAAGATGCCGGCGTTTCTGAAATTATGATCAACGGTCCGAAAGAAATTTTCGTTGAAAAGAAAGGTCTCGTTTATAAAACCAATTCTGAATTTCACAATGAAGAGGCACTTGTCTCAGCGATGAGAGCGATTGCTCAGTCAGTAGGACGTCGTATCGACAAAGATAATCCGCGTCTCGATGCCCGCCTTCCTGACGGCTCACGTATTCACGTCGTTCTTCCTCCAATGGCGAAGAACGGAACAACTGTTGCCATCAGAAAATTTTCAAAAGAAAAGCTGACATTAAATGATCTCATCGCGTTTGGTTCTTTATCAAAAGAGGCCGCGCGCTTTCTTGATATCTGTATTTATCTGGGAAAAAACATTATTGTTTCCGGCGGAACAGGGTCTGGGAAAACGACGATGCTGAACGTTCTCGGTTCACGCATTCCAAAAACACAACGATTAATTATTATTGAAGATGCGGCCGAACTTCAGGTTAAAGCTGAGCACGTCGTTAACTTCGAAACAAGAAAAGCAGACCACGAAAGAGGAGTCACAGAAGTTTCTATTCGCGATCTTGTTATTTCGGCCATGAGACTTCGTCCCGATCGTATCATCGTCGGTGAGGTTCGCGGTGAAGAAGCACTCGATCTCATCCAGGTTATGAACACCGGTCACGACGGTTCAATGGGAACTGTTCACGCCAACAACCCTGTCGATGCGTGCACTCGTCTTGAAACTCTCTGCCTCATGGGTGACACCAAAATTCCACCCGATGCAGTCAGAAAAATGGTCGGCTCGGCCATGCAGATTGTCGTTCAATGTTCGCGCTTCCACGACGGTGGTCGCCGCACATCTCATATTTCTGAAATTCTCGGTATCGATTCAAGAGGGAATTATATTTCCCGTGATATTTTCAGGTGGGTTCAAACAGGTAAAGATCCTGACACCGGAAAATATATCGGAGAAATGGTTCCGTGCAATTACGTTCCTACCTTCTTTGAAGATATTGTGGTCAACAAGCTTCCATTTCCGAAGAGTCATTTTCTTGCGCCTGAGTGGTACAATCAGAAACTTAAGGGTGATAAGGACGCGGCGTAGGATGGGTGATGTTGGCCGTTGGAAGTTGGCCGGCCGTTGTAGGATGAAGGAGTTTGTTGCTTACACTAAACATCAAACGTCACCGTCGGCCATCAAGCATCCAACGGCCAACAGTGAACAACTCACTTCAAAACATCATTAATTAGAATTCGATATCAATGCCTTCAGGGCCAATTTCGCAAGTCACTTCTTCAGCTTCTTCTTTCTTGGCTTCAGCAACAATGTTTTTTAAATCTTCGATGGTGATTTCTGGATCGAGATCAAAGTCCAGCGAAATGGCATTGATGAGATTGTGGATTGTTTCATACTCTCTTAAGTTTTTAAACTGATCGAGTTTTACAGTAAGAGTGTAAGTGTGGTCTTTAGCGTCTTGAACTACATCGATTTTCACAGTGCCGTCCTATAGGCTGATGAGAAGTTATTATTCAGTGACATCCTTGATTTCCATCATCGGAATAATTGCCACAACTTTAACCTTCTTTTCTTCTTTTTTCAATTTTTCCAGTTTAGATTTGACTTCCTGATAGCGCGGGCTGTTTTTTGGAAGCTTATAGAGGGCCGCGTGACGGGAGAATTGAACGACCATTTCCTGATCATTCTCATTAATCATCTTCACTTTATCTGTAAAAGAGTCGGTAATTTCATTTTTCATACTTGTTTCTGCCATGGGCGGAGTTGAAACGAGGAGAGTCGCTAAAACGAGAATGAGTTTTTTCATTTTCTTTTATCCTTCATTTGTTCGTTATACATAAATAGCATACGCGAAAAATTTCTGTTTGTGGAATTCATATCCTGCAAATGCTCATCCTGATAGTCAGAATACTTTGCATCTTTGTCATCAGGATCGTAAGAAAAACGGTTTGTGTAGAATTCACGTTCAAATTGGGCTTTTTTCTTGGAAAGCATTTTTCCTTTCCAGGTATCGAAAGAGACCGGTCTGTCAAAAAGAGACGGATCAAAAATATAAGGAATAATTTTTCCACCAACTTTAACTAAGACAACCGGAGCAACGTGATAACCCCAGCCAACTTCACCAAACTTTGTATCGACGTAAAGTTTTCCTTCAACGAAGGCCTTCCCGGCGATGATACCCTGGTCTTCCATGATGCGGACCATTTTATGGGCGCGGGCGTAGCAGCCGTCCATCGGGTAACCAAAAGGAATATCATCTCTTGCTGCCAACTCATCAAAAAGATTTTTTGCTTCGTCTTCAGTGAGAACTGATAAATCAATTTTTTGATTGTTTTCTTTTGAGTAAAGCATCGCTGTCTTTGAGGCTTGACCTATTTGTGTACAGCTTGCACATCCTGATTTGTAATCAATTGTCCCTGCTGTAGCAACCGCCGGGGCCACCTTCTTAATTGTCTTTTTTAAATTTTCATTGGCGCTGTTTGGATTTGCAAATGCAGAGACATTAAGTAAAATGAGGAAAGTCAAAATAAGATTACGAAACATAACCACCCTGGGAAATTTGTTATCTTAGTAAAATTGTAAAGCTACCTGGCCTTGACAGCAAGCAGGTGGTTATTTTATTCCCTCTAAATAAGAAAATAGCCGAGTAAAAAAATCCGATATGAGTTCACTTATAAAAGAAAAGGCCGCATTTATCATGGAAAAGCTTGAAGAGCTTTATCCAGAAACACCCATTCCTCTGGACCATAAAGATGCTTACACACTTTTAATTGCCGTTCTTCTTTCGGCCCAATGTACAGATGAAAGAGTGAATCGCATTACGCCTTTGTTATTCAAAAAGGCGGATTCTCCAAAAAAGATGGTGAAACTCTCTGTCGAAGAAATTGAAAATATTATTCGTCCCTGCGGTCTGGCCCCAAGAAAAGCACGGGCCATTCATGAACTCTCTCAAATTCTTATTGATAAACACGGCGGTCATGTCCCGGCTTCATTTGAAGATCTTGAAGCATTACCGGGGGTAGGTCATAAGACGGCTTCAGTTGTCATGGCCCAGGTTTTTCATGTCCCTGCTTTTCCCGTTGATACACATATTCACAGACTCGCTCAGCGATGGGGGTTGACCAGCGGTAAAAACGTAGAACAAACTGAGGCCGATTTGAAAAAAGTTTTTCCCGAAGACAAATGGAATAAATTACATCTTCAAATCATATTTTATGGAAGAGAACATTGCACCGCCAGAGGATGTGACGGACTTTCCTGTGAACTTTGCTCAGGACTCAACGGTCATCGTAAAAAACCGATTGCGACCAAAAAATAATTATATTTTAAAACCTGAAGAAAGGGCCGAAAGAAGCCTGGTTAACTCATCAAGCATCTCTCGTTTTCGAAAATTGAAATCGCCTTCAAGCGCTGCTTTTTTAGAAGCTCCAAAATCTTCATTTTTGTCATTATAAACGCGCACACGAAGCAAATGATTAGGAAGGAATTCAAATTTAATATCAAGATTAAATGTGATCAAGCGGATTTCATCCAGTCCAGTTTTGGGATTTTCTCCCATAAACATCAAAGACTGAAAGAGCAATTCGGGATCTGTAAAACTTTTTAAAACCCCTTTTTCAAGCATCATAAAACTGACTTTTAACCACTCTAAAGCTTTATCTTCAGTGGAAATTTCATTGGCCGTAAAAGTTTTATCGTCCAGGACTTGTAGTTTTCTTTGATAAGTGTGAATTTTTTTTTCTATCCATTGATCGATGAGACCATTGAAAGAAGCCGAATGTTCCTGTTCATTTTTAAAAGTACCACTCCCCAGAGAGTTTTGATTGACCCAAAGCTGGCCCCAAATTCTGTCTTCTCCTAAAAGTGCCAGTCTGATCAAAGTTGCATTTTTTAGAGTTCGCACTTCAACTTCGCGGGTAAAAACACTTCCTTCAAAGGATTTTTTATTGGCCGCAAGAGAAATCCAGTGCGGATTTTCCATTTGGATTTTGTGAACAAATTGTTCCAGCGGAGACTTGCCATTTTGACCGGAAAAAAAACCGAGAACTTTTGCGGAAAACTTTGAGAAGAAGGGCATTTTTATCCTTAACTTTGATCATTTCTTTGACTAAGATATTGCCTGATATGGAAAGCACTGACAAAAATTTTGGCCAAAAAATGATGAAGATCGGGGTCTTTGATTCGGGAATTGGTGGCTTCAGTGTTCTTGGAGAGCTCTTCAAAGCTTTACCGGAAGCTACGTACTACTATGTCAGCGACGATGCCCATGCGCCTTATGGCCCGAAGTCCGATGAATTTATCACAGAGCGCGCCATTGCCATTACGCAAGAATTATTAAATCAAGGGGTGCAACTGATTGTTGTGGCCTGCAATACGGCCACAGCGGCCAGTATTGATTTGCTTCGCGAGAAATTCAAAGACATCCCTTTTGTCGGAGTCGAGCCCTATCTCAATGCTTACTATAAAATGCCCGAGGGACTGTCTGAGCATGAGAAAAAAATGATGGTTCTGACAACAGAATCGACAGGCAAATCGGAGCGATTCAAGCGTTTGAAAGACAGGCTGGATCCAAAATCGCAGATCGATCATTACAGTTTAAAAAATCTTGCTCGCCTTATTGAAGAATTTTATTACAGCAGAAATTCACTGCAGGAATCAGAAAAGTTTCAAAAAGATTTTGAAGAGGAGATGAGCTTTCTTAAAAATAAAGACTACGCTTTTGCCATTCTCGGCTGCACTCATTATCCGCTAGTACGTGATCGGCTCGAGAAATACCTTGGAGTAAAAACCATTTCTCCTGATGCTCACGTGGCCCAAAGAGTTGTGCATTTACTCAAGGGGGAAGGAGAATCGGAAAAACGTTCCGGCAGCGAAGACTTTTATTTTTACTCTTCAAAAGAGAATCAGTGGATTTTAAAGAAACGATCAGAATTATACGGACCCTTCAGGGACTCATTTATACCCAAATCACCAAAGGATTAAAGCATGTCAAAGATTACAGAAATCAAGGCCAGACAAATTCTCGATTCACGTGGAAACCCTACAGTAGAAGTAGATGTTTTCACCGAAGCAGGAAACATGGGCCGTGCGGCCGTTCCGTCTGGAGCCTCAACTGGATCAAAAGAGGCGCTGGAGCTTCGCGACGGCGACAAATCATATTATATGGGCAAGTCTGTGCTTAAGGCCGTTGCTAATGTTAAAGAAAAAATTGCTCCGAAACTGATTGGAATGGAAGTGACTGATCAAAAACAAATCGACATGATCATGCTGGAGCTTGATGGGACTGACAATAAATCGAAACTAGGTGCCAACTCTATTCTTGGTGTCTCAATGGCCGCTTGCCGCGCCGGTGCTCTTGATTCAAAAATGTCTCTTGTTCAATATCTTTTTGAAAAACTTCATGCTCCGAATCCTGAAAAGAAGTTGATCATGCCGACGCCGCTTATGAATATTATCAATGGTGGAGCTCATGCTTCAAATAATCTCGATATTCAGGAATTCATGATTGTTCCTCATCTGAAAAAATCTTTTGCAGAAAACCTGCGTGCAGGCGTTGAAGTTTTCCATGCTTTGAAAAAAGTTCTCCATGATGCCAATCATTCGACAAATGTGGGAGATGAAGGTGGATTTGCTCCCAGCTTGAACTCACATGAAGAAGCCATTGAAAGCATTTTGAAGGCGATTAAAAATGCAGGGTATACTCCAGGTGTGGACATTTCACTTTCTCTCGACGCCGCAGCTTCTGAATTTTACAAAGACGGCAAATATAATATGCAAGGAAAAAGCTTAACTACTTCTGAGATGGTTAAATACTATTCAGATTTGTGTGCAAAGTATCCGATATATTCAATTGAAGACGGACTGGATGAAGGGGATCACCAGGGCTGGCAGGAACTCACTCGCGAGCTGGGTTCAAAAGTTATTCTTGTCGGTGACGATTTATTCGTAACGAACAAAAAGATTTTTGAAGCTGGGATCAAGGCCGGTGAAGCAAATGCCATTCTCGTTAAAGTCAATCAGATTGGTTCTTTAACAGAAACGTTCGAAGCGATGGATCTTGGCTTTAAGAACAATTATAAGGCCATTATTTCTCACCGCTCGGGTGAAACAGGGGATTCATTCATTGCGGATCTTGCAGTGGCAACGGGAGCTGGTCACATTAAGACTGGTTCAGCTAGCCGCTCAGACCGCATGGAAAAATACAACCAGCTTCTTCGCATTGAAGAGGAACTAGGCGCGAGAGCTATTTACATTCCTGTAAAATAATCTCTCTAAATGCAGTAGTCCTCTTATGAAAAATGAGGATTACTGCATGTCTTTACCAATTAAAAAAACGTCACCTCGTCTATTGACTGAAAAATTGTTTTTTCATGACATCATTAATCTCACTCATGGTCTTCTTCTTTTTCTCTCAAACAAAAGCGCGTGCCATCGAGGTATAGAACCTCACGAAATTTCCGCACTGGAAAAAGAAATTAAAACGCTGCAGATGATGCTCAAAGATCACTATCAGATGAAACATAAGAATCTTGAAGAAAACGCATCTTATATTTCCTTAAAAGATGTTCTTCCCGCGATCAAAGGATTGATGGAGACTTATCTGGGACAAAAAAATATTCCATATACTCTCAATTGTCGTGATGATAACGACCTCTGGCTTGTTTCAATGACTTCTTTTTATCGTATCATGAACAACCTCATAAAAAATATGAGTGAGGCCGGAACGACACACGCTCAGGTGGATCTGATTATCGAAAAGGGTACGCTTTTCATTGAAACAAAAAATAGCGTTGAAAAAAAATTAAAAGACGAGCAGAATGCTCGGTCTCTTGAAGGCCTTGGACTGGAATCCATCAGGCTCCTTGCTCTGGAGTCAGGAGGCCATTTCGGCCATGAAGTAGTTAATCAACTCTGGTGCAACCATATCTCTCTTCCTCTTAAAAAGCCCGAAACGCAAACAAAAAACTGGTCCGCTAAAAAAGTCGCCTAATTTCGCTTATTCATTTTTTCTTGTCACAGGTCCATATTCTTTTTAAGCTATAATAAAGACACTAAACCAAGGAGTGGGCCTGTGGAATTTTTTATCGGATTAACTTTTGATCCAGGCTCTGTCCATCACTCTAAGATTGAAAGCTTCAGGAAGCGCTTTGATTCTAAATATCAAAAAAACGAAAAGCTTCAACTGACTCTCATCCCTCCGTTCAGTATTGATTTTGCCAACAATGAAGATTTGAATGATTTTACTGAAGAGCTTTCAGATCTGCTCGACAGTTACCTGATGGGACTCGATCAGATTTCTCAAATTGAATTCAACGGCATTACTTTTTCTATGGGGAAAAAAGGTGTTCTTGCTTTAACTCCAAAAGTTTCACCGGATCTTCTTCATGCTCAGGAATCTCTTTATTATTTTTTAAAAGAGTCAGGAGCACGTTTTAAAAAATCTAAAAATGCACTCAATCCTTTGCTACCAATCGGTCGATTTGATTTTCCGGATCTGCTCGAAGGGGCGATTGAGCAGGCGAAGATTGAATTCTCTTCGCCGTTCGTTATGAATGGGGCCAGCTTCATACTCTTTGAGAAGCATCCCCAGCAATGGGTAGCAAAAAATAATCTTTACGATTTCGATGGCCGGAATCATTTTTTTTTCGTGAACCAATTATGTCAAAATTTCTAATTTTTTTTCTTTCAGTGCTTGCTCTTTCACAGGCCGCTCACGCCCGAGCAGTTTCTCGCGGTGGAGCAGAGCTGCTCAATCCTAAGGCCTATTCTATCGGACTCAACGCCAGTTATTTTACCACTACTTCGATATTCGACGAAGACGGTGTAGAAAAGCCTCTCAATGAGGGCGACAACTTCAAGATGATCAATTCTGATCTTAAAATTTCATATGGTCTTGCTGCCAATCTTGAAACGTCTCTTCTCTTTCGCTACAGAAGTGTTTCTGGAATGAACCAGCAGTTTGCTATAAGCAATTCTGGTCCAGAATCGGCGGGAGTGGAAGCAAAGTATTCATTTCCCACAGTGAACAACACTCATTATGCTGTCGGCGTTTACTACCGTCAGACTCTGTATTCAAACACAACCTATCCAACGGCCGCTGCCGTTCCCCCTGATGTCGTGATCCTCGGTGATGATGGGACAGAATATGGAGCTGGTCTTTTCGTTACACATCTTGCTCACCCGTGGAAACTGGACGGACAGGCCTTGTATGTCTCTCCTCCAAACGATCTTTCCGGGGAAATTCAATACCGGGGTGAAGGTCAGTACCAATTTTCTGAACTGGCCCTGGTTGGCGGTGTGGAAGGTATTTATTCTCTTAAGCGCAGCCAGCTTGACCAGAAGCCGAATCTCGCCCGAGGTCCAACCAGTATGTTCAATTCGCTCAATCGCGAATGGGTTGCACCTTATGTTGGTCTTAATTATGCTTTTGACAAGGTTGTGCTGACCCTCAGAGGGTCTACGGTAGTGTCAGGGCAGTCAACTGATAAGGGCACTTCAGGGACCGTGGGGCTCATCTGGAGCACTCAGGGGGTGACTGCTGAATCAGTGAAAATTGAAAGCTTCAAGGAATACCATATCGATGCTTCAGTTCTCAAAGTTTCTGCCAGAGGCAACTTCATCAAAATCGATCAGGGCCTTTCTACTGATGTTGAGAAGGGAATGAAGTTTGATATCTACCAGACAGATTATTTTGGCGGTAACGTCCTGGTCGCAAGTGGCGTCGCTTATGATGTCGGAGCAGATTGGGCGGTTATTAAACTCGTGAAAAAATACAAGGAAATCGAAATCAAGCCCGGCTTTGCTGCCCGAGGGTATTAGTTTCTCCTTTTGTGAAATTACTAGTTTAGTGTAGAATTTAAAATATATTTTATTAACCGCAGTTCATGTGAGTAAAACAAAATGAGAAGTTTGAAGACTTTGCTTTTTACAACGGTATTAACTCTTGCGATGCCGGCCTTGATCCACGCAAAAACTTTTTCGAGCCAGTTTTCTGAATTCGAATTACCGACAGGATGGGAATGTGCTCTTGAGGGTTCTGAGTGGGTTTGTCAGAGTGAAGATAAAGATCGAAAAAAAGAAGCCATCATTATTCTTGCTGCAAAATACAGAGGCGAGCAGGATTCTCTTGATCAGTATCAGGCCTATTTAAAGGCCCCAAAAACGTTTACCTTACCGGGTGGTAAAACTCAAATTTCTGAGCCGAAATCAGTTACGATTAAAACGATCAATGATCAACGCTGGGTCGATGCTCTTCACTTAGCTTCTGAAGTTCCTGGCTTTTATACTCGCTATCTGGCGACCGTAAAAGATAACCTTGGTATAGCGGTGACTTTCTCTGTTGCTAAAGATCACTACGATGCTTACCAGGACATTTTTGAAAAAGTCGTAGCGACATTGAGAGTTTTCGACAACAAAGCTGCAGGCAATTCTCAGTGGAAAGAAAAGAAAGGCGAGGATCTGGCAGAAAGTACAACGATGGTTGGAGACACAAGCACGAATCCGGACATCGGCAAACAAAAACAAAAACAAAATGGCGGAGGCGATTCTACAACTGAATCTATTCTGATGATTGTGGCAGTGGCCGCAGTTGGTTTTGTTGTCATGAAGATGAGAAAGAAAAAGAAATAAAAATAGAATAGAAAAAAATAGTCTAAAGGCCGCTTTCTGCGGCCTTTTTTTTTAAATCACATTGAGTTTTCTTTTATTGGATTCAGTAAACTGCTCTTCCCGTTCTTTTTCCAGCTCTTGTTCACTCTTGACCACTTTCCATTCAACTTCAGCAGGAGAGCCGTAAATCACATCTTTTTTAAAGCTGGGTTGATCCGTGAGATAGGGGGAATTCGTTGCATTTGAAAGGGGCTCTTCTTTGCGAATGGTTTCATCATTGGCAATCTTCAGTTCATTTTTGATTTCCTGGAGTTGTCTGACCATCTCGCTGGAACTACCCACCTCTTTAGACTTATAAAGACTTCTCATCAGATTAATGCGGGTAATGCCATCGGAATTCATAGTCTGTTCATCGGAAATCCGAGCAGATTACTTGAGTATTGTTTTTAATATTGTCGTTAATTCAGCAAGATGAGTCTTATGGGGATTATGAGAGGCACCTTTAATTTCATAGCTTCTTTCAAATAAAGGCGCATAGGCCTTGTATTTCAGATCCTCACTTCCGTAAATATAGAAGACAGGAAAAGACTTTTCTTGAAGCTCTTTTAAATTTTCATTTTTAAGGGGGAATACACCTTGTGAAAAAATGGCCTGAGATTTTTGCCATTCATTTAAATTGTGCAGCTTTTTCATCTGCCTGTCGGTTTTAAAACGATCAGAAATAAAATACTGCTGGAAAAGATCCTGCTTGTACCAATGATTGATGAATTCTTCTGTGCTCGAAAAAGAAGAAAACATTTCGCTGTCGTCTTTTTTTCTCTTCTCAGCTTCTTCTTTTGATTCCAGACCTGGGCCTGCAGATTCTAGGATTAACAGAGAAGGCGAAAGAAAATGCAGGGCCAATTGTAAAGCGACTCTTCCTCCCATGGAATAACCGTAGAGAACAGGAGAGTCAGAAAAAAGGGAAATAAAAGCTGAGAGTTTTAAAAGCAAATCATGAGTCGATAGAAAATCCTGCATACTTGTCCGGCCATGTCCCGGCAAATCCACTGTTAAAACGGAATATGTTTTAGCAAAGGAATTTCCGAGTTCTTCGAAATCTTCTTTACTGCCGGTGAATCCATGCAGAAAAACAATCACCGGGGCCAGTGGTTTTTCTTTCCAGGAATAAGAAAAAAGATGCTTGAGATATAAGCTTTGCGCTTTTTTTATCAACTCATGCCGCTTGGGTTTCAGCTGGCCTGTGCTTTTTAATTCAGTTTGAAAAAAATTTTTAGGAATATGAAAAGGATGAATGTGATTTTTGAGAAAAGATTTCAGAACCTCTTCCTTAAGTGTAGCACCGGACTTTTTCAGTTCGTAAAGACAAACACCTCTATGGCCCCATTGTTCATCTTCAACAGGGAGAACATAAGCATCGCTTATCTCCGGATGCGTTCGAAGAATATCTTCAATTAAAAGGGGATTGATGTTTTCACCACCACTGATGAAAACAATATCGGCCCTGTGGGAAAAGGAAAAACGCTCATTTTTTAGTTCACCTACATCATTAGTTTTATACCATCCTTCCTGATCAACGGGAATCGGTTGGAAAATCTGGTTTTTATAAAAACCGGGTGACAGCGTTTTTCCTTTTACCTGGAAAAAATGGTCATGATTCAAATTCACTTCTCTATAAGGAAGAACTTCTCCGTTTAAACAAACCAGCGAGGTGGTTTCACTCATGCCATAGGTTTCGTAAAGTCTAAGACCCGTTTCTGTCGCTTTCTTATGCAATTCCGGAGTTAATTTTGCTCCACCCACTAAAATGATTCTGCATTTTTTTAATTGTGTTAATTGTTGCTGATCTTCTAAAGCGCGGGCCAGTTGAAGCGGGACAAGGGAGATAATATCAAAATCTTTTTTTGGAGTTGAAATTAATGAACTCCCGGAAAAAAACGCACGCCAGAGGGTCATCAGACCTCCAACGTGATGATGTGGAAGATTCATCAGCGAAATATCGCTTTTTGTTTGAGACACAAATTCGATGAAGCCCAAAGCTGAGTAGTAGAGATTGTCAAAAGTGAGAGCAATACCTTTTGGCATTCCTGATGAGCCGGAACTGAAAACGACAAGTGAAGATCCTTCACGCTGAATTTCAAGCGATGTTCTTTCAGCTGATGAGAAAGAGATGAGTTTGTCGGAATCTTTTAAAACAGTTTTGAAGGGGACCTGAGTTTGAAGTCTGGTCATTCCTTCAGGTGTTTCCAGTGGAGAAATCATCACCGCTGTTTTTCCTGCGGCCATGGCCCCAAGAATAGCAGCAAAACTCTCGTAAGGAGATTGAATCTGCAGGCCAAAAAATTCGTCATTACTTTTGAGAAAATGGGAATGGAAAGCGATGATCTCTTTCAATAAATCAGCATACGTTTTGTCATCGTAAAACAAATGGGGCGCATTTTGATTTAAATAGGTTGAAAGATCAAACAGCATACTCTTTTTTAAGGCCGTCATGTTAATAAATCAAGCGCAATAAGGAAGTAAACTCAGTTGAACCGGAGCGTATTCTTCATGAGTAATAAAACGCACACCGAGACCAATAAGACGGACAGGACGGTCTTTTTTCATCAGGCAGTGAGACAGAAGCGGAAAAAATCTTTCAGGAGAGAGTTCCGCCTCCCATAAACCATCATCGTAGCGGATGGTTTCTTCACATGTCGTACTTTTAAAATCGTTGAACTTCACTTTGACAAAAACTTTTTTAATTCGTTTTTCTCCTTCTTCATCAAAATGCGCCTCGAGCCTTCCGCGCATATCTTCATAGAGTTCGCGCATTTCGAGCTGGAGCAAATTCTCTTCTTTGATGTCTTTTATAAAAGTTGTTTCTACGGAGAGAGATTTTCTTTCCCATTCACTGACGACATCTCGCTCATCAATGCCGTCAGCGTAAAGCTTCAGATCAAAAGCAAATTTGCCAAAAAACTGAGAAAGAAGATCGAGGGGGATTTCGCGCAAGTCCTGACAGGTTTTGATTCCTAAGGATTCTAAAATTTCGTGTCCTTTTTTACCGACACCCGGAATAAGCTTCACCGGCAATTGGCTCACAAAGGCTTCCACGTTCACGGGGGGAATGACAAAAAGTCCATCGGGTTTTTTCCAGTCGCTTGCGATTTTCGCAAGAAATTTGTTTGGGGCCACGCCGACTGAAGCTGTGAGACCAGTTCTTTCCAGAATGTCTTTTTTTATTTCAATGGCGATTCTTGTGGCACTTTCAGCTTCACTTACATCGAGATAGGCTTCATCAAGAGAAACTGATTCTATGACACTGGAATATTTTTGAAAGACAGAATGGATAATTTCACTTGCTTCAGAATATTTTCTGAAATTAGGTGTAACGACGACCAGATGAGGACAAAGTCTGATAGCGTAATCCGTGGGCATAGCAGATTTTACGCCGAATTTTCGGGCGATATAATTGCTGGTGCAAAGAACACTGCGAGTTCCAGGAAGTCCTCCAACGGCCAGCGGAACATTTCTCAAACTTGGATTGTCTCTCATTTCCACTTGAGCGTAGAAACAATCCATGTCGACATGAAGTATTTTTTTCATCTTTTAAATTAAGCGTATGACCGCAACAATCCAACCAGTGTACCGACGATTTTAAAATCGGGAGTCGTCTCATCCACAACAATCGGAGAGTAATTTTTATTAGAAGGAAGAAGTTCAATATGATTCTTTTTTTGCATTGAAAGAGTCTTTACGGTCGCTTCACCGTCAATCACAGCGACAACAATTTGACCTGAGCGGGCCTCTTTCGTTGAACGGCAGACAATGACATCGCCTTCAAGAATACCAGCTTCAATCATTGAATCCCCTTTGACTGTAAGAGCGAAATAGCGAAATCCGCCTTTAATAAAATGGCGGGGGACAGAAATGGTGTTGGTAGGGTTTTCAATGGCCTCAATGGGATTACCAGCAGCGACCAGACCGAGCAGAGGAATTAATTCAGAATCACTTTCGACAACGCGGTCGGGAGCTTTCACTTCAACACCGCGACGCTGGTTCCAGTGGGTTTCCAGCAGCCCTTCTTTGTTCAGGTACTGAAGATATTTTTGTACTGATCCAAGAGACTTTAATCCAAAGTGATCTTTAATCTCGTTTTGAGTGGGTGCATGACCGTGGTGGTCGTTATAAGCGACCAGGTAATCATAAACTTCTTTTTGCTTCTTAGTTAGTGCCATAGAAAAAGGATAAGCGTAGGTTTTGCGTAAGTCAATTCTTTTTTATAGGGCCCTAAAGCGGGGAGCGGAGGGCCTGACGAAAATGCTCAGAGTGCTGGGCAAGCTGTTCCATGTAGGGAAGGATATCACTTCTTAGTTCGTCCGGAAGGTTCTTATAGTCAATGATATGCTCTTTAGGCACATAACGAAAGGTAAAATTGATTCTTCTGGTTTCAAAATATTCAACATTGAGTTTGAATGGATTTTTTAATTTGTTTTCTACTCGTTGGACCCTGTGAAAGGCTTTTTCTTTGTAAAGTTCTCCTCCAAAAATTTGCAGAGAAGAATCATCAATCCAGAATTCTTTAACAATATTGTTCTTCAGATCTTTTTTTCCAAGAACAAATTGAAAGAAGGCCCGTTCGCCAAAAGAGACTGAGGCCACCGGTCCCAGTTCAAAATCCTTGTGATCTCCCACGCGCGCCTGATCTGTTTTTTTACCAGTCACGGGATCAATGCTGCTGCCGTAAAAATTAATAAGGCAGGTATTGAGAGTCCAGTCTTTGGGAACGTCGTTGCGCTTAAAATGAGATTTTGTTATTCCTTCAATCACCGTGAGCATCTTTTTTAAGACCTGAGGATAGTCTTCTGCGCGTACACAACGGTTGTGGATACCTTTAGGGGGATGATAGTAATTGAGACACGCAAATTGCCAGTTTCCAAGCCAATAAACAGGTCTCTTGAGCTGTCGCTGCTCATCTCCGGCAGGTGGAGGGTTGTGTTCAGAGTATCTCATTTCCCAGATAGGAAAAAGAGTCTGCAGCCAGGCGATGATTTCTGCCTTTTCTTCTCTTTTTACAAAACTGGGATGGTAAAAGAGACCTTCAGTTCGATAAATTTCTTTGTTTTTTCTGATTGCCATGGGCGCAGTTCTAATTCTATTCAAGGAGATTTGTTAATTTGTATGTAATTATTACCAGACTTTATTGCGAAATTCTCTGGAAATGTTACAAGCAGGAAACCGATTACCATCCCAGGGGGAATTTTTCATGAAAATGCAGAACCTGACTAGATTAACTCTCATTGCATTGATTGCAGTAAGTGCACTAAACGTAGATGCTGCCAGCGCAAAATCATCTCTTAAGTTCAAAACGATCGCGCACACAAAGAAAAAGGAACTCCTTCAGGACCCTTACTTTCAGGTAAAGTCAGTAAAGATCAGAGAGCTGACAGATGAAGAAGCTCTTGAGTTCAACGACATCAGTATCGGTACAAAAGGATTTACAGGACCAAATATTCCTAATATTCCACCAGTCCCACCAGCTGGAAATGGCGGAGCAACGGAGTTGACGGCAGTCACAGGAAATGAACCTCAACCATCTCCTAGAGGTGCTATCGATTCAATCATTATGGTAATCGACAAACTGATCGCTATCGGACAAAAAATTATGCCGACGATTAAAGAAGGTCGCGCAGTTGTTACTAACAATCCAATGGCCTCTGTTTCAGTTCTTCCTAGAACTGATGCTAAAGATCCAGTCGTTCACGACATGGGTGGATGGACAATACCGGTTTCTAAACACTACAAGATTGTTTACAACAATGGTCTTGGAATGGAAGTTGTTTCGTTTGTTTACAGCATCACATACCAATACAACGGTTCAATGGATGGAAAAGGAAAATACCTTGCTGGTATCAGAGCTTCAGCAAGAAACATCACAATCTCTTGGGGATTTGACCTTGATGCTTCATCTCAACTTCTGCAAATTTCCAACGTAGGAACTCAGCAGAATGTCGTTGCTGGTGCGACAATTGAAATGTCTTATACTGTGAAAAACTTCACAAGAACGATTACGACAAATGAATCTTTCTTCGTCGCTGGCGATGGAAGACTTTGGAAACTAGACTAAAAGTTTAAACACAATGAAATAGAAAGGCCGGTTTTTACCGGCCTTTTTTATTTTTTCTGAATCCAGCTGATATTATCAAAAGTCGCAAACGAAACGGAGCTTTTCACAAGAGTGTCCATGTCGAGCCAGCCGTCATTGAATCTTTTCTGCCATCCTTCTCCGTAACTGTTTTTTACCTTGACCAGCTTTCTGCATTCTTTAGTTCTTTTACTGCAGACTTCTTTGATTCCATAAAGCGCAATGGAATGACCTTGTCTGTTTTCGCAATTTTCAGTGTATGTTCTATCAGCACAAATGCCTATTTCAACCGGAATGCCGGCGGAAAGGAGTGAGACGATTTTTTCTTTCAGCTTATCTTCATCAAACTTTTCTTTGAGAGAAGGATAAGTATAGGCCGCAAATTCAGGAACTGCGGCCATTTGGGAATCATCCAGACATTCAGAAGGCAGGATAGTTTTGTAAAGAAATTCTTCGACAGTTTTTGCCGTTTTAAACGCTTCTTCAATTTGACCTGCAGGCGTTTTGATATGGCCCAGTCTGGTTTTCACAGAATCAGCAAGACAGGAAATACAGTTATTTTCTTTTGGATTGTTTTTAAATTCTGTCCAGATATTTGTCAGATAATGCCAGGCCTTTCCTTCATTTTGATTTTGATGAACAAGCGTTGAGAAGCGCGCGCAGGATTCATAAGCAATTTTAGGATGTGAAGAAGCAATGCTCGAAAGAATGCGTGAAGCTTGACCGCCTTCTTCAAGTCCGCCGCTTTTATAATGTGATGTCACATCAAAAGTGGAAAGAAATTCTTTTGGATCATTGCAATCCAGGTTCATTTCTTTGCAACGAAAAGTTTCCAAAAGACTGGTGGAACTGAATCCATAGCAGAGACCGATTCCATCCTGCGATTTGACAGGAGTGCTGGGAGTAATGAGGACAGCGCTGTTTTTTTTCTCGATAAATTCCGGGCCAGGAACTTTATAAGCATATGTCTCGGCAGCGCCGGCCTTCAGAGAGCAAATGAATAGGGCGATCGCCAATAATTTCATTTCATCAAGGCCCATGAATCAATAAGATATTTCTGTTCAAAAAAACAAAAGTCGTATTCATTATGTTTACTGTCTCGTAAAATCTCTGATTGCCCTTTGTTGAGTGAGCATTTGGTCGAGGCCGGATTGCCCAGAGGACCTTTCTCCCTCTTGGCTTCGCTTTTATTTTTTCTGACGTCTTCAATAATTTTTTTACAGACGGTTTGATTTTTAAAGCATTCTTCATTAACAAGAATTCCGTCAATTTTTTTTATCTCAACTTTTAATTCTTTATTTTTTTCTGTGGCCCAGGTGAAGACCTCTGCCTGCAGTGAAAATGAAAAAAAGAGAACTATAAGAATCCATAATGTTTTCATTATCTACCCATTGGGACACAGCCCGGTTCATAGTGATCCATAAAAGTTGAGTTGGGACATTTCCAGATGCCGCGGTAATTTTTGTATTCTGCAGGGGCAACGGCCGGTCCAGCTGGATTGTCAGACCGTGGTGACGGTCTTCTTGGACTTGTTGGTGGAGTTTTTGTTCCCTTGGCCTTTACTTCCTGAAGAACAAAACCAGGCTTTTGAATCCAGGTGATATTGCCATAATTTCCCTGGGCACGGCTTGCTTCAACCAGTGAATCGAGTTCAAGCCATCCGTCATTGTTATTGGCCTGCCATGAATTCCCGTAGCTGTTTTTTACCTTGACCAGTTTTTTGCATTCTCCCGTTGATTGAGAGCAAACTTCTTTAATCCCCATGATGGCAATTGAGTGTCCTGAGTCTTCTCTGCATGGTCGTTCAACACTCGTGCAGATTCCCATCTCAAGTGGAATATTGTTTCGCAAGATGGTTTCGACTTTTGCCTTCAGCGATTCATCGGTTAATTTTTCGTTATAAGCAGGAAATGATTTTGCGACAAAAGGTGGTACCTCCGCCATTTTTGCTTCGTTCATGCATTGAACAGGCAACAGGGCCTTATAGAGAAATTCTTCAAGTGTATGGGCTTCAAGAAACGCATTTTTCAATTGATCGGAAGGAGTCTGAATGTTGACGAGTGTGGATTTAATCGAATCGGCGAGACAGCTGGCACAATCGTTTCGCTTTTCGCCGGCATAACCTTTGAACTCATTCCATTTTTTTGTCAGAAATTTCCAGCCTTGCTTTTCGTCGCGATAGAAACTGTTTTGTGTGACGGCCACTTGATGGACAAGTGATGAAAATCGAATGCATTCTTCCCGCGCAATTTTTTTTCCTTTTTCAAGATTCATCAGAATGCGCATAGTATTTCCTCCTTCTATGAGGCGCTCACGGCCGTAGTAGGAGGTGACATCCAGACTCGATAAAAATTCATTGGGATTGCTGCAATCTACATTGAGTTCACGGCACCGATAATTTTCCAGAAGACTCGTGGCCGAAAAACCATAGCAAAGTCCGATACCGTCCTGAGATTTGATGGGCGACATGGGAGTCACGACGACAGCTTCGCCTCTCTCTTCAAAGGAGTTATCAGGAACAACGTAGGGGACTTCCGCAAAGCCTGTCTGTGCGAAAGTTAAGCAGAAGGACAATAAAATCAGAAAAAAACTGTTATTCATCATATGAGTTCCTATCGTCAGTCCCTATCGGAAGGTTTCCTAATGAAATTGAGAGGCTTTATTTAGGAGATTCCCAGATGTGAGATTTGGCCCACTTGTCCTTGACAGTATCCTCAAATTCGCCGACTTTTTTGACCTAAAATTGTTATTTCCAGACCCCAAGGATCCAATGAAAAAGCATTCTATCACCCGAGAATTTGGAGATCTGATTTTTTACAGCGAAGGTTCAGGACCTGCGTTGTTGGGACTGTCAGGTTTCGGCTGTTCACACTACAATTATATCGATTTAATCCCTGAGCTTTCCAAGCATTTTCAAGTGGTCCTGATTGACAACAGAGGGATGGGCGAAAGTTCAAAAACAGAAAGACAGTATTCTTTGAAAGATGTTGCTGCCGATGCTTTAGCTGCAATGGATTTTCTTGGGTATAAAACTTTTGGTTTGATGGGAATTTCGATGGGTGGATTTATCGCACAGGAATTAATCAAACTTGCACCTGAAAGAGTAAAGGCCGTTTCTTTCCTGTGCACGCTTTCATCTGGACCGGATTTTATTTCACCAACGGCCTTAACTGAAGCAGGGCTTCGCCAGTTTGCAACTCTTGATCCTAAAATGCAGGCGGAATTTTCTACGATGGGAACAGTTCATCCTTCGTTGAAAGAAAAAAATCCTTCCCAGTATCAACGAATCGTGGATTTGAGAATTGCTCATAGAGCAGACGTCAATGAGCAGGTCAGACAAAACAATGCGGCCGTAGAGTTTTTATCGACGCCGTTTGATCTGTCGTTCATCTCAATGCCTACGCTGGCACTTTCCGGTGCCAATGATCGATTCGTTAATCCCGAGAATACAAAAGCATTTCAAAAAAATATTAAACAGTGCCAGACGGCGCTTATTCCCGAGTGCGACCATTTTTTCTTTCTGGAAAAACCAAAAGAGGTCAGTGAGTCACTCGTGCGTTTTTTTAAGGAAGTTCTATGAGTATTGTTTTAAAGAAAGCGGCGGTATGGTTGCCGGAAGGTTTTGAAGATTCGGCCTTCATCGCTCGCGAAACAGGTGTTCCTGAAAAAGTTGTCCGCGAAAAAATGGGGATCGTCAGAAAGTGCCGCGCGACCGCTGATATTCATCCCGGTGATATGGCAGTCAGAGCGGCAAGAAAAGTTTTAAAAGGCATTGACCCGCTTTCGGTCGATATGGTGATCTGGACAGGTTCAGAGTACAAAGATTATATCGTCTGGACGGCCGGGATTTATGTTCAAAGAGAACTTAGATTAAAAAATGCTCACGCTTTCGATATTTCTGCCCGCTGTGGAAATAAAATTTTAGGTCTTCATCTGGCGAAATCTCTCATGATGACTAATCCTAATTTAAAACGTGTTCTTCTATGCGGAGGTCACCGCACAGGTGATCTTGTCAACTACAAGGATCCCAATGCCAGATTTTTGAACAACCTCTCTGATGGTGGCTCTGCCATGCTTCTGGAGCGCGGGGATTCAAATCCACTTCTGGAATCTTCAATCATAACAGACGGTGATTTCACTCACGATGTAATTGTTCCCGCAGGTGGAACTAAAAACCCGACACGCAATCATCCGGATGAATCAATGACGTATCTTCAAGTTGGCGACATTGAAGGCATGCGTGTCCGTCTTGAAGAAAGATCGATTCAGAATTTTTTAAAAGTCATTAAAGACGCAAGTTCGCGATCAATGAATAAACCAATTGATTACCTTGCTCTTCTTCATATGAAGAAATCGGCCCACGATATGATCGTCTCAGGCATGGAACTCAAACCGGAGCAATCTATCTATCTCGATCATTACGGTCACTTCGGTGCTCCTGATCAGGTTCTTTCTCTCGGGCTTGCTGAGAAAAGAGGACTGCTTAAAAAAGGTGATCACGTGACTTTTGCTTCGGCGGGAATTGGTTATATGTGGTCGGCCATGTCGATGAGATGGGATGAGAACACTTTCGATGTTAATGAACTCGAAGACCTTGGTTAATTTAATTTAAGTGAATTTTTAAAAGGAGATATTATGAAAGGATTAAACAACAAGCGCGTTTTTATTACCGGGGCAGCTTCAGGAATTGGTCGTGCAACGGCAGAAAGATTTTATGCTGAAGGATCAGAACTGGTTCTGGTTGATATGCCCACACTTGAGCAATCAGAGTTGCAATCTCTGTTTCCCAATCGCATGACCTATATTTCAGGCGATGTTACAAAAACTGAAACTCTTGATGCAATTAAAGCTGAAATGGCAAAAGGGGTTGATGTTCTTATTAACAATGCGGGCATTACTAAAGATGCGACACTGTTAAAAATGACAGACGACCAATGGGATGCTGTTATTGCCGTCAATTTAACATCCATTTTTAAACTCTCAAAAGCGGCAGCGGAAGTTATGAAAGCAGCTGGAAAAGGCGGTTCAATTATTCATGCGGCCTCTGTTGTTGCTCACTACGGAAATTTCGGTCAGACAAATTATTCTGCAACTAAGGCCGGTGTTATTGCTATGGCAAAAACAATGGCGAAAGAACTAGGTAAAGATAAAATCAGAGTCAATGCTGTGGCCCCAGGTTTTATTGCCACTCCGATGGTTAAGAAAATGCCTGAAAAAGTTCTGGCCATGATGGAAGAAAAAGCTTCACTCAGAAGATTAGGTGAACCTTCAGATATCGCTGCTGCTTACGCTTTCCTGGCAAGCGACGATGCTTCTTATATCACAGGAACATGTCTGAACGTTGATGGTGGTACAATATTAGGATAGAACTGAATTACCTCATCGAGGGACAAAGTTTACACACAGATCATCCGACGATCGTTTTGATCAACGGACTCTTTGCCGATCTCACGTCTTTTGACGGAGCAGCGTTTTATTTGCGCAATAAATTTCGCATTCTTCGCTACGATTGCAGAGGACAGGGGCTTTCTCCCAAGCCAAACAGCGTGTACACACTCGATGATCATGTTTCAGACTTAGAGCATCTTTTAAAGAAGCTCGATATTTCGAATCCCGTACTCATTGGACTAAGTAACGGCGGACGAATTGCTCTGGAGTTTGCCCGTCGCTTTAAAAATGTGTCTGCAGTTATTGCCTGTGACACTTATGACAAACCTTCGCCGCTTTTAAAAGCAAAGCTGAGAAGCTGGCTTCTCGCCCATGAAGAATCAGGGCCGCTTCATCGGTTTGATATTGCGACACCATGGATCTGGGGAGAAGAAACTTTCAGAGAAAAAGAAGAATTGATTTTAAGTTACCGCGACAAGGCCGGTCTGGTTTTGGATCATGTGGTGAAGAATTTAATTCTTGGTGCATTGGAAACTGATATCGATGTAAGCGAAATAGATTGTCCAGTGCTGCTTGTAGCGGGAACAGAAGATTTGCTGACACCTGTTTTTTACCACGAGTCCATGCTCTCCAACCTCAAGCACGGTGAACTTGTGACGGTAAAAGCGGGGCACGCTTCGCTACTTGAAAGGCCCACGATCATGGATAAAACTATCCTTCCGTGGATTTTGAAAACATTCAACATTCAATAAAAGATTATTTATGACGAACGCAAATTGGATCCATTTTTTAGAAAAGAACGCAGTCGATTTCAAAGATAAAATCGCAGTCATTGATCAGGGCACCGGAAGAAAACTGACTTATGCTGATCTCAACAACGAAGTGAATGCATGGGCGCATGTTCTAAAAAATGAAGGTCTCGGTGAACATGAGGCGCTTGCGTTTCACGCTCCTGCCAATTGTCTTTATCATCTTACCCTTATGCTTGCCTGTGCAAAAATCAAAGCATTATTTGTTCCGCTTAATTTTCGTCTATCAAATACTGAGCTGGAACAAGTCGTTGGGCGGCTTGAACCGAAACTTTACATGGGAGTCGGAGAAAAAACTCTCAATGTTGAAACGAAATATATCAATGCTCAATCTGTCGTGCTGGAAAAAACTCACACTGACAAAGAATTTGAATCAACAAGTGCTACTTTGAATGACACCATTTTAATGTTGTTTACTTCCGGATCGACTGGAGTTCCCAAGGGAGTCATGTTTCACGGACAAATGCTTCTTTCCAATCAGGTTGAAACAATCAACGGCTGGGGCCTTCGTTCTTCTGATATTACACTGGTGGAAACTCCTTTTTTCCATACCGGTGGTTATAACGTCCTGTTGCTGCCGCTTTTGTATCTGGGAGGAACTGTGATCCTCGCGGATAGTTTCAATCCTGATAATGTTTTTAATTGTATTGAAAAAGAAAAAGTCTCTGTGTATTTCGGCGTACCTACAATGTTTCAAATGCTCCTTGAAAAACCGCGTTTCCATGAAACTGATTTTTCTTCCATCAGATTTTTTATTTCCGGCGGCGCTGCTTGTTCCATTCCGATGATTGAGGAGTATCAAAAGAAAGGACTTATGTTCAAACAAGGTTTCGGTTTAACGGAAGTTGGCCCGAATTGTTTTCTTCTCGATGAAAAATTCGCGGTGACAAAGGCGGGCTCAATCGGCAGACCGATGCCGCATTCAAAAGTTAAAGTTGTGACGAAAGAAGGGAAAGAGGCCAAGGCCGGCGAACCGGGGGAGCTGATCCTAAGCGGTCCTCATGTTTGTCTAGGCTATTACAAAAATCCAGAAGCTTTTAAAGAGACGTGCAAGGATGGATATTTTTATACCGGTGATCTTGTGAAATACGATGAAGAGGGTTTCTTCTACGTCGTTGGACGCATTAAAGACATGTATATTTCCGGTGGAGAAAACGTTTATCCTGGAGAAGTTGAAAAGCAGATCACTTCACATCACGATATTGCAGAGGCGGTTGTGGTGGCCGTTCCTTCACAGAAATGGGGGGAAGTCGGATTCGCTTTTTTAAAGACTGATAAAGAAATAAGTACTGAAGAACTACGCGGCTTTCTTAATCCTCTTCTTTCCCGGTATAAGCATCCGCAATTCGTTAAGTGTCTGAAGACGTTTCCTCTTTTGCCAAACGGCAAAGTCGATCGAAAAATCCTTAAGGCCGAAGCCTTGAAAATTGTTAGCGCCTAGCGCTTAATTCTGACTCTTACTCTGGCGCGCGATTTATCAAGATCAGTTCGCGACACGAAAACAAGAAGGGTTAGAGCAGAACCAACAGCGAGAACGGCAAGGTCTAAAATATTCATATTTATCTCCTGTAAACCTCATCGGTCAAACGCGGCGGAAATTTACCCGAGTAAAATGATTTTTCTTTTGGAGTTTCTCTTTTCCCTTTAAAAGCGCTATCATAATGGGCATCTAACTATCAAAAAAATCACGGAGTGATCAATGGGACTAGGGCAAAGACAAAAGGCCTTGGAGATTAATTTAAATCCTAATTTGTACGGTACCTTCGCTGAAATCGGTGCCGGCCAGGAAGTTGCCCGCCATTTTTTCCGCGCAGGTGGTGCCGCCGGAACAATTGCGAAATCTATTTCTGCCTATGACATGACCATGAGTGATGCTATTTACGGAAAAGAGGCCAGCGGTCGTTATGTTTGCGAAGATCGTCTGCAAAAGATGCTTGATACGGAATTTAATATTCTCATTGAAAGACTCACAGAGATTCGCCACAAAGAAACTCAGTTTTTTGCTTTCGCTGATACAGTGGCAGCAAAATCTTATAAAGGCACTGGTGAAAACCATGGCTGGATCGGCATTAAATTTCAACACAAACCTAAAGCAAAACCTTCTCAGGTCATCGTTCACATTTCTATGCTCGATGCTGAAAATGTTCAGCAGCAGGAGGCCATCGGGCTTCTGGGAGTCAATCTTTGTTACGCCGTTTTCACGGATATCACTGACCGTGAAAAATTCATCGATGGTTTAATGGATGGTCTTACCACTTCACGAGTGAAGATCGATATGATCAGAGTAGAAGGCGATGCTTTTAAAGGTGTCGATTCAAGACTTCTCTGTCTTGAACTTGTTAAGAAAAAATTATGTGAAGCCGTTATTTTTGATGTGGATGGAGAAGTTCTTCAGGCCTCTGACGTTCTTTACAAAAAAAATGTGCTTGTCGTTCGCGGAGGTTATAGACCGCCGACAAATCTTTCGCTCGATATGCTTGAATGTGGTCTTCGCAAATTTAAAAGCTCTCTACCTCCTGTTGAGCAGGACAATATTATTGTTATTCCGGAAATTTCAATGTCACAGCTTCTCGATAGAGGACAAGTGGACAATGAAGATTTTCTTGCCCGCGTGGATCTTCTTTCAGCGCTTGGGCAAAGAGTGTTGATTTCGAATTCAGATTCTTATTCTGATCTCAATATGTTTTTTACCAAGTCGGCCAAAAAGAACATTGCGTTTGTTATGGCCTCATACAACCTGGAAGAAATTCTCAACCAGAGCAAATATGAAGGCACGCGCTACGGTTTGATTGGATCACTGGGGACACTTCTTGAGCCTAAAACTAAAATTTACGTTTATCCAGCGTGCGACGATGAAACCAATGAAATCAAAACAATTGAATCAATGGCCGTCGCAGACGAACTCACATTCCTTCTCATGTTTTTGAAAGACAACGACCTGATTGAAGACATCACGGATTACAATCCAGACGTGGTTTCTATCTGGTCGAGAAAAGTTCTGAAAATGATTCAGGACGGAACAGAAGGGTGGGAGCAATTCGTTCCTTCATCAGTTGCTAAGACCGTTAAAAAGAAATGTTTATTTGGAGCTAAGTGCGATCTATGAAAAAAATCATTCTACTTTCATCACTCGTTGTTCTCTCTTATTCACCATCTGCGTTTTCGTGGGGTAAAACAGGCCACAGAATCGTCGGAGAAATTGCGCAAAGAAATTTAGATTCAAAAGCGCTTAAAGGCATCAAGGAGCTCGCAGGAGACGACGATTTGTCACGTCTTTCTAACTGGCCTGATGAAATCAGATCCGATCCTAAAATGGGTTATACGACTCCATGGCACTACGTAAGTATTCCTACGGGCAAAACGTATTTTGATCAAAAAAGAAATAAAGATGGTGATGTTATTGAAGCGCTTTATCGCTTCGAAGATATTCTTCGCGATCCAAAGGCCAAAAAAGAAGAGAAGCTGGATGCACTTAGATTTCTTGTGCACATGACTGGCGATCTTCATCAACCGCTGCACGTTGGACTTGCTGAAGACCGCGGTGGAAATTCGATTCGCGTGAAATGGTTTAAATCTGAAACAAATCTTCATACGGTCTGGGATGAAGAATTAATTGATTTTGAGAAACTCTCTTTTACTGAATACGCCAATTACCTGAACCATTTCTCAAAAGATGATAAGAAAGAGTGGGAGAAAGGATCATTCATGGATTGGGCAAAAGAATCGCAGGATCTTCGTCCAAAAGTTTACGATCTTCCGGAAGGAGGAAGTTTGAGTTATGAATATAACTACAAGGTTAAGCCGGTTATTGAGCAACGGTTGAAACAAGGTGGACTTCGTCTCGCTTATGTTCTCAATAAAATCTTTGGAAATGAAAAACTGACCAAAGAAGAAATGGAAACCAGAAAGAAAATTAAGGAGAATATCTAAATAAAAAAGCCTCCTTCGGGAGGCTTTTTTATTTTCTTAAGCATTTCTTTAATTAAGAAATATTCTTTGATAGTCGAAAATACTTTCAATCAAAATATAAATCTTTTTAGAGGATGCTAATCAATGTCGATTGATAACAAATTACAAAGAGATGTTCTGATCGTCGATGACGATAAAAATATTTGTGAAGTCCTGAAAGAGTATTGTCACAACATGGGCTGTTTTAAAAATATTGTTTTTGCCAACGATGGAATTACGGCCACTCAAAAACTGCGCAATCAAAAATTTTCTCTTATTTTATTAGATATGAATATGCCCAAAAAATCCGGACTC
>DJVH01000082.1 GCA_002440825.1 Bacteriovoracaceae bacterium UBA6261 | reverse complement strand
GAGTCGGGTCAACACAGATACCACCCTTAGCACCACCGTATGGAAGACCAACGAGAGCACACTTGAATGTCATAAGCATTGCGAGACCAGCTGTCTCAGAAAGGTCAACACCTGGATGGTAACGAATACCACCTTTACCTGGGCCTAGTGAAAGGTTGTGTTGAACTCTGTATCCGATAAAAGTTTTAACTGTTCCATCGTCAAGACGAATAGGCACAGAAACTTGAAGTGCGCGTTTTGGGTATTTCAATCTTTCAGCAACGTTTGGGTCAAGACCCATGATCTTGCTGGCGTCTTCCAATTGCTTAATAGCATCCTGGAAAAGTAGGCTGTCGAACAGACTCATTAATAGACCTCCGATTCATGTAAAATAAGTGGTCTAAAGAGTACTCCCCTCTTTGTGATTAATCAAAATTTTCTCGGGTTCCTTTTAGAAATTAAAAGGCCACGACGCGTTCATTTCCATTCTTTTGTCTGCGTCATTACCATTGGGTTGCGACGTAGAAGAAAGACGCGCTTTGATATTTTGTGAAATTTCCTGATCTATGAAGGCAATCCACTGTGCATCGTTGACGTTGTATTCAATTCCGGTCGAAGTGCCCAGCTGATTAAAATCTTTTTTAGTTAGAAGTTTCGCTTTGCCATTTGCGCCTACAGTTGCGCTGGCGTCCACCCACGGGTTCCTTACTTCAACAATCGCCTTTCCTTGAAGAACGCGAGCTTTGAACTTTAGGGCGATATATTTGTTCACTGGAACCGAAGCATTCGGGCGAAGCGATTTTTCCATCTTACCTACTGAAGCCATTGTCGACCCTTCTTCAGCGTTTTTCATTTCACCGGCAAGACGTTTATCTGCATATCTTGTTAAGTTCTTCAGAATAAATTTCGTTTTTTCGTGTGTCGTTGGAGTGTTGTAAAGATTTGTGGATTCAATGTTCCAGTTCTTTGCATACTCTTCAGTTTGTTCCCATGATGAAAGAGAATTTCTCATCCCGGCCATAACACCGGCATCGTCTTCAGCAAAGATTGTTTTCACAACAGGTTTTGTTTCAAGAGGTATAGTTAAAACTTCTTCTTCATAAGCTGAAGCAGGAGCTCTTTTAAAAGACTTTTTCAATGTCTCTTTTGCATCCATGGCCATTGTGTTGAATGAAAAAGCACAGATCGCGATGGTTAAGCTTAACTGTCTAAAACTTACACACCCGATTGTCTTTTTTATAGTCAGTACATTTTCTACTTTCATAGTTTTGGCCTGGTTAAAGTTCCTAGAGAACTATTTACCTCTAGTTTATCGCAAGGCTTGTGCCAAAAGTATGGAAGGCAAAATCGCCTAATATGACTAAATTACTCTCGTATTATGAATAGGTTTAATTGAATAGTTAGAGAAGAAAAAGAAATGGCCCGGGTATTGACCGGGCCATTGTATAGGTTAAGCGCAATCGTAGTTCTCAGCATTGTTATGAGAGCATGAGCCACCAGGAGCATCCTGATCACCGTTGCCCCAGCCATTGTTGCCTTGTGGGTCTTCAGGTGGAACCGGAGGAACAGGTGGTTGCGGTGGTTGTGGTGGTTCCACTTTTTTATCTTTGCAGTTTTTAATCGAGATAACGATGACTGCTGCCAGAATCACTGCACCGGCGATCACTGCGATTTTTTTATAATTGATTCTTGCTCCATCAGAGCTGAAAGCAGAACCGGAAGCCTGATTGCTGTTCATAAAGTTCATGGCCACTTTAGAAATTTCTTCAGCAGAAGCTTTTTGGACTTTCAAGGCTTCAACAATCATGCGGTATTCCGCTCTGGCTTTTGGACTAAGAATTCTTGCTTCCATGACAGACTGGATTTCCTGAGCAGAGACACCGGAAGACATCAGTTGATTCAAATCTTGATGTAGGCGTTGTTCAGCTTCGTTTTTGACTCCGAAATCAGATCCATCCCAACCATCCATTTCATACTGATACTGAGAAAAAACGTTATCGATATCTGCAAAATTTCTTATTCCCTGAACTTTCACAGCAAAAGCATCCTCAGAAACAGCGGCCTGATTGATCGCCGCATAGGATGAAGACATCATCAGTGAAGATATCAAGACTGCACTCATTAATTTATTAACAGACATAGAACCCTCCTTATGTTTTTTTAACTTGCGAGGGAAAAATATCGCTGCAGTCACAAGTGAGCCCTGATGTGAGAGACGAATATAAATGTTTTTGATTTTAGATTATGTTGATCTGAATCAGACAAAAAAGGCAAAAAAAAAGGGCCATCAATTCGATGGCCCTTTGGAAGTGATCTACTGATCCATCATCTCTTTAGTTTCTTCAACCAAAGTACGCAGGAGTTCTTGTGTTTTCTTATCGAGATTCAAATCTTTTGTTTTTGAAGTCATCGCCTTAAGGAAAGCGTTCGCGCTCACACCTTTTGGAAGAGCTGCTTTAGCAGAAACTTTTTTAGCTCCTTTAATCAATCCGCCATTGCTGATGATTTTAGCGAGCTCTGCTCTCTTCGTGATGTCACCAGAAAGAATTTTCTTTTCAACATCAGTTTTTAGAGCTGATTTATCCATTGCATCCCACTCAAGAAGAACGTATTTCTCAATATCGTATTTCTTGGCAGCTTCTTTCAAATTCTTTGGCATTTTGGCAATGAGAAGTGAACGGTGAACTTCAGACTTGGAAATACCAAGTGCCGCCTGAATTTTTCTCTCACTTGCTTCTGTTGCAATTTGATAGTTCAGAATACCGTCAGCTTTATCAACCCAGTGAAGCTCTTCTCTTGAAGAGTTTTCTGAGAATTGAATGGCCATCAATTCTTCTTCAGTCTTGTTTTCAAGAACGAAGCATGGAGCTTTCTCAGCTTTGTTGAATGAAAGAGCGCGGAAACGTCTTTCTCCACAGATCAGGCGGTATGAACCGTTCTTGTCCTTGTGAAGTACAAGCGGTTGAATCAGACCGTTGATTTCGATGTTCTTAGCCAGGTCTCTGATTGAATCATCATTGAACTTTGTACGAACCTGTTCTTTAACAACAATGTTTTTAAGGAAAATTTCGTCGAGCTTTGCTCCCTGAAGAAGCCTGTCATCTGAAATTTTAAAAATATCGCGGCCGACTTTTTCAGAAAGGTCGATCGTCTTTCTTTCTTTTTTTGATACACGAGCAGCAAATGTCTTAGACATATTTTATTCTCCACATCCTTGGGAAAAACAGTTTATTTAAAAATTACCGGACGGACTACAAGTTAAGTGACTTCCAGAGCTCTTCATAATCTCTGCGTCCTGCAGATTTAGCTCCCATGATACAAACAGGTCTTCTCATAGAGATAGATTCCTGCAATTGAACCATGTTTCTCACCATTGGAGTGATATTGAAAGATTGAGACAATTCTTCCATTCTCACTTTTTCAATTTTTCTACGAGGGTTAACCATCGAAGGAATAATTGAGAACTCCAGACCTGGGTTTTCTGTTTCTTTGATGATTTCGAATGTATCCATCAACTCTTCAAGACCGTCGATTGAATAATCCTGAGCCTGAGTCGGAATCAAAACTCTGTTTGAAGCAACAAGGGCCATAATCAATTCATCACCAAGCATTGGAGGTGTATCGATAACAACATAATCGAAATCAAGATTTGCTTGTTGCAATCTGATTTTCAAAAGACGCTCTTTTCTTCCAGCTTCTTTTCTGATCTCACCTTCTGAAAGGATGAGAAGCTTCGAAAGATTAGCGAGGTGGCGAGACGCCGCGATCACTCTGATATTTTTGTAAAGCTTTCCACTCACTTCAGGCTTGACGATAACGTCTTCAATACCGACGTCGCCGATGAGCCATTCAGGAACAAGCGTTCTCTGAATTTGAATACCGAATGTTGAACTTAAATTTGCCTGTGAGTCCAGATCGATGACCAGAACTTTGTGGCCTTTGTTGGCAAGATGACAAGCAAGCTGGTAACACTGCATAGTTTTACCAACGCCACCTTTGTTATTGCCGATCGTGATAACTTCCATGAATCACTCCTGTTTGATAATAGCTAATTAAAATGGTGGAGCTTTTAAAATACTATGTCAAAGAAAAAATGGTCCTATCCGGCTTCGTCGGACCGGAGGGAAGGTCGCTGTTCGAAGTTGACTGTTGGATGGTTGAGGGTCGATGGAGATGTTGGATGATTGATGATTGATGATTGATGNNTCAAACGGCCAACAACCAACGGCCAACATCTTCCCCCTACCCTCAGCCAAAGTTTAGAGTTAAAGTAATTAAAACCACTTTAAGGAATAACTTAATATGAAATTCGCCCTTCTCCTCGGCCTTACTTTCTCTATCATCTCCTGCTCAACAACAACCACCTCAACCTCAGCAAACAAACTGATTTCGGCCACCCATCTAAAAATGAAAACGATACCGGTGGTGGGAAAAACGGTAACCGGTCAGGAGATTCACTACGGCGGTTTTTCGGGTATGACTTATCTTGGAGAAGAAGGCGGCGAATATAAATTTGCGGCCATTACGGATCGTGGACCGAACGGATGGAATGTGGGAACTGAAAGACCTTTTTTGATGCCGGATTACTCTCCTCAAATTGTAAATCTCAAAACGAATTTAAAAGAGCAGAGTTTTGACGTTACAGGGTCCCTCTTGCTTAAAAAGAAAAATGGATCCCCTTTAACAGGTCTTCCGAATGTCCGCACGGAAGAGAACCCGGTAGACGTCTTTGGATTCATGATGTCGCTGGATCCTGAAGGAATGGATACAGAGGCCCTTGTTCCGGACGGCGAAGGCGGATGGTGGATTGGTGAAGAGTATGCACCTTCACTGGCCCATTTTGACGGGAAAGGAAAATTGCTCAGAAGGCTGACTCCCTATAATGAACTTCCTAAAATTTACAGCGAACGCAAACCCAACGGCGGCTTTGAAGGAATCGCCAAAGACGGATCGAAGCTCTACGGGTTTCTTCAAAGCCCGATTCCTGTCGATCAGACTTTTGCCCGCATTGTAGAAGTCGATCTCGATTCAATGAAAACTTCTTCAGAATATTTTTATCCGTTTGAAAAAGGTTTTATGAAAATCGGCGATGCCATCGGCCTGGGCCATGGAAAATTTCTGGTGATAGAATTAAACGGCAAACGCGGCGACGAAGGCAAAAAGCTTATCACTAAAATTACTTTAAACGGTCAGGATACTCCGGTGAAAAAAGAAATCCTGGTCGATCTCGGAACGACCACTTTTAAAGGCGTTGAAAAAGTCGAAGGACTCGCCATAATTGGCCCTAAAAAAATTGCTGTCCTCAAGGATAACGATTTTCAGATTGAAAACAAAACTAATCGAAAAACCGGCATGACTCCGTTTAATAACGAAGAAAACGAAATGCTGATCATGGAATTTTCTCAAAACATCACTGAATAAAGGCAAAGGTATTTAGGCAGGAAAAGTAAATAAAAGAGGGAAATCTGCCGAAATAGCTTACGATGAAGTCTATGTTCGGCATTCCTATTTTATTGATGCTTTTTTCACTCTCCACTCATGCGGCTGAGTTTTCATCTCTTCAGTTAAATGGATGGAAAAAAGAAGAGCTTTCGCACGATCACCTGCGCTTTTCAAAAGCGTCAGATCCTGATGTTGTCATCCATATTCAAGTGGACTCTTACGATCCTCAAAATCACTGGAAAGCAGAAACGCTGAAAGACGATGTGAAAAAAATGGAGAAGATGAGAAACAGCATGTCTTTCTTCATGGCCATGAAAGATTACACCATCAACACATTTTCTTTTGAACACAACGTTCTTGATCTCGAAGGCTCCTATGTCCGGATGGGCAACAAGAAAGTGCAGTTTAAAGAACTGAACTTTTATCAGCGCGAGCATTTCCTGCAGGTGAAGTTTCTCAGCGATGCGGCCCTTCCTTCAAAAGAAGATATAAAAAAAATCATTTCAGAAATTAAACCTGAAAAAGTGGAGCTCGATTGAAAGCAAATCAGAGATGGCTCACCTATTTTCTGATTTTTCAATTGCTGACAATCAGTTTTGCCCAGGCGGCTGCTTATTGTCCAGCTCCCAAAATTCATTCCGGCGAGACCTTTACCCGTCTTTGTAAAAACGTCGACGATATTATCTGCAAAGATGTTCCGGATAAAATCCGCCGCTCATGCGATGAACGCGAGCACACTATAGTTCATGCAGGCATGAGCGCAAATGAAGTCTACAATTTCGCCAAAGGTTGCATGAAATCTGCAGCAACGTCTTTTGTCGAATTCTTCACTGTCTTTCTTCCTGACTTGTGCAAGGCCATCTGGAATTTAACCAAAGGAGCCTTTGAAACTCTCAGCAAACCGGGCGATTTTTTCTCCAGCCTAAAAGGTTACTATGAATCAGCACGCGCCATGACTGCTGACGTCTATGAAGCTGTGAACCGCAATCCTGGACAGTTCTTTGCTGACCTCTGGAATAAAATAACTGATGCCGTAGGGCCTCTTGTCGCCAGCTACGATTGTCTCAGCCCGCAGGCGAAAGTAGACAAGATTTGCGGCTTAGTCGCTGAATGGGTCATGCCTCCTGCCATTCTTGCCAAAATTATTGTCCGCGGTTCTAAAGCTGCAAAAGAACTTTATGAATTAAAACTCATTACAAAACTTGGTGAAGCAAAGGGAGCGAAGGCCATTGAAGCTTTTGAGAAAGCTCCCAAAGTAAGTCTTCGCGAATACAATTCTCTTTTTAAGCAGTTTAAAGCGAAAGGCTATACGCTCGAAGATTTCCGTGAAATNNTACGCCAGATTATTAGGGAAAAAAGAGGAAGTCCCATCTCCTGCTGTTAAGACCAAAGTGCCGGAAAAAGCCCCAACAGGACTTGAAGCCTTCAAAACAAAATACGGCAAAGAATTAAAACTTCCTTCAGGCGCGAATAGAGAATTCATGGCTAAAATAGAGACAGATCTCCTTCGAAAAGATGGCAAAGTTCTCTATTTCGATGTGGAAAACTCTGTTCAGAAAAAACTCAATGACGAAATTTTCAAAGAAAAAACGGCAGTCGATGCTCTCAATAATTCATTCTTTGTAAAATTCAATGAAAATCTCAGAGACTTTCCTGAACTTATGGAGAGACTTGGCGGCGAATATAAAGATTACAAATCTTACCGGATCAGGCTTGAACTGAAACCAGGCGATGATCCTGCCAAATTCGAAAAATTGCTGGCGGAGTTGTATAAAAAAACCAATAAAGATTTTTATGCTGATCCTTTAATGAATCAAATCCGCAAAGATCTCCCTCCGAGAACCGACAGTCTCGCTGATCCTGCCACCTGGTTTTTGGGCGGTTCAGGTGAAAACGCTCTTGAAGCCAACATGGCCGCACGTTCTGCCCGCAAAAATGCAGGCTCTACAGTCAATCCACCCAAGCTCAACACTTTCAAAGAACACAGCGGTGCTCTTTCAAAAGAAATAGACAGCATTGAACAGACAAGAAAAGCTCTCAGCACACAGAAGAATCTCATTGAAAAAAGAATTCTGGAAACAGCAGACAATGGAAACATTATTCCATCCAAATCTATGATTGGAATTTTGAGAAAAATAAAATCAGGAGATTTTCAGACGGAAGAAGAATTTTTGTCAAAAATTTCTTCTAAAACTCAGGAAATGTTCGGAGAAAAACTGGATAGTGAAACTGCCCGGACTCTTGCTGGTTATTTCCAAAAAGTCGATTCGCTTTCCCCTCCTCTATTTTCTTCTGAACGCGTGGCCATTGATCTGAAAGAAGCACGGAAAGGAATCGTTTCGATCGATTTCGCCGGAATCGGTGTGGACAATATTCAAGAACAAATGAAAGCACTGACCGAAGTCACTTCTACAGGCAGTGTGGAAAAGAAATTGCACGATAGCTTTACTAAAATGCAATCGGGAGTAAACCAGGTGACCCGTGAAATGGAAGAAGCGAAGGATGTTTTCCGCAAAGCCGTTTCCAGTGTCGACAATGCAGATAAAAAAGCGCCCCAGTTTTCCGGTGACGATGGAATTTTTATGCCTGGAACTCGCAGTTGGGGTGATGCCGACAAAGCAAAACTCGTTCAGTCTCTGGCCACTTCAGCTGATCCCTCCAAGTTCCGGGTGACTTTCGTCTCTTCAACCTACGCTGAAGGAAAAGTCATTCCAGCTGCAGAACGATCGAAACGTATCGTTCGCGCAGAAACTGTTGAAAAAGATATCCGCTCAAAAATCATCGGCATTGAAAAAATTTCTGATGCTGAAGCAAAAAAATTCATCACGGCTATAGACTATGTTCCTGCTGAGAAAGGAGGCGTTTTCAATCTTATCTTAGGCGGAAAAGAGTTTACACCTGAAGAAATCAAAACGATTGAATCAGCTTTCAAATCCAGCATAAAAGGTGAAGGCGAAAAATTCGGAAAAGTTATTTATTCAGCTCATTGATCATCAGCTTAATCGCATTCAACTGAAGACCTGTCTCAAGCACCTGAAGTTTTGGAGCATCAGACACTTCGAGCAATCTTCCATTTTTACCGAGAGCTTTCTTAAGAATGATACGGGCATTTGAAACACGCTCTTTACTTGCCAGCACAAACTCCACCGAAAAATAATCCAGAGTCGAAGGAATCTCTTCAGCTTTCACGGCAGGAAACTGAAAATCTTTCATCTCACGCGCATTGATGATCTGATAAGATCCGTTCTCGCGTTTTAAGCGGATCAAATCATTGTTTTGAAGTATATAGTTGAAAAGAAAATCGACATCGCCATCAGCGAGTGAAAACTCTTTATCAATCTTAAGCCCGCGCTTTTCAAATTTTCCCAATTCGTATTTTATTCCCGTTTTTGCTGTTGCCCAGTCGGCACAGGCCTTAAGAGTTTTGCAGTTGTCATCCGCCAATGTTGTCGCTGAAGCAATGAGAGCTAAAAACAAAAGTACGGTTTTCATAAAACATCCCGGGTTATCAGCCATAAAAGTAAGGCAGTGATATTATAATAAGAGATTCCCAATCCCCCGTAAATTGGCCAAATTTAAGTTCTTTAAAAAAATAACCGATTAGTCCGGTAGACTATATTTCTCACTTACAAGGGTCTCGCTTATGAAGAAACAATGGATGCTCATTTTCCTCTTAACTGCAACCTCTGCTTATGCCGGCCCTCAATACGAAAACATTTATGTCACGGCCAATATTGAAGAACATCTTCCTGAGTTCCTCGCGATGGAATTCACCAAAGATATGCGCGAGAGTATTGCTGAATACAACCTGCATAGAAAAGATCCCGCGTATTTTGCTGCCAGAATTAAAGATCCAGGGGTGCTGAAACTATTCAATCAGAACACCCGCAAAATTGCCCTGCCGGAAATCAAACAGAAGAATGAAATGTTCTGGATGATGAAAGCTGGAAAAAACACTGTTGAATTCAATGCCGAATTATTCTTAAACGGACGATATTTTCTCAACGGTGAAGCCAAGACACTCTCTAATGGAGATCTCACTGCTTCAATTGATCAAAGAGACTGGAAAAAAATTGTCTTTAATCTGATGCTTGATCAGGCCGTTGCCGATGACGATGAAGATTTCGATGCTGCTTATAAAGATCTCGACTCGACTAAAGTCCTGATGGCTTCAATTATCGCCCTCGATACTTCCTTTAAGTCCAGAGGCGTGCTGGATAAAATTCCGATGATGAATGACGTTGCAGATATCAATGCAAAGAACCTGGTTCGAAAAATTGAATCGTATAATTCAGAATGTGAAGAGAATCTGAAAGCACAGGATACCATGATGAGGGGTCCTAGAAGCGATTGGAACAACCTCGGTACGCTGGAGCGCTATTCGATGATGAGATCTTTGAAGGAAACAGCAGATCCGGCCTATCAGCACACGCTTACTTTGATCAGAAAAATTGCTGCTGAAAATACTGCTTCTTCTTATCAACGTGAAAAGAAATTAGCAGAAACATTCAACACTGAAAAGAAGGCTACTTGCGAAGCTACTCTTGCCAATATTTTTGAAGAATCAAAAAATAAAACGAACCGTCTTGCCGCGTATATCGACGGTGGAAATTCGGCGAAAGTCGCAGCGGCCAATCATCCTTGTACCAAAATGGCCCAATTGAAAGTTTGTCTTTCTAAATTTGCCACTCAAGCTTCAAGCATCAATGACTTTGTCAGAAAAAGAAATGCTGATGCAAAAGAAGTCGGAGTCCAGGCTTATCCTGTTCCGAACAATTATCCTTCTGTGAACAGCGGACGATAAGACTTTAAATCGTCCTTGTTTATTGCCAGTTTGTTTGCGTCAAATCTCATAAATGAGAGATTTTTTACCTTGTTAAAAATCTCCGATCACACAGCTTTAATATTCCCAATGAATTAACTTAGTTTTCCATGTGGAAGAAGCCGTAGCACGCCTTTGCAAACGCCCTTATTTAAGCTAAAAAAGTTCAATCTACAAAACCCAAACAGAGAGCAGATCTATGATTCATGAATGCACAGTGAGCGAACTTAAGCAAAAACTTGACGCGAAGGAAAATATTCAATTCATCGATTGCAGAGAACAAGCTGAATGGAATGAAGCCAATATTCCAGGTGCAACTCTTCTTCCTCTTTCTGAATTTGAAGCAAAATACGAATCAGTTTTAAAAGATAAAAACGCCCAAATCGTCATCCACTGCAGAAGCGGAAAACGCAGCATGAATGCCTGCATGTTTCTTCTTTCTAAAGGCTACAGCAACCTTACAAACGTTGAAGGTGGCATCATGAGCTGGATGGATGCGGGATACCCTACTAAGAATGGATAAAAATTATGTTAGACCTATTTGATGACAACGACGATATTCACAAGCCAACAATTTCAGAAGATGAACTTTCTGATGAACAAGTTTTAATTGAACTAAAAAAAATCAAAGAAGAATTGAAAGATCAGGTAGTCGTTCTTGGTCACCATTATCAACAGGACGATGTCATCAACTTTGCAGACATCACCGGAGACTCACTTCAACTCGCAAGAGAAGCTGCAAAACTTGATAAGCCTTACGTGATTTTTTGTGGTGTACACTTTATGGCGGAAACCGCGGACATGCTCACTTCGCCTTCACAAAAAGTCATTCTTCCCGATTTGCGTGCTGGTTGTTCAATGGCCGATATGGCAAAGCGATCTGAAATTGATCGTGCCTGGTCATTCATGACCAAATCGACGAACGCAAAAATTGTCCCGGTCACATACATTAACTGTGCGGCGACACTTAAAGCTTTTGTTGGTGACAACGGTGGCGCGATTTGTACTTCATCCAATGCAGAGAAAATCATTAAGTGGGCCCTGGGTGAAGGTGAAAAACTTTTATTCTTTCCTGACCAACACCTTGGAAGAAACACGTGCTTCAAGATGGGAATTCCTCTTGAAGATATGGTGATCTATAATCCGCATATGCTCAATGGTGGTCTGACTGCGGAGCAAATCGATAAAGCGAAAGTTATTCTCTGGTACGGATTTTGTTCGGTTCATCAGGGCTTTACGCCTGAGCAAGTGAAGGCCATTAAGGAAAAAGATCCGTCGGTCACAGTTATCGTTCACCCTGAATGTAACTTTGAAACGACACAAGCGGCGGATGACAACGGATCAACATCCTACATCATTGAGAAAATTGAAAAAGCGCCTGCGGGTTCTAAATTTGCCGTGGGAACTGAGATCAATCTGGTAAACAGACTGGCCCACAAACACAGTGATAAAACCATTGTGTCGCTTTCTCCTTATCAATGTCTTTGCACGACTATGTATCGCGTAAGACCGCGCTGGCTACTTGCCAGTTTCCGTGCGATCAAAGAAAATAAGCCTATCAATATTATCAGTGTTCCGGAGGATATTGCACGATCTTCACTGAAAGCGCTGGATAGAATGTTGGCCATTAAATAAACACACAACACACACAAGGTTTTGAAAATGATTTACGCTGATTACAATGGTTCCGCTCCTCTCTCTTTAGAAGTGAGAGACTATCTTTTAAAAAGATTTGAGAAAGGTCCATTTGCTAATCCAAATGCTATTCACTATCTCGGTTCGAAATGCCTGATGGGAATGGAAAATGCGAGGTCGGTTTGCGCTAAAGTTTTAGGCGCTGATTATGAACAAGTCACTTTCAATTCTGGTGCAACAGAAGGTATCTCAACTGTTTTTCACACATGCTTATCAAACGAAACAAAGAAAAAAGTGGTCATCATTTCGGGAATTGAACATTCCGCGGTTGTGAACACAGCTCAATACTACGGAACAAAAGGATTCACTGTAAAAACTCTTCCTGTCACATGTGATGGTGTTGTCGATATGACGACATTGAAAGCATGGATTAACGAAGATGCTGGTCAGATTGCTCTGATCGCGATCATGGCCGCAAACAATGAAACAGGAGTCATCCAACCGTACCAGGAAATTTCCAGACTCTGTTCTTTGAATCAAATTCCTTACCTGTGCGATACAACCCAATTCATTGGCAAAACACCGTTTAACTTTAAAGAATCAAACATTGATTATGCTGTCTGCTCAGGACACAAACTGGGAGCGATGACAGGAACAGGGATTCTTCTAGCGAGAAATCCTGAGAAACTTCTTCCACTAATCATCGGAGGCGGTCAGGAAAAAGGTCATCGCGGTGGAACTCAAAACTACTTAGGAAACGAAACAATAGCAGTTGCCCTTTCTACTCTGGAAAAAACTTTTCAGAATATTCCTGCGCTTTCAAAGAAGCGTGAGGAATTTGAAAACAAAGTGAAGGCGGCTTTTCCTGAAGTCGTTATCATTGGGGAAAAAGCTCCCCGTCTTGCTACGACCACTTATATTTCTTATCCAGGCCTTCACGGCCAGGCCGTTCAAATTGAACTGGAATCGAATGACATTTTCGTGACAACGTCTTCTGCCTGCTCGGACAATATGCCGGTTACATCGAAAGTTTTAAAAGCGATGGGAACTTGTGATAATATTGGACGTGGTGTGGTGAGGATCAGTCTTTGTCTAAACTCTCCGCTCGAATATTATGATCGTTTGGCGGATGCTTTAATCAAGGCTTACTCCAAACTTGCAAAGGTAAAGAGTTTTTAAATGCTTAAACTGACATTCTTTCTGCAGTTGATCCTTCTGGTAGTGATGGTTTCGTGTTCTCATACAAAACCGACCAGCGGAATTTCCATTGCGACTGCGACAACCGGTCTGATGAAAAATCACATCGCTCCCTTTCCGGTTTATCTGACTGAAACTTTGGAATCCCGCACAGAGCTTGAAAAGAAATATTCATCGGACCTATTCATCGTTCACATCGGTCATATACTGAAACCGAATTTAACTAAAGAACAAAACGAAAAAACACTTTCATCATTGAAAGACCTGGGAATCAATCTGGTCAATCTGACGCTTGAAGATTTTACGATTGCCGAAGCTCAGGGAATCAATTTTGAAAATTACCCTCAGACTTTTTTAAACAGCACGGTTGTGGATTTAACTCAGGACGGTCTCGTCAGCGGAGAAAACATCGTTTCTTATAATGTTCACAACGGCGTCGCCTTTATAGGTTTATCGGACACGCAATTAGACAAAAAGCTGCCAAAAGAAAAATTCATTATCAGTGATTACGTACTTTCCATTCTGAAAGTTAAAAAAACGGCTCTCAAAACAGCTACGCCAACAACTATCAATTCATTTATTTTAATTCACCATCTCGGCACAGGAATTAATGAAGTCATGGAGCGTTTGCCTCCAAGCTTTATCAACTCACTGGCAGATTAAGATGTGATCAGCGTTCATCACCGGTGTGAGATCGCTTTGACAGATGCCGGCTTCAGTTTCATCAACGACTTTTATTCCGCGTGGACAAGCAGGTTCCCCCTTTTCTCCACAATGGTTTTGACCGCAAAATTTTGATCCACCTTGCGGGCAATTGTAATCAACAATGCTGTACCAGCCGTAGCGGCAATCATCACAACGATTTTCACCGATATCGTTGCAGTTTTTATCAACTTGCTGACACCTGATCGCTGTGCCCCTGCTCATTCTGTCACTCAATTTGCCCAGGAATTTATTATTTTGATTCAGGAAAGTATCCGCATCAGTTCTCAAAAAAGTGAGACCTGATTTCCATTTTTTCTCTTTCTGCGGTTCATATTTTTCATGAATTAAATTTCCTTCCAGATTGGCCAGCAGGAATGACCAGGAAATCTTTTTTCCTTTGTTCTCAAAGTCGAAATGTAAATGCGAACTGGCCAGAGTCACTTTTAATTTATTAATGTGATCAAGAGTGAGCCAACTGTCGCCGGTTTCCGTTTCCGGGCATGCGCTGTCGTTTTTTAATTCTTCAACACTCAGTTTACCGGGTATTTTTTTGTACCCGACCTGATAATAAACGCAATGAGTTTTTAGGGATAATCCATTCTCCATCGGGATTTTCATTTTGAACAAGAGCTGAGAAATTCCTGGAGGTCGTTCGATTACGATATCGTTCAACTTAAATTCTTCCAGTGAAAAAGCGTAAAGCCATTCAGTTGCCAGCTTCATTTCAGCTTCAGGAAGAGAAGTTTTTTCAGCAGGCAGACAGCCCATCGTCACGATCATCAGAAGAATTAAAAGTTTTCTCATTTGGATTCTCTCATGCAGCGGAATCCAACCTGAAATTTATCTATCGTGATTTCCGGATTAAATCCTTTGAAGTCAAAATGACGAAGCTCAAATCCATCACCATCCCAGCCGGCGCGAAAGCCCAGCCGGTGCCATTGTGATTTAAAATTAAAATAAAAAGAAGAGGCTTTCAAATTACTTTCTGGATCGATGGGATTCCGGAAAACTTCCATCACTCCTCCCATAGCATCCGTCAGCCCGGCCCAGGTCGGAGAAGTTGCATTTAACCTGAAAGGTTTTTTGGCAGGACATTCTTGAGCATAAATGAGATCGCAGTCAGGCTTAAAATCACTTTTTTTCTTCGTCCAGTAATAAGGAGATCTGCTGTTTTTTACAGGAAGAACTTCATTCAGATCCATGGGCAAAAAAGTCGCAGCATCAAAATAATGGGCCAGCAATAATTGTTTTCCCCTGAAGGAACAATAATTCATCATCTGCTCTTCTTTTAGATCTGTGGCAGGCAAAAACAAATCGTCTCCGCTTTTCTTTTGCAAACCTTTGGTGAAATCATCATTTCCAAATTCGATCCAGTCATTAACTTCTGCGTTGGTGACCAGATGACGATCGATGTAGACGTTCTGATTAAAATTATCAAAGCGATAGTCTTCCACGTCTTTTCCCTGAACTTCTTCACCATAGGCATAAGCGCGGTTTTGTAAAAAAACTTCCTGGCAGTTATCGGCCAGAAGAAGATTGAGTCTTTTCTTTGATTGATTGTCTTCAATTGTAAATAAATACCCCGTGCCACTCAGATGAGTATGGGAGATATTGGATTTGGTGACATAACGGTAAAGTTTGTCACCATTTTGTTTAACAAATTGATAATCAGCTTTTTTATTAAAGGCCGCCAGACATTCGATCAGCATGGGATTGCAGCGCAAAAGTGATTCATCAAAGGCCGTATCGATCTTTTTTGATTTCAGACATTCATTTTTCCATGAATTCCATTCGCGGGAATCTTCGCCTTCGGTCCAGAGACGATGAATCTCAGAAGAGTTTTGAATCAGCCTCTCTAAAGCAGCCTTTTCCTGAACAAATTGCTCAGCCTTTGAATTATTCTTCGGGGAATTCTGATAGAAAAACCAGAGTGCAACAATCAAAACGGCACAAATTGACAATGACAGGATTATAAGCGGACGTCTTTTGAATTCTCTCATAAGAAGCTACAATTATAGCTAACAATATCCAAAGTGGAAATAAAGCCAAAGGAAATATCATGAATCATCTCGACTGGATTCACAAAGCAACGGAACAAACCGACACCCAAGCTGAAATTCTTTCTTTCAGCGATTACATGGAAAAAGTCTTTGATAAAAATCCAAAGCTGGAGTGTCGTCCGACATTTGAATTCATCCGCGATATGCTTATTCATTATGGTGTGAATAAAGATGGTTCTTACAAATTATTCGGCCTTTCTCATCCTGACTGTCCTCCGGTTTACGGTCAGACAAAAGTTCAGCAAGCTTTGATGCAAAATCTTGTGAACTTCAGCGAAGAAGGGTTTAACAATAAATTTATTCTTTTGATCGGTCCGAATGGTTCGTCTAAATCTTCTCTTGTGAAAAAACTCATCAAGGGTCTGGAAGACTATTCAGAAACAGAAAACGGCAAGCTCTATAGCTTCAGCTGGATTTTTCCCATTGAAACTTACGTCAAAGGGACTCTGGGGCTAAACAGCACTCTTCGCGATCAGAATCTCGTAAGCTACGCTTATCTCGAAGACAAGGATATTTCGGCCATCATGCCTTCTGAACTGAAAGATCATCCTCTGCTTCTTATCCCGCGCGAATACCGCCAGGAATTGATTGATAAAGCTCTTGCTGATGATGAAAGACTTCTGGAGTCAGTAAGAAAGTCTTATCTGTACCGCGGTGATCTTTGTAAAAGAAACCGCATGATTTACGATGCCCTTTTAAAAAGCTACAAAGGAAAACATCAGGAAGTTTTAAAACACATCCGTATCGAAAGATTCACAATCAGCAAGCGCTATTCAACAGCTGCAGTGACCATTGAACCTCAAATTCACGTTGACGCCCGAATGCAGCAGATTACGATGGACAAAAGACTTGCGAGTCTTCCTCCGTCTCTGCAATCGTTGAATCTTTTTTCTCTTCAAGGTGAAGCGGTTCTCGCCAATCGCGGAGTTCTTGAATATTCAGATTTATTAAAACGTCCTCTGGATGCATACAAATATCTTTTGATGACAATGGAAACAGGATCCATCAATCTGCAGGGTATTTTGACTGAACTCGATATTTTCTTTATCGGGACATCAAATGAAATTCACCTGGCAGCCTTTAAGCAACATCCGGATTTCAACTCATTTAAAGGGCGTTTTAACTTTGTCACAGTTCCCTACTTGCTGGATGTGCGTGACGAAGAAAAAATTTATGAAGAACAAGTACACGGGTTAAAAGACCGTTCTCATTTTGCTCCTCACTCACTCAATGCACTCTGCTTGTTTGCCGTGATGTCGCGTCTTCGCGTTTGCCAGACAAAAAATTACAATGATAAGAAACTGGCCAACATTGCGACCAATCTCAATCCGATTGAAAAAGCACTTTACCTTGCAAGCATTGAACTGCCGGACAAACTCGATATCGAATCAAAGCAAATTTTAAAGCAAGGTCAGGAAGAAATTCTCAATGAATATGTGAACGACAGCCTTTACGAAGGAAAGTTCGGTCTTTCTCCACGCGATTTAAAGCATATCATTTACAAACTCTCATCTCAGTTTGATAACGTCACTTTCGTCGAAGTCCTTGATCATCTTCAGCAATTAATTCTGAAAAAAAGCGAATACGACTTTTTGAATATGGCCCCTCAGGCCGATTATCACAATCCGGCGCGTTTTCTGGAATTGATCAAGGATTACAACCTGAACATTTTTGATCGCGAACTCAGAAATTCACTGGGCTTAATTGACGACCGTTCATACGAAGACTACATTAAGCGCTACATTGAAAACGTGAATGCGCTGATCAAAGGCGAAAAAGTAAAAAACACAACGACTGGGAAATTCATTGATCCTGATGATTACTTTATCAAGGAATTTGAATCTTCCATCAGCTTGAAAGAAGATCCGAAAACGTACAGATCGTTGTTGATTTCAAAACTGGGCGCATACTATCTCGATAATCCAGGGAAACCTATTATTTACACGGAAGTCTTCCCTGATCTTGTTGACCGTCTTCAGGAATCATTCCGCATTGAACAGAAAAAAGTTATCGTCAACATTTCACGTAATATGATGTTCTTCGAAGCAGAGTACTCAAAAAATGTTGATGCCAACATCGGTACTCCTCTTTCAGATGAAAACAGAAAACAAATCCGTGCCGTTTTAAAGAATCTTGAAACGCGCTACGGTTACACGGAGGGAGCTGCGATGTCACTCCTGAAGTTTTTGATCAAGGAAAAATACTAGTTCAAAACTAGTTAGCGACAAACAATGAGCATCTTAAGTAAAGCCTATCGCGCCGATATGTTCGAAGTCCGTCACCTGGTGGATGAAGAACATCACGGCGTGAGGCTGGATCAGTTTCTTCAGATTTATCTGGATTCTTTTTCCCGCGAAACTGTTAAAAAGAAAATTAAAGAGGGAGAAATCACCATTGTTGGCCGGCCTGGCACTCACAAGCCATCCACCATCCTTCACCACAAAGACGAAGTCGTCATTCGCTTCTTTAAGACAAAATATGAAGATGAATACTGGCGCGGAGAAAAGCTCGAATTACAAACCGTCCCTGAAATCGTGTTTGAGGATGATGATCTCATTGTCATTTCCAAGCCTGCGTTTATGTCTACGCATCCAGCAGGCCGGCATGTTTTCAATTGTGCGACAGTTTTCTTCGAAATGAAGTACGAACATACGATCCATTCTCTTCATCGCATTGACCGCGAAACGTCCGGCATTCTCATGCTTGGGAAAAACCCGAAGATGGCCAATGAGATGATGCTTCGTTTTGAACAGGATGATGTGAAAAAATGCTACCTCTTCATTGCGAAAGTTCAGCCCGGTTACGATGGTCAAACAGAATTTATCGCCAATGAACGAATGGCCTCTCCTGATCCCGGTTTAAAAAGAGTTGTTGTCGAATATTATCCTGAGAATTCCACACAGGGTAAACATGCCCGCACATTCTTTTATATTCTGGAAAAAGTCGGCGACTACGTCATCGGCATCGCCTGCCCGCAAACCGGAAGACAGCACCAGATCCGCGTTCACGCTCTGGCCCATGGTCTCCCTTTGATTGGAGATAAATTGTACCTGGGTTCTTATCCCATGTTTCAACGTTTTAAAGATCAGATTGCCAGCGATGACGATTTTAATCTGATGGAAATTCCCCGGCATGCTCTTCACGCCATTGCTTTAAAAATTCCTTATAAAAAAGAAGAAAAAATTTTTGTCACCCATATTCCTCAGGATTTAAAAGAATGGATCCTTCAGAAAACTTCATTAAAAATTGAAGACCTTGAAAAGAAAATTCATGAGACGATCTTAAAATATTACTCCCGTCAGGATGACTAGGTATGGATTTAGAAAAGGACAGACTTTTCGAGTTAGAGCAGCAATCGATTTATATCATCAGAGAAGCGTATAAAAAGTTTCCGAAGCTGGCGATGCTCTGGTCTATGGGAAAAGATTCGACAGTCATGTTGTGGCTCGTGCGCAAAGCTTTCTATGGCAAAGTCCCTTTTCCAATGGTTCATATCGATACAACTTTTAAAATCCCGGAAATGATTAAGTATCGTGATGAAAAAGCAAAAGAATGGGGCTTGAATCTCATCGTCGCTAAAAATGAAAAAGCCCTGGCCGCTGGAATGAACCACAATGTCGGTCGCCTCGAGTGTTGTACCGCTTTGAAAACGGAAGCTCTTAAAAATTTTCTTCAGGAAAATCCGTTCCAGGCCATCTTTGTGGCCATCAGAAGAGATGAAGAAGGAACGAGAGCAAAAGAAAGATACTTTTCGCCCCGAGATGAATCCTTCAAATGGGATTTCACTGAGCAGCCTCCGGAATTATGGGATCAATATAATACAGATTTTCCTTCCGATGTTCACGTGCGCGTCCATCCTCTTCTTCACTGGTCTGAACTCGACATCTGGAGATACATAGAAAAAGAAAAAATTCCCGTACTCGATCTTTATTTTGCTAAAGACGGCACACGCTACCGAAGCGTCGGCTGTGCTCCCTGTACAAAGAATATTGAAAGTGATGCCGATACTCTCGATAAAGTGATTGCGGAACTTCGAATAACTAAAACCGGCGAACGCGCCGGTCGCGCTCAAGATCAGGCGGACAACTATGCCATGCAGAAGCTGCGTGTGAAGGGGTACATGTAATGGATCACTCATACAGAAGAGTTGTCATCGCTGGCCACGTCGATCATGGCAAATCAACGTTGGTGGGAAGACTCTTGTCGGACACTCAACAGATTTTTCCCGAACGAATAGAGAAAGTTAAAAAAATCTGTGATCAAAATGGGAAGAAATTTGAATTTGCTTTTCTATTAGATGCTTTTGAAGAAGAGCAAAAAGAAGGCATCACCATAGACAAGACCGAAATTCCCTGGGTGTATGCAGGCAAAGAGTTTTTAATAATAGATACTCCCGGCCACAAAGAATTTTTGAAAAATATGATCAGTGGTGCTTCAACGGCCGAAGCCGCTTTGATCATGCTCGATGCGGAAGAAGGCATTAGAGAGCAATTCAAAAGACATTCTTATATTGTCGGATTGCTTGGAATAAAAAACATCATTGTCGTTGTCAATAAAATGGATCTCGTGAACTACAGCGAAGACCATTACAAAAAATTATTGCAAAAGATTGAGCGAATCTACTCCGACTTGAGAATAAAAGCAGCTCACATCGTTCCTGTTTCCGCTTTCTATGGTGAAAATCTTTTAAAAAGAAGTCCACAGCTCTCCTGGTATAAAGGACCGACTCTGGCCGATGCTCTTGTTTCAGTCTTTGATAAAAAAGAACAACAGAAGCATGATCTGCGCTTTGCTCTTCAGGATGTTTATAAATTCGATGAAAAAAGAATTTACGCCGGCAAAATTGAAAGCGGCTGTCTCTCAGTGGGAGATAAGTTGAAATTTTTGCCAAGTGGTTCTGTTTCGCGAGTCCGCAGTATTGAAAGCTGGAATACAGCTTCACCGGTTCTGCATGCGCCGGAAGGATCCTCGACAGGATTCACTCTTGAAGATCCTCTTTTTCTCGAACGTGGAGAAATTGCTTTTCATGAGAATGAAAAAGCTCCTGCAGTCACGTTTCAAGTACACGCTTCTCTCTTCTGGATGAGTTCCTCACCTCTTCTTCCTCGCAAAACTTATAAGTTCAAAATGGCGACGCAGGAAGTGGAATGTAAAATTGAAAACATTTTCAACGTTTTCAATCCACAAACATTTGATGAGCAGGCGACAAAGGACAAAGAAAGTCTTCGCCTAGATAACGGCGAAGCCGGTGAAATTATCATCAAGTTTCAAAAAAATATTGTCTGCGATTCCTTCAGTGATTTTTCTTCTACCGGACGTTTTGTTCTTCTCGACAATCATCGGATCGTCGGGGGCGGAGTTATTCTTTCGTCCAATACAATTCAGGTTTTCAAAGAAAGCAGTGAATTGACTTCACAGGAAAGGGCCAGACATTACGGTCATCAAGGTGCCGTTTTGTGGCTGACCGGTTTATCGGGAGCGGGTAAATCTACCATTGCCAAGCAGCTTGAGAAAAAACTTTTCCACATGAATGCCCATACTCTTGTTCTTGATGGAGACAATCTTAGAAAAGCGTTGAACCGCGATCTTGGTTTCTCGGATGAAGACCGCAAAGAAAACATCCGAAGAACAGGCGCAGTCGCTAAGCTTGTCGCCGATTCAGGATCTATCGTTATCGCTGCACTCATTTCACCTTTTAAATCCGACAGAGATTTAGTTCGAGCACAGATGGAAGGGACAAAATTCATTGAAGTCTTCGTCAATTGTCCCCTTGAAGAGTGTGAAAAACGCGATACAAAAGGACTTTATAAAAAAGCCCGGGCAGGAGAAATCAAAGGCTTTACCGGTATAGATTCAGATTACGAAGCGCCGGTTAAACCAGAGTTAATGATCCAGTCAGATTCAATGAATCCAGAGCAGGCAGTAGATAAAATTCTTCACTATTTATTGAAAGAAAAAATACTGAACAGCAAAGCCCAATAAGTGACGGGGGCTTCTGTCCCCGAACTCCCCCTGAAGGCGTCTAAACTGGCGAAAGTAATTCTGAAAGAACTATAAAATTTTCATGCCTTCCCAAAATTTTCCCTCACATGATACATTGAATCTGCTTTTTTTAAGGAGATCCCAATGAGAAAACTTTTAGTTATTCTGGCCCTCTTTGCCGTCGCTGCCGGCAATGCATTTTCAAAAGACCTGATTGTCAATTTCTCGCAGGTCAATAATGGAATTTTCAGAGGTGCACGCCTGACTTCAGTCGAGGCTGTAGACTATTTAAAATCAATCGGCATTAAAAATATTATTAATCTTCAAGGCGGAGATCTTAACAGTCGTTACGCGAAGATCATTCCCTGGGCTGAGCCGGGAGAAAAACCAGAAGTGATTGCAGCCGAAAAAGAAGCGGCTACGACTTCAGGAATCGGTTATCTGCACTCTCCACTGAATTCACTTGAACCAGTGACAGTCGAAGAAGATAAAGCAATCGACGAAGTTCTGGAGTTCATGCACGAAAAGAATAATCAACCGCTTTTCATTCACTGTGAACACGGCGCTGACCGCACAGGACTTCTGGTAGCTTTATATCGTGTCAAGTATGAGAAGGTTGATGCTGAGACAGCTAGAAAAGAGTGGATCAAAAACGGTCATAATAAACTTCACCAGCTTTTCACCGGTGATCTAGACGACTACTACTACGAAAAAGTTAAAGAATTCAAAAAATAAAGTAAGGCCGGGAAACCGGCCTTTTTATTTTATTTTCTCTTTAAAAAAATTCGCGACATGAACCAATCCCAGCATCACCGGAACTTCAACCAGCGGTCCAATGACTGCAGCAAAAGCCGCTCCATGATGGATGCCAAATGTTGCAATGGCCACAGCTATGGCGAGCTCAAAATTATTTGAAGCAGCCGTAAAAGATAAGGTTGTGGACTCTGCATGCGTGGCCCCCATTTTTTTGCTGATAAAAAAGGAAGCGACAAACATGATGACGAAATAAAGAACTAAAGGAAGAGCAATTCGTAAAGTATCCATCGGCAACTGCAGGATCATTTCACCTTTCAGAGAAAACATGATCACGATGGTGAAAAGCAGAGCAAACAAGGCAAGCGGTCCGATTTGAGGAGCGAATTTTTGATCGTACCAGTCGCTTCCCTTCGCTTTGACAAGATAACGACGGGTGAGAAATCCAGCGAGGAACGGTATCCCCAGATAAATGGCAACAGATTTTGCTACTTCTCCAATGGTCATGTGAACATCAAAGCCTTTGACTCCAAAAAATTCCGGCATCACTTTGATGAAAAACATGGAGTATATTGGAAAAAATAAAATCTGAAAGATTGAATTAAAAGCGACAAGGCCAGCGCAGTATTCTCTGTTTCCATCGGCCAGGTCATTCCAGATTAAAACCATGGCAATACAGCGGGCAAGGCCGATGAGAATCAATCCCAGCATATAGTCGGGGTGATTTTTAAGAAAGAGAAGTGAAAGTAAAAACATCAAAACAGGACCGATAACCCAGTTCTGCAGTAATGAGAGTCCAAGAATTTTTTTGTTGTGGAAAACTTTGGTAATTTCTTCGTATTTAACTTTGGCCAGCGGTGGATACATCATCACAATAAGACCTGCGGCAATGGGAAGAGATGTCGTTCCAAAACTTAACGATTCTATAAATTTTCCGAATGAAGGAAAGAAAGAAGCCAAAAAAAGACCCAGGCCCATGGAAAGAAAAATCCACATCGTTAGGAAACGATCGAGAAATGAAAGTCGTTTCATTGCAGATCCTGAGAAATATTTTTAATCCAATTTTTGATTTCATCGCGAACGCGGCGATAGTGATTTAAAATCTCCTGCTCGTCTGTTAAACCGGCAGCAAGCTTGGGTGGATCATCAAAGCCGACATGTTTCACGACAGCTTTTCCGCTGAAAAGAGGACAATGTTCGTTGGCGTGACCACAAACAGTGAAGACGAAATCAAATTGAATGTTACCTAAATCTGAAAGTGTCTTGGAGGTGTGGTGAGAAATATCTACGCCTGCTTCCTGCATGACTTTGACAGCATTTGCATTCATTCCATGCTTTTCAATACCGGCAGAATAGAAATCGTACTGGTTTCCGTGAAAATAGCGGGCAAAACCTTCGGCCATCTGCGACCGACAGGAATTGCCTGTGCACAAGAACAAAACTTTTTTCTTAGCGATTGTGATCTTTTCCATAAATTCATTATAAACCCTGTACCCAGGTACCGAGTCAAACGATTCACGAAAAATTTAAAGATTTTTTTTCAGATAATTCAAGACACCAAAAGGACCGACATTTTCGTCCCCGGTCAGGATCGTCGTGGGTTTATGAATTAAACGATCCATTATTGTCGCAATGTTCGAAACACCGACTGAATTATGGAAAGATTTAAACATGGCCTGGTCGTTGAGCGAATCACCAAAGAAAAGACAATCCGTTTCATTTACACTTTGTTTTTTAAGAAAGTAATCAACGGCTATATATTTAGAAATTTCCCCGCACCAGAAATTTAAATGCACATTCGATGTAGAGAAGTTGATATTGTGCTGACGCAGGAAATCTTCAATATGATGAAAAAGAACACCGTCCTGAAGATCATGAAGTTCAATCGCGCGGTCTGTTCTTCTGCCGAAGCTGTCGACTGAAAGACGAATATTGGGAAAAGCCTTTTCAAATTCAAGAACAAATCCGGCGAGGCGCTTTATCTCTGCCTCGCTGACCATTGGTTCTTCAGTAATAAATTTTCCTTTGCGGGAAACGATAGTCCCCCCACCTTCAACAATGACATCAGTGAGGAATGGAAAATGAGTCAGAAGAAAATGTCCCCAGGAAAGTGAACGTCCGGTGACAATGACCAGAGGAACTTTTTTTGATTCGAGAAAATTTAAGATATCAAAAAAAACGGGACCCAAACCTTCTTTGTAAGTCAGGGTCCCGTCGAAATCTGAAAAAACGATTTTACAATTATTCAATTGGGTATGCGACACCGAAGAAAACTCCAGAGAAGCTGTTCTTCAAGCTGACAATCGCCTCAGCGTTTGCAGTTAATTGTTTATCAGGTCCGACGTCTGCCGGAATAATTCCCGAAATCCCTACGTTTGCACTTAGAGTTGTTTTATAAGAATTATTTCTGCCATCAAGGCTGATTCCGTATGGAAGAGAAAGATATGGGAACGCTTCTTTGCCCCAGAAGCTGAATCCTTTTGATACAGTCGGAGCAATTCCCATGATGTTTCTTCTTGAGTTGTATTCTTTTGAGTTTTCAACGAAAGCTTTTATAGAAGTTCTTGGTTGATTGTCGTAATCCGGGAACAACATATAATCGTAACCAGCAAACAGACGAGCTGAGCGCTCACCACCAGAAATCCCGAGACCAGCATCGATTGTTCCAGCTTCACTTAGCTTTTGTGTATAACGAGCTTGCATTCCAAGTCCGCCGCCAGCAGAAGTAATTCCTGTTAATTCAGCAGAGATCAGTTTTGTTTCTGCTTCTAGTGGAAATGTTGAAACTCCCATCCCATAAGCATGGGCCTTTTGGCTTAATCCAACCGTCATGGCAAGAGCGGCCATAAAAGAAATCGCTTTAAAATTTTTCATTTTTACCTTCCTAACTAAGCATAATGTCGTATCTAAAGTGTAATAGCATATAAGGTGAAGAGTCAAAATTAAGCAGGTAAAATCTATACTAAGTGCGCGTAGGACCAAAGTTTTCGTTGACTATGACTCTAAGAGCCCTTATAACCTTTCTACTAAATATGGTGGCTGTAGTTCAGTCGGTAGAGCACTAGATTGTGATTCTAGGTGTCGTGGGTTCGAGCCCCATCAGCCACCCCATTCTCATGAGAACCTTCGCAAGAAGCAATCATATAGAAAGCCCGGATTAACCCCCCGGGCTTTTTTTTTTGTCCAAAATTCCTAAAAGGTTCCAAAAGGTTCCAACACACTTTCCTTGTTGCGATACATTCCAAAAAGTCTGCTGGCACCATTTTGCCATTTTGAAATTCGATTCGGAAAAATTAAAGAAGATTTATCTCAGAATAGATCGAATAAAAAACCCCTCGTGAGAAGAGGGGTTTTAAGGTTTTGTTTTGAAAATTAGAGATTAGTCACAAGATCGAATTTCAACTGCACCAAGAGATTGGCCATCTTTGAAAAACTGTAATTCAGGTGTATGCCATGGTGAGAGTTTTAATTTCGCTGCATAACCATTACCTAACAAAGTTTCGAGATTAGAGCTTTGATTAATCTCTTGTTTCTTGTTGTAATTAAGACCATCCATCATTGAAGGAATTAATTCAGCATTTTTCACGATAAATTCAGCAGAAGTTTTTGTAAGTAAATTTCTTCCAAGTATTGATGTGAATCGTAAAGTCACTTGCTGAGCATTGGGTCCTACATCTCTTAGATCCATGAAAAAATCGGTCACACCAATTTGAGGAATTTCGTCATTCCTTGCATAACATTTAGTTTTAAAACTACTGGTGTTTTCATAAGCAGATTGCGCTCCCAATTTGGCAATGGCCTGGCCAACATATGAGCGGGCCACTTCAGAAGTTTTATCTTCAAGTTGTCTAAATTCAAAATAAAACTCTTCATGAAGCATTAAAGCGGCTTGAGAAAGCGAGCTTAGTTTATTCCAGAGAGGTTTATTTATTACCATCGAATGCTTTGAGTCCGTAAAGACGGCAATCTGCTTTAGCTGGCAATTTGATGGAAGAGCAATTGTATTCCCTTGGTCGTTTGTACTTTCTAAATCATCATCAATCCATTGTACTAACTTTAATTCACCGTCGAGATGAGATTGGATAAATTGATCTAACTCTTCTGATTCTGGTACAGAACTTCCAACTTTCAAATCCATCATATTTTTATAAGTACGACGATAATCTTTTTCAAAATTTCCCGAGGAAGGAACAACAATTAGCTTCGGATTTTTCTGTGCCTCATAGACATCCAAAAGCTCAACCACTTCTCCATTTGCGGACTTACAAGACACAACCATGCCTCCCCCACTACTTCCAGCACCCATTGGAGTCTGACCGGCCAATAATAATGGTGACACTAACATTAGAAAAAGTGCAGATAAGTTTTTCATATTCCCTCCATACCATAAAGTTACGAGGCAGAGATTTGCCACGTAAGTTTTTCATGAAGAAGGATGTAGCATTGAACAAATTACCCAGACAGGTTTGTTTTCTAAAAAAATATGCTAAAAAGTTATCAAAAGGTAATTAATTAACTTAACCCATTAATATATATGATTTTCACGTATACAAATTATAAGCATTTTTTAAAAACTATTTTAGACGAAAAGAGAGGATCAAGAAAAGAGTTGGCCCTTCATCTTAATTGTCAAAGTGGTTACATCTCTCAAGTCTTACAAGATTTATCAGAATTTTCGCTTGAACAAGGAATAAAAATTTGTTCCTTTTTAAATTTTACCGAAGAAGAATCGCACTTTTTTATGCTTTTACTTCAAAAAGAAAAGGCCGGTAATAACGAATTAAAAAAATATTTTGAAGAACAAATCTCCAAAATAAAAAACGAAAGAAATGATATAAAAAAACGTTTAAAAATAAAAACAGAATTAAATATTGAAGATTATCACCAGTACTATAGTTCCTGGGAATATGCTGCTGTTCATATTTTGACTTCAATTCCTCATTTTCAAACTAAGGAAAAAATTAAATCAAAACTAGGCTTAACCACTCCGAGATTAAATGAAGTTCTGGATTTTTTATTAAACAAAGGATTGATCGAAGAAAAAAATAACAAGTATGCGATAGGCAAAGCTAGAATTCACATTTCAAAAGATTCCCCATTTATTATTTCTCATCATAAAAACTGGAGACAGTATTCCATTCATGCACTTTCAGATAAAAATGCTGAAAACGTAAATTATTCCGGTGTTTTTTCAATTGCAAAAGAAGACATCTTAAAAATTAAGGAAATCGTTTTGACCGCAATTGAAAAAAGTGAAGCTGTGATTGGACCATCAAAAGAGGAAGAGCTCATTTATTTAGGTTTTGATTTGAATATTTTTAAGTAATGTTCAACAGGAGGAGAAATCCTCCCTTTTTTTAGGGAAAATTCTATATACAGTTTGCTACAAAACGCATATAACCAGTGTATGGGAATTGTAAAAATATCAGATGAACTCCACGAAGAACTACGAAAAGCGAGCGTCGTTTTCGATCGCTCCCTCAACGCTCAGTCAGAGCATTGGATAAAAATCGGCATGCTTGCTGAACTTCATCCCAAAATTAATTACGAGGAAATCAGGAATATTCTTTTGAAAAATCCTGATCTCAAAATTGATAAAATTATCGGGAAATTGAAATGATTCAGTTGAAATCCGCAGCCGATCTCAATCTTTATCGTGACACCGGCGCTATTGCTGCTGAAGTGCTTACGCTGCTCATAGATCATGTCAAAGTCGGAAATAATACTTTTGATATTGCTGAATATGCAAAAGATCTGATCATCAACAAATATAAAGCGCGTCCATCTTCTATTGGACAATACGGATTTCAATTCGCCCTTAATAGCTCAATCAACAATGTCATCTGTCACGGTGTCCCCAGCAAAAAAGATGTTTTGAAGGTCGGAGACATCATGAATCTGGATGTCACTGTGGAAAAACATGGGTTCATCGCAGACACGAGCCGCATGTACAGCGTTGGTGAAATCAGTGCCAACGCCAAAAAACTTTGCGACGTTGCTTATGAATGTCTGCAATTAGGAATTCGTGAGGTGAAGCCCGGTGCTCCACTCGGCAATATCGGCTTTGTCATTCAAAAGCATGCTGAAAAAAACGGCTATTCTGTTGTTCGCGATTACTGCGGGCACGGTATTGGCAGACAAATGCATGAGGAGCCACAAGTTACTCACTTCGGAAAAAAAGGAACCGGCATCGCTCTTCAGGAAGGAATGACTTTCACGATCGAACCCATGATCAACGAAGGCACCCGCAAATGCAAAGTTCTCAACGACAAGTGGACTGTTGTCACAATGGATGGAAAACTTTCTGCTCAATGGGAACACACGATCGCCGTGACGAAAGATGGATTTGAAATTCTCACTTTGAGAGAAGAAGAGAAAAACCTAAAGCTGATCTAGTCGCGCAGGCTTAGAAATTTTCTGAGGCTCAACAACCGTTTTCACAAATCCATTCTCTTTAAATTCAGAAGCAATGGCCCTGCCAGGAATGGTCTTTGTTGAATAACTGATCTCAAAAGCTTTGCGCGTACTTTCTTCCTGCCATTTACCAGCTAGTCCCGTAAAGCCAAACAAGACCAGGACGAAAAACAGGGCTCCGTTAAAACGAATGAAGCTTGCGCGTCCGCCGTCTTTGATTCTCTTGTAGTAAAAGAAATAAAAAAAGAAATAAGCCATTAAGGGAAGGACGAGATCGATATAAGTTCTGACGATCGAGGAAAACACGATGTCATAAGCAGAAGAAATACAATTTTTATCACAGGCTTCAGTCGGAATTTCTCTCACCGTCCAGAAATGAAATTTGCTACCGATGATAATGAGAGCTATTCCCGTAATCACCTGAGCAAGATAAGTCAGAAAAGTTGGGTTGTGCCAGGTAAAAATGGAATGAAAAAATTCTTTGGATAAAGTCGCTTGATCTCTTTTAATATAATCGATCACAACATCGCTTAATTGAATTTCATTGTAGCGATTTCTGATATCCATCACGCCGACAAAACCAGATTTAGTATAATTTATCCGAAGAGGCTTTTTCGTTTCCGGATCACATTCAACCGAAGTAACTTCACCATCGTAAAACACAACCGGATCTTTGAAAAAGAAATCCTGAAAACTATAAAAGGGAACAAGAATGAATGTCCCTAGTCCGGCCAGATGATCGCGTGGTTGAAGTTCAAAAAGGATTTTTCTTTCATTCATATGAGTCTCCTACTTGGGTCTTTTCGGAGCTAAAAGAAAATAGATTGAATCAGAATACGGGACAATATTGGTCAAATAAAGAAAGCCCGGCGTTCACCGGGCAATGCTCTATTTAATTATCGACTTGCGGAACGAATTTAATATAAGCGCCCTTTGGTTTTTGTGAAGGAGCCAGATTGGAAGGGGCCATTTTACCTGCAGATCCTAAATGCTTAATGAAAGCATAAACCGAACCCAGCTCTTCATCTGTCATATGTTTAAAGATAAAGCCCGGCATTGGAGGCAGATATTTTTTCTGACGAAGATAAGAGACAAAGGCTTTTTCCTGATAGTTGCTGGCCGTTAAGCGCAAATTGCTTGCGTAAGAAGTTCCCCACGGACCACTGAATCCGACATCACTTCCAAGGAGCCATTCTTTTTCAGGAAGCTCGCCATTCATTTGAGAATATCCAGGTGTGTGGCAATCATTGCAACCCGCGATTCTCACCAACCTTCTTCCTTGATCTATTTTATTTTTTTCCCAAACATTGCTCGGTGCCGCTTCTGTCATGCCGGCACTGATTAATAGAACTACAATTACGCCCAATTTTTTCATACATTCTCCTTAACAAAATCTTCATATTTTCGAGGTGGTCTGTTTAAAATTTTTTCCTGTTGAATCAGCTGTACCGGAGTCGCTTTCAAACCTTTTTCCATAAAGTACAAATACATTTCTCTCCAGTCGTCCAGGAGCCAAGAAGGAATCATCGGCTTCAGCATCGTTTCCCACTTTTGCAGACAATCTGCGGGATAGATGATGTTGACGTTATAAATTTCAGATAAGATTTTTGCGATTTTATCGCCCGTCAAAGATTCAGGACCAACCAACGGATAAATTTGAAACTCATGCTTGCTATGAAAAACAGCATTGGCCATGGCTTCGGCGATATCTCTTAAATCCACTCTGCTCAAACCAATCTGTCCCAGTGGTTGAAGATATTCACCGGTCGTCTTTGCTGCTTCTAAAAACCATAGATCATTTTGAAAAAAATTATTAGGCTCGACGATTGTGAACGGCTTCCCTGAATTCATTAAAAAATTTTTAATCATAACCTTGGCACCAATGTGAGGAATGTGCGGAGCTTTTTCAGCATCATGCACACCTAAAAAAACGATATGCTTGACTCCCATCTCCAAAGCTTTTTTACAAAAGGCCGTGCCAATTTCGGCTTCATTTTGAATTGGCGGTGTGATGAGACACAACTTCTCTATTCCTGTCAGCGCCTTTTCCCATGTAGAGGAATCATTGAAGTCTCCGTAAACTCCTTTTATTCCATTTGGCAGAGATTCAAGATTGCTCTGTGTGTGACTTAAAACGATGGGCTCGGCCCCCTTTTCCTTTAATAACTTAATCAGCTCCTGGGCCACTTTACCTGTGCCGGATGTTACTAGTACTTTCATCGTGATCCTCCTGTTGGTCTCACTTTAAATGATTCTGTCTTTTTGGTTTCCTAAAACTTTCCTAAGCAGTTCTGAAATGTTCACTAATGGAGTACAATAGCCTTTATGTTGAATTCTGATTTGAGAGATTTTGTTCAGGAAGTTGTTGCGATCATGGTGGCAACGAGAGATGAAAACCTTGTGGCGCACGGAACTCGAGCCTATGGTGCATTGGTGAATGCAGATGGTGATCAACTTACTTTTTATATCAATGCAATTGCTTTTAAAAATATACAACAGAACTTAATCAATAACGGACAGCTCGCTCTTGCCTTTGGAAGGCCGACAGATTACCGTGCTGTCCAAATCAAAGGAACGTTTCTTTCTCATAAAGAAGCCGATGCACGTGATAATCTCATCATTGAAAGATACTTACTCATGTTTGCTGATATCGTGGAAAAATTAGGTGGAAATGCAAAACCTTACCGGGCCCTTCCGGCCCTTCCCGCTATGGCGATTACTATGAAGATTGAGACTGTGTTCAATCAAACTCCTGGGGCCATGACAGGAGAAAGCATCCTATGAAACTGGAAGACTGCAAACAATATTTTCAAGGCGTGTATCCGTCAACGCTTTACACTTGTTCAGCTGACGGGATTCCCAACGTCAACTACATCAGCCATGTCCATTATGTGGACTCAAAACATGTTGCTATTTCTGGACAGTTTTTAAATAAAACCAGAAAAAATATCACTGAAAATCCCATGGTCACTGCTGTTGTTTTGGATCCACTGACAGTCTGTCATGTGGAACTGCAGATGAGATGGAAAGAATCTCAAACGTCCGGTAAAACGTTTGAATTAATTTCAGAGCGAATTAACGCCATTGATTCGCAGGTAGGCGGTAAAGGTAAATTCAAACTAAAATCAGTCGAAGTGTTTGAAGTTCTCAATGTCGTAGTGCCTGAGGAATTTTCTCATCTGATAAATCAAAAGCACCACAATCCTTTCTCACTCAGCAATCTTCAAAATGCCATCAAACAGCTACAGGAAGCAAGTTCACTTGAAAATCTATACGACCGCATTTTGGAATCGCTGGAAAATTCTTTTGGATTTAAGCACAGCATTTTGTTATTGCTCGAGGGTGAAACTGAAAAACTCGTCACAATCAACTCGCGCGGTTTCAATCTCAATGGTGTCGGGGCTGAAGTTCTTATCGGCGAAGGCATAATAGGAAAAGTGGCTCACTCGTTAAAGCCTATGGCCTTCATGGGTTTAAAAAGAGAATACATTTATGCCCAATCATCACTTCAGAATTTTTCTTCGCAAGATAAAGAGAAATTTTTTTCGGAAGCCATTGCTTTGCCCAAACTGACTGATGCAGCCAGTGTCATCGCTGTTCCTTTAATCAATCGTGGAAAACTTGTCGGTGTTCTTGAAGTCCAAAGTCTTGACTCTCTTGAATTCAAAGAATCTGATGAAGATTTTATGATGACCTTTGGAAGTTATGTCGCCATGGCCATTGAGAATATTCAAATGCAGGTTGATGCCGAATCTTCACTGGCGGAACACAATATTCACCCGATAGCCAAATCCCAGCACACTAAAAAAATAAATGTCGCTTATTATCCTGAAGATGAATGTATCTTTCTCGATGGCGAATACTTAATCCGAAATATTCCTGCCAAAGTTTTATGGAAACTACTACAGCAGTATTCAGTTGAAGGGAAAAATGAATTCACTAATCGTGAATTGAGAATGGATAAGGCCCTTCAGTTACCTGACTTCAAAGATAATCTTGAAACACGTTTGATCCTTCTGCGAAAGCGTCGGAAGCGAAAAACCAGGGAATCAGGATTGAACCCTCTGGTCGCGGGAAATTCAAACTTATAGTCGAAGGTCAACTTGTGCTGGATTTGCACTGAAGACTTATTTAAACACTCCACTCACAGCAATGAAGTGCAGAGTCGCTCCGACAATAACCAGTAAATGAAAAATTTCGTGATAACCAAAAACTTTTGGAAAAGGATTTGGTTTTTTTAAAGCGTAGATAACTGCACCGACCATATAAGCTATTCCGCCTGAAATGATGAGTTGAATTTGAGTCTGACTGAGGGCAGCCTGCAGTTCTTTCATGAAAGGAATAACCAGGCATCCGGCAATGATATAAAGAACGGAAGAAACCCATTTAGGCCCGGTGACCCAGACCAGGGATTGAAAAATTCCAAAGAGCGCTGCTCCCCAGACCAGTTGAAGAAGCTTTACACCTGTTTCCGGGGCAAGGGCGAGCAAACAGATAGGCGTGCTGGTTCCCGCAATGAGAACGTAAATAGCGGCATGGTCCAGCCTTCTCATCCACATTCTTTGCTTGGGCTTCCAGTTTGGACGGTGATAGAGAGCGCTTATTCCAAACAGACTGATAAGACTTAATGAATAAATTAAAGCTGCGACAAAAGTAGTCCGGTCCGTTGTTTTTGCAATCAGCATGACACAAACACCGAAGGCGAAGAAAAAAGCAGCCTGGTGAGAGTGACCACGCAATAAAGGTTTATCGATTTTGTTGTCTGTTGTTTCCATTTTCACAATCTAGCCCGTTTTGCCAAAAGACAAAGTAAAACAATTGTATAAATTATTATTGCTCACAAACTTTTACAATGTCACCGACTCTTTCATTCTGGTTCACCTTGGCCATTCATTTAGACACTGATTTAGATAGGAAATGTTTGTGGGTGCAGGTCCTCATCAGTCACTTAGCTAAACAAGTTTGGCATGCCAATCTTGCAATACTAAAGCACACAAACACAGAACAAAAATGAATTGCTGAAATAGCTAAAAGAATAACCCTTAACAAAGGAGCTTCAGGATGAAGCAATGGCAAAATAACAGACTGAGGACAGTCTTATTCGTACTGTTTAATCTTTTCACGATCTCTTACTCTTTTGCATCGGGTTCAAAGATGCCGGACGTAGGAAATAATGCAAGTGGTACACAGTTTGAGGCCACAGCGCCGGAAGCATACAATGCTCCATGGAAACAAGGAAATACTTCAATTGTCATCGACGCTTATGAAGGAAACTCGATTGACTGGAACAAAATGGCAACTGACTCAAAAGTCGCAGCAGTTGTACACAGAATCAGTATTGGTTCAAAACTAGACAGCGCGTATGAAGCCAGAAAGGCTGAAGCAACAAGACGTGGATACCTTTGGGGTGCTTATCACCTTGGGATGAAAGGTAACACTATCGCGCAAGCTGATTTGTTCATTTCAAAAGTCGGCGACGATAGAAATACATTGATGGTTCTGGATCTTGAAGATACTTCTAACGGAACTTTCATGACAGTTAATGAAGCGATTACATTCATGCAATATGTGTACGATAAAACAGGAAGGATTCCAGTTGTGTACGCAAACCAGGCAACAGTAAAAGCATTGAATGAAAAAGTGAAGGATCACCCGATTCTTCAACAGTCGAAGCTTTGGTACGCAAGATTTACTTCATCGGTAAAGGATTTTCCGAGAGGTATTTGGGAAGGTTACTTTTTGTGGCAATTCTCGAGTGAACTAAACTGTTCGACAACTGGATCATGTTTATACAATGTTCCGGGAACGAAGGCTGATATGGATGTCAATGTCTTCTACGGTTCGAAAGCTGATCTCGCTTCTCAATGGAATAATTAAGAACTTTTTTCTCTCTCCCTCTCCCATTCTTTCAAATGAAAAAAACCGGCCAGGATGGCCGGTTTTTTTTTGTCTCCGAACAAATTGCACAGTTTCATCTCAACACCCCATTTCGACCCCGTATTTTTTACAAATTCTTTTTACGCACACCTCCTCATCAACAGCTTAGCTGTAAAAATTCTGGCATGCCTTCTTGCACTCTAACTTCACACAAATCGAAAACGATTTTATTCAGATCAACAAATAATTTTTAAAAAGGAGCTTCAGGATGAGGCGAACGCAAGTTGGGCGATGGATTGCCCTTTCTCTACTGCTTGGTACATTCTCTATTTCACAATCATTTGCATCAGGTTCTAAACTTCCGGAAATATCAGATTCATCAACAACAACTCAAACATCAGGAACGCCTTCGTCTTCTACCGGCGACTCAACAACAACTCCAACGCCGGCACCATTACCTGGAACATCGACAACGACAATTCCTTCAGACTGGAATGCTCCGTGGAAAAAAAGCGGAACAAGTATTGTCATTGATGCCTACGAAGGCAACTCAATTAATTGGGATCAGATGGCAACAGATAAAAAAGTGGCCGGAGTCATCCACCGATCAAGTATCGGTACAAGAATAGATGCTCAATACAAATCGAGAAAGCAAACAGCACTTAACCGCGGTTATCTGTGGGGAGCTTATCACTTAGGAACAAAGGGAAATACCATTGCTCAAGCAGACGTGTTCCTTTCACTTGTTCAGGATGATCCAAATACTCTCATGATTCTCGATCTTGAAAACACTTCATCATCAACTCTTATGACAATTGATGAAGCAGTGACATTCATGCAATACGTGTATGACAAAACAGGACGCGTTCCGGTTGTTTACGCCAATGATTCAGTCACAAAAGCGCTCAATTCAAAAGTAAGCAGCAATCCTCTGTTTCAACAATCGAAACTCTGGTATGCGCGCTTTAAATCAGCTGTCACTGACTTTCCGGCCGGTATCTGGCCAGGTTATTTTCTGTGGCAATTCTCAAGCGAGTTAAATTGTTCATCAACTGGATCTTGTCTCTACAATGTGCCCGGAACCCAGTTCGATATGGATGTAAACGTCTTTAATGGAACGAAAGACGAGCTTGCTTCACACTGGAATAACTACTAAGTCTATGTTAGATTGGAGTTCATGTTGACTCATGAACTCCTCTCTCAATACTGGAAAGTGCTCTGCTTGTTTTTTCTTCCGATCGGCGGAGGAGTTCCTGGCGGAGTCATGCTCGCAAAAAATTATCACATCGGCTGGCCGATGATGATGGTGATCTACTTTATTTCCGATCTCATTCTCGCCGTTATTTTTGAACCGATCATGCACTGGTTATTCAGAGTGGGAAAAAACATTCCGGCCATTGCTCAGACCGGTAAAATGATGAAAGAGCTCACGTTAAAGACCATTGAATCTTACGGGCAGCATTTAGGCCCGCTCGCCCTTATCATTTTCACCTTCAGTGCCGATCCCATGTCTGGTCGAGCAGCGACATCGGTCGCAGGCTATGGATTTATCACTGGCTGGACCCTGACAATTATCGGCGACATGCTGTATTTTAGTCTCATAATGGTTTCAACTCTCTGGTTGAACAACATCCTTGGCGACAATGGCGGCTGGACCACTGGAATTGTTCTGGTTCTCATGCTCGTGATTCCAATGATTATCAAAAAATTCCGTAGTAAAAATCCTCAAGCGTAACAAAAAAATCTACTTCTCGCACAAACGCTGCTATTTTATTTTCATCACTTAGAAATTTTTTATTTTTGAGCTTTTGAAGTACGGGCTTTCATGAGAAACGAGCAGCTGCATAAAATTTTAAAAGAGACTTTTGGTTATACGTCCTTTCGTTTCAGCCAGCTCGACATCATCAATTCCATTCTCGATGGAAAAGATACGCTCGCCATTATGCCAACTGGTGGTGGTAAATCGCTTTGCTATCAAATCCCTGCTCTCTTTCTCGACGGTGTCACTATCGTTATTTCTCCTCTCATTTCATTGATGCACGACCAGGTTATGAACCTGAATGAATACGGAGTGAATTCAGTTTTTCTCAACTCCTCTCTCAATCTCAAGGAAACTGAAGCGGCTCGCGCTAAAGTTTTAAACGGCAGCGCTAAAATTATTTACGTTTCTCCAGAAGGAATTTTAAGTTCGAAACTGATACAATTTTTTAAGCAGATAAAAATTTCTTTGCTGGCGATTGATGAAGCTCATTGCGTTTCACAATGGGGTCATGAATTCAGAAAAGACTATATCCGCCTCGGTGAATTAAAAGACCTTTTTCTGGATGTGCCGGTTATTGCCTTAACTGCTACGGCAGATGCAAAAACAAGAATAGATATTTCTCTTCAACTGCAATTAAATGATCCGAATGTTTTTGTTTCTTCTTTTGATCGCCCGAATATCAATTATAAAATTCACGAACGTTCCGACGAAATGAAACAGCTTGATAACTTCATACAGGAAAATCATCCCGACGATACGGGGATTGTTTATTGCCTGTCTCGCGATAAAGTTGAAAGAGTCGCTGCGAGTCTCTGCAAGCTGGGATATCCGGCCGTCGCTTATCATGCAGGTCTTTCTCAACAGGAAAGAAAAACAAATCAGGAATTATTCAATAAACAAGAACGAATTATTGTCGTTGCGACGATTGCTTTCGGAATGGGAATTGATCGTCCCGACGTAAGATTTGTGGCCCATCTGGATCTTCCTAAAAGTATCGAGAGTTATTACCAGGAAACAGGTCGCGCGGGCCGCGATGGAAAACCTTCTACGGCCTGGATGATTTACGGCCTTTCGGATGTCGTCAAACTTTCGCAAATGCTCGAGATGACCGACGCCGATGAGAATTATAAAAAAATCGCAAGGTTCAAACTGGATTCCATGCTGGCCCTTTGTGAAAGTGCAACTTGCAGACGAAAATTTCTTCTCAATTATTTTGGAGAAGACGGCGATGATTATTGCGGCAAGTGCGATGTCTGTGAAAACCCTCCGCAAATGATTGATGCTACTGTCGATGCCCAAAAAGTTCTTTCGACTATTTTCAGAACAAACCAAGCATACGGTGCCGGTCACATTATTGAAGTTCTTCGTGGAAGTAAAAGCACAAAAATCACTGAAAGAAACCATCACCTGCTTTCTGTTTACGGCATTGGAAAAGATAAACCCAAAGAACATTGGAGCTCCCTGCTTCGCCAATTGCTGAATTTAAATTATATTGCCGTTAAAAACTGGGAATACAGAAGTCTTGCACTCGCTCCCCGCGCTCAGGAAATTTTGAGCGGTGGAAAGAAACTGGAAATCAGGTATCAGGATATTTCTGCCAAGAAATTTAAAAAAGAAAAGCGCGCGCCAGTGGAAACTACAAATACAAGTCTTCTCGATGTCCTAAAAGATTTGCGTTCAAGAATTGCTTCAGAAAAAAATATTCCTGCCTACATGGTTTTCAGCGATCGCACACTACAAGATATGTGCACACTTCTTCCGAGAGACCCGTCCGAGTTCCTGCTCGTTCATGGCGTAGGACAGAACAAGCTGGAAAACTACGGATCATTATTCATCAGTGCGATTCGCGAGAATCAAGCTTTATAAAGTTCTTTCAATTTCAATTCCCCACCTTCATACATGATTTCCTGAATTGAAGATAAAACTCTTTTCCCGTCAGCTTTTCTCTCCTGGAAAATGAGATAAGGCAAAGTCTGTGCAATTGCGTATCTTGTTTCTTCTAGTGAAAGTCCATCTGAAGACAACATCACCTTTGTTTCAAGTCTTTTGACGGCATCTAAAACAGAAACAGCCGTCATCATCATCACGCCAGTGCAATTGTTTCTGACCATCTCAAGAAATGTTCCGATTTCCGGGCCGATGCTGTTTGAAAGAACAACATAGTCAGCGCGCATATGCTCAGCAGCCTCAATCAAACTGATCATCTCATCAGCTTTCTGAGTTTGCGGCTGGAGTCTGCAAACGAATGGCCTGTTGATTACAAGATCTGCAGTTCTCTCAAGAGTCACGACTCTATTGGGATGAGGGATCGCGTGTATCAATGTATTCAACAATGTCGTTTTTCCCGAACCGATATTGCCGGCAACAAGAATACCTCTGTTGGAATTCATAATGGCATGAATTTGATCTCTGCCCTTTTCAGTCAAGGCTTTCCATTCAATCAGATGATCGAGAGTCACTTCCATGGTTGGCAATTTTGAAATGACGACACTCGGTCCTTTCATCGCCACCGGAGGAAGAACAACATTCACTAATGTATAATCATCGAGCTTCATGGAGTAACTGTATTCGCCTTCTACCAATTTACGCTTGGTGAATTTAAAAAGGGCAGAGATGAATTTTTCCAGCTCAGCTTCATTCTTAAAAACCTTCAGCATTGTAGGTTTAAGATTTTCTATTAAATAAACTTCTGAAAACGAATCGATGATGATTTCCCATGCAGAGGCTTTCGAGAAAGAACTCCACAGCGGTCCTAAAACTGATTTTAATGAATGAGTTTCTTTTGTTTTTGCTTTTGTTTTTGTTTTTGTCATGTCGTTCTCCTGATGCAATCAGTTTAAGGCAGATATCCATTTTCCACAGCTAGGGATTTCCCCAGGTCAGTCTATCCATCTATTTTTTAAGGCGTTAGTAGAAGCTTCGGTTCTCGTACTGCTCTCTGTTTTCGCGAGGATGGATTTGAGATGAAATTCAATAGTCTTTTCTGAAATAGTTAAGGCAGAAGCTATTTCCCGGTTGGTGAAGCCTTTAGAGACGAGAGAAAGAATTTCATGTTCTCTTTTAGTCAGAGGATTTTTTTCTGAAAGTCTTGATTCATCAAGAGATTGAAGAAGTGACTGAATTGTATTTGCAGTTCTCATGAGAGAAAAATCAGGTCTTCGGCCTTTGGCATGAATTCGGCATTCATCGGCCAGGGTTTTGAGCTCTTCTTTTAAAAGAATGATTCGGTCATCCATAAATCTGATCCATAAATTTGGCTGATCATGTTGATAAGTAAAATGTTCTATTTTTTTATTCCTCAAAATTTTATAATAGGACTATGAACAATCCAACTAAAATGCCCGTTCTCTTCATTGGTCACGGTTCACCTATGAACGCTCTGGCCAGCAACGATTATACCCGAATGCTGAATTCGCTCGGTCAGACATTGACTGTGCCTAAAGCGATCCTGATGATTTCAGCGCATTGGATGACCAAAGGAACCTGGGTGACCGCCATGCCTAAGCCTCGTACCATTCACGATTTTGGAGGCTTTCCAAAGGCTTTATTTGATGTTCAGTATCCCGCTCCGGGCAGTCCTGAGCTTGCCCGAAGAATTTCAGAAACAATAACCAATCCTAAAATCGGAGAAGACTTGCACGAATGGGGTTTCGATCACGGGACATGGTCGATTCTTCGTCATATTTACCCCAAGGCAGATATTCCGGTTGTGCAGTTGAGTCTGGATATGACGAAGCCGGCCTCCTCTCACTATGAGCTTGGAAGGCAGCTCGCTTTTCTTAGAGATGAAAATATTCTGGTGATGGCGAGTGGAAATATCGTCCACAATCTGCGCTTCATTGAATGGGATGAGAAATCGAAACCGCATTCTTTTGCTGTTGAGTTTGATCAATGGGTTCAGGAAAACATTGAAGCCCGTAAAGACGAAGAGCTTGTGAAATATTATCTTGATCACAAGGATGGTCAGCTCAGCAATCCAACTCAGGATCATTATTATCCTTTTTTAGTCATGCTGGGCGCAGCTCATGATTCACATGAAGTAAAAACAATTTATTCTGAAATCCAAAATGCGTCGATCTCTATGAGATCTTTCATGTGGAGCTAAGAAAACACTCTCTCGTGATTGGGTATTTATTCATGGTATAGCTTTTGTCTAGTTGTTCAAGCACATCTCCTTGTCATATAAAAAATTATTATCAGGAGGACGTGAATGAAAAAATTATTGCTTCTTATTTCTCTCATTGTAAGCAGTGCTGTTTTTGCTCAAGGTGATTCGTCAACTCATACCAGACTTCCGACCCCGGACCACGTTGATGTCGCTCGTTATATCGGTAAATGGTATGCCATTGAATCACTTCCACAGTTTTTCACACGCAAGTGTGTGGCCCAGTCTGCCGAGTACGATATTATCAATGATAAGACGATCAGTGTACACAATGTGTGTTACAAAAAAGATGGCTCAACAAAAGACATCAACGGACAAGCTGTTGTAAAAGATGAAACAACAAACGCACGCCTTGAAGTCACTTTTAATTCATTCTGGACTCGTCTGTTCAGAGTTAAAGGTGAATATGTGATTATTAAATTAAGTGAAGGCTACGATACAGTCATGGTTGGTTCTACAAATAGAAAATCTCTCTGGATTATGTCGCGAACTCCTTCTATTGATCCTGAAACTTTAAAAGACTATAAAGACTTTGCAGCTCAATTAGGTTTCGACACCAGCAAGTTTATCACTTCAAAATTCTAAAATAAAAAAGGCCGGTTAAACCGGCCTTTTTGTTATCTGTAGCTTGAAGCAATTCTATCTAAAACCGGCTCAGGGATTTCATCCCCTTCTCTGATTGTTTCATATTGATTCATAACCGCATCGTAGAATTGGTCGAATCTGTCTGGGTTAACTCTGTTAAGGAAAGCAGTAGAAAGAATTGAATAATCCAATTCTGCTTCTGTCACTCTATCAATCAATTCATCGATAAGATCAGAAAGAGACATTGTGTTTGGATCAAAATCCAGTTCCGGGTCTTGTTTTAAGAATTCAATAATTGTGCTTCTTTCAATTTGCATTTTTCAGTCCTTTGAAAAAGTGTGTTTGTTTTTTAAGTTTAATCAAAAATCTTTTTTTGTGGAAAAAAAATATCCCGAGCTAATTAGTCGGGCTCATTTTCCAGCCGGAAATTTTCTTAAACATATACCCCGAGGCATAGAGGATTACTCCCGTCACGATCAACGTAAAAATGCGCACGCCAGAGGCTGCCTGATTCGCATCGTACAACAGTGCTTTCAAACTCGTTATACCTAAAACCAGCAGCGAAGATTTGCAAACAACCGCATCTTTTTTGAGATATCCGTAGAAAAGAATAACTAACGAGTACACTTAAGAGATGGACCATTCCAAGAAAAAGGCCTTCAATATTCTTGAAGCGTTTCGATCCTTGAGAGTAATAGAAAAGACCCAAGGCTACTGTTATCAATGCAGGAACGACGTTAATCAGTTTGCTTTCGGAAAGCAGATTGTGACAAATTCTTAGAAATTCCAGCAGAGAAATCGCCCCCAGAGCATAGCGAAGAATGGACGAAAAATTTGGAAAGATCTCTCTTTTTTCTGACAAATAAGAAGCAAGCATAATCAGAGGCAACAGCCATGGCTTGCCGGCATCGGGAATAATCTGCAGATAACCAGAATGAAAAAGCACAACGGCCAGGAATGAATGGACCAATGTCTTGCTGTTGATATTTTCCAGTTCTTTTCGGGCCATCCAGAATAAAAAATAAAGAAAAACTGCAAATCCTAAAGAAATCCATGGAGCAAGCACCGGATCCAGCTTCATTAAAAAGTAATAAGTACTGCCGTAAAAAAAGAGCAAGGAAGGCAAATAACTTAAAGCTATTTCTTTGGATAGAGGGTCGCGGTTCCTGATTGAAAAATAATAAGTTCCACCTGCAAACGCTGCGAACTGTGTCGCCAGAACTGCGATGATGAGTTTGATGTCGTTTGCAGAACTCACGTCTTTATAAAGAAAAGTAAAAATGCCGATGCCCAGATAAGATGCAACCAAAGGAAGTGTCCGCGTTTTCAAGAAAGCTGAAATGAAAGAGAAAATGCACGCCCAGATGAGAAAGAATCCACCATTGAAAATAAGATCTTCGCGATTTCCCATCATGACTGGAGAAATATAGGTTCCGATGGCGCAAATGACTGCAAAGAATTCTGAACGGTGATAAGAAAAAAGTGAAAAACACAAAATGGAAACAAGGGCGCCCATTCCCTGAGCCACTTCTGCCGGAAAAAGTTCAAAATAAAGAGAGGAACTGTAGGCGGAAATATAAAGCACAATAATACCGGCAGATGAAAGAAATCCACGGTAATGTTTATCTATAGAATCCATTAGTCGGCCGGCAGCTACGAGAATGGTTCCAAAAAATGTGAGTAAGGCCCATTGATTCAGCGGAGTCAACCAACCAGATTCAATGGCCAAACGGACAATAAAAATGGCAGCAAGAAAAAAACAGATCACCGCTAAAATGGGCAGAAGATTAACTGACCCCAGTTTTTTTTCATAGCTGGTTTGATTGGTCACCCGATAGGCAGGAGTCGGCGGCGGTGGAGGAACTTCTTTGGGTACAACCGACGATGAATCAAAAGTGAGATCGATCTGCGTTTTGTTCTCAGGAACATTTTTCGCCAATAGTATATTCACCTTGCGTTCGAGTTCTTCAATGCGTGCGAGCAATTCTTTTTCAGTCATATGAATCCTTCATGACGGCACTTAATAAATTTCTTTTAGTATAAGAGTGAATTAAATTTTGTGAAAGGAAGTTTGATGAATCACATGATATTTAAAGTTATTTTGATCTCTTTCAGATTTAAACAGGCAAAGTGAATTAACTTCAAACTTTATGGCAGGCAAACCATGTTTAAGAATTCCTTCAGACAGATGTTCGTATTCATATCTTTGCCACCGCTTGACAGTTATATGAGGAACAAACTCTTTTTCCTCAGGTCTGATATATTCGGGAAAACGGGCATCGATCTCATCCTTAAGTTGATTTAATTTATCGGAAGGAATGAAATCCACATACATGATTCTTCTATTGAAAAATGAAATCCCGCTAGTCTCAAGGTCAAAAGGTTCGAAATGAATTTCGTCCATTCTGTTTTTTATCTCTGCAACTATGCCATGCTCAGTTGCTCCGATAAAAAGCAGCGTCTGATGATAGTCATGAGCGTTTTCCCATCCTTTGGAAGACAACATGAGAGGTTCAAGCGATTTAAAAATTTCGCTTTTTATTTCGACGGGCAAATCAATTCCAATGAAAAGTCTCATGGAACTAGATTTGCAGAACTTTCGCCGGAGGTGAAGCATGAAAATCAAAGGTTCGTGTCATTGTCAGGCGGTTACATTCAGTTTTAACTCTGAAAATTTTTATCCTTATCAGCTCTGCTACTGCAGCATATGCAGAAAAACGCAGGGGGGTGGTGGATATGCCATCAATCTATCCGGACAATTTCAAAGTCTCAAAGTGAAAGGAAAAGAAAATATCAAAACCTACCGCGCCAAAGTAAAAAACCCGGAAGATAAGCGAAGCTGGCAAAGTACTGGAGAAAGAAATTTTTGTGGAATTTGTGGATCAGGTTTGTGGCTCTATTCACCTGAGTGGCCGGATTTATTTCATCCATTCGCCTCTGCTATTGATACTCCCCTTCCAGCTGCGCCTGAACACACTCATCTCATGCTTGACTTCAAAGCTCCCTGGGTTCCTTTGCACAAGGAGAAAAAAGACAAGACCTTCAAACGCTATCCCAAAGAATCTATCAAGGAATGGCACGAAAGAGTTTTAGGATGAATTGAATAGGAAAAATAAATCAATCAAAAAAGTAGTCATTAACACCACTTGCTTTGCTCCGGCGAAATTCATCTTTAATAATTATTAATGAAGGATGAAAACTTCACAAAGGAGAATGAAATGAAAATAATATTCAGTCTGATCGTTGCTTCGATGTTGTCTTTGAACATCGTCCAGGCAGAAACGATCAGCTCATCAAACCCTGACTTGCAAAAAACCTATACTGACATACGGCAAACACTTGGTGTTGTTCCGACGTTTATGAAAGCTTTCCCTGAAAAAACAGTTTCTGCTGTCTGGGAAGAAATGAAAGCGATTCAACTTAGTACAAGCACTGTTCTGACTCCAAAGATGAAGGAACTGATTGGTTTAGCCGTAGCGGCTCAAATTCCATGCCATTACTGCACATACTTTCATACCGAAGCCGCTAAGCTGAATGGAGCGACGGAAGAGGAGTTGAAAGAGTCTATTCTGATGGCCGCAGCAACACGCCACTGGGGAACTTTTGTGGCCGGTCTTCAATACAAAGAAGAAGATTTTAAAAAAGAAGTGGATAAAATTGTGCTCCATATGCAGGAGCAATTAACCACACCAAAAGTTGATACGGTTTCAACTTCAGCTGCCGCAACAGCGAGAAGCACAGATGTTCCGATCAACGGTGGATCAAAACCTGCTTCTCCAGCTAGCGAAGCCACTCAGCCAATTATCGATGCACCATCTGCTTATGCTGACATCGAAAAAACTTATGGCTCAGTTCCTGGATTTATGTCAAAGTTTCCCGAAGGAGCGATTGCTTCTGCCTGGAAAACTTTAAAAGCAGCGGAGCTTAATCCGGATTCGCAAATTGCTCCCAAATATAAAGAGCTCATCGGTTTAGCGGTGGCGGCGCAAACATCCTGCAGAGAATGCGTTTACTATCACACTGAAGCAGCGAAAGTGAATGGCGCCAGCACAGATGAAATTCGCGAAACGCTGGCAATGTCTTCCTTAACAAGACTTATGAGTACTGTTTTAAACGGTAATCAAATTGATGAGAAGAAATTTAAATCAGAAGTTCAACAAGCAATGAGATATGTCAAAGCTCAGTCTAAAAAGAAAGTGACCATGAATAACGATACAGTTGTTGTGAAAAAATAAAAAACTCAGGGGTACACCAGTGCCCCTTTTTAATGCAAATTTTTTTTATCATCAAATTTGAAAATGCCCAGAAAATCCAGGGCAAGATAGCCTGTATCCAGATTTGTCATTTCACCAGATCTTAAATGTTGCACAAAATTTTTCAAAGACATTTCTTCCACTTCAACAAATTTCACATTATCAAAATGGAGATCGGTTTTTTTGACACAATTGCGGGCGACATAATTATAGCGGATCATATTCGAATAAGCGTCGTTGAGAGACGTACAGACAAATTCAAGGTCGCCATCATATCCTGTTTCTTCAAGAAGTTTTTCTTTTGCTGCCTCGAGCGGTACTTCATCAAAACCAATAAAATCTCCTGGAAGTTCAGTCAAGATTCTTTCTGGTCCCGGCCGGTACTGCCTTGTCATGAGAATATTTCCAGTTACGGTAAGAGCAAAAATACAGACGGCCTTTCCCACATCTTTTACATCGACGTCCCTTCTCTCTCCACTTGGAAGATGAAAGGCCCTTTTAAGAAACCGCTTATAGCCGGCCTTAAACGAGTTTTCTTCTATTTTTTTCCACTCTAAATCCATGCTCCTACCTTTTGGATTATGAACTCATTGAGCCTATCAACAACTGAATTTCAGTCAAGGCAACAAGTGGTAATGATCTTGACGTACTTTACATAAACTTCGTTCTTTCAGAACAAAGCTTTTCTCTATATGTGAATCAGAAAAAATCAAAAACATAAAAAGAAAATATATAAACTCCGTAATGATCCCGTGACTTTTGAAAAAAAACTTCGTCAAAACTTACTTTGATCACAATTTTCTTACAGGCTAAAATTAATTATTGCTGAAAGGCTAAACGACTTTTCACAAGGAGATTAGATAATGAAAGCACTGATAATAGCTATGGCACTGACACTCTTCAACGCGAATGCGTTTGCAAAACATACTAAGGGAAATAATATATTTGATGAATTGGATCCACGCTCACCAGACATAGAAAAAACATTACAAGAGATGGATAAGGACTATGAATTGGAAACTGGTAAGAGTCCTTTTATGGAAGTCGATTTCCTGGAACAACTGAGCCCGAGCTGCTATCGCAACTCGTGTAAAATCTGGGCTGACGTCGATAAATCAGCTCAGCGCCTATATCTTTACATTGACGGATCACTGGCCTACACATGGAAAACTTCCACAGGTAAAGCTGGTTATACAACTCCGGACTTCGATCGCCATCCGAACGGACGCATCTACGATCGCTACACATCAACCAAATATCCTGACGGGGATTATAACGGATTAGGCAACATGCCTTACGCTGTTTTCATTTCTGGTGGGTATGCTATCCACGGCACTACACGCGGAAACTGGAGTCGATTAGGTAAACCTGCCAGCCACGGCTGTATCAGACTTCATCCTGACAATGGTCAGATCTTCAACGTACTCGTAAGACGCAATGGTATCAGCAAAGTTTGGATCACAGTTAATTAATTATCAAAAAAAAAGCCCGGTCAAAAAAACCGGGCCCTTTTATTTCATTCAAATCTATTTCAATGCTTAGTTAATCTGTACTGCACCTTCGAACGTACATGCTGGTCTTGCATCAGTTTCAGACGAAAGACATGACAATGTAGAATTAACCGAAGGATCTTTTCTCATCAATGTACCAATTCTGAAATCTCCAGTAGGGTGGATCCCTTCATCTCCAGTACCGCAAAGCTTAGCCCAGCTGTCTGTCAGCATTTGCTCTGTCTGGAATGTCGAGTAAACTGAGTTCTTTGCATGGATCGCTGTTACTTTAATACCCCATTGATCTGCAATCAATTCACCTGCGTGGCTGACAGCAACCTGAACTGCACACTTAGCTGGTTCTTTTTCATTCTGCTTGCAGAATTTTTCATCTTCTTTTGTTTTGTTAAACTTATCCGAGTAATTGCTCGCCAGACAGCTTAAGTATGGAGCATAAAGAGCGTTTCCAACTTTGCTGTTGTCAATATGGTGACCCATTTCATGCGAGATGGCCTGAAGGATGCTGTTGAATCGCTCTTCTTCTGTGGCTGTCTGATTAAGTGTGATCAAAAATCCCGGACAAACCAAAACGTATCTTTCACCTTGAATAGTTGTGGCAAAAGCATTGTCGATTAAACCGTCTGATCCACAGGCATTGCTCAGCATTTGAGCAAGAACATTATTCTCAAGATCAGTTCTTTCAAGGAAGTCGGCAAAATTTCCAACGACAATGGATTTGATTGTCGATTTAAACTGCAGTTTTGTCGCTGAATCAAAGGCCGATTGATCGATGGCCTGATACATATAGTTTTTAATTTTCTCTACGTTATTGTTGTTAGTGACAACTGCTTCGATTCCACCAATTCTCTTTTTGGCAGAATTCATGATTTCCTGGTTTCTGATTTTCAATTGAGCCAGGAAACGCTTGATGAAACGAATAGGCTTAATTT
>DJVH01000071.1 GCA_002440825.1 Bacteriovoracaceae bacterium UBA6261 | reverse complement strand
AGTGCTGTTAGTGAACCTGCACCTAATTCATCATTAACTTTTGCTGCTCTCTCAAGAAGTCTTGAGTGAAGATAGAATACGTCCCCTGGGAACGCTTCACGTCCTGGTGGACGACGAAGAAGAAGTGACATCTGTCTATAAGCTTGTGCTTGTTTTGTTAAGTCATCATAGATGATAAGAGCGTGACCGCCGTTATCTCTATAGTGCTCAGCCATTGTACATCCAGTATATGGAGCAAGGAACTGCATTGGAGCAGATGAAGAAGCTGTTGCTGAAACGATGATTGTATAATCAAGAGCGCCAGCATCTTTTAGCTTCTGTTGTACTTGTCTTACTGTAGATTGTTTTTGTCCGATAGCTACGTAAACGCAAACTACATTTTTGCCTTTTTGGTTGATGATAGTATCGATCGCGATTGCAGTTTTACCTGTCTTTCTATCGCCAATGATAAGCTCGCGCTGACCACGTCCGATTGGAATCATAGAGTCGATAGCTTTAAGACCAGTTTGCATTGGCTCGTGAACTGATTTACGAGCGATGATCCCTGGAGCTTTGATTTCTACTACGCGTGAATCTTTTGACTTGATTTCACCCATACCGTCGATTGGCTCGCCGATCGCGTTTACTACGCGGCCAAGAAGAGCGTCACCAACTGGAACTTGAACGATTCTTTCTGTTCTTTTTACAGAAGTTCCCTCTTTAATTCCTGTGTCTTCACCAAGAATAGCGATACCTACGTTATTTGCTTCTAAGTTTAGAACCATTCCCATAGTACCAGTAGCGAATTCAACAAGCTCTCCGTTCATTACGTTTTTAAGACCGAAAGCTCTTGCGATACCGTCACCGTTAGTAAGTACAGTTCCAACTTCATCTACTTGAAGTCTTGTTTGAAAGTTTGAGATTCTTTCTTTGATAATACTTGTAATCTCTTCTGGATTCATTGCCATTTTTTACCTCAACGTTCCTATGGGTGTATTACGAATTTAAAACACTTTCTTTAAATTTTTCTAATTGGTTTTCGAGAGAAGCATCTAGCATAAGATCTTCTACTGTTACTCTGTAGCCAGCAGAAATGTTTCCATTTTGGCTGTATTCAAGTACTGGTTCTTTTCCTAGCTTGCTTTTAAGGTAAGTCTTAAGCTTTTCCTTAACGTCAGCGGGAATAGATTCTTCGCTTCCTTCAATTGTTCCACGAAGGAATCCTTTTTTATGATCGTCGATAACAATCACGTTTTTGAAGATCATCGGCATTAAGCCGATTCTTTTTTCCTGCACAAGAAAGTGCATGAAGTTTTTTGTCAGTTGAGAAAGACTAAGTTTTGCCATGATTGCATCAAGGACACTTAATTTTTCTTCCGCAGTAAAAACTTCAAGAAAAAGAACTCTTTCAAGATCGTTGCTCTTGTTGATTGTTTCTGTAAGCTTCGTCAGTTCCTCAGCAAGATCCAGTTTATTTTCTTCTGAAAGTTCAACTAGAGATTGTGCGTAGGCTTTTGCGATGATTTGTTCTTTCATTTTTTTCCCGCCAAATCTTATCTAATTTCAGAGACGATCTTTGAAGTCGCTCTCGTTTGGAAATCTTTATTGTTTTTAATTGTTGATTGAGTGCTTGCAATAACCTTGCTGAGAAGATCGTGATTCAGTTCATCGATCAATTCTTTTTTCTCACCTTGAAGTTTATTTTCAAGATCGCGTTTCATGCGAGCGATTGTTGTAAGTGTTTCTTCGCTTTGAGATTTAGCAAAGTGTGCAGCTTCTGATTCGTAGTCAGTTGTGATTTTTACAAGCTCAGAATCAAGGTTTTTGATTTTGTGTTGAAAAGAAGCAAGCTTGTCTTCAGCGTCTTTGTTGTTGCGAGCAGCAGATTCCATAAGCGTTTTTACATCTGTTGCTTGCTTTGCAAATTTTTCTCTCAGTGGCTTGATAACCTTTGAAAGAATTGCAAGAAGGATGATGAAGTTTACTAGAGGATATTTAAGATCCAGAACGCTTGGTTCATGGTGAACGGCTTCAGCAGCTTCTTCCGCCACTGCGACTGAAATAAAAGAGGCAAGTACGAATGAATAATAGATAATCGATTTCACTATAAATCCTTATTTAGTAAGTTTTTCGACCAGGTTTCCGGCAAGCTTATCTGCTTCGGCCATAACAGAAGTTCTTTTTTCAGACACTTCTTTCAAGATTTGTGATCTTCTTGTTTCGTATTCTGAGTTGATTTGCTCTTCAGCTGATTTAATCAAATCTCTTTCTTTGTTTAAAACATCAGCTTTCTTTTTTGATGTTGCCACCTGTGAATCAGCGTGAGTTTTTTCAACTTTTGCTTTGTACTGCTCAGCCAGGTCTTCAGCCTGCTTGTAAATAGCGTGAGCATGGCTTTCCAGTTTCGTCGTTTTGCTTTCTCTGTATTCGATAATGTCTTGAAGTCTTTTGAAGAAAAGTGGGGCGATAATATTAAAAAATACAATGAGAATTCCGAATTGGATGAGAACTGTCTTGTCGATTTTCAGGGCCGTTAAAATTACAACAATCGTATCCATTGTGTTTTAGTACTCCGATTTAATTAATTCTTTGCTGAGAAGAACGGCTTCCAGAGTGGAAGTTTGCAAAAAATTAATAGATTTTTGTGAAAAAATTTTTCACTTATGAATAATGTTTTGGGCGTTTATCGTCAAGATAATTTAAGGAATATGTAATTTGATGCTAAGCAAATTCTAAACAAGAATTCGACTAGAAATTTGAGCTTAAGTCTAATGACAAAGCTTACCTTTTTTGGATCATTACACCAGTTGAGCGGGACTATTGATTAAGTTTTTTATCACGCATTTTTGTTGTTCCGTGGAAGATAACCCCTTCTTCTACAATGAGACTGGGCGTTGTAATAATTCCTTCGAAACGTGCGGGTTTTAGAATCTCAACGCGGGAGCTCGCTTTAATATTGCCCTTAACTGAACCAGCAATGATGATAATATTGGCATTAATGTCGGCGTTAATGATTGCGCCTTCTGAGATAACGACTGTGTCATTTGAAAAAACGCTTCCGTTTACAATGCCCGCGATTCTGGCGGTACCATTGAAAGATAAGTTTCCTTCAAACTTGCACCCTTCTTCGATAATTGCTGAAACTTCTCCGCGTCTTCTTTCCATGAGCTTCTTCCCTAAAACACGAAGTGGTCCCATAGGACCACTTCGATTAAAAAATCTGTGTTAGTTAAATTCTACTTTGATAGCAGGAATTCATAAATATCGTTAAATTCTGCCTCATTGCTGAATTTTAAAACGATAGATCCTGAACCATTTTTACCAGAAGTGATTCCAAAGTGGTAACCCGTTTTTTGCTCAAGAGTCTTTCTGAATTGATCAAGCTTCTCATCAAAAAATGGATTTGATTTGGGAGCTTTCTCTTTAAGCGGTTTTTTGGCCTTTAAAGCGTTTTCAAGCTCGCGGACAGACCAACTATTAGCTACAGCTGCATTTGCGAGTCTAATGGCATCCTCACGCTCTTTAACAGCGGCTAAAATTTTAGCGTGGCCGAATGAAAGCATTTCTTTCTGAAGAAGATCAATTACCGGACGAGGAAGGTTAAGTATTCTGAGAAAGTTGGCAACTGTAGAACGTTCTTTTCCAAGCTTCTTTGCGACATCTTCCTGAGTGAGTTTGTACTCATTCATTAACTGATAATAAGCAAGAGCTTCTTCCACGCAGTTTAAATCTGAACGTTGAACGTTTTCGATAATCGACATGATCATCTTTTCGCGATCAGTTGCTCTCTTCACTACAACTGGAACTTGTTCAAGACCAGCTTTCTTCGCTGCTCTTAAACGTCTTTCACCAGCGACAAGTTCAAACTGGCCATTGTCTAGTTCTGCAACGATTAGCGGTTGGATAATTCCATTTTCTTTAATCGATTCAGAGAGTTCTTCAAGATCTTTTTCTTTAAAAATTTTTCTTGGTTGATTAGGATTTGTTTTGATTGCAGAAACATCAACTAGTAGTGGAGTGTTCTCTACTCTCACCTCAACTTCTCTTTCCATTGCAACTTCAGGCTGAGCTGTATTGTTGAATTGTTGATTGTATGTTTGAGCTACCACTGATTGCGGGGTTGATTCCTGCAACAGTGAAGCGATACCTTTTCCTAAAGCGAGTTTCTTAGCCATAAATTCTCCGAGGGGAATTACTGTTCAACAGTCATTTCATCAAAATTAATATTTTCCAGCGAAGGAATCATGTTCATGATTTCATCTTCTTCAGTTGCAGCTGGAGTTTCCTCTTGTTTTGATGACCCACTATTCTTAAAACGTTCTTTAAGAATAAGTTCCTTGGCCAATGCTAAATAGGCTTCACTGCCTTTTGATTCAATATCGTAAAGAATAACTGGTTTTCCAAATGAAGGACACTCAGCAAGCTTTACGTTTCTTGGAATAATTGTGTTGAAAACAACGTCGCCAAAATGAGTTTTAATTTCATTGGCAACTTGCTTGTGTAGACCTGAACGAGAATCAAACATCGTTAGAAGAATTCCATCAAGTTCAAGATCCGGATTAAGAGATGCGCGAATAATTTTTACTGTGTTCAATAGCTGCGCAAGACCTTCCATTGCAAGATATTCAGTCTGCATTGGAATGATGTATGAGTGAGCAGCATTAAGAGCGTTAACAGTCAAAAGTCCCAATGATGGAGGACAGTCGATAATGATATAGTCGTAATCCTTTTCGATTGTTCTGAAAGCGTTTTTCAATTTTGATTCGCGAGCAATTAAGCTTACGAGTTCAATTTCAGCGCCGGCAAGATTGTTATCAGAAGGGCAGATATCAAAACATGGAAGTTCTGAGTGATAAATTGCTTCTTTGATGGGAATCTGACCAATCAAAGCATGGTAAATATTTTTTTGAGCAAATGTATCTTTAGCCAGGCCAATAGAAATACTGCCGTTACCCTGTGGGTCAAGGTCGATTAGTAGAGTTCTTTTCTCAGCTACCGCTAGACACGCTGCAAGATTTACTGAAGAAGTGGTTTTTCCTACTCCACCTTTTTGGTTCATCATCGCTATAATTTTAGCCATTTAGAATTCCTCTCGTGTGTATGTGATACCTATTTTATACAGATTTTTTCTATCAAAGTAACTCAGAAAATTTAATAATTTTTTCCGTTTGAATTGTTCCACGTAGAACTTTTCTATTTTTGAAGCCTAGGAGCAGGCGCCCTTCTGTTCCAGGCACTTCAAAGGATTTCTCCTCAATTAATTCCCAGTCTTTTTCAAGCATTTCCTCAATATCTTCTAGCTCGTAAAAATTTGGTCCTTTATAAAAAAACACGTAGACCGTTTTGCTTGTTCGAATCAAGGGAAGGTAATCGATAACTTTCCCTACACCTTTAAAGGTGATAACCGTATCCAGATCAAAGTCCACCGTCTCTAATCTTTGATGTTTCAGCTTAACGTTTGTGAGTCCAAGATAGCCTGCGATCTTTTGAACCACCTGCGCTTTTTTTGCACGTGCTTCAAAGCCCAAGAATTTTTTATCAGGATTGTTAAAGGCCAAGGGCAAGATGGGAAATCCGCCGCCGAATCCAACATCAACGAGAAGCTTGGTTTTTTCCAGGGCATTTTTAAAAACATTACTCTCTGTTTCTGGTAGCACTGAATCGACGATCTGCTTTTGATAAAACTCTTCAGGGTCAGTGATTCGTGTGAGATTTATTCCCGCAAACTCCCCAGTGAGAAGATCAAGGTACTTTTTACTGAATTCTTTCATTAGACTAAGTTTCCTGCGACGTATGCTAGAGTTGCGGGTCTGATTCCCTCAATTCTTTGCAGCTGACCGAATGTCTCCGGTCTGATTTGTTTGATTCTGAGTTTGCACTCATAAGAGATATTTCTTGAATCGGCCAAAGATTCCCAATTGATTCTTTTTCTGCCAAGTCGATTGATTCTTTCCGTTTCCACTACCGCTCTATCGATATACCCTTCGTACTTAGTAGAAATCGCCACTGTTCTAATTACATCCAGATCAAAGAGAACTCCAAGTCTCTTAGTCTCTACTTCCAAAACCGAAATCGGATTATTGTCCGGTCTTTTTAAAAGCTCTTTGAAACTGATGTTGTTTTCAATCGGTCCGTAGTTCTTTTCTGCAAAATACTCGCGGTTTTCCTTTGTAGCGTAATACATAGTGTTCGCCACAAGGTTTTCCAGTAATTCAACTTGCTCTAAGAAAGTTTCCTGGTATTCATCCAGTTCAGACTGGAGTTCAAGCGCTCTTCTGTACTTTCTCATACGAGAAATAGTGTTATCTTCGCGTACGTAAAGTCGGTTTTCCGATCTGGCCGTAAAAAGCCTATAAGGTTCATCGCGCTTATTTGTGACCAAATCTTCAATCATGACCCCAATATAAGAGTTGTTTCTGTCCAAAATGAGAGGTTCTCTGCCTAAAACTGCTAATGAAGCGTTAATTCCTGCAATAATTCCTTGTCCTGCAGCCTCTTCGTAACCAGAAGTCCCGCAAACTTGTCCCGCGAAGTATAATCCGGGAATAGATGAATACTCCATCGCTCTATTTAGCTGGGAGGTATCGACAACATCGTACTCAACGGCGTAACCGTGAACTAGAATTTTGGCATTTTCCAGTCCTTTGATAGTGCGAATGAATGATTCCTGGACATCTTTTGGGAGTGAAGTAGAAACTCCGTTAGGATAAATTGAATCAATATCCAATCCTTCGGGCTCGATAAAGACGTGATGGACATCTTTTTCGGTGTAACGAAAAGCCTTATCTTCAATTGAAGGACAATACCTAGGCCCAATTCCCTTAATTTGTCCGTTAAATATCGGTGAGCGCTCTTTGTTGGCGCGAATAATGCCCAAAGTTTGCGAATTTGTCTTAGTCAGGTAGCAAGAAACCTGTTTTGCAGCTCTAGAAAACGGTGAATTCATCGAATGAAAGTTTCTAGTCGTCGAATCACTTTCCTGTGGCTCTAATTGAGAAAAGTCGATTGTTTTTCGGTCCAATCTCGGAGGAGTTCCGGTTTTAAATCTATTTGGCAGAGTTTGGATTTCCTTAAAGAGCTGATTGAGACCAACGGACTCTTTGCACTCTACTCTTCCACCCGCTCTTTGCTCTTCACCTGTGTGAAGTTTTCCATTTAAAAATGTACCTGTCGTGACGACAATTTTCTTTGCCTCTAGGATCGAACCAATCTCGGTTACGACCTGAAAACCATTTTCGGTTTTATCAACAGAGCGAACCATCTCTCGAACAATGGTTAAATTAGGAACAGCAGACAAAAGCTCTTCAGCTGTCTTGGTGTAAAGTTCTTTGTCGACTTGGACTCTAGTTGATTGAACGGCAAAACCCTTTGACTCATTCAAGGTGCGATACTGGATTCCGGCTTTGTCAGCAACGATTCCCATGAGTCCACCGAGAGCATCAATCTCTCTAACGACTTGACCTTTTCCTACTCCGCCGATGGCTGGGTTACAAGGAGCTGAAACTAGTCCAGCATTGGGTGAAGAAACTAAGCCCACATTCAATCCGAACTGGGATGAAATCCATGCGGCTTCCGATCCAGCGTGACCGCCGCCAATGATAATTATGTCGAAGTTTTTTTTCATATTGTTTTTTGTTCTACGTGGAACTTTTTTGGAAAAGTATTATAAATTTTCAAAAATTGCTATTTCCCAATACAGAAATTCGAAAAGATTGAATTAAGTACATCATCTGGAGAGACAATCCCAATGAGTTCACTGAGATAATTTGCAAAAATATTCACCTCGGAAGAAAGAATAGCGATATCATCTACGTGCTTGATTTTATTAGAAAATTCTTCCTTTTTTAAATAAAGACTATTGATTACCTGACGGTGTCTCTCTAGTAATATCGGGTTGTTAGACGTAAAATTTTTGAATTTCTGACTAATTTGGTGGTTTACAAATGGTTCTATAGGACCACCATCTTTTACGTAAATTGGTTCTATAGGGGCAGAGGCTTTAAGTGGTTCTATAGAACCACTTTTTGAAAGTGCCCCCATAGGACCGCCTGGTTCTATAGAACCATCAAGTGGTCCCATAGGACCAAATTCCGAAAGTGCCCCCATAGGACCGGATGCAAATGGAGATGAAATTGGTCCTATAGAACCAGTTTCAAAACTTGCACTCGCTACATTTTTAGCAACAATATTTTTTAAATTTAATTTCGAATTCTCCAATGAAAAATTCGCTTTATCAGAGTGAGAAATAATTAAAAGATCAAAATTAATTCCACTCAATTTTTGCAAATATTCTGGATTTGTTTCAAAAGGGTTGATGACTAAAATTTTAAAAAAGGACCGGTTTAAAATTTCAAAAGCACGGTCGATTCCTATGTTTTCGATGACATCAGAAGATTCGCGAAGACCGGCCGTATCGACCAATTTGTAATTGGTCCCATCAATATGGATGACCTCTGAGATATAATCGCGAGTGGTCCCAGCGATATTGGAAACAATCGAACGGTTCTGTTTCACCAAAAGGTTAAACAAAGAACTCTTTCCTGCATTGGTCTGCCCTACCAGGACCACTTCCGGTGAAAGAAGTGAAGAAATATTTCCCTGGGTGCGAGAATGAAGGGAATCGAGCTGCTTTGAAAAACGATCAAAAGAATCCTGGAATAATTTTTGAGATTCTTCCTCTCCGACGTCTTCTGAAAAATCGATGGAAAGCTCAACAGCTGCCTTTAATTTTAAAAAAGCATCATAAAGGGCCAGATACTGAGAGTGTAATTCTCCTTGAAGAATATCCAAACCTTGCGAGAGCATCAGGTTGCTGCTGGCATTGAGAAGCATATCGAGCCCTTCAACCTGTGAAAGGCTCAATTTTTTATTTTTTAAAGCGCGATAGGTAAACTCCCCTGCCCCAGCAGCTCTAAAACCTGCCCCTTCAATAAAAAGTTTCATCAAGCGATCGACATTGAGCTGGTTACCATGAACTGAAAGCTCAAGAACATTTTCGCCGGTGTAACTTTCCCCTTCAGGAAAGAAAACCAAAAGACCATTATCGAGGATCTGCTCTTCGTTTTTAAAATTGGTCAGGTGTGAATATCTTTTCTTTGTTTTAGAAAGGTTGAAAGAGAAAAAAGGCTGCAGCTCGAGGAGATCTTTGAAGCCTGACAATCGGATCACTGCGATTGCAGTATTGGAAGAAGTTCCAGTACTGCAGGCAATGATCGGCGATTCATCAGTATAAAAATTCATAAGTCATTTCTTAGTCGGCCATCTTGTATACAAGGGCCTGTTGAAGGATACCAACAACAGTCGATACAAAAATATAAAGAACAAGTCCAGCCGGAAGCGACTTCATAATGAAAGCGAAAATCACTGGCATTAGAAGCATAATTTTTTGTTGTGTAGGATCCACTGATGTTTGCGGAGTCAGCTTCTGCTGAGCAAGCATCGCAATCCCCATAAGCACTGGAAGAACATAAAATGGATCGTGAATTGAAAGATCGTGAATCCATCCAGCAAACGGTGCTCCAACAAGCTCTACGGCACTGTAAAGAACGCGATAAATCGCAAAGAAAAACGGCATTTGAAGAAGAAGTGGAAGACATCCAGAAAGTGGATTTGCACCAGCTTTCTTGAAGAGTTCCATGGTCTCTTTTTGCATTCTTTGTGGTTCATCTTTGTATTTGTCTTTAATCTTTTGCAGCTCTGGTTGAATTTGCTGCATTTTCTTCATGCTTTTAAACGACTTGTACTGAAGCGGAAAAGTAATCAAACGAATGAGAATCGTAAGAAGAATAATCGCAATACCATAGTTAGGAATGTACTTGTAAATGAACTGAAGCCCACGAAGAATTGGCACAGCAAGAACAGCAAAGAAGCCAAAATCTACGGCCAGGTGAAGATTGTCACCAAGGCCGATCAGAGTATCGTAATTTTTCTTTGTGAAAACGAAATCAAAAGTTAAATCTTGAGTAGCGTTTGGCAATTCAAAATACATTTGCCCCGATTCAACTGTTTTATATTTTGCTGCTAGTTTGTCTTTAAAAACCACGGCAAATAAATGGTAGTTGAAATCTACTCCCATCCATTTAAAGTTTCCGTCACCGTCTTTGTTTGAATCCACAGTGATGTGTTTTACATCAGTGCCATAAACAGCAAATTGACGAACTTGACCGTTATCTAGTTTCTTTGCTTTTGCATCGAAAACAAAACGGTATTTATATGCACGGTCAGATTTCAAATTGAAATCCACTTTTCCATTCTCAAGCACAGTGGCAGTGAAATTCACTCCAAGCGTTGAATTTGTTCCTGTGATTTTGTTTTCTCCCACTTGATTAACAGTGAAAAGGACATCTGTAGGTGCACCGTTTTCTGGAACAATCTGAATGCGAAGAGGAAGAGCTGACTCAGTTAGTGAGTTGAAGCTGAAAACTGAATTAGGATTCTTCATTTCAGAAACTGAAAGATCGTTATTCAATTTAATTTCATAGTCTTTGTTTTTTAGAGTGTATGAAGTCAAAGTAGCTGGTGCTGCTTCTGGAGTCGCAGTTGTAGTTCCAAGAGCTGCAGGTGCAGAAGTTTGTGTCGTTTGCGCTGTTGTTTCAGCTTTTACAGCTTGCTCTTGTTTTACAGTTGTTTTGAGAGTGTTTTCGTTATTTTTTGGAGCAAAATAATATTGCCAGCCAAAAAGAACGACACCAGAGAGAACAACCGCAAGAAAAGCGCGTCTTTGATCAGAATTAAACATGAAAGCACTCCGAAAATAATTACTGCTTAGGAACGGGATCGTGGCCGCCTTCGCAGAATGGATGACATCTTAATATACGTCCGGATGAATACCATATTGCACGAGGGATTGGAAACTTTTGAAAGCACTCTTTTGAATATTCCGAGCACGTAGGATAATAACGGCACTTCGGGCCCAATAAAGGCGAAATGAAATATTGGTAGAAACGAATGAGTAAAATGAAAATGGTCTTCATTGATGTTTGCGAACAAGGCCTTCCAGATAGACAAAAAATTCTTCCAGATTTTTTAATAAGGTCTGTTCTTTTACTTCCTGGCTTTCATTTACCAGAGAGCGATTCCACGAAACAACAAAAAGAATGTCTGCACCCAAAAATTTATAGGGGGAATTGCGAAAATATTCACGGATAAGACGCTTGAGACGATTGCGATCGTGAGCCTTCCCAAGTTTCTTGGTAACGCTTAAACCGATACGAGTCTGGTTGTATGGATTTTTTTTATAATAGATGATTAATGAGGGCTTTTTATACGAAAGCGAGTCGACTTTAAGCTCAGAAAAATCGCTAGCCGAGAGGAGACGGAACTTTTTATCAAAATTTCCAGAGCCACTCTCGGCCATATGCTATTACTTAGTGCTTGAAGATACAGTAAGTTTTGCTCTACCTTTAGCTCTTCTAGCTTTAATTACATTTCTTCCACCTGGAGAAGCCATTCTCTTAAGGAATCCATGTACTCTTAATCTTTTTAGTTTTTTTGGTTGCCACGTTCTTTTGCTCATCTCAGCTATCCTCTATAAAAGCATTAAAAATAATTTGAAGTGATACTGTTATATTTTCTTTCGTGAAAGGTCAACGTTAATTCGATGCAAAACAGGCCGCGTCACGTGTAAGAAAATGTGAAATAGTGTTTTGTTGCTATTAACTTTTGGGCCATGCTACATCTTTTGGTCTCTCACAATTGGCAAGACTTTCGGAGCACTAAATGGCTAATGATTTTCCGTTCGATCATTTTTTAAAAGTTGGCAACAAGACTTCAAATTCTAGCTCATTCAATTCTACTTTCAACCCTAATTTAACAAGCAATTTTGACCAGAAAGACGACCAGGCTTTCCCTGATGAAGAGCTAAGTACTATAAATCAGGAAGTATTGAATCACCTGAAGACGTTGGTACCAGAATTAAAGTACAAAACGTATTTTGAAAACAATCTTGAACTTAAGGCTATCAATGAAGCTTCAGTTCTCTTCACGGTGAAGACCTCTTTTATAAAGAAGTCTGTCGAAATCTTTAAAGATGAGATCGCCAAGGCTCTCGAAAACGTTCTGGGCATTCAGTTTGAAATTCTGATCGATAGTAAAGATCAACAGGAAACTGTGCCTCAGCAAAGTTTGTCAGCCTCTTCTCCCAACAAATCTTTTAATGACGTGAAATTTACCCTTGCTTTAACCCCTACCCGCGACGATCTGGCGGCTAAAGCACAAGCTCAATATATAGAGCATATGAATCCGAATAATTCGGGCATCATTATAGATAGAAGTAAAACGTTTGATAATTTTATCGTCGGGCCAACTAATAATATGGCCCAGGCTGCAGCTAAAGCGGTCGCTCAGACACCTGGAAAAAACGGTAAATATCCTTCTTTATATGTACACAGTAATTCTGGGCTCGGAAAAACCCATCTTCTCCATGCTGTAGCCAATGAAATTAACGAAAGACATCCAAATCTCACTGTGTGTTTGATTACTGCACGTGATTTCATGGAAGAAATGATTACATTGATGAAAAACAATCGAATCAATGATTTCGTTAAAAAATACACTGAGAAAATCGACGTTCTCATGATTGATGACGTACACGAATTGAAAAACAAAGAAGCAACTCAGGATCAGTTTTTCCATGTATTCAATGAAATGCATAATAAAGGAAAGCAGCTGATTTTCACGTCTGATAAAAATCCAAAAGAAATTACAGGTATCTCTGAGAGAATTAAATCAAGACTTCAATGGGGTCTTGTTGTTGATATTCAACCACCAGATCTTGAAACGAGAATTGCCATCCTTCGCCGTAAAATGGAAGCACTAGATCTCTATGTGACTGAGGATGTACTCACGCTGATTGCTTCAAGAATTAAAACTAATATCCGCGAACTCGAAGGCTCTTTAGTGCGCTTAAAGGCCGTGAGTGAGTTAATGAACGTTGAAATCGAAGTAGACTTGGTAAAGGAGCAATTGATGCTTCCTAATAGCGAAGACGAAAAAGAAATCACCATTGAACATGTAGCGAAGGCTACAGCTCAATATTTCCGCATTCCGCTTGCAGATTTGAAATCTAAAGGAAGAAGCCAGGACATTACCAAAGCTCGCCATATAGCCATGTATCTGGCCCGCAAAGTGGTCAATGCTAAACAACAAGAGATCGGCGCATTCTTCGGTGGCAGGGATCACTCTTCAGTCATTCATGCAGTAAATACAATTGCCGAAAAAGTAAAAGTCGACCCTACTCTCTCAAAAGACATCAACGCTATTGAATCAAATTTATAACAAGGTGTTTTACACATTTTGTGGATAAAGGGCTCTTCGGGGCCCTTTTTTTATGCTCTTTATCCACGGCCTTTCCACGGCCAATCCACATGGTTTCCCACAAAGAAAGTGAATAAAGGCCCGATAACTTGAACTTTTGCCTATTGTGGAAAAGAATAAGTGCGAAGAATATGTTATCCACAAAAAGTTTTCCACAATGTTGATAATTATGTGGATAAACAATTTTGCTTGGCCCAAAAAGAAGGGTCAAAAAAGCAATCTTGGAAGTTATGTGAAAAGGCCGTGGATAGAATGTGATTGATTCATAAAATAGATGGGATAATTAAAGAATATCCGTCCAGAGGTGACCCATTTAAAAAAGTTATTAGTTTTTTTCCATATAAATAAAAAACTTAAGCTTTTGAAATGATAAATCTTTTGTATATTTTCCACTTATCCACAGTGTAATAATAAAAGTATTAATAATTAATAAATATATAAGAGAAAGAGACTGACCTTAACTTCATCGAAGACAGGACTCAGCGAAGCTTGATTTCACTTCTAGATAAAGATAAATATAGGCAATCAATTAATTGGAAAATATCTATGCTAGTCAAAATATCTGTAGCTGAGTTGAAAGAAACTCTTACTAAAATTCTTAGTGTCGTAGACAAGAAGAACACACGACTTATTCTGAACTTTATTCAGATTCAGGCTTATGAGAATAAAATTGAAATGACAGCTACTGATCTTGAAGTATCAGCAAAGCTCACTACTCCATGTTTTGTGGAAAAACCTGGAACATTTTGTGTAAATGCTAAAAATATATTTGATATCGTCAAAGAACTTCCTGATAAAGAATTAACAATCGAACTTCCAGAAGGATCAAATAGTCTTAAGCTTACATGTGATAATATCAACTTCACTCTTTTGATCTACACAAGTGAAGAATTTCCTCATTTGCAATTTGGTACATCTGGAAATGAATTTAAATTGAATTCAAATCAGATTCTGGAAATCATCAACAAGACATCTCATGCCATTTCAAATGACGAGACAAGATTATTCCTTAACGGAATCTATCTGCAGGAAGTTGATGGAAAGCTAAGATCAGTAGCTACAGACGGCTATAGACTTTCATTAATTGAAACTGAGCTTTCCAACAGTAAGATTGAAGCTCTTATCAATGGCATTATTATTCCAAAGAAAGGTGTCGCTGAATTAAAGAAAATTGCTGAAACATATCCTGATAAAGAAATCAGCATTTCAGTTGATGAATCTTTCATTTATTTGAACGCTAATAATACTTATTTGCTGGCTATCAGATTAATCGCAAAAGAATACTTAAAGTATCAAGCTGTCATTCCAAAGAAGACGTCTTTTTTCGCTGATATCGATCGCAATGCTTTCTTGAATGCTGTGAGAAGAATTAAAATCATGGCCAATGAAAGATCCAACGGTGTGAAGCTTATTTTAAAAGAAAACGAAATGACTGTTGTCGCAAACCACCCTTCTCTTGGTGACGCTCAGGAAAAAATCAATATTCATTATTCAGGAAAGGAATTTGAAATTGGTTTCAATGCTAAATTCTTATTGGATACACTTTCAATTTTCGGCGATGAAGAAGTTCGTATGGAATTCAACAATGAGTTGAGTCCAGTAGCGATAAAATCTTCTAAGAATCAAAATTACCTATGTATCGTGATGCCTCTAAAATTATAGAATGAACTCTTATAAAATTTCTAAACTCCAGGTAACGAATTTTAGAAATTTAAACCCGGACATTGTCACTTTCACAAATGGTATCAATTGCATACTTGGTGAGAATGGAAATGGTAAAACGAATATCTTAGAAGCCATTCACGTTTTAGCGACAAAAAAATCCTTTCGTAAAAATACGAGTTTTCCACAATTCTTAAGCATTGATGGTGAAAAACCTGAAATAATATTTTCGTCTGTCATTGAAGATGATCAACATCAAAAACACAGCTACTCAAGCAAGATGACCAACGATTCAATTTTTTGGTATTTAGATGGGGCACCTATTAAGCGTCGTCTAGATATCAAAGTTGTTTTTATTAATCCGTTTGATTCCTACGGATTTCACAACAGTGCTTCTGATAGACGAGAATGGATTGATTACTTTCTTTCTCAGTTGGATGAACAGTATAAAAAGAATTTGAGCAAATATAATCAGGCCATCAGATTCAGAAATGCTCTTTTGTCTAAAAAACCTTCTAAGTACAAAGAGCAGATCGTTGCCTCGGATGGTGAGCTTTCAGCCCTCAGCGTGGCGCTTACAGGCCGTAGAATTGATTTTTTAAAGGAGATTGAGCCTTATATCGGTGATACTTTTCAACAAATCTTTTCCGAGAAGCACAAACTCCAAATAAACCTCGATTCACGAATAATTGGTTTGTCAGCAGCAAATGTTCATAAAGTTTTTCTTAACAACCTGGAAACTGATTGCGAACGAGGACATACTTCGTACGGTCCACACAAAGATGACTATGTGCTTCTTTTTGACGGTTTAAATTCGTTCGATTTCTGTTCTTTAGGCCAGCAAAAAATGAGTTATTTAAGCCTCTTATTTGCCTATATAGAGCTTTTTCGGTATAAATATATGTCCTTCCCCATCGTACTCATTGATGACGTCTCAGGCGAGCTGGATCAGCATCGATGGCGAAGACTAGTTGAGTATTTAGAGAAACGTGAATTTCAAGTTTTGATAACTACTGCCAACGAAAAATTTAAGGAAGAATTAGACCGAATCAGCGGGGCCAACATGATCTTCATCAAAGGCGGCTCTGTCATTCACTAAAGCTTCTCTCTCAAAAAATGGATTTAATTAAGAGGAGAATAGTTTTGGAAAACAATCAACCCGAATCAATTTCGAAAGTAAACACTGAGTATGGTTCCAATCAGATCAAAGTTCTTGAAGGACTTGATGCCGTAAGAAAGCGTCCTGGTATGTACATCGGTGATACTGGTGTTCGTGGTCTACACCACTGTGTTTATGAAATTGTTGATAACTCTGTCGATGAAGCGCTTGCTGGTTATTGTACAGACATCAACGTTGTTATTCACATTGATAACTCTGTTTCAGTAACAGATAACGGTCGTGGTATTCCTACTGACATCCACCCTACTGAAGGAATTTCAGGTGCTGAACTTGCCTATACAAAACTGCACGCAGGTGGAAAGTTTAACGAAGAAGGCGGAGCTTATAAAGTTTCAGGCGGTCTTCACGGTGTAGGTGCAGCTGTCGTAAACGCCCTTTCAAAATGGGTAAAACTAGAAATTAAAAAATATGGAAAAATTCACGAGCTTAATTTTGATCACGGGAAAGCAACTGACAAAATTAAAGAAATCGGAACGCTTGAAAATCCAAAAGAAACTGGAACTAAAGTTACTTTCAAACCTGATAATGAAATTTTTGAATTCCATGAATTCAACTACGATACACTGGCAAACCGCTTCCGCGAAATGGCCTTCCTTAACCGCGGATTAAAAATCACATTGAAAGATGAACGTTCAGAAAAAAATGACGTTTTCTATTTCGAAGGTGGTATTTCTGAATTCGTAAATTACTTAAACAGAGCAAAAGCTCCGATTCATAAAAAAGTTATTTATTTCGTGCAGACGAAAGATGATTACGAAGCAGAAATTGCAATGCAATGGACTGATTCGTACAACGAAGTCATTACTTCGTATGCTAACAATATCTCAACTCCAGAAGGTGGAACTCACGTTTCTGGTTTTAAAACAGCTCTTACTCGCGTACTTAATAACTACGCAAAAGATAATAATCTTCTGAAAAACATCAAAATCGCTCTTACGGGTGATGATATGAGAGAAGGTTTAACTGCTGTTGTTTCAGTAAAATTGAAAGAGCCTCAATTTGAAGGTCAGACAAAATCAAAACTTGGTAACTCTGAAGTTGAAGGAATCGTGAACTCACTCGTAGGTGAATCGTTCAAAACTTTCCTCGAAGAAAATCCTGAAATTGGAAAAATGGTTATCAAGAAATCGGTTGATGCTGCTGCCGCAAGAGAAGCTGCACGTAGAGCGCGCGAACTTACACGTCGTAAAAACGTTCTGGAATTCTCAGGTCTTCCTGGAAAAATGGCAGACTGTCAGGAATCAGATCCAGCACAATGTGAACTCTATATCGTAGAAGGGGACTCTGCGGGCGGGTCAGCAAAACAAGGCCGCGATCGCAGAGTACAAGCCGTTCTTCCTCTAAAGGGTAAAATTCTTAACGTTGAAAAAGCTCGTTATGAAAAAATGCTCGCTTCTGAAGAGATTAAAAACTTCATTCAGGCGATTGGTACCGGGATTGGTAAAGATTCATTTAATATTGCGAAACTTCGCTATCATAAAATCGTTATCATGACCGATGCGGACGTCGATGGTTCTCACATTAGAACTCTTCTTTTGACACTTCTCTATCGTCAATTCCCAGAGTTGATTGAGAAAGGTTATATCTACATCGCTCAGCCACCTCTTTATAAATATAAAAAAGGGAAAATGGAGACTTATCTGAAAGACGATAAACGTCTTGAAGAATATCTCATCAACAATGCTACTGATGATTCAAAAATTAGTATCAATGGTGAACCAGTTTCTGGCGACATGGCGAAGTCACTTATCAACAAAGAAAACATGTATAGAAAGAATCTTTCTTACTATGACACTCATTACGATTCTGATCTTTTGAGAAAGCTAATTGAAGACAGCTCTCTTCGCGCTGAAGACATGACGAACAAAGCAAAAGTGGAAGAAGAGGTGAAGAAAATTCTCGCCTACTTTAAACCGCTGGAAACTCAGACTCTCAAATACTACAGCATCACAGTTGAAGAAGATCCTGAAACAAAAGCATGCTCTCTTCGTCTAGTTATCAAAACGGCTTCGAGAACTAAAAAATTCAAAATTTCTCCATCTTTTATGAGATCGCCTGAATACGCTGATCTTGTGAACAGTTACGATGGAATCAAGAAGTACAGCAAAGCTACTTTCAAGATTGAACGTGAAAAAGATACGAGAGAATTTACTTCTCTTACTTCTTTCGCTGAATTTGTTATCCAGGATGGTAAACAAGGCGCTTACATTCAACGTTATAAGGGACTAGGAGAAATGAACCCAGAGCAACTTTGGGAAACAACTATGAACCCTACTAACCGCACTCTTCTTCAGGTAACAATTGAAGACACAGTTGAAACTGACCAGGTCTTCACAATCCTCATGGGAGATCAGGTTGAACCAAGAAGAAAGTTCGTTGAAGAAAACGCATTGAATGCACGCAATCTAGATATTTAAGAAATTCCAGGGAAAGGTAAAAATATATGTCAGAAGAAAACAACAACATAAATCACGGAAATATTTCTCCGGTTGTCATTCAAGATGAAATGAAAAGCTGTTACCTCGACTACGCGATGTCAGTTATCGTCGGTCGTGCGCTACCAGATGTTCGTGACGGGATGAAACCTGTTCACCGTCGTGTTCTTTACGCGATGGACTCACTTAATAACTATCACAACAAGCCATTCTTGAAATCAGCGAGAGTTGTTGGTGATATCATCGGTAAGTATCACCCGCACGGTGACTCTGCTGTTTACGGTGCCATTGTTCGTCTTGCACAGGATTTCTCTATGAGATATCCGCTTGTCGACGGTCAAGGGAACTTCGGTTCAATTGATGGTGATAGTGCAGCGGCCATGCGTTATACCGAAATCAGAATGAAGAAAATTTCTGAAGAAATGATGGCGGATCTTGATAAAGAAACTGTCGATTGGCAGCCGAACTATGATGACTCTCTTGTTGAGCCTTCAGTTCTTCCTACGAAAATTCCTAACTTGCTCATCAACGGTTCTTCGGGGATCGCTGTAGGTATGGCGACTAACATTCCTCCTCACAACTTAACAGAAGTGACGAGTGGTCTATTGATGTTGATTGATAATCCAGCGACAACAATTGATGAATTGATGAAAGTTATTCCTGGCCCTGACTTCCCTACTGCGGGAGCTATTCACGGAACAGAAGGGATCCGTTCTGCTTATCACACTGGTAAAGGTGTTCTTCAAATCAGAGCGAAAATTGATGTTGAACATAATGCGAAGAAAGATCGCGACAGCATCATTATCACTGAGCTTCCTTACCAGGTTAATAAAGCTAAGCTTATTGAAAGAATTGCTGAGCTAGTAAATGAAAAAGAAATCACAGGTATCTCTGATATCCGCGATGAATCTTCGCGTGAAGGTATCCGTATCGTTATCGATCTTAAAAAAGGTGAAATCGCTACAGTTATCATTAACAAACTCTATAAAGCGACTCCGCTTCAGACTTCTTTTGGTATCATTTTCCTTTCTATCGTTAATGGTTCTCCAAGAATTCTTAACCTGAAAGAACAACTTTCATTCTTCATCGATCATAGACGTGAAGTTGTTATCAGAAGAACAGTTTACGAACTGAAGAAAGCAAAAGAGCGCGCGCACATTTTAGAAGGTTTAAAAGTTGCTGTTGAAAATATCGATGCAATTGTTGATCTGATTAAGAAAGCAGAAGGTCCGGTTCAAGCTAAAACGAAATTGATGGGAACATACAGCTTGTCTGATATTCAGGCACAAGCAATTCTCGACATGAGACTACAGCGCTTAACAGGTCTTGAGCGCGATAAAATTATTAAAGATTACAACGACATCATGAAAGAAATTGCCCGTCTCGAAGGTATTCTTGGAAGTGATGAAGAAATCACTGGAATTATCAGAACTGAATTCCAGGAAATTCTTGAAAACTTCGGCGACAAGAGAAGAACTGAAATCATCGCCAAAGCTGATGAAATTCACATGGAAGATCTTGTTAAACAAGAGGATGTCATCGTTACAATTACCCACAAAGGTTATGTAAAACGTATGGCGATGGACACATACCGTACTCAAAAACGTGGCGGTACCGGAGTTAAAGGTGCTGATGGAGCAGATGATGATTTCTATACATCTATCTTCACAGCAAACACTCACTCTACTCTGTTTGTCTTTACGAATAAGGGTCAAGTGTTCTCGATTAAGGTTTACAATATTCCGGAAGGAAATCGTACGACTAAAGGACGAAATATCGTCAACCTGATCCAGATTCCAGGTGGTGAAACGGTTAAGAATATCATGATCGCTCCAGATGATTATGAAGGTAAATATCTCATGATCGCTACCGAGCGCGGTATCGTGAAAAAATCAGAACTTTCTGAATATAAAAATATCCGTCAATCTGGTCTGACTGCAATTAAGATCGTCGATGGAGACAATCTTCTTTCAGTAAGAATTACTGACGGTCAAAAAGATGTTCTTCTGTGTTCTTCTTCTGGAAAGATTATCCGTTTTGCTGAAACAGACGCTCGTCCATTGGGCCGCGTTTCTCAAGGTGTAAAAGGAATTGAACTTACTGATGATGAAAAAATTATTGGTATGGAAATTATCGATGACTCTGTTGAGATTCTTTCAGTGACTTCTCAAGGTTATGGAAAACGCACTAGTGTTTCTGAATACCGCAAGCAATCGCGCGGAGGTAAAGGAATTCTGGCGATGAGATTAACCGAGAAAAACGGTGACATCATCGACATTAAACCAGTTACCGATAAAGATGATTTGATGATTATTTCTGATAAAGGCCAGGTCATCAGAACAAAAATTTCAGGTATTTCATTAATGGGTAGAACAACTCAAGGTGTACGTCTGATTAAACTTAAAGAAGGTGAATCAGTTGTTGCAGTTGAAAAGATTGTAGACCCTGATGAGGATCTGGAAGCTATTTCAGGTGGAGAAGGCACTGAAACTCCATCAGCTGAATAATGTATATTATTGAACTAACTTATAAAAAAGCGATGAGCGAAGTCGAGAAACATCTCGAAGCTCATCGCGCTTTTTTAGATGTCTATTATGCCAAGGGAGTGTTGTTAGCTTCCGGTCCAAAAAATCCGAGGGATGGCGGAATACTGCTCGCCACGGAAATGGATAGAGCAGAACTTGAGCGAATTCTTTCCAATGATCCTTTTTGGATTGAACAAATTGCCGAATATAAAATCACCGATTTTGCTGTTACAAAAAGATCAGCCAAATTTAATTACTAAGGTGACTCATGGTGAAGTGGTTAAGTCTTTTCATTGCTGTAGTTTTGATTTCAGCGTGTGATTTTACACCACCGATAAACCGTAAAATCATCGATGCCCAGAACTACATCACAGACCAAAAATACAATAAAGCAGCTTTTCTATATGAGGACATCCTTAAGAGTAATCCCGGTCCGGAATTACGCTTAAAGATCTGCTATCAATTGGGCGAACTCTATGCAATTTATCTGGGTGAATACAATAAAGCAGTTTATTATTATAACGAAGTTAAAGATCTGACTGAAGATCCGCTATGGTTGATTAAAACTGAAGAAAAACTTGCTGACCTCAATTTCAATTATAGAAAAAATTATAAAGATGCGATTAAAAACTACACGAAGCTTTCTGAGTTCACTCCCAAGCTTAAGAAGTATGATTTTTTTCAATTACAGATAGCTCTCTCCTATTACTATTTAAACGATACAGAAAATGCCATTGCCCAGTTGACGAAAATTCAAACGGATCCGAATCATGAATTTTTCGTGCGGTCCTTTTATTATCTGGGATTAGTTTATTTTGAAAAAAAAGATTACAACAAAGCTCTCTTTGTCTGGTCAGAGTATTTGAAAAGAGAAACAAAGAAAGAAAATATCGTTCAAGCGAAATTTCTCGTAGCTAATATTTACGAATCAACTGAAAACCTGAAAATGGCTTACGATATTTACTACTCTATCGCCAATGACTATCCCAACCCTGATGTTATCCAAAATCGTCTCACAGCACTCTATGAGCGCAGAGTTTCTCGACGTCGTTAACTGTCGAAACATTGAACAGATAAAATTTACCTGTCAAAAAAGTAGACACTGCTTTTCTGTCTAAGCCTGTGAATTGAAAATGTTTTGCAAGTGGCACGAGGGATGCAACTACCTAATCCAATTACATCTTATTTTCAACAAAGGGGATTTTATGAAAACTCTATTGGCCATTGCCTTGTTACTTCCTGCACTTTCTTTTGCAGATTTCACTGCGCTTGCAGTGAAGCCTAAAGTTCTGGAGTTGAAAAAATACAGAGAAATTTCAGATCGATTATCCATCAAATTCGTAAAAGACAATCCAAGAATAGTTATCAACCTTGGAACAAGATCAAAAGAAGTGAATGATTTTTTTAATAAGGTTAAAGAATCTGATTTGCAAAAATTAAGTTGTGATGGAGATTTCTTCTTAGCCTTCGACAATATGGGCATGCAGTATATACACATTAATTCAATTAAGGCTTGTTTGGATGAAGAAGGGACGGTTGTCGCCCACTCAATCGGTATGGATCGCTTGAAAGATGATCAGGTTGCTGCGAGTAAAAAAATTATTGAGGAAGCTTTAAAGCCAGTAAGCGCCAACCCACCGATTATTGTTAACAACAGCAATAAGCCAAAGGAACCAGATAATTCAAAGGCTGGTTTTTTCTCACCGAAGCTTGAATCTAAAAACGTCTCCAAATAAACTAAGCAACAGTTCCCAAACCAGGGCCCGGAATTCCGGGCCTTTTTATTTTTGAGGCCCCTATGTTTAATAAAAAATGGATGCAAATCATGGGAATTGCCATGAGCCTTCCATCGACGATCTTTATTACCGTCTGGGGGTCTATGCAATTGGAGAAAATGCATATATTAACGAAGACCCAAGCAGTTTTAACTTTCCTCACGATTATTGGAGGAATGCTTTTCTTGATGGTCTATTATGCATACAGGCGCAAAAATTGATTTTCGCAAATACATTTTCTATTCGACCATCCTTCTAATAGCTTCCTGGTATATGGCCAGATCAATGGCCGAATTCTACGTCATGATTACCGTTTTTGTCGCTGCATGCCTAAATCAATGGATGTTAGTTAGTGTCGTAAGAGAGCTAAGTCGCAATGCCGCTGATGGAGCCGAAGTCGATAAAGGCAACATTATAATGATGGTTATTGGCAAAGTATTCATTGTCATAGTTGCCTTGATTTTTGGTGTACAGATTATGGGAAATAGGATAATTATTCCTGTACTTATTTACGTATTACAAATAGCTGTCCTCTACTTGAGTTTCACCAGGGTAAAAGATGATGAAACTGAGTTGGAAAAAGGATCAAAATAAAATGAAAAAATTCTTCATTCTTAATCTTCTTGGACTTCTTTCTTCAAACGCAATGGCGAGCGAAGGATTCACATGGGTAACATCGGTAGCTAAAGCAACTGGAATTGAAGAAGCTTTTCACCACGCTGATATTCATCACTACGATCACATTTTAACATTCCTTCTTCTTTGTGTTCTTCTGCTGGTCGGAGCTTTCATTTACAGAGCTCAAACAAATAATAAAGATCAAGCAGTTCTTCCTGATGCAGGAATCACTTTTAAAAATATCACTGAAATGTACGGTTCATTCATCATGACTCAATGTCGTGCAGTTCTTGGTGAAAAAGATGCTCCAAAATATTTTGCATTCGTTTCAACAATCTTCATTCTGATTTTTCTTTCAAACGCAATTGGCTTGATTCCAGGTTTCTTACCTCCAACGGAATCAATTAATACAACACTTGCTCTTGGTGTTTTCTCATTCTTCTATTTCAATGGAAAAGGGATGAAAGAGCTTGGCGTGATTAACTACTTCAAACACTTTGCTGGACCACTTTGGTATATGGCGATTTTGATTTTCCCAATCGAAATCATCTCTACTTGTATTCGTCCGGTTTCTCTAGCGCTTCGTCTATACGGAAACATGTACGGGGACCACATGGTTCTTGGTACATTCTCTAACCTTGCACCAGTAGCTGTTCCAGTTGTGTTCATGCTTCTTGGTCTTCTGGTTTCGTTTATTCAAGCTTACGTATTTTGTATGTTATCAATGGTGTATATTAGCTTGGCGACTGCTCACCACGATCATGGTGATCATCACGCTCATCACTAATAGAAACCGAATTATTAACTTTTGTAGGAGTCTATCATGACAAAAAAACTTCCATTAATTTTCGCTTTCGTACTTTTCGCACTTCTTGTGTCTTCACAAGTTTTCGCTCAAGGCACAGCTGCTGCTGGTATGTCTGAAAAATCATTCAAGTACATCTCTTACTTCTTCGCTCTTGGCGTAGCAGTATTTGCTGGTACAACAGCTCAATCTAAAGCTGCTGCTGTAGCTCTAGAAGGTATCGCAAGAAACCCAGCTGCTGCTGATAAGATCCAAACTCCAATGATTCTTGCTCTAGCTCTTATGGAATCACTTGTAATTTTCGCTCTTATCTCTACATTCCTTGTGTAATTTTAAATTATCGCAAGATAAAAAGATAAAATAAGAAGGGGGCCGATAAGCCCCCTTTTTTTTGTCTAATTTTCAAATTGAAATTTCGCTTGTCCATCACCTATTTTTACCCCATTTAGAAAAACCTCATAAGTAACCGGGCAAACCTTTGTGATCATAGCAGTAACTCCACAGTATTTTGTCATTGAGAATTCAACAGCTTTCAAAAATTCAGCTGCTGGTGTGTCGCCGCTCCCCTTATAAGACATTTTTACAAATTCAAATACTGAAGGACCAGTTTTCATAGTTTCAGCTGTAGCGTGAATATCGAGAGTAAGCGGAGAATGCTTACTTTTATCAAGAATGGCGATGACATCCATTCCGGCACAAGCACACATGGATTCTAGTAAAATTTCCTTTGGGGTTGGGCCTCGATTGAGCCCACCATTTTTAAGCGAAGTATCCATCACGGTTTCATGTCCGTGGGCATTTCCGGTAAAGGTCAGTTTTGTGTTCCAGCTAACAGTTGCTTCCATTCAGCACTCCTTATTCAACCAGGCTCATATGAGAAAGAAATATTGAAGCAGCATTGGCCGCATTCAAATGAGCCACTTGGGAATTAATCTTTATCTTTAAGATCACATCAGAAGATTCGAGAATATCATGATCAATGCCATGGCCTTCACTGCCGATAATAAGTACACATTTTTGTGGAAAAACATAAGTGGCCATATCGATTGAACGTGCAATATTGGCTGTCGATAAAATTGTATAGCCTAATGATTTAAGAATTTTTAAATCCTCACGGACATCATTTGAATGATGCGTTTTCATGGCAAAAATATTTCCCATTGAAACGCGAATGCAACGTCTGAGGAAGGGCGAGCAGCTTTTTTCATCTGTGATGATTGAATTTATATTGAACGCAGCTGCTGATCTGACGATACTGCCGACATTTTCTGGTGAACTGACTCCATTTAATAAAATAATTCTGGAGTGAAGATTATTTAAAGGAAAATCATCCGGCTTTGCGATGAGAAATAATACTTCAAATTCAATTTTGAAGCCGGCAACACTTTCAAGAACGCTTTTGTCTGCAACAAAATTAGTATCATTAGTTAACTTATATTTTTCAGCAAAACTCTTTGTGGAAAAGGTCTTTAATATTTTTTTTCCACTGTGGATAAACTGCAAAAATAATTTCTCCGATTCGCAAACAACCAGATTATTGTCATGTAGAACACGATCACGCATTTGAGTGAACTCAACAATACGCGAATCTTGTGGTGAAGTTATTTCGATCATGCTTTCAGTACTTTCTTAAGATATTTTCCGGTGTGTGACTTTGGATTTTTCGCCACTTGCTCCGGTGTGCCTTCTGCAATTATTTGTCCGCCACCGCTTCCGCCTTCCGGACCAAGATCAATAACCCAGTCAGCAGTTTTTATAACGTCCAGGTTGTGTTCGATAACCAGAAGCGTATGACCTTGTTCAACTAATTGCTGAAGGGCCGATAGAAGAATTTTTATATCCTGGAAATGAAGACCTGTTGTCGGCTCGTCGAGTACGTAGAGACAATGACCTTTAGCCCTTTTTGAAAGTTCGCGTGACAGTTTTAAACGTTGGGCTTCCCCACCTGAAAGTGTTGTCGCTGGTTGACCTAGTTTCATATAGCCAAGACCAACAGAGTTTAAAGTGTTCAAGACGCGGGCAAGTTTGGTGTGATTTTTAAAGAATTCTGCACCTTCTTCAATCGACATATCTAAAACTTCAGCGATATTTTTGCCCTTATAGAGAACAGAAAGTGTTTCAGCGTTGTACCTTGTGCCTTTGCACTCGGTACAAGTTATATAAACATCAGGTAAAAAATGCATTTCGATTTTTTTTACACCATTGCCTTCGCACTCTTCACAGCGTCCGCCCTTTACGTTAAAGCTGAAACGTCCCGTTTTATAACCACGAATTTGAGACTCATTTGTTGAGGCAAATATATCTCTAATGTCATCAAACATACCGGTATAAGTTGCGGGGTTTGAATGGGGAGTTCTGCCGATTGGAGATTGATCCAATTCAATAACGGATTGAATTTCATCCACACCAGTTATGGAGTTGTAGTTCGCTTTTTGATAAAGAACTTTATTCGTTCGAGTTAAGTGCGTTTTTACGGCAGGAACAAGAATTCTGTGAATTAAAGTTGATTTTCCAGAACCACTTACACCTGAAACGCACACCAATCCGCCCAGAGGAATTGATACTGATAAATTTTGAATGTTGTGCTCGTGTGCTCCGCTGAGTTTAACAAATTTCGTTGCCTTCTTTCTTGTTGCCGGCACTTCAATTCTTGTTTCGCCGGAAAGAAATTTAGCAGTCAGCGATTTTTTGTCTTTAAGTACTTTTTCAAGAGGACCCGCGGAAACAATCTGTCCACCATGGATTCCTGCTCCAGGCCCCATATCTATTAAAAAATCTGACGACATCATTGTGTCTTCATCATGTTCAACTACAAGAACCGTGTTACCGATGTCACGAAGTGATTTTAATGTTTTGATAAGCCTGTCGTTATCGCGCTGGTGAAGACCGATGCTTGGTTCGTCCAGAACGTATAAAACTCCCGAGAGGGCTGAGCCTATCTGGGTAGCAAGACGAATTCTTTGAGACTCGCCACCGGAGAGAGTCATCGCTCCCCTGTTCAGGCAAAGATAATTTAGACCTACGTCCAAAAGAAAACGAAGGCGGGAAACAATTTCTTTAAGTAGTTTATCAGCGATTATTTTTTTTTCGCCATCTAGTTTGATGGCATTTAAATAATGAAAACACTCATCGATGGAAAGAACGCAAAGATCCATGATGTTTTTATCACCAATCTTTGTCGAGAGAGCTACTTTATTCAAACGTAGTCCGTGACATGAAGGACATTGTTTAATGTTCATGAACTTCTCTAGTTCTAACCGTACTTTATCAGAACCAGATTCTAAAAATTTCTTTTCCAGCCATGCTTCAAGGCCAGGGAAAGCTTTTGAGAATTCAAAGTGTGAATTTTCTGAAGTGAATGAATAGCGATAAACCTTATCGGAGCCATTGAAGAGAATATCTTTAAACTTTTTTGGAAGTTTCTTGAAAGGACCCTCAATGTTAATGCCCTCTTCATCAGCGATGGTTTCCACCATCTTATAAAGAAATGAATTTCTTTTTGATAATGGGGTAATAGCACCTTCAAGAAGAGGAAGATTTTCATCAAAAATCATTAAATCAAGATCAAAGGTTTTTGTTTCACCAAGTCCATTGCAAACTTCGCAAGCACCAATTGGTGAGTTGAAAGAAAAAAGACGTGGTTCGAGCTCGGGATAAATTTTATCGCCTTTAGTGGACTTGTTGTGCTCAGAAAAAGTCAGCTCTTTTTTGTCGTCCACCAAAATGGTCACGTTGCCATCGGCGAGCTTGAGTGCATATTCAATGGAATCGGCAAGTCGTTTTTCAATGTCTTCTTTAATGACAATTCTATCGACAACAATATCCAGCTGAAATTTGCCTTTCGGTGCTTTAAGGGATTCATCAAGCTGGATAAGATCACCATTAAGTCGCGCACGGGAAAAGCCCATCGTTAAGAATTTTGAGACCAGATCCTTGAATTTAATTTTCTCACTAAAAGGAACAGGAGCAAGAATTTGCAATTTGGTTTTATCGCCAAGTTTCAACACTTCTTTTGTAATTTGTGTTGGAGTAAATCGTCGCACTTCTTGTCCGGTTTCCGGATCGTACAGAGTTCCAATTCTCGCAAAGAGCACGCGAAGATAGTCGTAGATTTCAGTAGTCGTCCCCACTGTTGATCGAGGGTTCTTGCTGGAAGTCTTCTGGTCAATGGCAATGGAAGGCGAAAGACCAGTAATAGATTCTACCTCCGGTGGCTGATATTGTCCGAGAAACTGGCGTGCATAACTTGATAACGATTCTATGTATCTTCTTTGTCCTTCAACATAAACCGTATCAAAGGCGAGAGAAGATTTCCCGGAACCCGATGGACCCGTAATAACGGTCAGTGTGTTTTTGGGAATATTAATCGATACATCTTTTAGATTGTGTACGGCTGCTTTAACAATGGAAATTTCATTTATTGACACGAGAGACCTCAAAACAATTTTTTAACAGGTAGAGCATTCCAGTAATGTTCGCCTTATTTTTACCATATAATTCAAAGGCGGTGCCATGGTCAACGCTTAGACGCAGGAACGGCAAGCCAAGTGTTACATTTAATCCAATAAGACCATATTGAGCTTTAAACTGCGGAAGGCCCTGGTCGTGAAACATGTAAACCATGAGTTGTTTCTTATGGCTATCCTCGACATAGTGAAGAGTGTCGCCAGACAAAGGTCCTTTGAAAATTTTCCCATAGCTTTTTTCAAGTGTAAGGATCGCTGAGCGGATAGTCTTTTCCTCATCGCCCAGAATTCCATTTTCTCCGGCGTGGGGATTTATACCAGCAAAGATAACTTCTTCGAATGGGAAGAAGTATTTCTTAAAATTATCTATTGTTAAAGAAAGCTTGTTAATTATAGTTTCTTCAGTAATCGCGGTAGGAACTTTTTTCAACGGAATGTGATCAGTGATTAAAAGAACATTTTGGTGAAGTCCTTTAAACGTCATGGCAATATCTTTATTTCCATAATAGCTGCGGAAAAACTCAGTATAACCGGCCATGTTTATGCCATTTAGTTTAAGTTGATCTTTTGAAGTTGGCAGGGTGACCAGTATATCTTCCGGAGATATCAATGTTAAGGCAGTCAAGAGTGAGTCGGTAGAAGAATGTCCTGATGACCCGTTGTTCTCGATAATTTTTAAAGCTTTGAAGGATTCTTTTTTAAAACTTAAATCTTTTAAATTTTGATTGAGATCTTTTGAGCTGCAGACAAGAGCAATTTGTTTTTGCTCTTCACTCGAAAGCATCAGAAAGGACTTGAGAAATATTTCCAGCCCAATTCCTTTTTCATGTCCTTGAGTCACATAAATCATTTCTTAAGCCTTAGCTGCTTAGAGTGAGATTTTAATATAGTGCTTGTTTCTTTCTCTTTCAAACCAGACGGCAGATTCAGATTTAACTGCAGCTTCAAATAATTCTTCGCGAATCTTGTCTTTTTGTTTTGCGAATTCTTCTGATTCAACAAGATCTTTTTTAGCTACAAAGAAGACGTGATGTTGACCATTCAAAATGATTGATGAACTTAGAGTGCCTTCATCAGTATGTTTTAAAAGATTTTTAAGTTCAGGCGCAATCCCTTCTTCTGTAATGTCGTCCAGATTTGTTACTGCCAACGTTGAAAAAGAATCTGGAAGCACGCCGTTTATACGGTATTGTTTTACCACACTTTCCAGCTGTCCTTTATCTACTTTAGGCATGACATCTTTACCGATAGAGTAATCGATAAGAGTGTATTTGAAATTCATTCTGGAATCTTTAATATTCTTTTTAAAATAAGTATTCTTTACGTCCTGCTCAGAAACAGCAATGGTTGGAGAGATGACTCTATTGATGAAATAGCTGTATTCGATGGCTTCACGAAGTGTTTCAAAATATTCGTCAAAGGTTGATCCTTGCTGCTTTAAAAAACCCATAAGGGCTTTGCGGTCAACATTTAACCTTTTCTCATTGGCCTTAATCTGAGCTTCAACTTGATCGTCAGTAATGGAATACCCAAGTTCTGCCAGTTTTGCTCTGATAAGATATTTATTCACAAGAATCGCAGTGATCTCTTCGTTGGTATAAGCATTCTTATCGTAAATCATTGGCGCTACGTTTTTTTTAATCGCAAGGCTTTTGGTAATACGCTGTACTTGTGAAAGGGTAATGATGTTGTCATCGACAATGGCAGAAATTTTATCGAGCAATTTTGCTTCTACAACAGAATTGAAAAGCAATGCAGTAATTAAAAAAGACAAAATCGATTTCATGAAAACCTACTTAGGAATAAGACTAAGTAAAGTTATATGACTCCTGCATTGAAGTCGCAAGTTTTTAGGCATAAAAAAACCCCAGGGACTAGCTGGGGTTCTATCTATGGATTGGACCAGGGGAGACTTTTTTATTTCAAGTATTCCTTGTTGATTTTGATCTGAGCGCCTTTGCGCGCATCTGCAAAATACTCTTCAAGAATCTTGTCTCTTTTTTGATCGTAAACGATCTTTTTGTAAATAGCCGGATCAACTTCTTTCCACTCATGAACACCAAGAACTTTAATAATGTGAATACCAAATTGCGTTCTTACTGGCGGTGAAATGTATCCGTTAGGCTTGCCATTGATCGCTTTGAAAAATTCCGGAGCGTATTTTACCGCTGGGTTAAAGCCAAGGTCTCCACCAGCTGGAGCTGTAGAGCTTTGAGAGTATTTATTGGCAAGTTCCGGCCACATTTGTGGTTTTGCCTGAAGTTCTTTGTAAACTTCAAGAGCCTTTTTCATTGCCTCTTCAGTTTCTTCTTTTTGAGGTGTGACTCTGATGCGGAAAAGGATATGAGCCGTTCTGTATTCTTTGTTTTTTGCGTAATAATCCTGCGCTTCTTTGTCGGTAACTGTTATACCTTGAAGTTTCTTTTCCAGATCCTTTGAAATCTGGGCGTGATAAAGGACGTCTTCCATTTTTGCTTTAACTACAGGATCATCCTGAAGCTTAGCTTCTTTAGCTTTCTTCACTCCGATTTCGCGGTTGATGATATCGTTAAGAACTTTTTCCTTCGTGACAACTTTATCGGAAACGTACATCAAGTTCTGTTCGAACGCCTGATCAAGTTGAGTCTTTTTAATTTCAGTCCCATTCACCGTAGCAACGACTGGATCTGGTTTCGCAACCGGAGCTTGAGGCGCTTGTGTTGTTTGAGAAAAAGCAGCAAATGAAGCAAGAAGTGTCGAGGCCAGTACTAGTTTAGATTTTTTCATCCTTTAAATCCTGAAATGGTATTTCTAAAACGCACAAATAAATTTGATACATTTTAATGATAACAGAATTTTAAATTTTCAAACACAAAATCACTTAGGCACTAAATGCTCACTGATATCTTTTGAAAACTTGATTAAATCACTCTGAGTCACTGGTGTTTTATGATTATAGATGACTCGATAATCCGGAGTAAATTGATAGATTTTCGGGCGGGAGATGAAAAAATTCACAACTCTATCGCGCAACTCAATATTGGCTTCCAGGAAGCCCTTATCAAACTTTAACGTAATAGATGAACCCGCTACCTGAACAGATTTTAAGCCCAAAGTCTGAAGATAAATTCTGGTTTCAAGAACAACGAACAAGTTGGAAAGTTCTTCGCTGAACAATCCATAAATATCTTCAAATTCTTCTTTGATATTTTCAAGTAAAGAAATTGATTCGCAATTTGAAAGACGCTTATATTGCTTCAAGCGTTCGCCTGGATCATTGATATAATGATTTGGTATAAAGGCTGGAAAGGGAGTAAGTATTTCAATATCCTTCTTAAGGATTTTTCTTTCCCCGCGGATTTCATTAATCGCGTCCTTAAGTAGTTCCATATAAAGCTCAAGCCCCACAGCTTCAATGTGTCCTGATTGGGTTGCCCCAAGAATGTCCCCTGCCCCACGAATTTCAAGATCGACCGAAGCGATATTAAACCCGGCCCCCATATCTGCATAGGTCTGAAGGGCATGAAGTCTTTTCTGTGCAATCGTGGAAATTTCGCGCATACGTGGAACAACAAAATAAGCATATGCTTTTTTATCAGAACGGCCGATTCTTCCGCGCAACTGATGGAGTTGTGCAAGTCCATAGGTATCCGCCCTGTCGATGATCATGGTATTGGCATTGGGAATATCAATCCCCGATTCAATAATAGTTGTAGCGATGAGGACTTGATATTGACCGTTATAAAAAGAGTTGATGCGGTCTTCAAGTTCTTTTTCTCCCATCTGACCGTGAGCAAACGTAATCTTTGCATCGGGTACAAGTTCCCGGATGGAAGCCGTATATTGTTCAATATCGTTTACTTTGTTGTGAACAAGAAAGACCTGCCCGCCTCTAATCAACTCTTTTTGAATTGCGTTTTGAATTGTCAGCTCATCTTCTTTAATCACGTAAGTTTTAATTGATTGTCTTCTGGGTGGTGCAGTCTTTATAAGTGCAAGGTCTCTCAATCCCAAAAAGGCCATCTGTAAAGTTCTTGGAATTGGAGTTGCTGTTAAGGTTAAAAAATCAACAGAAGCTTTCATCAGTTTCAGCTTTTCTTTGTGGCCTACACCGAACCGCTGTTCTTCATCGACAATAACTAGACCGAGATCAGCAAACTTCAATTTGTCTGAAAGCAACTTGTGCGTCCCAATCAAAATATCAATCTCGCCTTTTTCCACTTTTTGAAGAATTTCTTTGGATTCTTTCGGCGATTTGAAACGGGAGATAAATTCAATTCTGACAGGAAAGTCTTTAAAACGTTTTATGAAAGAGTTGTAATGTTGAAGCGCCAGAATAGTTGTGGGAACTAAAACGGCAACTTGTTTTTTATCTTCAACAGCTTTGAAAGCTGCTCTCATGGCCACTTCAGTTTTTCCAAATCCAACATCTCCACAGACAAGAAAATCCATGGGAACAGGCTTCTGCATCGCCGCGATGACATCGTCAATGGCTCGAGCCTGGTCAGGCGTTTCATCAAAGGGGAATGCTAATTCGAATTCTTTGTAAAGATGATCCGGTTCAGAAAAAGCATAGGCAGCTGATGACTGTCTCTCCGCCTGCAGTTTTAATAAATCGAAAGCCAGTGCTTTGGCAGAAGTTCTAGCCCTCGCTTTTAAAGCAAGGAACTTATTTGTTCTCAAACTGTCTTTTTTAAGCCCAGCATGAGCATCAGCATGTTTTTGAATTTGGTTTAATTTATAAACGGGAACATAGACTTTATCGTTTTCAGCATATTTTAAAACCAGAAAATCTGATTTTTCACCGCCGATATTTAATGATTCAAGTCCAAGGTATTCACCCACGCCGTATTCATTGTGAATGACGAAATCACCAGCCTTGAGCGTGGCGAGCTGTTCTGCAAAAAGATCGAGGTCAATTTTTTGCGACTTGGATACTTTTGTTTTCTTCGCAGCAAATAAGTCTCCATCAGAAATGATGAGGAATTTTTCACCCTCGTAATAAAAACCTTCTGCTATTTTATAAGGAAGAAACTGGATGCGATCTTTTAATTCGTTGGTGTAATCCTGCATGTCCAGTAGATGTTTGATTTCATTTTTTGAAGCTTCACTATAAGAAGAAAAATAAATCTGACCTTGAAATAAAAAATGCTTTCCGATGAAATTAAGGGCTTCTTTGATATATTCAGGTTTAGGTAAAGCAGGATTTATATGTTGATTGAGAAAGGTTTTTGTCTTAACCAGCTTCAGGTCAATCGAGTCTTCGACTTCGGCAAAATTTAAATTTAAGTTGAGCTGATCAATGAGTATGACTTTCTTACTGTCGAGATCACGCATGAAAGAAAAATCATATATATTGTCAAAATGCGGAAGAATGTTTTCGCTGCTTTCACTCTTCTCTTCATTTTCAAATTCAACGCGCATGGATTCAACATATTCTAAATATGATCGATAAGTTTCATTGGCACTCAAAATGGATATAAGGCACTCGTTTGGATCGAAATAATCGAAGAGCGTTCCTGGTTTCTTGAAAAAGAGCGGGACATAGACAGGATAATTTTCAAATAGCATTCCGTCCGACAAGCGACTGAATAAAGCTTTTCTGAATTCGAACTTGTTTTTATATGAAGGCCCGAATTGTGGAATATTTTCTCTTAACGTGACAGGAAAATCATCTGTAGAAAAAATTCCGGCAGCCGGTGAAATTTGTATTTCGTTAAAGTTTTTGCCCTTAATTGTCTTTTGCGTTTCCAGATCAATTTCGTGAATGCTTTCAATCAAATCGTCAAAATACGATAAACGCACCGGAGCAGAGCCAACGGGGTAAAGATCAAAGATTTGGCCTTTTTGAATAAAAGTGCCGGGCTCCTCCACCGATGTGGCCGACGAGTAGCCCATTCCAACTAATTTTTTTGCGAGATCAATCGGCGCGATGATGTCATCAACTTTTAATTGAAAACTAAATTCATTGAAAAAAGTTGGAGCTGGAGTTTTAAAGGACAGCGCTTCAAACGAAGTTATTAAAATAAATTTGCTTCTCGTACTTTTGATTGTATTTAAGCGGCTGAGAACCTCCATTCGATCATAAAAACTTTTTTCCGACGAAATAACTCCGCTATACGGCGAAGCTTCAAGTCCGGGATAAAAAAGAACTTCCAGGTCTAATTGAAGGTTTTGCAAGGCTTGCGTCAGATCCTCTGCTTCATCGTTTGAGGAGGCGACAATCAAATGAGATTTTTTGAGAAATAATTGCGGACTTTCTTTGAGAAAAGTACTGATGATAAAAGCCCACTGCTCCATGCTCGCACCATACAAGTGCAACTGTGATGAGCTATGCTCATCCCAATTTAAAATTTTTTGAAGCAGTGAATTGAAATGAGTCATAGGATTATCTTGTTGAGCAAACAAAATCTTTCCAAGATATTATATTTTCGTGTAATCTAAGGAAACTAAAAAATTGGATTTTTTATCTCGGAGATCAAGATGTCGACATTCAATCTAGACGTCTACATGCCCGTCGTAATTTTAATTGCGCTCGCTTTGCTTGTGGCCGGTGGATCTATGCTGTTGGGGAGTATCATTCGTCCTCACCATCCTAACAAACTTAAAGAAACTGCTTACGAGTGTGGTGAAGAGCCGATCGGTAGTGCGTGGGCAAATTTCAACGTTCGTTTCTACGTTATTGCTCTTATCTTCATCATTTTTGATGTGGAAAGTGCTCTGATGTTTCCGGTAGCGGCAGTGTTTAAACACTTCAACGAAATCGGTCTCGGAGGAACTCTTCTTATTTCAATTTTTACGTTCACGTTGATTCTTGTTGCAGGAATTGTTTACTGCTGGAAAAAAGGCGACCTTGATTGGGTTAAGTCGTTCAATGCTCCTTCTACTCAACAAGTTAACGCTCTCTCAAAGGATAAGTAATGAACTCAACTGTAGTCACCTATCTTTCACAATCAAAAGAATTCACAAACGCAGTTGCCTGGCTTTCAAAAGCATTAGGCTTTGATGCTACTTCACTGGTAGCCTTTGTTATTTTCGCAATCGGTGCTCTGATAGTCGTTGGGGCCCTTGCAACAATCGGTGGTCTTGGGACATACGCTGAAAGAAAAATTTCTGCTGACCTTCAAATGAGACAAGGTCCTAACCGTGTTGGTCCGTACGGAATTCTTCAATTCCTTGCTGACGGTGTGAAGATGATTCTTAAAGAAGACATCATTCCAGCTCAAGCGGATAAATTCACATTTATTCTGGCTCCTTTCCTTTGTATGATCGGTGTTTTTGCAACTCTTGCCGTTGTTCCTTTTTCAAGCGGTCTCATGCTTTCAGATATCAATGTA
>DJVH01000006.1 GCA_002440825.1 Bacteriovoracaceae bacterium UBA6261 | reverse complement strand
GCGAGTTCTTTGAAGAAAGTTTTGATTTAGTTGCTGATCCTAAAGAAATGAAAAAAAAGTGGTACGAATTTTTTCTTCAGTTTCATCATTTGAAAAATGAACTTGGTCGCTTAAACGCGGACAATTATCTCACTTACCATTTTTTCTTTAAATCAGTTTCTCGTTTTCCTCCTGCTTCTAAAGAAATGTCCGTAGCTCAATCCGAAACTTATGAGAAAATGAAGGATTTGCGATCAGATCTGAAAAATATTTCAGATGATTTGAATGCTCTTAATTCTGATTTCGATACTTACAAAAAGTGGGTGGAGACGATTGCTGATATTTTTCAATATATTGACCAACATTATTTTGAAGTCGATGGTTTTTCTTTTTCCGACCTTGAGTTTTATGCTCTTTCCGCATTGAAAAAAGAAGATGTGCTTTTAAAAATTCAGGAAAGCTTTACATATTTTATTGTCGATGAATTCCAGGATACGTCCTTCATTCAATTTGAAATCTTAAAGAAGCTTGTAGGGAATCATCCAGAACGTTTATTTTGTGTGGGAGATCGCAAGCAAGCTATATATGGATTCAGAGGCGGAGAGTTGCAAGTCTTCTCTGATTGTGCGGAAATGCTCGGAAAAGAAAATAATTATTTTTTGAAAAATAACTTTCGTTCTTTTTCATCCATTATTAATTACAACAATTCATTGTTTGAACGTGTTTTTCCTTTAGGTTTAAAATATGAAGGCCATGATCCACATGGCGTTGAGATGGAAGCACAAAATGTTCCATCAACCGGTACCAATATCGGGTCAGTTCTTTCTTTGAAAACAACTGTCAAAGGTGACTCCAAAGAATTTGAACTTGATAGAATCGAGGCAGAGGTTCTCTGTAATCATATTCTGGAATTGTTGAGTGATGAACAGTTTCAATCGATCTGCGTCCTCTATAGAAAGTTAAAACCCAGCACCTATTTGCTGGAAGAGTTCCTCAAGCACGATATTCCTTTCAGCGCTCAGGTTAAAATTGATTTCTCGGAAGATCCTGTACTTGTTTTGTTTGTTTACATGGTTGAACTTGAACTTCATAAGCACGATGAAAAAAGAACAAAAGCGACACTAACTCTTTTGCAATCTTTATTTGAAGTCTTACAAACGAATTTCAGTTTGCCGGCAATCGAGCAGTATCATCAGGACGTTCAGCTGCTTGGGTTGAAATTAGCTTTCCATAAATTTGTTTTCAGTCTCGGACTTTCAAATTCTTTTCATGCCCAGAATTCCAGTGTTGTAGATTCTGTTTGCAAGCTTGCTAAAGAAAAACCAGCTGAAGTTTACAATTTAATTAAAAGCGAAGAGGGGCAATATGCCTGTGAAATGATGAGCGGGTCAACGGAGGACGGCAAAAAACGTATTCTGGTAATGTCAGCTCATGCTTCAAAAGGATTGGAGTTCGATGCGGTTTTGCTTGGTGGTGTTCATACAAATGGGCGCTACTTGGGAATGAAAGATCATATTGGGAAATTCCCCCACAGCTTTAAATGGAAGAAAGACTTTAATCAAAAAGTATTTTTCAAATCTCCTTTTTATCACATTGAATCAGAAATTCTTAAACTTAAGGATTTTTCAGAGAGCAAACGACTACTTTATGTAGCTTGTACTCGCGCAGTTAAACATTTAGCCTATGCGAATTTATTTCATGAAGAAAATGGCCAACTGAACGAACTTCATGAATTTGATAATAGTTGGATTCAAGCATTGCGAATGATTCCAGTCACAGAAAAAACTTTTGAAGTGACACATATTTCTTCTCATTCATCGGAAAGGGCCCTTCTGCAGCAGGACTGGTTAGGGTTGGTTCCACAAAAAGACGAAAGTCACTTGGGAATTATCGCGGAACTTTCAGTCACCCGACTGGCAACAATTGCCGAGTGTCCTCATAAATTTTATCTTCAGAATATCTGCAAAATTGAGGCAGAAGAACAGCCAACATTGTTCGCTGATGAAGAGGATGTCGTGTTTTATTCATCAAAGAAACGCGGCACTGAAATTCATCATCATCTTTCTCAATTATTTTCCGGCAAGATTTCAGCCGATCAATTGCCGTCACAAGATAAGGAAAAGATTTTATGGGCCTATGGCGCGAGCTCTGATTTCAGAGGATCCAATTCAGAGATCATCAGCGAAGCTCCGGTAAAATTTTCTTTTTTTGGTCAGATGATCAGCGGCACGCCCGATTTGGTGTTTATTTGCGACGGAAAAATAATCATTTGGGATTTTAAAACCGGATTGCGAGATGTGGAGGGGGAGACCGGTTATTGGTTCCAACTTGGAGCCTACGCATACGCTTATGCTCAGATGAGAAATCTTAAGCGCACAGAAGAAATTGAAATGGCCTTGCTCTATGTTGATCAGAAAGAACTAGTAAAACAAAAAATGACATTCGAGCAGTTAACTCAAATATTGTTTGGTCACTGGAAAAAGACTGAGTCTTTAAATCAAATTCATTCCTCACATTGTTCTCGATGCGAATACTCGGGAATCTGCAAGAAAGGTGAAACTGCTCCTCTGAATTGAACTTCTTGCGAGCTATACGACCTGTGTTAAAATCTTAGTAATTATTGTTCTCTATTAAGATGATGACCATTACAGCAGGATGCGTATGAAATCAAAACTCAAGGCCTTAGTTCTATTATTTTCTCTTCTTTCAACTTCTCAAATTTTTGCCAGCGAAAAAGATATTTATGAATTTTCTTGGCTTGATCCGGATAAAGAAGTTTATGTTCTACAAAATAGAAAGTTTAGAAAAGCGGGTCACCTTCATGTCAATGCTGGTGGCGGTATTACAACTTCAGGCGCTTTTGTTACTTCAACTGCGATACAAGGAAGAGTTGGCTATTTTATGACTGAAGATTTCGGTATTGAAGGTCTTTATTCAAAAAATAACGGCAAAGAGAATGATACAGCTAAAGGTGTTAGAAGTTCAGGTCCTCAAGGAACGGGAACAACTCCATTCAGACGAATTGTAGATAATTATTGGGGGGTCATGGCCCTTTGGTCACCTTTCTACAGCAAGATCAACACGTTCAATAAAATTGTCTACATGGACTGGATTTTCGGTGTTGGCTATTCTCAATTAAAAGAAAAAAATAACAAACTTGCCTTCCAAAGCGCTGCTCTTGCCAATCAAGAAACACTTGAAACTCATAGTGGTGTAATGTGGGAAGCTGGTCTTAAGTTTTATCTTGATCAGAGCTTCAGCATTAGAGCTGACTTAACGTCAGTTCTGTACAGCGCAAATAATGTTGCTACGACAGGGACATCGTTAAAAACAAATTACGATGCCACACTTTCTCTTGGATATTCATTTTAATAGGAAAACTATATGAAGAAGACATTCTTATCGATACCCCTTTTTCTATCGCTATCCTTTGGAATGAATGCACAGGCGTCCGTTCAGGGAGCATGGAAGATTTATCAAAGCGGGGACAAGAGCCGATATCCCCAAATGGTTTCTGAGCTGATTCAGGACAAAATGTATTTCAGTTCCATCCCATTTATTAAAGAATACCTGGCCACCACAAACAGAGTTAACGACGCTGCCGTTGACAAAGTTTTGGATCAACTTATTACTGAAGTGGGTGTAAAGCAGTTTGAATTGCTTCCTTCTAATATTCTTGAAAAATCATCCGCTCCATCCATTCGCTATATTCTTGCGAGAAAAGCTTTCAGACAGGCCAAGTATGATCTCGCTTTAAAGTATCTCGATAAACCGATTGAAGAATGGAATCCTGTTAAGCCTTACGCCCTTTTACTCGAAGGAAGTATTTATTCAGTTTCTAAAAAAGAAGAACAGGCAACACGTGTTTTCAAAGAGTGTGTTGACGTAGCAGAAGACCATATTAAAAAAGAGAAAAATCCTGACAGGATAAGACAATTGAAAATCAGCCGCGATTATTGCGTGGTTGGCATTCCAAGATCGCAATTTGCGATTCAAAAGTTCAGCAACGCTTATTCATCTTATCTGGATTTGGAGAAATCTTCTTATATCTGGCCTGAAATTCTTTTTGAAGAAGCGTGGAACAGTTTTTATCTAAAAGATTACAACCGCACACTCGGTAAACTTGTTACATACAAAGCTCCGGTCTTTAACTACATTTTTAATCCGGAAATTGAGGTTCTAAAAGCATTGTCTTATATGGAGATGTGCTTGTGGGAAGACTCAAAAAATACGGTAGAAGCTTTTTATACGAAATATGAAAAAGACAACGACATCTATAAGAAGTTTATTGATTCCCTTGGAAAAGATTATAAGCAATATTATTCATTGGTGAAGGAACACACAGAAGGGAAGTTGCGCAATAATCCAATTCTCAATACGGCCTTAGCTTCAGTTTCTCGCGATCCAGCTTATCTGGAACTCTATAGTTCTTTTAATTCAGGTAGAGATGAAATTGAGAGAATGAAGTCAGTCAGCAACGACAGAATGAGAGCCGTTCTTAATGAAAATCTAAGAGAATCGTTGAACACACAGAGAAATTTGATCGGTAGCTACGTTCGTGGACAGCTTCAACTGTATGCTGCCCAGATCGTAAAAGCTTTTGAAGATATGAGTTATATCAAGCTAGAAGTTCTCTCTAAGAGAAAAACAGAACTCTATGAAGATCTGAGCCTGACAAAAGGCGGACGTGCGAGAGGGGATATCGCTCACCTGAAGAGAACGGACAAACAATATTTCTGGACCTTTAACGGAGAATTCTGGGCCGATGAACTAGGCGATTACGTCTTCTCGCTCAAATCTGAATGTAAATAAACTATGAAAAGAAAATTAACGTTTTTATTGTGCCTCGGTTTCATCTTCACCACTTCTCTTCAAACTGCAAGAGCAGATGTTGAACAAAGAAGAACAGAGCTTTTAAAAGTTCTCGATGAAGAATTAAGAGAAGTCACCCGTCTGAATAAGCAAATTGGTGCGCAACGTCCGGATCTGATGCTGAGAATGGCCCAGGTTCTTTTAGAAAAGGGACGTTTACTCAAAGATTTGGAAAATCAAAAGTACCTGGAAATTCCGGCGGTAGAGAGGGATAAGGTCAATAAAGATGAAGCCTTTAAAGAATCTCGTCGTTACTTTGATCAGGCTCAGAAAACGGTGCTCGTTTTGTTGAAAAAAGCGCCTCGCTTTGAAGAAAGAGCCGACGCGTATTACATTCTCGCTTACAATGCCAAAGAATTAAAACAGGAAGAACAATCTAAAAAGTTTTTTCAAAAAGCTCTGGAAGAATCGAGAAGAGATTCTGTCGTTGCGGATAAGTCGCGAATCGCATTGGCCGAAATTTATTTCAACAAAGGTTCATTTGATAAATCAATGTCTCTCTATGAAGCCGCTTTAAAAAACAAGCGTGATAAATGGTGGACAAAGGATGCGTTTAACCTTGCCTGGAGTTATTTCAAAATGGGCAAGTACGATAAGGCTATCAACACGATGCTGGAGTCATACGATCTTTCGAAAAACAGCAAGTATATTGATATGTCTAAAAGCATCGAGCGCGACATCGCTTTCTTCTACACAGAAGCAGGAAAGTCCGATGAAGCAATTGCATTTTATAAGAAGAACGGGAAAAGCATTTCAGAAGTCATGCTGAAAGTAGGGCGCTATCTTAAAACCCAGGGAAAATTTGCTGCTGCTGAAAAAACTTTAAGCGATGGGATTCAGTACAAACAAAATGAGAAAGAAGAGGTTGAATTCAATACTGAGCTGTTGAGTTTGTACGAAAAATTTGGACGAGACCAAAAGCACCTGGAAGCGTGCCGTGCACTTTCGTCACAGTTTTCTAAGGGGAACCTGAACGCTGATCAAGTTGAAGTGCTTAAATACAATGTCCAAAAAATGTCTGCTCTTATTCAACAGCAATTGGTTGCTAAAACGTATGAGCATCAAAAAGATATCAGAGATAAAAAAGCAGAGGCTGCCAATGAATATTTCATGATCAACGCGCTTTTGAATCCAGCCAAATCACAAGAAGATTACTTTCATGCAGGTGAAACGTATTTTGCGATCGGGAAATTTGATAAAGCGGTTCCCCTTTATGCTGAAGCGATTAAACGTGCTCAGAAGAATAATGACAAAAAGACTGAAGCTTCAGCTTCAAATGCACTCATGGCTTCTCTAGGAAGTGGGGTAAAGAAAACCACAGCTGATGAGTATCTTATTCCAGCTTATGAAAGCTTTCTTGCGACAAATCCAAAAGGTGAAAAATCCAACGTTGTTTATCAGCGCTTGTTTTCTGCTCAAATGGAGCGCAAGAATGTTGCCGATGCTGAAAAAACATTGCTGAACTATAAATCAGCATTTCCTTCAGATGTTGAACCTCAAGAAAAGATGCTTGCTCAAGTTATGGATTCATACAAAGATGCAGGCAATAAAGCTGCTCTTGCCGGATGGGTAAAACGAATCGATGCTGGCGAATTTAAAGTAAGCCCGGAATATGCTTCGAAAGTTAAAACGCTTGTCCTTGGTATGCAGTTCGAAAAAGTTGAACAAGCGAGCCAGAAGGGAGACAAAAAAGGTGCCCTTCGCGGTTATCTTCAAATCTATAAATCACCTGAAAGTAATCCTGAAGCGAAGAAAACTGCCGCGTATAATATCGCCGTACTTTTTTACGAAACCGGGGACTACAAACAAATGTATGCTTGGGCGGATAAGTCAGCAGGCATGATGAGCCCCAGTGATCTGGTGAAGTTTGAAAAGGATTATATTCTCTTTTCAACTGATCTTTTCCAGAGACGACAATTCACAGAATCCTCGGCACTCAGTGAGAAAGTTTTCGATAAAATATGTACAACTGATTCAAAAAACAAAAGAGTTTTTTTCAAGAATGCCAATGTCATTTATCTAGCTGAAAAACAATTTGAAAAGAGTAAAAGCTTACTGGTAAAAGCTCCTAAATGCGGCGTGGGCAACGATATTGTTCTCGCAGGCTACCTCGATCATTTAAACGAGCTTGCTGCCGCCAGCAGATGGAGTTCATTCAATGACGTCATTAAAATGCTTGAGCCAACAAAAACAATGTGGCCCTACTTGATTTATCCGTCATCATTACTGGCAAACGAGCTTGAGAATATTGGCAGAGTGGAAGATGCCAAAAAAGTTCGATCTAAGATGATGACTTATTACGAGGACTCAAAAAAGCAAAAGCTTGATATACCTCTTGAAGCGCTCGATTCAGTTTCGTTAGTCAGACTTTCTGCTCTTGAAGATCAGATAGCAAAAATGTCGTCCATGAAATTGAATTTCCCTGAAGCTGAATACAACAAGACACTCAAAGCAAAATTTGCACTTCTGGATAAGATCACAACGGAAGCTGTATCGATTTCAGAAATGGGATCAGGGATCGGCATTGTAAGGGCTTATAGATATCTGGTGCAAAGTCATGAGGCTTTAAAGAACGAAATTCTGAATTTTACTCCTGCAGGAAAAAATGAAGCCTATGTAGCTTCTTTCAAAGGCAGCATGGCGAAAGTTGCTGAACCTCTCTCCAGACAAGCGGATGATTTCAGACAAACAGCAATTAAGAAAATCGAAAAAGATAATATTCTGACGAGTGATAATTCATGGTTTCTTGTAAAGAATGAATTCAACTTCATTCCAGAATATTTCAGTGAAAATGGAGCTGCTTTGATGGATAAGGCAGGTGGAAAATGAGAAAATTATTACCTTTGCTTTTGATTCTTAGTGCCTGTGCAGGCAACACTAATTACCGCAAAAATGCCAACGATGAAGCCGTTAAATCTGAAGACGATTACAGCTGGGTAGATCAGTTGAACTTTGATAAGAAAAGCGAGACTAAATATCAAGCAGACAAAGATGAATTTGAGATTTCTTCAGAAGAAAGTTCTCATGCCCTTGTAAAGGAATCGCTCTCAAACATTGCCCCGGCGAAGCTTGAAGAAACACTTTCAAAATCAGATGATGTTCTGACCAAGCTGAATATCAAATGCTATCAGGGAAAATTTGACGAAGCTTTCAAACTGGCTGACGACCTTTACACTCAATACAAAAACAATACCAGCTATTGGAATCAATTGGGAACTTGCTACTATTTAAAAGATGATTATGCGAAAGCTATTCTCTTTTACAATAAATCAAGAGACCTCGATTCTAAATTCGTTCCGCCGGTGAACAATATTGGTGTCGTCTACATGAAGCAAGGCAAACATCAGAAAGCTCTGGCTGCGTTTAAAAAAGCTTCCGACATGAGTACCTTTAGTGTTACACCAAACTATAACCTTGCTGAACTCTATCTCAAATTCGGAACTGTCGGAAAGGCCATACCCATTTTTCAAGGACTCGCCAAAAGAAGCCCGCAAGATAGTGAGATCAATTCTGCACTGGCAACTGCCAATCTCCTGAAAGGGGACTATGCAACGGCTGTTCAGATTTACGGTCAATTTGATAAGGCCACTCTTGCAAAGCCAGGTGTAGGCTTGAATTATGCTGTCGCTTTAAAGTTGTTGAACCGACCAATGGATGCGCAGACAGTACTGAACAATGTTTCTCCCGCGACAACTGCAGACTTAAAAAATTATGCTCAGAAAGTAGATAAATTTATCAGGAATTAAAATATGAAAATGTTTTTATTAACAGCGATGACACTGGCTTCTTTTTCAACATTTGCTCAAGACAATGTTGAAGGTAAAGAACAAATGATCAATGGGAAGAAAGTCATCTACACGTACAAGCAATACGAAAAATTTGATTTCGATGATCTTAACATTGAAGGAGATACGGGAGCGCCAAGCGATCTATCTGTTTCACCTATTCATGAAAAAAGATTCACGAATAGGCTTCCTTATAGAAAGTCCTTTACGGTCGAGATCAAAAAAGGAATTGAGAGAGTACGATAACCCAATGACATTCTTTTATGGCGGCCCGACGAGGGGTACTTGCGAAGGCTGCCTTCTGTAATCCACTACTTACCCCCTTGCTCTCGTTTGTTTTCACTTCTGCTTTATAATGTCCGTATGAGTTTTCTATTAAAGAATTTTAAGATGCCCAAGCTTAAGTTGGTGCTCTTAATTTCATTCTCAATACTTCTTTTGTTTCAGTTCCTGGTAGGATTCAGGGATCTTGAAGATTATCTGATCGTGTTTATTTTTGTTCTGTTTCTCAATGATCTCTATTACAAATTAATCCGGCCTCGACCGATGCTTTCTTCACATGAACGTTTGAAAAGATTCATTATGTCTGTGGTGTTTTTTATACTGCTTTCATTGCCGATAATTTTCGATGTCTTCAATGTTTCAAACGCTACTAGACTGACTTTTTATAAGCTTGGCTTTGTTCTTTGGGCACAAGTTTTTCTGCTGGATTCTTTTCTTCATTATAAAGAAACCCATTCGAAACAATGGTTGGTATTCACCAATACGGCACTGCTGTTGATTATCGCGGGAGCTTTTGTTTATTAGTAGTTTTCTGGATAGAGATTTCTTTCAATCCCTTCAATGAAAATATGAATGCATTTAATATGCACTTCTTGAATTCTGTCGCTGATGTTTGAATCAACGATGAGCGAAACATCGACCATGTCTTTTAATTTTCCGCCGCCTTTCCCAAGTAAGCCTACAACCTTCATTCCTTTTTTCTTTGCTGCTTCGACAGCAAGAAGAACGTTAGGTGAATTGCCTGATGTTGAGATGGCCAGAAGAATGTCGCCTTTGTTTCCCCAGGCTTCTACGTAGCGTGAGAAAACATAATCGTAACCGTAGTCATTTGAAACGCACGTAAGGTGAGAAGCATCGTTAATGGCCATCGCTGGAAGAGGAGAGCGCTCTTTTCTAAATCGCCCGGTAAGCTCTTCAGCGAAGTGCATGGCATCGCACATTGAACCGCCGTTACCGCAGCTGAAAATTCTTCCGTTGTTGCGATACGATTCAACCATCAATTTGATGGCTGAATCGATCTTTTCAATATTGCTAGAATTTGAAATAAACGAATTGAGAACTTTTTGAGCGTCGGCCAGCGATTCAGCGATAAACATTAGGCCATCTCTTCAAGTGATTTTTTGATTTCTTCTTTTGCTTGAACGCCAACCAAAGTTTTTGATGCCTGGCCATTTTTGAAGAAAATCATTGTTGGGATACCACGGATACCATAGCGCTGTGCTAGTTCAGGGTTATCATCAACGTTAACTTTTACGATTTCTGCTTTTTCACCTAATTCTTTAGCAACTTCATCAAGTATTGGTCCAAGCACGCGACATGGTCCACACCACTCAGCCCAGAAATCTACTAGAACTGGTTTGCTTGCTTTAAGAACATCATTTTCAAAATGAGCTACGTCTGTTTTATTCACTGATCCCATATTGGACTCCTTCTAAGGTAATGTTCCTATGATACCTAAGTCGCTAAGGCGTGAAAACCTAAAATTTTTGTGCTTTGCTTTTCAACGGTCTGTCACTAAGATTGATTTATGGACAGAAAGTATCTTTTGGAAAAGGCCATACGTGTCGCTAAGTTAACTCGCTTGATCGCGAAGGCCATCGATCTGTTCATCGTGCTTTGTTTCTCAATTCTGTTTTATCCGGTCGGTTTAATTCTAGGCATTGTCTATATTGCCCTTTCAGATGGTTTGAACAACGGGCAATCCGCTGGAAAAAAATTTATGGGCTTTGCTGTTAAATCGCTCGAAGACGGATCGCCTTGTTCATACAAACAATCTGCGATCAGAAATCTTCCTTTCATTCTTCCTCTTGCGCTGGCCATCGTCCCTTTCTGGGGATGGATTCTGGGAGGGATTTTGGGAATTGCTTTGATCGGACTTGAACTCTACTTACTCTACAATTTAGATTCCGGTCATCGATTGGGCGATGTTATGGCCGACACTTCTGTTATGGCCAACGACGATAATTTTGTTGGCGTCAAAAACAGAAAGAGCAGTTGGTTTGCGACTAAAACAACTACCACTATCTGAAAATCTTTGTTACTTTTAGCCTTACAATTTTAAAAAAATTATAAGGATTTCTCATGTCAAATAAACGACTTATTATCGTCGACGTTTCCAATTTTATTTTTCGTGCTTTCTTTGCCATAAGACCAATGCATGCACCCGATGGAACACCAACCAATGCTGTGTATGGAATGTTCACAATGCTTAAAAAGTTACTTGCAGATCACAAGCCTACACATATGTTCCTTGCCCGCGACACAAAAGGTGGATCATTTAGAAATGAGTTATATAGCGAGTACAAGGCCAATCGAAGTGAGCCACCAGAAGATTTGATTCCTCAATTTGCTTTAATTGAAAGATTAATAAAAGAAATGAATCTTCCAACTTTTTGCCACGATAATTATGAAGCCGATGACATTATCGGTTCTGCATGTGTGCAATGGAAAGAGCAGTTTGATGAAATCTGGGTTGCTTCCGGAGATAAAGACCTCATGCAGTTTGTAGGGGACAACATCAAGCTTCTCGATACAATGAAAGACAAGCTTTATACCCCGGCCGATGTTGAAGAAAAAATGGGAGTCCGTCCTGATCAGATTGTCGATTATCTCACCATCGTGGGAGATTCATCAGACAACATTCCGGGCATGAAAGGCATAGGTGCCGTCGGAGCTGCGAAACTTTTGAAAGAATATGGAACTTTCGAAAATATCATTGCGAATAAAGATCAGCTTAAAGGGAAAAAAGTGATTGAAGCGTTCACTGAACATCTTCAAGATGGATTTCTTTCCAAGAAGCTCGTAGAAATATGCACTAACGTTGATATTGGCCATAAACCGGAAGAAACGGCAGTCCATTTCTATCCAACAAAAGAACTGGAAGAATTTTTTAAAGAACTTGGATTCAAATCTGCAATTGTTCAATTGCAGGAAATGAGATTTCAATATCACATGGCCAGAGAAACGGATAAGAGACTCGAAGGCAATTCTATGCCCGATGAATCACTTGAAAGTACTCTTTTTAATGCTCCGGTTTCTTCAGATGTAACCATTGTTGAAGTGGATGAAAAGAATTTTGACGAAATTATCAATGCAGTCACGGAAGCTAAAGTCTTTGCACAACACATTCTATATGACTCTGAAGATATCTACACAAGACAGATCTCACGATTGTATTTTACGGCTAACGCAGAAACAATTTACTCAGCCGATAAAGGTTCTTCAAAACAAATTCTCGCAAAAATATGGGGAAACCCGGAGATGGAAATCATCGGCGAGAATCTGAAGAGGGATTTTGTTTTTTCACTGATTAACAATATTGATTTTATCGCTCCAAAGTTTGATATCTCTCTTGCTCATTTCAATATCAATACCAGCACTCGTCATGATCTGGATGTACTGATGAAAGAGTATCTGCAGAAAGAATTGAGCATGGATGAGCATGTCGCTAACGCTGAAAGAGCACAAGCCTTGGTTCACCTGGCAGCTATTTTTAAAAAGCGCATGGAAGAATTAAAGGTCATGGATATCTATAATTCAATTGATCTTAAAATCATTCCGGTTCTTGCCAGAATGGAGAGTGCCGGCGTTTCTTTGAATGCCAATTATCTCAAGGAGCTTGAAGGTGAGTTGATTCACGAAATCAAGAGAGTGGAAAAAGAAATTTTCGACATAGCTGAAACGGAGATAAATCTCAATTCGCCAAAGCAAGTCGGAGCGCTTCTCTTTGAAAAACTGCATTTGCCAGTCATAAAAAAAACGAAAACCGGTTATTCGACAGACGCTGACGTTCTTGAAGAACTTGATGGGCTCAATATTAGTCCGATTCCAGGTTTGCTTCTCACTCACAGAGAGTACGGAAAAATTCTTTCAACATATGTTAAGGCCCTGCCTGAACTGGTAAATCCGCTCACAAAACGCATTCACACAAACTACAATCTTACTGTGGCCCAAACGGGGCGCTTGTCTTCGACTAACCCGAATCTTCAAAATATTCCGGTGAGAAGTCCGATGGGTGAAAAAGTGAGAAAGGCCTTTATCGCCAAACCTGGAAAAATTCTTCTTTCTGCCGATTATTCACAGGTGGAATTGAGACTGCTGGCACACTTTTCAGAAGATCCAACGATGTTGAAGTCCTTTCAGGATAATCTTGATATTCACAAGCAAACAGCTTCAGAAGTTCTCGATATTCCGCTGACTCAAGTCTCGAGTAATGACAGATCCATGGCGAAAACAGTCAACTTCGGATTGATGTACGGCCAGTCTTCATTTGGACTTGCTTCAACATTAAAAATTTCCAGAACAGCGGCAAAGCAATATATCGATAAATATTTTACCCGTTTCAGTTCGATTAAAACATTCCTGGATACATTGAAAGATAAAGCAGAGCAAACCGGCTATGCTGAAACTTTCCATGGAAGAAAAAGATTTCTTCCGGATATTTTTTCTCAAAACAGAACGATTAAAGCGCAAGCTGAAAGGATGGCGATCAACAGCCCGATTCAAGGGACTGCAGCTGATATCATAAAGCTCGCGATGATTAAAATCGATGCTGAGCTCAGAGAAAGAAACCTTAAATCCAAGATGCTTCTGCAAGTTCACGATGAATTGATTTTTGAAGTGGAAGAAGATGAAATTGAGATCATGAAAGAGCTGGTTCGTCGTGGAATGGAAACTATTGTTGATCTCAAAGTCCCACTCAAAGTTGACATGGGACTTGGAGTTAACTGGTACGATCTAAAATAAATTTTGATAAATATAATTTACGGGAACATTGACGTCCGGATGAAGGCTGACTTTAACCGGACAATTGTTTCCAATTCTTTCCAAAACTTCACGGTCTTTGTCTGCTAAGTGCTGAGGTAAGTAAACTTCAACAGTAAGTGAAGCAATTCTTCTCGGATTGCTGGCCATATCCTTAATGACTTTGAAACGAGACCCCACAAGGTTGATATCGTGGTTTTCAGCATAGATTGCCATCGTGGTCAAAATGCAACTTCCCAGAGCGGCACCCATCAGGTCGGTTGGTGAAAAAGCTTCGCCTTTACCGTTATTGTCTTTTGGGGCATCTGTGTGAATTTGATTTTTAGAAGGGCCATGAGTAAGCTGGCAGTGCTTTTCTCCCTCGTAGATCCCTGATATCTCAACCATAAAATTCTCCTTTTTTTAAGATGACTCATGATAGACCTGATTTTAAGAAAAGCAAAAATGACGGCGTGGGTTATGATTGAATTTTTTTTCATCCCTTGCCCTTGACACTGGCGACCTCGCTACCACATTGTTGTTGTTAATTTTTTTATCACTGAATATAGGGAGGACCTAATGCAATTAAGACCGTTACAAGATCGCGTTGTTGTTCAACGTCTGGAAGAAGAAACTAAAACAGCTGGCGGGATTATCATCCCTGACACTCACACTGAAAAACCATCACAAGGAAAAATCGTTGCTGTCGGTACTGGTTACAGACTGCAAGACGGTTCCGTTCGCAACCTCGATGTAAAAGTTGGTGACGTTGTTCTTTTCGGAAAATACTCAGGACAAGAAGTGAAAATCGATGGCAAGCCAGTTCTCATCATGAAAGAAGATGAAATTCTTGGTGTACTTCAATAGTTTTCAAATAAATTTAAAATAATTTTAGGAGTTAAAAATGGCTAAGGAATTAAAATATTCAGAAGACGCAAGAACGCTGATTCTTAACGGTGTAAATCAACTTGCTAACGCAGTAAAAGTAACTCTTGGACCAAAAGGTCGCAACGTAGTTATCCAAAAATCTTTCGGCGCTCCACACATCACAAAAGACGGTGTGTCTGTAGCGAAGGAAATCGAACTTGAAAACAACTTCGAAAACATGGGCGCACAGATGGTAAAAGAAGTCGCTCAAAAAACTAACGAAGATGCTGGTGACGGTACAACAACAGCTACTGTTCTTGCGCAAGCAATTTACAGAGAAGGCGCTAAGCTTGTTTCTGCCGGACACAATCCAATGGATCTTAAGCGCGGTATCGATCTCGCTACAGAAAACGTTGTCGCTAAATTAAAAGAAATGTCGAAGCAAGTTAAGACATCAGAAGAAATCGCTCAAGTTGGAACGATCTCTGGTAACAACGATGTTGAAATCGGAAAACTTCTTGCTGAAGCAATGTCAAAAGTTGGAAACAACGGCGTTATCACAATTGAAGAGTCAAAAACTGCTGAAACAACTCTTGATGTAGTTCGCGGTATGCAATTCGACCGTGGTTACCTTTCTCCATACTTCGTAAACAACCCGGAAAAAATGGAAGTTGTTTTCGATAACTGCAACATCCTTATCACAGACAAAAAAATCGGTTCAATGAAAGAACTTCTTCCAATTCTAGAGAAAACTGTTCAATCAGGAAGACAACTTTTGATCATCGCTGAAGATATCGAAGGTGAAGCTCTTACAACTCTTGTTGTAAATAAACTTCGCGGAACTCTTCAAGTCGCAGCGGTTAAAGCTCCAGGCTTCGGTGACAGAAGAAAAGAAATGCTTAAAGACATCGCTATCATCACTGGTGGTACTGTGATTTCTGAAGAGCTTGGAATGTCACTTGAAACATCAGGAATGGAAGTTCTTGGTTCAGCAAAACGCGTTTCAATCGACAAAGAAAACACAACAATCGTAGACGGAAACGGCCAGAAAGCTGATATCCAGGCTCGCGTTGGCGCCATTAAAGCACAAATCGCTGAGACAACTTCAGACTACGACAAAGAAAAACTAAGAGAAAGACTAGCTAAAATCGACGGCGGTGTTGCAGTGATTAAAGTTGGGGCTCCAACTGAAACCGAAATGAAAGAAAAGAAAGACAGAGTGGAAGATGCATTCAATGCAACTCGCGCCGCTGTTGAAGAAGGTATCGTTGTTGGTGGTGGTTCAGCACTTCTCCACGCTTCGACTGTTCTTAACGACCTTAAAGGCAAGAACGAAGAAGAAAACTTCGGTATCAGAATCATCAAGAGAGCTCTTGAAGAGCCTCTAAGACAAATCGCGACTAACGCTGGCCTTGAAGGTTCAGTTGTTGTGAACGAAGTAAAAGTTTCAAAAGATGCCAACTTCGGTTTCAACGCTCGTGAAGAAAAATACGAAAACCTTGTTGCTGCAGGTATCATCGATCCAACTAAAGTTGTTCGTTCTGCACTTCAAAACGCTGCTTCAGTTGCAGGATTAATGCTTACTACTGAAACAATGATTGCTGACCTTCCTAAAGCTGACGCTGGTCCAGCTATGCCAGGTGGAATGGGAGGCATGGGCGGTATGGGCGGAATGATGTAATTCCTGCTCTGGAGCTTTTTACACGCACATTTAAAAGAAGGGAGGCATTGCCTCCCTTTTTATTTTTCTCTACACTAGTCTAATGAGAAAGGATTCTCTTCAAATCGAATTGCGTGTTTTAACAAGCTCTGACTACAGTGCGTGGAAAATTGCACACCTCAATCAAAACGATCCTCTGAATAAGTGGGATCGCGCCCATCGCAAAGAAGATCTCTCTAAAACTGCTTTCAATAAAATTTTAAAATCTCAAAAAGCCGCACGCGACAGTGAAAAGAATTACACCTATGGGATCTTTTTAAAAAAGACCGGAGAGTTCTGTGGTTATGTAATGGCCATGGATATTGTTCGGGGCATAACGCAAACTGCTTTTTTAGGCTACACCCTATTGAATCAATTTTGGGGAAAGGGGATTGCGACTGCGGCCATACAAAAATTTTTCAAAGTGGCTTTTAAAGAACTTGAATTACATCGTCTGCAAGCGGGAATTGAGCCTCATAATAAGCGGTCTCTCGCTGTTGCAAGAAAGTTAAAAATGCGACGAGAAGGTATCAGTAAGCGCGTTGTTTATCTCCGTGGGGAATGGCAGGATCTTGTTCAGTTCGCCATTACCAGTGAAGATTGCGGCATTAAGTGGAAAGGTAAAGCTAAGAAAAATTATTAGGATAATCAGGAGAGTTTTATGAAAATATTTTTTGCCCTGGGAGTTTTGCTTTTATCTGCTAATGCCTTGGCCTGTACTAACTTCAGCGGAGAGTTCGTTAACGAAGAGTTTGGAACGTACTACTCAATTGCACAGGATGGATGTGAATCGATTTCTTATATCTACGATGAAGGAACTGTAGATACGTCGATTGATGGAAAAGAATATCTCATGAATGAATATGATATTGTCGTTGAAGAAGGAAAAGTTCTAGCCCATGTTGCCATTTATGAAAGCAATTCATGGAAAGGGGAGAAGCTCCTCACAAAGCAGCGCTCAGAAACGACCTATGCAGACGGCAGCGTTGATCGTGACAGCGGTTGGAGTGAGTCGTATTTAGATAAAAATTCAGATCTGGTGGTGGTTTCACAGGGGGACAATGGAACTGAAAAAACTATCGACAAAAGAGTTAAGTAGTGAAATCATTTTTTGCTCTGCTGAATTATACAAAGGATGTTTTCGTGATAAAAATTTCTCTACTTGCTTTGACACTGATGGCTTCGAATGCAATGGCTTGCCCTGACCTGACTGGAACTTATGTAAGTCCCGCGAAACAACGTATGGTTTTGGATCAAACTCAATGTACAGATATTTCAGTGGCCTCTAAAGACATCAATCAAAAACTTGCTTTGAACAACCAATATGTCGTCGTTCAGGAAGATGCAGATATGGTGGCATCTGGCCGAGGTGTATTTAACGGAGATATTCTTGTTCTTGAAGTTCAGGTTAAATATAAAGTTCTACCACCTTTGCCAAGAATGCTGATCCCTGTAAGAGCTGTAAACAAGTACACCCAAATGATGGATGGAAATCTGCAGGAAATTTCTACGATTTACAATGACACGAACGGTGTTATTACTTCCGGTAAAACTCTTTATAAAAAACAATTAAATTAAAAAAGGGAGCTTATAGAGCTCCCTTTTTTTATCTGTCCTTTATGTAGACAATATTATTTTCATTCTTCAAATTTACTTTCAAATATTTTTTTTCCTGATCATCTATATGGAATGGCTCTCCATTTGTCAGTCTGGAAAAAATGGTTTTCATCACCGGCGTTTTGGGAAGAAAATAACCGTGTTGTGATTCAAGCACACCAGAGAGATCGATATAAGTTACATCCGGAACCAGTTTAGATTTAATTTGATCTTTTTTTCCAGGGTAGTTGTCAAAGCCGAGGCCCAGTCTGTACTGGAAGGGATTTTTTTCTGTTAAGTCCAGAGAATAGGAAAGAAGCAGGACAATATCGCGGTTGTTCATTACGACGTTTTTGTTTTTTGCCAGGTTGAACTTAGCAAGCCATTCGCGATGATCTTTTAAAGGCACGTCTGCACTTACGCCAAGATAATTTTCGAATAGCGGAACTTCAAGATTGTACTGACTGTTTTGTTGAAACTTTTCAGTGAAGTTTTTAAGGACTAGATTGCCCATGCTATGACAAAGAAGAGTCATTTTATGTTCTTCAAAGAAATCGCGATGCGATTCTTTGAAAGCTCTGATTTCTTTAAAAGCTTCAGAAAGCGGTTCCGCAGCTTCGTCAGCTCCGGCGACTGCTCTAGAAACTAAAGAAGACCAGGCATTCCAGTGAAGCATGACCACGCGTACTTTATAAGTGTCTTCCATTACCTGAAGCTTTTTCCATTCCTTTTCGACGTAATGGTTTCGGCCATGGACATAAAACACGATGTTTCTATCTGGACTTTCGCGAGTAAACTTCTCCAGAATTTCGGTCATATCCGTCACCGGATAAGAGGTCATGGACTCAGCTGTGTAAAGACCTATTTCTGCAAAGGCCAGGTTGGTAAAAATTAAACATAAAAAGATGATGAGCTTTTTCATGCAATCTTAGTCGGAAAATATTTCCTAAACTTGAGTGTTTTGTATTTTTCACTGGTTGCTCTCTAGTCAGTTCTTGTTGGAGTCAAAAAATTGAAGCCTGACATTTTCTTTTGACACCTGAACGGTCATGTAAAGTGTCCTTTCGTCACTGGGGGAAAGCCCAATCAAGAAGTTAGAGGAGAAAGAGACATGGCACGGACCCTGCACTTTACTAAAGTAAGAGATCAAGGATTGGTCTCTTTAGATTTTCAAGGACGATAGATAAAACTTTGGAGCTTTAGGATGAAGCAATTAATGAGACCGGGAATGGTCGCCCTTAGTCTGTTTACAGCAATTACTATCAGTCCTGCTTTCGGCACTACTCAGTTCGGTGCCAGTTGTCCCCAGAAATTTATTGCAACCGTAACAAATGTTGAAGATGTCCAGAACGGGCTCTTTCCAAAGGTTGAAGTAGATTTTCAGGTGATACAAACTCTCAAAGGTGAGCAGATATTTTCCAAGAAAATCCAGATTGTCAGAGACGGACCGGTTCATTTTAAAAGCGGAGAAATCTATACGATTGAATCGCGGGAAAACTGGTTATGTTCAGCGACACTTTTCTCAAAAATTTAATTTCTAGCTATCACAAGTTGTCCATGGATGGGCGACAGTAGCAAAGAATAGTGACTCTTTTTTTACAAGGAAGTAAAAAATGGTACACACAAAAAACAAGGTCATAAGTATTATCCCCCTCAACATGCTTATGGCCTTTTTTTTGTTGGCATTTCTGCCCTCAAATGTTTTCGCTTACTCTTTCACCTCTGACTTTACCAAAGGTTTCTATTGGCAAAGTTTCCCTATTAAAATGGCTAAATTTGTCACTGATCCCGCAGATGGAGCCTTGCTCGAACAACTCACCAATTCTGCCGTTTATGAATGGGAAAATGCCGTTGGAAAAAACTTATGGGATTTTTCTTCAGTGCAGACGACTTCAACTTTCTCCGGCAATTACATCAGATGGTCAGACAAATTTGGTGAAGAAACCGGATACGATCCATCAAAGACTCTTGCCATCACTATTCGATACAATCAGGGAACTTATTTTCAACAAACCGTGATCATCCTCAATGGAAGTCTTGCGTATTTAAGACAAAATTGGGGGAACTCTTTGAGAACGACAATTCTGCATGAAATAGGTCACACATTGGGATTGGATCATTCCGGACAAAATGCGATTATGGCCGCAAGTTTAACTTCTCTGACTTCGCTTCAGCCTGATGATATTCAAGGTGTAAATGCTATCGTGGATGAAACCATTCAAAGACAAACCACGGGATACACCTCACCTTATTCCGCAACCACTGAAAAGAAAGGTCTTGTTCCGGCCTGCGGGACAATTGAAGATATCAGTAAAGGAAACGGTCCAGGAAACGGCAATGCGGCTGCAAATTTTATCGGCGCGCTTCTTATTGGTTTCACGCTGGTTGCATTTGGGAGAAAAAGAAGTAAGGCGAGCGCATTAGTCAGATATTAAAAAAACACTAAATTTTTTTGAATCATGCCGATAAAGGAGGCATGAATGAAAATAAAACTGTCATTAATTATATTTTTTACCTTCAACACAAAGACGAGCTGGACAACAGTTTTTATGTCCTCGCTGATGTTTTAAGTAAAATCAACATTAGCCTTTTGCCGATTACGTCTGATGACCTCAAGGCCATTGATAAGACAAAAAAACATCACGTCATCTCTATCCGCAATGATCTATCATCTGCGATGGCGTTTAATAATGTTCGTAAAACTTTTCTCGACTCTGCCATGGCAGGGGGAAGAATCGGGTTGTTCGATATCAGTTCATTTTCTGAGATCGAAAATGCGCAGAAGCTGCAATTGAAAAATGTGTATAGATTTTTTCAATTACCACAAAACTTAAAGCAGATTGCAATGACCGTCGCTGTTGATTACTTCAGAGATCGAAATGCGGTAGCAGAGTGGCCAGGTGGAAGAAGAGCAAAACTGCCTTCCATGACGAATGAATCTTGATTAAACTAAAAATATGAAAGTAAAAATAAGCGAAGAAACACAAAGAATGCTAATGCTTCTAAAGCTGGATGCGCTCCGATTGTTCGAGCGAATCAAGTACAGAGCGCCTGAGTATATGTACGACTTTTCATTGAAGCGGACGCGCGATCATTTTCCCGAAATTTTTAAAAACCGCTATGACAATGTGACTATTGAAGAATTGATGTTGTGTGGCCAGGAAGTTATCGCAGGCCTGGATCTTTTCTATACTAAAGTGGATGAAATGCGCTGGTACTTGAATCATACTCAAGATATGCCTAACCGGGTAGAAGACAAACTTCATCATCACATCAGAGAATTGGAAAAGCATTTTGAAACCCTGAATTTATACATCGATGCTGAAATGGGATTGCTGAAGGAAGAAAGACCCGCTGATGAAACAGACAACTAACATTGCCTTATTAATTTTTGTTCTTTCAATTCCCTTTGCTCTTTCGCAAACACGAAAGGCCATACCTGCGGGCCGCTACGAAGCTCTATCCGGAGTGAAAGTGTCTCACAGTGTAAAGGGCAGTGAAAGTGCCATTGCTAAAGATGCACTCGGATTATTCTGGACCGAAGTCGCAAAGCAAATTCCCCAAGGCCACAAAGAAAATACTTTTTTCAGCTCAGGGGCAATCGATTCGAGCTTTAAAACATTTCTTTCCTCTAAGGGTGTGATGGAAGCGAGAGAGATGAATCCTAAAGTTAATATCCTTCTCAGTGATGATGTTTCACGAGACAGCGATCTCTTTAAGAAAATTAAAGAAAAAGGCAGTCTCATTATTGTGAAAGAAAAAAAATCACCGAAAGAAATAATTGCTCAATTTCCTCTTCACGAAATGGTGGTTTATCAGTCTGAAGCGGACAATAACTACTTTCTTCTTAAAGTTAAATAATCACCTGTTTTACTCAAGCATAAACTTCCTGCACTGGACGACAATTTCAGTTAAGCGATAATAGTCTTATGAAGTTGTTTTCACTGGCACTTTTTTTCATCATGGCCTCTGCCTCGGCAGGAGAATTATCTGAATCGGGATTTTTTTCCGGCAGAATTTCTCGTATCAACAAAGACATCTCTACAGTTCGGGTGAAAGTGGATTTTGATAACGTGAAGTATCTTAATCCAAAAGACAAAGTAGAGTTTTGGGATGAAAAAAACAACACGCTAAAATGTAAAGGCTATCTGGTTGCCAGAACGGCCGATTACCTTCTACTGAAAGTTCCAGAGATGAACTATTGTGAAAAATATCTCTATTTCACCACCGGAGCTTATTTTAAATTCTACAGTGAAGACCTCTTGAACAATGTTCAAATGGGTAAGGAAGTTGTAACGATTCTGTTAAAGAAGCGCATGGCCGTGTTGGGTCAAATGGAAGTCAAAAATCGCGAGATTACTTCGAATATCGAAAGAGTTAACGCGATCAATGCGCGTTATAAAACTTTGCGCGATAAATTAGAACAGGAATGGCAAAAGGAATTACATGCCTTAGATGAAGATAAGACCTTTGCTGTTCGTTCTTACAAAGACCTGGAGCGCAGACGCGATGAAATCGATCAAAAGCTCGAGCAATATAAGCTGAAAGACGAAAATCTTACTCTCGACCGGTGGTCTCTGGACACCAACCTCTATTTTAAAAAATAATTGATCATTACGTTCATCTATTCTAGACTTACCTAATCAAAATTTAACGGTGGATATACTATGAAAGTTTATGCGTTACTTCTTTCACTTGTCCTGAGCTCGGCCGCTTTTTCAGCTGCTGTAGGAAACATGAAGGCACCAAAGGGCGGAGCATTTAGAGTGCAGATGGATTCACCTCCAACAACACTCAACGCTCTTTCATCAACGGATTATTATGCATCAGTGATTCAATCAAAAGTGATGGATTCACTTTTAGATAAAAATCCTGAAACTCGCGATTTCGAACCATCGCTTGCAAAAGAATGGAAAATTGCAAAAGACGGAATGTCTTTTGAGTTCACTCTTCGCGACGGTGTTAAATGGCATGACGGTAAACCGCTCACCGCTGAAGATGTAAAGTTCAGCTTTGATGCGATCATGGATCCAACTAATAAATATAAAACTGCAGATAAGAAATCTTATTTCGAAAACATCAAGTCTGTTGAAATCCTTGCACCTAATAAAGTGAAGTTCACTGTAGCGAAGCCTTACTTTGATAACTTCAATCAGGTAGCAACGTCTCTTTTGATCGTTCCTCAGCACCTTTACAAAAATCCTACGAAAGAGCAGGAAAAGGTTCTTAACAAAACATTAGTTGGTACTGGTCCATACATGCTTCAGGAATTTGACCGCGCTAAAGGGATCATTCTCAAAGCCAATCCTAACTGGTGGGGACTAGCTGTTCCTGAGCTAAAAGGGAAATATAATTTCGGCACAATCAACTATCGCTTTATCAGTGAAGTTGACGTTGCTATTCAAAGAATGGAAAACGGCGATCTGGACTTTCTTGAGCTTGGTGCTGAAGAGTTCATGAAAAAAACAACTGGTCCTAAATGGGGCAAGGATATTATTAAAGTTAAGACTCAAAACAAGCAACCACGTGGTTATGGTTTTGTAGCTCTTAATTTAACAAACCCGATTCTTTCTTCTAAGAAAACAAGAATTGCACTTGCTCACTTGTTCAATAGAAGAGAGATGATCAAAAAATTCCTTTACGATCTTTCTCTTCCTGCCACAGGCCCGCTTTACCAGCAATCAGAATATGCTGATCCATCTGTAAAGCCTCTTGAGTACGATCCAAAGCTTGCTCTAAAACTTCTTAAAGAAGACGGCTGGGCTCAAGCTGCTGGAGAAAATACTCTTTCTAAAATGATTAATGGTAAGAAAACTCCGCTTAGCTTTACACTTATCAATGCAAACAAAGACTTTGAAAAATACCTAACTATTTTCAAGGAAGATGCTAAAAAAGGCGGCGTGAACATCGACATCAAATACGTTGAATGGAACGCATTTCTTAAGCTGATCGATGAAAGAAAATTTGAAGCTGCAACACTTGCATGGAGTGGTGGGGACCTTGATTGGGATCCAAAGCAAATCTGGCACTCGTCTTCAATCGCTAATGGCGGTTCGAACTTCGTAAGCTACAAAAATCCGGAAGTTGATAAGTTGATCGATGAATCACGAGTCATCATGGATAAAAAAGAGCGTATTAAAAAACTTCGTCAGGTTTACAAGATGATCGCTGATGATGTTCCTTATCTTTTCATGTTCAACGGAAAATACATTTTCTACGCTCACGGAAAGAATGTAGGAAAAGAAAAAGATGCTTATCAGTATGAAGTTGGTACAAATTACTGGTGGTTGCAAAAACCATAAGCAATATAAGTTGTGCGCCTTAGGAGCTCTCTTTGTTTAATTATATTTTAAGAAGAATTCTAATAATGATCCCGACATTGATCGGGGTCACTGTTATTACGTTTGCCATCATTAACCTTGCCCCTGGATCACCGATCGAGCAGAAAATTCAGCAGATGAAATTCGGCGGTGGTGGTGGCCATGACGGTGGTGGTGGCGGCGGCTCCAAAAGCTCAGCTGTTTCTGAAGAAGTTATTCAAGCTCTGAAGAAGCAATACGGTTTTGATAAACCTGTTCATATTCGTTACCTGATCTGGTTGAAAAACATCGCGAAACTTGATTTTGGTGAAAGTTTTACTTATGAAGAGCCGGCGTTGAACGTCATCGTCAGTAAATTTCCAGTTTCCCTTCAGTTTGGGATCATCTCTTTATTTTTAACATATATCGTTTGCATTCTTTTAGGCGTGCTTAAAGCTGTCAGACATGACTCAATGTTTGATCACATTACCAGTTTTGTCCTGGCCGTGTTTTATTCCATTCCGGATTTCATGTTGGGTATTCTACTCATCGTGTACTTTGCCGGTGGACGATTTTTTCACTGGTTTCCGATTGGAGAACTTTATTCAGATAACTATTATGAATTAACAATGTGGGGAAAGATTCTTGATCGCATTCACCATTTCGTTCTTCCATTAATTTGTTACATGATCGGATCGTTCACTGTTTTGACGATGTTGATGAAGAACTCTCTTTTGGATGAAGTAAAAAAAGATTATATCAGAACGGCAAGAGCTAAAGGTGTTTCTGAAAAATCAGTTTTCCTGAAACATGCTTTGAGAAATGCTCTTATTCCCATTGTGACAGGAATCGGGGGTTTTCTCATGGTTTTCTTCACCGGTTCTTTACTTCTGGAAAGCATTTTTCAATTGGATGGAATTGGACTCCTCAGTTATAAATCTATTTTACAGCGCGACTATAACGTCATCATGGGAATTATTTTTCTTGAGAGCGTTCTCTTGCTGATCGGAAACTTGCTGAGCGATTTAGCTTACGTTGCAGTTGACCCAAGGATTGATTTCGAATGATTTCTAATAAGATTTTTAAGAGTGAATTAAGTAGAAAACGTTGGAGAGTCTTCAGAAAGAATAAGGCAGCCGTGTTTTCTTCTGTCTTTCTACTGGTGTTTTTGTTTGCGACCTTCATTTCTCCAATCATTGCCAATAGCAGACCGATTGTTTTGAAAGTGAACAATCAATATTTTTTCCCGGTCTTTAAAGACTATACAGCTGATCAATTTGGAATCACTGATACGCTCGATATTGATTACCGCAATATGCATCTGGATGCAGCTAAAGGTGAATTGGCATACTGGCCACCTGTTCAATGGGATCCATTTGAAAGTAACTCTAAAGTAGATTCTTATCCTTCAAAGCCGTCACAGACGAATTTTTTTGGAACTGACGACAGGGGACGAGATGTCTTTACCAGAATTCTTTATGGCTTTAAATATTCTATTGTTTATGCGGTAGCTGTCTGGTTTATCAGTTTGGTGATTGGAACGAGCTTGGGTGGAATCATGGGCTTTTTTGGAGGTTGGATTGATTTTATCGGACAAAGAATTGTAGAAGTGATGAGTACTGTTCCTCAGTTCTTTCTTCTCATTATTCTCGTTTCCATATTCACACCGTCCTTGTTTCTTCTGATTATCATTTCATGTGTCTTTTCATGGATTAATATTTCTTACTATGTTCGCGGAGAATTTCTGAAAAACAGAAATAAAGAGTTTGTTGAAGCTGCTCACTCTCTAGGAGCATCCAACTTCAGCATTATTTTCAAACATATTTTGCCGAACTCACTGACTCCGATCATTACGTTCGCTCCTTTTACCATTGCCGCTCATATTACTGGTTTAACGGCCCTGGATTATCTTGGATTTGGTCTTCCAATTCCAACGCCGAGCTGGGGAGAGCTTCTCTCACAAGCCCACAAGAACTATACGATTGCATGGTGGCTTGCTTTCTATCCTTCGCTGGCTCTTTTCACCGTACTCACGTTGCTGAGTTTGATTTCTCAAGGTGTAAGAGATGCGATGGATCCAAACATGAATTAAGAATTAAAAAAGGAAACGGGCACCGATTGAAAGTGCCCTTCCACCTGTTCCAAATCCATAGATCTCTTCATAATTTTTATTAAACAGATTTTTTACTTTGAAGAAGAGTTCTCCTGATGACATCAACCGATATTTGTAAGTTAAATGAGAGAGCAGGTAAGCGTTCGCCTTAACTGTATTGCCATTGTTGTCCACATCCAGTCTTTGCCCGGTAAACGCCAGTTCATAATTAATGAAATTAGATTCGTTTACAGTAAAATCAAAATTGTTTCGCGCATTGATATCAGGCCTTCTTGCCAGTTTTTCGCCACGGCT
>DJVH01000058.1 GCA_002440825.1 Bacteriovoracaceae bacterium UBA6261 | reverse complement strand
AAGATGCAACGATCGGAAGTAAAAATCATTGATCCGTTCCAGATGATCCTGGAAATGCAGGATCTGCTTAAAATTTCCATCGGTTCTCAGGTTGAACTTCATATTAGTCACGATGGCGATGAAAATTTCATTCAGACTGAAGTTTCTAATTTTGAAAATGCCGTGATCAATCTTTGTGTTAATGCCAGAGATGCGATGCCTGAGGGCGGTCGCATTTCCATCAATGTTTCAAAAGTTAATTCTGGAGCGGAGGATTTAGCCGTTGTGTCGATTGCCGATACCGGAACGGGAATTCCCGAAGAGATCAGAGAGAAAATTTTTGATCCCTTCTTTACAACGAAGCCGGTGGACAAAGGAACTGGTCTTGGCCTTGCTCAGGTCAATAAGTTTGTGAAAGATGCCGGAGGCAAAATGGAACTGCAATCGGGGCCGGAGGGGACTTGTTTTAAGATGATGTTTCCCTTAAAGGCGGCTTCTGTCATTAAGGCGGCCTGATTAAAAAGGCAATTTCAATCCAATTTGCAAATTGATTTCGCCGTCAAGAATCAAATCGGCTTCTTCGGGAAGTTTGGCAATACTCAATACCGGAACAATTTTTAAATTGGCCGCATTCTTGATCATGTCCAGGATATTTCCGTTTAAAACGGAAAATTCAAGGCAGTTAAAATCGCATTGATTCATGCTTTTTTTGTAGGAGAGAATATTTTCTCCCGACACTTTTTTGATTTGCATGGTTTTAAGAAAGGAAAAGTCCGCGGTCTGCTTTACGCTGTTGCTGTACTGAATGCGAAATGAATTGATTTTGATACTTTTGATAACAGAAAAATCCAGATTCAGGTCGGGAAGGGGCAGGGCCACTTCACCGATATTGACCGTCCGGCCTCCGGATACTTTGATGAAAATATTGGCCAGCATGCGGATGAATGTATTGCTGATGGATTCATAGCCATTTTGCAGACGGGCGCTGTCGTAGACGTCCAGATCTTTTATTCTATATTTCATGTTGAGATAAAATATTCCGGGTTCTGCCGGAGATTTCTGCACATCAGTGGTTGAATGGTCACTTGGAGCATTGTTGCCTGCAGACTCAAGTGCAGTCGTCGACATACTCTCGCGCTGAATATCGGCGAGGGTTTTAACCGGTGCAATCGGATCAATACTTTCCGACTGTTTCAGGCAAGAAGCAGTAAGTCCCAGCACGCATGCCAGAACAATGAATTTTAGAATTTGCATAGGAACTCATCTTAAAATATTGTGGGCCACGGACAAGTGGGCAAATAAAATCAGTAGTGCTAGACTGGCGAAATGAAAGCATTCTTCACTAAATTTAAAAAATTTTTAATTGATACTTATGAAGACCGTCGAATACCTGAGCGGGATAAAAAGATTTTTCTGACAATTGCGGCCCTTTTGACCCTGCGGATTCTTTTTATACCTGACTGGATTCCGGTTATAGGGCCTCTGGATGTGCTGATTCTCCTGGGCATTCTGGGAGATTTTCTTTTTAATATTCTGGACCAGAATCTGATGCTGTCCCATTATCCCTGGGGAATGAAAAGTTTTGCACGGCTCAAAAGAATTGCGCAATTTTTTGCCTTCTTTGCTCCGGGCTTTCTCACGAATCACATCTGGCAATATACAAAAGATCCTTTTTGAGCCGGATTTTTTCTGCTATGATGATCAAAAAAAATTTTTGGAGATAGGCGAAGACACTTATGGCCAGTTTAAAAGATGCATTATTAAAAGTTGGATTGAAAGAAACTCAAAAACCGGCAGCGGCCAATCAACGCGAAAAGATCGCGAAGAAAAAAGTCACTGAAGAGGTGATTCACCAGGAGCAGAGAAATTTCTGCGAAGCCTGTGAACAGATTCGCCCTGACGTAGAGTTGTATAAACACCGCAATCCTACGACAGAAGCAGAATGGATTTGTGTCAGATGCGCCGATCAATTGCAGATCGCTGATACGTTCAGAAAAACTGCTCAAAGTGATACTTCAATCAAGAGAATGTTCCGACGCGAGTATGGGGCGACGTTGAGCCCGGATCAGATCAAATCGCCGCCGCAGGGAAATAAGCCGCGCGGTCCGGTTAATGGAAATCGATAATCAAATGAAAAAGCCCCTTTTAAAAGGGGCTTTTTTTTTACTCAGGTCGAGCCTGGTTATAGTTTTTGCGAAATTTCCTTAGCATCTTCTAAATGTTCGGCCACAGTCTTTCTTGTTTTCTCCAGTTCTTTTTTCAGCTTTTCATTTTTAGCCGAAGGAATCAAAGTCATATCCAGGTCATTGAGAGTTTTTTGGTGAGCTTCTATCTGCATGCTCATATAAGCTTTATCAAATTCTTTTCCTGAAAGATTTTGAAGTTCTGCCAGTTGCTTGTCGCTGTCAGCTTTAAGCATTGTTGCTTTCTCATTATCTTCAGGGGCCATGTCCATTTTTTTGGAAAGCTTCATGGTTTTTTTATTGTTCTTGCTGTGGTCTTTGACCATCTCTTTGGCAAATTTTTTCACGTCTTTGTTTTCAGCTTTCTTCTCGGCCAGCTTCGCAAGCGTAATCTCTCCGTCATTTGTTGTGGTCATAATTTTTGTGATCTGTTCATCTGAAGGAGCATTAGCAGCAAAGGCCGAACCGATAGTGAAAAGAAATAATGAAATGAACGCAATACTATTTTTTAATGTCATATATTCTCCTTGGTTAAAAAGGGCTCGTTGGTAAGAGTGCAAGCTCCTGACCAAAAACTCCATTGAACTGGCGCCTGAAGTCTTGTCACTTGTGGATTTAATTGTTCAAGTACGTAATAAGGAGAGACGATGAAAAAAGAATTTAAGCTCTTTGTTTTTTTTGCGTTATTTGTTTCGTTTTTTCTGGGAAGCTGCTCCCGAATTGATGTAGCGACCAATTTTGCTGACACCTATATAGCGGCTCAACTCGATAAATATTTCGATATCAACAGCATTCAATCAGAATTTGTTAAGAAAAGCCTTAAGCACGATATTGTGTCTATCAGAAGAATCATTTTTCCGAAGGCGGCAGATGAGCTGGAAAAAGTTTTGAAAGAAAACGATGAAATCAGAACATGGAACAAAGATATCTTTATGGCCCATGAAAAATCTATGAAAGAGATCTTTTACAGTTCCATCAAAATTCTCGAACATTCAGCCGTTGAATTCACCTCGCAGCTAAAGCCTGAGCAGCTTAAGGCCTTCCAGAAAGAGTTCAGAAAAAAAACAGAAGATATTCAGGAGCTGGTCGACGATCCGAAGAAATCCAGGGAAAAGCGATTTGATAAAACGCGAAAGTTCATTGAAGGATGGATCGGTAGTCTGACTAATGGCCAGAAGAAAGATTTGCAAAATTTTTGTCAATTACATCTTTTTCCCTATCGCGAGCAGATACAAAATAGAGAAAAACTTTCTAAAGGATTTGCGGATGCCTTTCCCGATCTTGAAAAAAGAAAACAATATGTCAGTGAGCTTTTTCTTAACTATGAAAATCTTCGCGATCCGCAGTACACCTCTGTGGTTCTGGAAGATCAGGATAAGCTCATGGACTTCATCGTCAAGCTTGCCAATTCAATGAATGATGATCAACGAAATCATTTGCGTAGCACTTTAAAAGACCGGATAAAACAGTTGAGAGAATCGGCAACGGGATCTGGCAAGCACTGGTTTTAAGAAAATGTCCGGTTGCCCGGACATTTTTCCACGATCAACGTCTAATGGTAAAACTGTTCTCTTTGATCAGATCCTTGTGTCTTTACGATTTTATTGTAAATGCCCAAAAGAAGAATGGTTGGTACCCATTGTCCAACAAAGTTTGCCCATTGTTTTCTTTGAGTCACGGCAAGGCCAAGGGCCAGGGCCACTGTTGCGCCAGCAGCTGTCAAAAAGAATGTAGAAGGGATTTTTGCTGTTTGTTTTTCAATTGTCTTAGTCAATTCACCCTCTTTAATGTTTTTATTTCTTCCGCTTTCCGTAAGCAATCCTGATTGCATAAAGCCTCCTTGTGTTGCTTTGTCATTTCCTAAGATAGGTTATGCAATGGATGTACCTTGTGAAGCTAAGAGCTGGCAGATGAGTAAAATTTGAGCGCAAAATTCCAGAACCTGTTGGTAAGGTATAAAAGAATCGGAACTAAAATAACCGGCCAGGCGATATAAAAAAATTCGGGCGGATTTAAAAGCGCACGTGCCGGAAGGCTGACAATAACCCCTACTGGAACGACGGTGAGAATGATCCATTTGAACCATGGAAAATACATTGAATCGGGGCGCATGCCGATGCGATAAACTTGCCACCACAAAAACTGCAGATTCTCAGAGCGGGTGAAAATGACGGCACTAGCTGAAAAAATAAATCGCATAGAATAAATCACTACCAGGCTGCATGGAATCAGCAGAATCAACCAGAACAATCGGGCAAAGTGAAAATCCCCGAGCGAGTGCAAACTGTAAATCAACCACCCTCCGCCTAAAAGCAGATTGCCGATGAGGGCCGTGTTCGCTTTCTGAAGCGTAATCATGAACTGCGAGTTAACTGGTTTAGCGAGCAGCAAATCCAGATCGCCTTTGCGTACTTTTTCAGAAAGATTTTCCAGATTTTCGTGAATGAAAATCATATAGAGGGCATCGATCACAAACAGCAATCCCAGAAAAACCCGCATCTGGTATTTATCCCAATCGCCAATTTTTTCGGTGTGATGATAAAGAACTTCAAATGTTGTCACCTGGGCCACGTACCAGAAAACGTCAGTTAAAATACGTGTGAAAAAATTCGCACGGTATTCAAGATCAGAAATAAAACTCGCTTTAAACATAGCGAGGTATAACGAAAAATATTTTTTCAGCGTATGCATGATTTTCATCAAGCCCCCGTCCCGGTGTAGCTGGACAATCCTTTTTTCCAAAGAACTGCGCCGAGAAAATTCAATAAAACCAGTCCGATGGTGACCGAGACAAATCCCTGCATAAATTCAGCATGGGTCACTCTGTTTGTAATATAACCCACCGGTAGAAAAACACCGCTTGAGAAAGGAAGTGTAATGATGATTTTTTTGAAGGGATCGGGGATAAGATCCAGAGGAAAAAGTTCTCCGGTTAATATCCAGAGCAAAAGATTTTTCGCCACTGTAAAAGAGGAAATTTTTGTTAAATGAAAGGCAATAGAGCTTACAATAAAGCTGATAGTGTGAACCAGAATGAGGTAATAAAAGCAGAGAACAATCGCGAGAGGAATGCGAGAGTAGATAGTCGGCAGATCAAATATCCATGCAGCAATGACCGGGACAAACATCGAAATGATTGTCGTGATAAACTTGTAGCCCAGCAATTGCGAAAGATAATATTCGTAAAAACTCATAGGACGCACGATAAGACTGTTGATTGAACCTGAACTGATCTCTTCAATCATTCTGAATTCGTACATCCAGCTCGTCGCTATTCTTGCAAAAAACGCCCCCCAGAGCGCGTAGCTTAAGTAATACTCTCTGCCGAAACCATTGATGGTCGTTGTGTGCGCTCCTTGAAAAACAGCAAACCACAACAGGACTTCGATACCGGTTGTGAGAAGAGGCTGAACAATCGCATCGACAAAATAATTTAATCTGTATTCGAGATTACTGACGATGGCGAGCTTAGCGAATGCGAGATTCCGTTTCAAGAAAACGGCGAATGACTTCTTCAAAATCTACCTTTTCGTCCTGTGCCAGTTCGGCATTGCTGTTTGTAACAAATTCATCCACAGTTCCCTGGTACACAATATTTCCTTTGCTGATCAAGAGGAGCCTGTCAGCAAGAGTGGCGATATCGTCCATATAATGGCTGGTGAGAATAACTGTCGGTTCTTTTTCCTTCACATAATTGGCGAGAAAGTTTCTGATATTTTCCTGTGCAACAATATCGAGTCCGATCGTCGGCTCATCCAGAAAAAGGATTCTCGGCTCATGCAAAAGAGCACCGATGATTTCCATCTTCATTCTTTCGCCAAGAGAGAGTCGGCGAAGCTGGGTCGTGAGCACGTGAGAACACTGAAGCATTTCGGCCAGATCCTGCACACGCTTTCTGGTCGCCGTTATATCCAGATCGTAAATACGTGCAAGAAGCGCATAGGAATCAACCGGTGAAATATCCCACCACAACTGATTTTTTTGTCCGAGAAGAATACTGATCTGTCTGAGGAATTCGTAATTTCTTTCCCACGGCCGGTATCCTAAAACCAGAGCATCGCCCGACGAAGGAGTGACAAGACCGGAAAGCATTTTTAACAGCGTTGTTTTTCCTGCGCCGTTAGCTCCAACGAGGCCGATAATTTTTCCTGATTCAATTTTCAGATTGGTTTTATCAAGCGCAATTTTGGAAGTGTATTCTCTTTTTAAAATTCCACGAAGAGAATTTTTGAGACCTTCCGGCTTCTGATAAGTTTTAAAAACACGTGAGAGATCTTTGGTTTCAATGACAATACTCATAGTTTTATAGAATATCGGGCTTTGGCCGGAATTGCCTAGTATTTTTATGAAACAAATTGAATCAACAGCCAGATATTGGCCATGGTGATGACTGCGCATATGAGCCATCCAGTCAGGGCCACATGAGGTTTGTTTGCCCATGGGCCCATGATTTTTTTACTGCTGTTGAAAAAAGTTAACGGAATAATCGCAAAAGGAAGTTGAAGGCTTAAAACAACCTGGCTGTAAACAAGCAGCTTGCCGACAGAAGAATCTCCCAGAATGGAAACGCCGATCAGGGCCGGAAGAAGAGCGAGCGCTCTGGTAATCAAACGTCTCTGCCAGCAGGGAATTTTCAAATTAAGAAAACCTTCAAGGACTGCTTGCCCTGCGATGGTTCCGGTTATGGTCGAACTTTGTCCGGCGGCAAAGAGAGCGAGAGCAAAAAGTGTTCCTGCCAGGCTCGCCCCTAAGAGAGGTGAAAGTAACTTATAGGCATCCTGAATCTCAACGACGTTGTGATGCCCTGTTTTATAAAAAGCGGTTGCTGCCAGAATCAAAATCGCCGCATTAATAAAGAAGGCCATCGATAAAGAGAATGCATTGTCGATAAGACTCATTTGATAAAGTTTTTTTCTCGCAAAATGAGAGTCTTCCGTATAGCGCGATTGAATAAGCGAAGAGTGAAGGTAAAGATTGTGTGGCATGACCGTGGCCCCCAGAATACCGATGGCGATCACCCAGGCTTCTTTGTTGCTCATGATTTTTGCCGTAGGGATGAGACCGATAGAGACTTCTTTCCAGTCAGGAGAACTCAGATAGATTTCAAAAAAATAGCAAAGACCGATAGTGGAGACCAGACCAAGAACAATGGCCTCAAGCCGTCGGACACCTTTTCCTTTTAAGCCAAGCACTACTAATGTGTCGAGCATAGTCCATAAAATCGCGTTGGTGAGCGGAATGCGAAACATGAGCTGAAGCGCGATGGCGGTGCCAAGAACTTCAGCAACATCAGTGGCTATGATGGCAATTTCTGCCAGCAGCCAAAAAACAATATTGACCTTCATAGGTAAATTTTCACGACAGACGACCGCGAGATCTTTTCCGGTGGCTATGCCCAGCTTGATACATTGAGATTGAAGAAAAATGGCAAACAAGTTTGAAATGAGAATGACAAAGAGAAGTTGATAGCCAAATTGTGAACCGGCCTGAATATCGGTGGCCCAGTTTCCTGGATCCATATAGCCCACGGCCACAAGCAAGCCCATACCAGCAGTGGCAAGATATCTTTTCCACTTGGAGAGTCTCGGGTCGAAATAAACTGTGCCTTGAACTTCCGAAGGGCAAAAGGGAGCAGTGGCAATTTTAGGAAACAGCTTTAAGAGTCTCATTGCTTCTTGAGTATATAGGAACCGATATTTAATAAATAATTGTTACTGTCTATCATTAGAGAAATAGATAAGAAGAAGCTATCTCAATACCTGAGTGATCTTGTTTGCAACGCCAAAATTTGACAACTCAAATTCTTTGCCAAAAGAGAGGCGTGACTATTAGAATAGTTAGCATGAGTAAAAATACGATACTCGTCATAGAAGACGAAGAAGGAATTCGCGAAGGTCTGACCTTTTTGCTGAGTGAACAGTATTCTGTGGAAGAAGCAGAGAACGGTGTCATCGGCCTGAAGAAAGCTATTCGCCATTCGCCTAATTTGATTCTTCTGGATTTGAAAATGCCGGAAATGGACGGCTTTCAAGTTCTTAAAGCTTTAAGAGCTGACAAGGAATTTGATCACACTCCGATTATCGTCTTGTCTGCGTTCAACAGTCCTGCAGACAGAACAAAAGCTTTTGAACTGGGCGCTGATGATTATATCAACAAGCCTTTTGATAGAGCTGAGCTCATGGCGCGCATTCAGCGCAAACTTCACGGCACCGAAATTAAACAAGTGTCATCTCCAAACAATTTAATTATTAAAAACAATCTCGAACTCGATCTGAGAAATCATCAGCTCAATTTTGGGAAACATCAGATTTCTCTTTCTGCTATTGAATTTAAAATCATTCATGTTCTTTCAATGCACTTTGAACAACTCGTCAGCCGCGACACTATTGTCGAGCACGTTTGGGAAAAGCAGCCGGTTTCACCGAGATTGATTGACCCGCACATTCTCTCTCTTCGCTCCAAATTGAATGATGTGAACCTCACAATTCAATCAGTTTACGGGAAGGGCTATATCTTTAAAACTCTTTAATTCTAAAATGGCCCCATGAAAAGTGGGCGGTCTATGAACACTTTCAGTTCGCCAAAGTAATTTTTTTTTGAGTCCATCTTTTTGATTTCACAGACGGGAAAAAGAAAATAATCAAAACTTAAATTCTGCCTTAGTATTTAACAAATTTAACAATCTTGAGAATTAAAACTATGTGCATGGTGTGTTCGACATGTAAGGAGAGCCGTTCGTTTTTAAACGGCAACAGAGCTGAAGATTTCAAACATCAGCTCTATGCTAATGATAGAAGAATTTCTCTCACTCTTTGTTATATTCATTCAAGAGATTTATTTCTTATGGGAGAGCGACGATTTCTTACTATGTATGTCGATTTCGCCAAAAAAATGAACACCGAAAAACAAGATGAAAAAATGGATGATTTCTTTTAATCAGCTTCTTCATCGGCCGGAAGACTTATAGTGTACTGGCCGGTTTTTTCATCCCGATGAACGATGATCAAACCGTGTTTGACTCCGTCATCGACTAATTCGCGGAAAGAACCGTAGCCATAATACGTTTCATTAAAGCCTGGGCTTCTTCGTTTCATGGTTTGTTTAACCATCGAGCCCCAGAATTTTTCTTCGCCTCTCTCTGTGCGAAGGGCCTCGAGTGTTTCGACGATAAAGTCCAGCGCTTCCTGTCTCTTGTTGGCAGGGCGAGTTGTCTGGACTTTTTTATGCGACTTTTTCCTGTGTGATTTTTCCTGGCGAACAAGATCGTCGTAGTAAATAAATTCATCGCAGTTGTCGCGGAGTAAGTTGGACGTTGAATCTTTTACACCGACACCAACAACTGTTTTGTTATTTTCTCGAAGTTTGGAAACGAGAGGAGAAAAATCTGAATCGCCGCTGATAATGACAAATGTATCAACGTGCTCTTTGGTGTAACAGAGGTCAAGGGCATCGACGACCATTCTGATATCTGCAGAATTTTTTCCTGATTGGCGCACGTGAGGAATTTCAATCAGCTCAAAGGCTGCCTCATGCATGACCGATTTAAAATCTTTGTAACGTTCCCAATCGCAATACGCTTTTTTAACAACGATACTTCCTTTGACCAGAAGACGTTCGAGAACTTTGCTGATATCGAATGTGGAGTACTTTGCATCTCTCACACCCAGTGCGATGTTTTCGAAATCGCAGAATAAAGCAATATTGGTTTCAGAAACATTCGCCATAAAGTTATCCTTCGTTATTTTTTATAACTGATTCTCCAGATGACATCGGCTCCGTCGTCTGTCACCAGCATTGAGCCGTCATCCATAACAGCAACGCCAACTGGACGCCCATAAACTTCACTCTTGTTTTCATTGGCAATAAAGCCTGTCAAAAAATCTTCAGGAGCTCCCGCCGGTCTTCCATTTTTAAAAGGAATAAAAATGACTTTGTATCCGGCAAGTTTTTTACGATTCCATGATCCGTGTTGGGCGATGAAAGCTCCGTCATGAAAACGAATGGGAAAGGCGTGCCTTTCATAAAACTTAAAACCTAAATTGGCCGAATGGGCCTGCAGTCTTACGTCGGGAACGAGAGCATTTTTCACAAGCTCAGGTTTCTGTTCTTTGACTCTCGGATCAACATTCGATCCGATATAAGAATAGGGCCAGCCGTAAAAACCATTGCGTCTGACTTTGGTAAAAAAATCAGGAACAAGATCTTCTCCGAGAAGATCTCTTTCATTTACAGTGGTCCATAAATCCTCAGTTCCCGGTGCCCAGGCAAGACCGACAGGGTTTCTCAATCCGCTGGCAAAAACTTTAAGATTGCTTCCGTCAGGCCCTGCTTCAAGAATGGCCGCTCTGTTTTTTTCTGTTTCCATCCCATTTTCAGCGATATTGGAAGCCGATCCCACTGAGATATAAATGTTCTTTCCCTGTTTGTCTGCGATGATGTTTCTGGTCCAATGGCCTCCTCCGGAAGGAAGGTCTAGAATTTTTTTGCCGGCGGACTCATTGATTTGCGAACTCTTTTTCACGTAAGGATAAGTCCAGACAGAATCTTCATTGGCCACATACAAAAGATTATTGAGAACCATCATCCCAAAAGGGCGCTTTAAATTTTTCAACACAACCGTTTTGCTTTCAAAAAAGCCATCGTTGTTTTTATCTTTCAGGACGCTGATTCTGTTGGCCTTGGATTCGGCCACAAGAATTTCATGATCGGGCGTTTCAAAAACCATCCGTGGATTTTCCAATTCTTCTGCAAATTTTTGAACGACAAAACCTCCGGGAGCGACAGGTGTTTTTCCCTTGGGCCAGCCGACAACTTCGGAAGTATTGACGACGTGATAATTGAGTTCAGGTTTAGGCAGCGGCACTTCTGTTTTTGAAAAAAGTGCACGAGAAGCGAGAAGAAGTACGTAAGCAAACACTTCCAGTAAAAAATTCATTCTTCTCCTCAAAGTTAGTTCAATGCCGGACTGTTGTGGACTCCTCATAAACTTTGCTGCTCCAGACGTAAGAATTTTTACTCAGAAGATATTCATTCTCTTCAGGAGTATTGGTTCTTCCAAGGATAGCATTGCGTTCCGGGTATCGTCCAAATTGGTCGATTATTTTTTTGTGATCAATTTCATAGGGAAGACTCGCCTCAAGTCCCGGTTCTGAAAAAAGTTTCAAAGCTGTCTCATGAATGGTTCTTGATTCAGAATGCATGAAAGGCATGTATAGAAATTGTCTATAATCGGCAGAGAACTTTTGATGAATGCCCAGGCGAATCGCTTCTTGAGCGAGCACCAGAGCGACAGTATCATTGGCATAGGCTTTCGCTTCATCACGATAAATATTGCGGGAAAATTGATCAATGAGAATAATTTCAGCTAGTCGTCCTTCAGGCACTTCGCGCCAGGAAGAAAGTTCTCCCGCAACAGCTTCAGAATGAACGACAATAAACCTTTCGACCATTTTCAGATCGAGAGAATCGTTTTTTATGAAATGTTGTTCTGGTGTCAGCTGTTGAAACCAGAAATCCAATACATCTTTATAAGTCATGGGACGACCGTTTTATAAGTCTCTGCGCCGGCACAATCATCTGTACAATAAATTTCTCCTTCGAAATGTACGCCTTGACCCATAATGACTGAATTGCAATTCGTGCAACGTGGGGCCATGAAGTTCACTGCGCATTCAAAGCTGTCAAAAGTATATTCTGTGCCATTGATAAAAAGAATATAATCTTTTTCTATATTCTCTCCGCAGTTTAAGCATCTTGTTTCATCCATAAACATCTCCATGGTTTTTGATTTTTTGAACGAGCATTAATTATGCCAAATATAATTTGCGATTTTTTCTAATGATGACTGTGTGAGAAAGGGCAAAATAGGACTCGCTTCGTGTTTTGACCTATTCTTTTTCCGGTACTCAGATTGCATTTTTAATAATGAATCCTTTTAATCCTTGTTTTAAAAAGTATTAAAAGGCAAACCATGGGAGTTAATTATGATCAAATCTTTATTTGCAATAGCACTTTTGTCAGGATCCCTGGGCGTTTTTGCAGATGACATAAATCAGTACAATGATACTACTGCAACGTACCCAGAACATTACAATACGGGCACGGCCGATACAATACCAGCCGATTCGTATTCAGATGAAACATCGAGTTCAATGAGTAGTACTAGAACAGCAGAGCCGTCAGTCAATTCTGATCAATATTCAGACACGACTTCAAGTTCAATGAGCGCTACAGGTACTCAAGATACGTCCGGGAGTTATAACTCCGGAAACCAATACAACTCATCGACCAGTGCTGGCTCAATGAATGCTGACACTACAGTCACAGGAACAATGGGACCGGGTGAAACTCTTGGTGAACGTTATAATAAGCTGCATGTCGGTTTATTGGGTGGGGTGAACTCGCCATCAGATGACGATGTCGATGCAAGCTCTGAGCTCGGTCTCGACATTGGCTATCAACCAAACAGCACATGGAGTACTGGTATTGAAGCTTCTACAACTGAACTCGATCGTGCCGATCAAGCAAGACGAACCATGGCCTTATTAAAAGCCTCAACAAGATTCGGCGGTGACATTCCGTTTATTAAAGATTTCTTTGTTGGTGCTGGTGTAGGTCCAGTTGTCACAGGAGATAAATGGAGAGTTGGTGGTGGACCATTGGCCGGTTTTGATATCCCGTTAACTGGTAACCGCTCTCATGACTATCTTTCTCTTGGGGCTAACGCGAAATATATCTGGACAACAGAATCACCAGACTCACTTATTTCAGCTGTCGCCCTAAAATATTGGTTCTAAAAAATTAATGACATTTTAGAAGGCGATTCTTCGGAATCGCCTTTTTTTTCACATAGCTTCGCGCTTGTTGTTCATGAGAATCTGTTTGTACACCAATAAAAAGGCAATGATGAAAAAGGGAAAACCTGGAACGACGGGGAGAATGGCCCCGATAAAACCTAGAGTCAAAAAGAAAAGCGCGCCCACAATCCGAAGCAGGTTATAAAAACGGTTTTCTTTATTATTGTCTTCCTGATAAATCAAACCGATTGAAAAGTTCGCAACTAAAGCCAGAATCAGATAATAAAAAAGACGCTTCAATCTCAGACTTAAAGGTGAACTCACAGCGAAGGTTTCTGCATCCAGCTTTACGCAGCCATTGGCTATGATATCTTCAATTTTTGTTTTCAGATCGGCGGTAAATTCTTCTGAATAAACGTTCACGTTCATTTCAAGGTTTTGCTGATAACTGGTGTAGTTGAGGTTAAATGATCCGATTGTTGCCCAATGATCATCAATGGTCGCAAGTTTTCCATGCAGAATGGATTTCGTCCATTGATAAATCTCGACATCGTTTTTTAAAAAATAACCGTAAAGATATTCCGAGGCGAGAATATAGCTTGGCCAGTCCGAATATTTTGGCAGGATCAGACGAACGCGCACTCCGCGTTTTCTGGCATCCACCAGCTGCTTCATAAAAGTTTTGCGGGGGAAGAAATAGGAGTTGATGATTGTGATTTCGTTCTTCGCTTTTTTTGTCAGCTTGGTGTAGTGCTTGGTGATCTGCCAGCGACGAAAAACCCAGTCATTAATTAATATTTTTACAGCGGATCCTTCCGGATAGCCGTGTCCGTAGGATGAAGCATTGATTTTTGGAAAAGTGATTTTTTGAAACGAAGAGGATTTATAAACCATCTGACAATATTGAGAAAGTCGGGGAAGTACCGGCCCTTTTAACATGACGGCAAAATCCAGCTGTGGACAATGAGCTGGCTCAGTACAAGTATTGGCAACATTGATTCCTCCCACCAGGGCGACCTGATCATCGGCAATGAGAACTTTGTGGTGAAGTCTCCGTCCCCAGCGGTAAAGCCAGTTGAAATGAAGTGAATTGAAACGCTGAAAGTGCACTCCGGCCTTGATCATTTCCTGTTCAGCTTCCAGGGGCAGCAAACGTGACCCCACACTGTCGACCAGGACAAAAACTTCCACATTGCGTTCAGCGGCCTTGATCAATTCCTTTTGAACAACTGAACCAAATTCATCCATCCAGAAAATATAAGTCTGAAGATGAATGCTTTCTTTCGCTTCTCTGATCAGCGTAAGATATTCATCATAGTACGAAGGACCATCCTGCAAAAATCGGACATCATTATTTCGGGAGAGTTGAAAAAAATTATGGTCCATGCAAATCCACCTCACAATAGTAAGGGAGATGATCTGAAAGATGCTTCAACATTGTTTCATGTTGAGTCGCACTGAGAATCTTCACTTTTTTGACCTGGGCATTGCGCACATAAATTCTGTCCAGGGTAAGCAGGGGGAACGCAGCAGGAAAAGTTCTTGCGAATTTTCCGTACATGGTTTTATGCACTTCCTGCATCTGCAGATCGTCTTCGAAAACATGCGCACATTTTTTATTCCAGTCGTTGAAATCTCCGGCAATAATAAACGGAATATCCTGACTAATCCTGCTTAGCACTTCTTGTTTTATTTTTTCATATTGAAGAAGTCGACCGCCATGAAGTAGATTTAAATGCGAGCAAGCCGCATAGAAATAAGGAACTTTTGATCTGTCTTTTGGAAGCTCAATTTTACAGAGAAGAAGACCTCTTTTTTCGAAGCGATTGGTGGAAAGATCAATATTGTCAAAATGCTCTATCGGGAATTTGCTCAGAATGAGATTGCCGTGATGACCGTGATCATAAACAGCGTTGTGCCCGTAGGAGAAATGCGGCCAGAGCTCATCGGCGAGAAATTCAAACTGCTGATCTATGAAACCGCGCTCTTTGTATTTTTCGTTTTTGCCGACAACCTCTTGAAGAAAGACAATATCGGCATGGGAGGATCTGATAAAATCTTTCATTTCATGCAAAAAGTAATTTTGATTTCTCCAGTCAAAACCTTTGTGTATATTGTATGAAAGAATTTTTAGTTTCATCCTATTAATGAGTTTCTCCAAAGTAATAGGTTTTATCAATGCTTTTTATGGTTAAATTCAATAGGGCCACTATTAAAATTGCAAGGGTTGTACCACAACTCATCTTCGTATTTTCATCTCTATTGTCTTCACCACTTCACGCTGCATACTACGACGTTCTTCCCAAAGGAGTTCGCAATTTTACCTATCGCTTTGTTCAAACCGGGACCATCACCGGAAGTTATAATGGGTCAGGTGATTTTAAAGGCTATAACGTCAACGCCAATATCAATGCGGCAACCATTCAGGGAGTAAACCCGGCCGTTGATGCTTATATAGCAGGCCTTCCTCCTGCGGAAAGAGAAGCTTTCAGTCTGGGAACATTTGAAGGAAGTGCGAAATCAAAAGTTCACGCTCAAGGACTTGGGGGAGGCTATGGCGTAACAGAGAAACTGACTTTCTATGGTTTTGTTCCTTTTTATACCGCACAGGTGGATTTGCAGATTAATCGAACATCCAAAGGGCAGACTGCCGCCGGAGCAAACGCCTCAGTCACGCTGGAAAATCTTCCCGATATTGATGTGAGGCTCATTCAGTCTCTTTTTGTGAACTATTACAATTATCAGCCGCTCGGAAGATGGAATGCCAATGCCTTTGGTGACGCTGAGATCGGCTTTCTTTATCAATTGCGAAAGTGGAGAAATGCAGGCGCACTAATCAGTATGGGAGCCGTGGCGCCCACAGGGAGAAAAGATAATCCTGATATTTTGCAGGACATTTCTTTTGGTGACGGGCAGTGGGACGCTTTTTACGAATTCGGAGGAGGCTTTGCCTTTTCTCCAAGCTGGAGTCTCGATCTTTGGTCTCGCTTTACTTATCAATTTCCTTACAATGCCATCGTCAGGCAACCTGATTCGGCCACCTTTCCCGTCACAAAAAATAAAGGTGAAGCCCGGATTAAATTGGGCAATAAATACTCTGCCAATTCTCAGCTCAACTATAGCTTCAATGATGAATTCTCCACTGGACTCGTTTACGGCGTGGAGTACACAGAAAAAACGGATTACAGAAGTGCGAACGCGACGGCCGATCGTATTCTGGAACTCGATACTGAAAAAATCTCTCACATCGCGAGACTGAACTTAAATTATTCAACCATCTCTCTTTATAATCAGAAAAAGTTTTTTCTTCCTTTTGGCGTTACGCTTGCGGGGCAGAGTATTTTTGCAGGAAAAAATATTCCGAAGTATGACCGCGTAGATGTTGAATTCAGATTTTTCTTTTAAAATGGTAGCAACAAACCAATCCGCAATTGAATTTCACCATCGAGTGCAAGCTGGTTGATGGCGGGAAGACTGGAAATCGAGAGATTCGGTTTTAATTTGATATTAGTATTTGGCTTTAATAAATCGATGAGATTGTCCTCAAGAATATCGAACTGAATGCATTTATACATGCAGAAGTTTCTCGCTTTCCGGTAACTGAGAAACAGAGTATTAGTGATTCCGATTTTCGGAACTGTGACTTCGCGGGAGAGTTCAAGTGAGTCTATAAAAGAAAAATTTGCAGCGTAATCTGAATTCTGATCCAGATCCTTGTTATAAGTCAGGAAAATTCTTTTAACCTGAATGGATTTCACAATAGAGCGGTCGAGATCGAGTGAAGCTGGAATAGTCAAATCGATATCATTGATATCAATCTGTCTGGGACCACTGACGGCCAGAACAACTTTGGCCATTGTCTGCAGAAAGGAATGTCCCAGTTGTTCGAAACTATTGGGCATGTTCGCCGCCTGAAAAACATCAATATTGTTAATTTTATATTTTACATTCAGATAAAAAATGCGCGGATCAGGAGACATTTCAAGTGTAGCCTTGGCATCGGCAGAAAGTTCTGCGTGCCCGGCCTCTTCCACTGTTCGCATCAAAGCCTCGCGCTGAATTTCAGCGATCGTCATTGTTGGCGCAATTGGTGTAATGGATTCCTGTTGTTTTAAGCAAGAAGACAAAACAAAACTTATCAATACTAAGAAACAGACAAGTAACTTCATTTCAGACCCCATACTAGTATCCGCATTGTAAAGCTCATGCATTCCGAAAACTAATTTTGGAAATTACCACAAGTTAGGTCCCTTTTTTTTGTCGAGGACTTGTCAAAAATGTGGGGCACATGGTCTGAAAAAAATCCTTAACAATGTTAAGGATTGTTTTGTAAGATACACCCACAACACTTTTTGAGATACTTTATGAATTTGATTGATCTCTCGATAAAACGCCCAGTTTTTGCCTGGGTACTCATGTTTGCCTTAATCGTTTTCGGGGCGATTTCGCTTAATAGAATGGGAATTTCCCAGCTGCCTGACGTGGATTTCCCGATCATCAGTGTGACTTTTACTTATAACGGTGCTGCTCCAGAAGTCGTCGAATCTGAATTAATTACTCCCATTGAGGAGCGCCTTCTTTCGATCGAAGGTATTAAAGAGATGCGCGCTTCTGCAAAACAAGGTTCCGGTCAAGTGACTCTTGAATTTGATATGAATCGCAATGTCGACGTGGCCTTGCAGGAAGTTCAGACGGCCTTGAGTCAATTAAGACTTCCTCCCAATATTGATCCGCCCATTGTTAAAAAACAAAATCCGGAAGAGGATCCCATTCTCATTGTTTCCATTTCAGGAAAGGCCGATTTAAAAGACATGCTTGCCTGGTCTGACAGTTATCTGCTGGATCAACTGCGCTTTCTTCCGGGAGTCGGAGAAGTTACAGTGGGGGGATTTGCGGACCGAAATCTTCGCGTCTGGATTGATACGCAAAAACTTAATCAGTTTGATCTTACCATTACTGATGTCGTGAATGCTTTGAAATCCCAGCACGTCGAAAGCGCTGCGGGACAATTCGTTGAAAAACTGCGCGAACTGCGTGTTCGCTGGCTTGGAGAAGCTTCGACCATTGAAGAAGTAAAAAATATCCGCATTCTCAAACGCGGAGGCGGTGAGAGAGTCTACGGCCGCAAACTTTATATTAAAGATGTTGCTGAAGTTGTTGATGGCCTTTCAGACATCAGAAGGATCGCACGAGTCAATGGCCAGGAGGCGATTGGTCTGCAAATCAGAAAACAGCGTGGAACAAACGAAGTTGAAGTTGCAGAAAACGTCCGTAAAAAACTTGAGCAGATCAAAGCAAGTTTTCCGAAAGGCTATCAGTATCAGGTTATCGTGGATTATACCAAGTCGACGAAAGCGACTGTCGATCTTACCATTGAAAAATTGTGGGTGGCCGCATTTATTACGATCATCATTTGTTTTCTTTTCCTTGGAAGTTTGCAGGCTGCCATCAATATTTTATTTTCCATTCCTACTTCAATCGTTGGAACTTTCACAATTATGTATTTTTCAGGTTTCACGCTGAATCTCTTCACATTGCTGGCGTTGACCTTGTCCATTTCCATCGTCGTTGACGACGCCATCATGCTGCTTGAAAACATAGTCCGCCATTATCGAATGGGCAAAGATTCTGTCACAGCTGCTTCTGATGGTGCCAAAGAAGTTTTACCGGCAGCCAGTGCCGCTACTCTTGCCGTTGTCGCTGTTTTTCTTCCCGTTGTTTTCATGGAAGGAATCATTGGTAAATTCTTTTTTCAGTTTGGTGTGACGATGTGTGCGTGCGTTTTGCTTTCATTGCTTGAAGCCGTCACGATAACACCCATGCGTGCAGCTGCACTTCTGTCATCTGAGCCGGAAGTTTCTAAGTTTGAAAAATACCTCGATACAATGTTTGAAAAAGTCGAGCATTTCTATCGCGGCATTCTTGCAAAAACGTTGAACTGGAAATGGACGACAGTTCTTGCTTCGTTGGGATTTTTTATTCTTTCTCTTTTTCTGATTATGAAAGTTCGTCAGGAATTCGTTCCCCAACAGGATCAGGGGCTCATTATTATGACTGCTCAGACCAAACCGGGCACATCGCTCGAAGCGACTGCTGAGCAAGGTACAAAGATTGAGGAGTATTTAAAAAAGAACAAGAATATTCTTGGTTATCTTGTTTCCATCGGATCTGGTGGAGGTTCTTCGTCAGGTGTAAACCAGATGTTTATTCCGATCATTTTAAAACCAAGAGAACAACGTGCTCTTGGACATACGAAAATCATGGATCAACTCAGAACTGAATTAAAAGAACTCAAAGGTGTTCGCGTAACCATGAGAGATAACTCTGCCCGCAACCTTTCTTCCGGTCGACAAAATCCGATTGCTGTCAACTTAAGAGGACCGGATCTGGAAATCCTTGATCAGAAATCGAAAGAATTAATGGCCAAGCTTGAAGAAGAAAAATTGGGTGTTGATCTCGATTCTGACTTTAAGAAAGGAATTCCTGAGCTCATTCTTCGCCCCAATCGCGAAGCCATGGCGGAAAGAGGAGTGAGTGTTGAAGATGTAGGTCAAATTCTTTCGGCAGGGATCGGAAGCTTAAGACAAGGGCTTTTTACAATGGATGGCAAACGCTATGACATCCGTTTTAAATTTAAAGATGAACAGGTAAAGGCCAAAGAAGACTTTAAAAAATTTTTCGTGAGAAATAATGTCGGAAATTTAGTCCCGCTCAGCGAACTTGTAACGATTGAAGAGGGCAAGGCCATTCAGGCCATCTCAAGAGTCAATCGTCAAAGATCAATCTCTGTTTTTGGCAACCTCGCCCCGGGCGTATCGCAATCAAAGGCCCTCGACAGGGCCAAGGTCATTGCTGCTAAAATTCTCCCTTCCGGTTATTCTTTTGCACTGGAAGGATCAGCAGCAGGGTTTTCGAGTTCGTTTAAAAGTTTAAGTTCCGCTTTGGGAATCGGGATTCTCGTCGCGTTTCTCATTCTTGCGGTTCAGTTTGATTCTTTCATTCATCCGTTTCCTGTTTTGGTGGCACTGCCATTTTCAGTTTCAGGTGCTCTCGTGGCCCTCTGGATGTTTGGTGCATCAGTGAACCTTTTCAGTTTTATCGGCCTCATTGTTTTGATGGGGATCTCTAAAAAGAACTCGATCATGCTTGTGGAATTTACCAATCAAGTGCGTGCTCAATCCAAGAAAAATGTTTTCGAATCATTGCTCGAAGCTTGCCCGGTGCGACTGCGACCGATTCTTATGACTTCTGCTGCGACTGTTGCGGCGGCCACACCGCTTATCTTCGGGCACGGGATCGGTGCAGAAACAAGGCTTCCGATGGGTCTTTCTATTATCGGGGGAACCATTGTTTCAACTATTCTGACGTTGTTTGTTGTGCCGGCGCTTTATTTGATTATGTCGCCGCTTGAAAGTAAAAAGAAAAAAGTTAAGGAATAATACTCATGCGTTTGTCTCGTTATTTTGTTTTTTTGTTCGCTGTTCTTAGCATGAACTCCATGGCCTCAGTGCTGGATTTAAAGGATGTCATCAGGATTGCAAAAGAAAAAAATCCGCGGATTCTCGCGGCGAAAGAGAAATTGAATCAATACGATTCACAAAAATATCTTGCGGCCAGCTCTTTGTATCCTTCGCTCAACTGGATACTCAACGGCAACTATCAAAAAGATGCCGTTTATACCGGAAGTCCTAAATTTGGCGGGGATCCTTACAACACTTACGGCAGTGATCTCAAGTTGACTCAGACACTTTATGGAAAAGGTTTGATTTCAGCGGTGAGATCTTCAGATTATGATAAAAAAATCCAACAAACCAATATTGAAATTGAAGAGAGAAATATCACTCAGAACATTATCGAAGCTTTTTACCGCTTCATTCTCAATCAGCAGGCGCTGGAGAATTTGCTGAAGAATCAGGACATCATTCAAAAATCACTGGCCACTTCGCAAAGCCGTTACGAAAAAGGGCGCGGACAAATGCTGGATATTCTCCAGGTGAAAACGCAACTGGCCCTTATCCAGCCACAAATTGAGCAGGCAAAAAATCAATACACAGTGGCCGCGCAACAATTGATTGCCTTCATGGGGGAGAAAGAACATCCCGAATTAAAAATAAAAGGAGCGCTTAAGACTCTCAGACTTAAAGAAGTTCAGAAATTGATTGATCTTTCAACATTTCGTCTTCCTGAATACGAACTTAACCAGCTTCAGCTCACTCAGCTTGATTACAATCGCGATGTGATTTTGGGAAAACATTTTCCCAATATCAAACTGGTCGGCGATTATCTTTACAATAATTATAAGAAAGCAGATCTGTTTTCTGATTTCTCAAACGCCTGGGCGATTTCTCTTCAGCTGACGATTCCTTTGTTCTCCGGATTTTCTTCCAATCAAGAGCGGGCGATTATTGCTTCTCAGGATTCCCAGCTCCGCATTGCCAGAAGAGATCTTGAAAACTCTCTTACTCTGAAACAAGTTTCAAGTTTACAGGAACTGGAAACTGTTGAGGCTTCTTTGCTCTCTTCAGAATCAGCAGTCAAACTTGCTGAGCAGACCCAGGATGAAGGTTCAAGGTTGTATCGATTATCTCAAATTGATTTTCTTCAGTTCCTCACTGTTCAACAGTCTGCTTTGCAGGCCAGGAACAATCTGGATAAATTGAAATACCAAAGTATCGTTTCTTATTCGAATTACTTTGTTTCCTCGGGACAGTCGCTGGATAAGCTTGTCGACTTCCTCACTAGAGAAGGAGACAGATAATGCGCGCTTTTTTATTGTTAACTCTCTTCCTTTCTGCAAACGTGTATGCGGCAAAGCCCGTCAAAAAAACAAAAGAGAAAACTCCTTTGGTTGAAGAGAGAATCTATTCTGTTCCGCAGACAAAACCTGAAATTTTAATCGGCAATCAATCGCCTCTTCCAGAAAGAAAAACTGAACTGCGTGCAGACAGGCTGTATTACGCTGGCCTTAGTGTTTCAGGTTTGACTTACAAAATTCCTTCATTGATTTCCAATGCACCCGAGTTCAAACAAGAACTTGTCGGAATTGTCCTGGGAAGAAAAACAGCAAACAATCTTTTTTATTACCGCGGACATTTTGAACTGGATGGAGAATGGATGAGGTTCAAAAGAAGCTCATCAGTTTTTGAACAAAAAATAAATTTGTTTCAGGCCGATATCATTCAAAACGTAGACCTCGCCTGGTCGGTGAAGCGAAGAATGTTTTTCTCTGCGGGGATCGGAGTTGCTCCGGTGATCATTCTTGGGGAGCAAAGTGTTTTTGGAAATTCATTCACACATTTTGGGGCCACAGGTATTTTAAAATTGAACTTTATCGTTCCTGTAAAAAATAAATTTGAAATGGATCTCGGACTCAAGGGGCAATGGGGGAAGGTCGGCGGCCATGAACTTTATCTGTCGAGTCTCAGTTTAGGGATTAACTTTGAATAAAAAGCACTCAGAACAACTTGCTGAACTCATGATGGATGTTATGCCAAAGACGGTGCAATATCTTCGCGAAGAGATGCGTAAAGGCAGAGGAGAGGGTCTTACTGTTCCTCAGTTCCGCGTGCTCGCGGCGATCAATCGCGGCCTTTGCAGCAACAAGGAACTGGGTGATCTTCTGGGAGTGAGCGAAGCTGCTGTTTCGCGAATGCTGGACTTTCTGGTCAATGAAGGACTGGTTAAGAAGGCCATAAACAAAAATGACCGAAGACAAACTTCATTGTCTCTTACAGCAGAAGGACAAAAATTACACAAAATCATTAAAACCGACGCACGGACGCGCATTAGTGAAAAGCTCTCTTCCTTACCGGAAAGCGAGGCTTTAGCTATCATCCAAGGCCTGGAACTATTGCAGAAAAATTTCTCACTGTTAGCTGAAAACTAAACTTTCGGTAAATATTTCAGTGAGGCTTACAAAAGGGATCCCCCTTCTGTATGAAAGTGAATTATCTCAGGAGTCGTCTATGAAAAAGTGCGTTTTAGGTATGCTTATCACTTGTCTCGGCCTACTTGGTGCCGGCTGTTCACAAGATAAGAACATGGAAGATTTCAAGCGCGAGCAACTGGTTCAGAACCTTTCGCGAATTTCATCTGTTTCAGGAACGTACTCAGGTTCAGTGATTTCAAAACTCGATGGAACCAACCTCGGCGCAGTCATTTTAAAAATTCAGGCAAAAACAGATATTCAATCAAGTGAGCAAAGAGCGATCGTCAGCGGGACACTCAGCTATCGCAGTATCACCAACGCAGAAATTGTTTTTGACAACGGTTTCTACGATAACATTACCGGCGATTTCCAGGTGACCATTCCAGTGACAATGGAAGGCGGCGTGGCCGGCAAACTGAGCCTTTCCGGTGTTATTTCCAATGACAAATGGAACGGCAGTATTGAAGTACAGGGGCAGTCAGAATTCGGCGGCGAACTTGATTTAACAAAAAATGCGTCTCTCCCAAACCGTTCATCGATCGAAGTCGGTGGAACGCGGTTGCAGCAAATGAAACGATTGGATTATGTTTACACAGGCGCGTACCGTTCGGGTGATTCTAGCGTTCCTTTTAAAATGAACTTCATCAATCGCGATATCCTTCCTGAGCAAAGATTTTATAAATTGTTTTCTCCGGTTCGCATTGTCAATGTGAACTGTGATTTGACGGATTTCGAATTGAATTTCACCAACGCTATTCTCGACGATAAAGCCGGCACACTCGTGGGACGCGATCCTGTTGATCAAAGAGGAACTCCGGCCCGGGCGAACTTGAGCTGCTATCGCTACGACAACAGTGTTGAAGATTTTGGATGGGACTGTGAAATTCAAACTAAAGTGACGATTCTCAGACTTCACCTTAAGGCTAAAATCTAAGGAGACGTCATGAGAAAACTTATTGCCACTATTCTTGTTACAACTTTTTTAAGCGTTCAGACTTATGCGGCCGAAACAAAATTTACGGTGAATCCGACAACTGTAAGAACTCAGCTCCTGTCTGGAAATATTTCGCTTCTTCAGTCACTTAATAATGTTCAAAATTCCAAACTGAATGTCAGCATGGCAAGAGCTAAGCTGCTTCCAAGTTTAAATCTTGGAGTTCTTCTTCCAGCGCTTGCGAACCCGACATTTCTTCTTTCATCTGTCACCATTCTTTTTCCTTTCCTTGTGCCGTCAAACTGGCTTGTCCTAAAGCAAGAGAAAGAATTGTTTGAAGCAGATAAAGCGTCTTATAAGGCGATTCAATTAAATGTACTTTCAAATGCTCTTTCGCTTTATTACACATTAATCAACGATCAAAAGGTGCATCAGGTCTACCTTGACCAGAGTGCCGTTCTTGAGCGCGTTTATAAAACTCTCAAGAAGCAAAGTGATATTCTCGGCAACGTTACCACCGAGGACCTGAACATGGCCCTTGCCCAATGGGAAGAATCAAAAATCCGCGTTTCCAAAATTGATGAACTGCTGATTGAAGAAAGAGCAGCTCTTAGAGCATCTCTGGCGCTGCCGCTGGGAACTGAACTGATGATGGAAGAAAAAGACCTTCCAGCTTCAGAGTTTGAAACAAGACCAATTGGAGAAATTGCCCAGCGTTCACTTGATATTGCTCCGGAGTCTGTTCAGTTGAATTCCCTTGTGAAAGCTGCGAAGGCGGGGAAAATGGCTAAAATCTTCGGCTTTATGTCTTCTTCCAGCATTGCAGGGACGAGTTCCAACAATGCTTCTCCGTTTGAAGGATTGAAGGCCGGCGGTGGTTTTAGCATCGGTGCAGATACACTGGTGAATATTAAAATAGCCAACAACAATATCGATTCACTTCTTCTCAGAGTGGAACAGTTTAAAGAAGAAAATGAAAAAGTGGCGGAAGTTCTTTCAGGCAAATTGATTGAAGTAAAAGAGCAACAGGAACTTTCCCAGTCAGCATTCAATGCCCGCATGAAAGTTTTCGAAGGACAAAGAAGGCAATATGAACTTGGATTAATTTCTCTGCAAACATTGCTGCAGACTGAATCTCAATTGACCGACATCAAAGTCAATCAAATAAAAGCAGATCTTGATTTGAAAATGCAGAGACTCACTTTGCAAAGACTCGTCATCGATGGAGACTTCTCCCTTGTGAAAGGTTGTAGTGCAGACTCACTTCCGAAAGATATGGAGAAGAAAGGAATTTTTCACAGAAAAAAATCTATGTCTCTTGATGAGTTGTGTAAGCAATAGTTTCCCACCTTGACAAAAATCTCATTCATACCATTATAAGGTATGAGAGTTTTCGCTTCGATAACATTATCAATTTTTTATTGTTTGTTCGTAAGTTCGAGCGACAATGTTCATTCTCCGTTGCCGGAGATCGATAATGATCAAGCATCTCCGTCTTATGCCAAAGAAATTCACTCACATGTTAAGAAGTCAATTTGTCACCAGGGATGCGTAAAGCACGTCACCTTCAATGAATCACCGATCATTTGTTTCTCAGTATTTTTAATCATCGTTTTGTTTTTCTGGGATATTTTGCTTCTTCATCCACGTACATTGAGAATCAAGTCAGGTTTATCTCCGCCCGTTTAATCCATCTGTTTTTAGAAATGAACTCATAATTATTTTAAAAAGGATTAAACGAATGAATTTTAAATCATTATTTTTAGCGACTGTTATTACATCACAAACTGAAACCGTTTTTGCTCATGAGGCACCACCTGGGTCGGATAAGGTTTTCCGCAAAGGGGACTTTACTCACGCTGAAAGAGTGAACCGCCACGGAGCGACGACTATTAAAATCAACCTCACTCAAACAGGCCTGGATAAGCTTGAAACGATGGGGAAGTTTACATTGCCAACAAAGCTGACGATCGAAGTAAAAGGCAAATTCTACGCTTTTAAAACGCGCTCATCTGTGATCGGCGATGAAATCGAAGTTGGACCTTTCTCTCATCGAGAGGCCATTAAAATTGCCAAAGAACTTACTGCATAGCTTGATATTTTAAATTTTTCAGGGGAGACGAAGTCGTCTCCTCTGTCAAAAAAAACTTTCTTCTCAGTGATAAAAATAAACTGCGTCATTGCCATGGTGTTGTCATAGTGTCACTGAGAATTTTACTCAGAAAATTCATTTCACACAGTTACGATTAACACACTTGGCACTCTAACTGCTTAGGTGAAGATAAGAGACCACGGATGGTCCCAAAACTTACTTACTGTTTTTTCTATACTGTTTTTTTAGGAGCTTTAGGATGAAGCATATCAAGAATAAATTTCTTATTTGTTCTGTACTCGCATTCGGTTTTACCCTGCATATTCTCACGCAAGAAAAACGCGTGCCTGAACCTCCTGCTATTGCCCAAGAAAATTTTTAAAAAATTCGCTTAGCCAGATCACTTGGTCAGTGGTCCATATTTACTGTTTTATTGGACGGCGAATTTTTCCAAATTTTTGATATCGACCATGGATGGTCGCCGGCCGCATTTTTTAGGAGCTTTAGGATGAAGCAAATCAAAAGGAAATTAGTTTTAATTTCATTACTCTCTCTTTGCGTTTCAACACAGGTTTTTGCCAGCGGGGCAAAACTTCCGGATGTCGCCACAACGGATCCGACATCAACGGAAGGAACAACCAATGATTCTACCACAGACAACACAACGACACCAACAACACCAACAACACCCACAACACCTGCGACGCCAACTGCAGGCGCTTATGTCGATCAGATCAAGCAGATTGCTGCCAACTCCAGCTGTTTGACTTATTCGTGGAAAGACAGAGGCCGTGCACCAAGCGGATATATAAAAGGGATGGCGCTGTCTTATGCCAGAAGTTTATGTCGAGAAAAAGAACAATCAAGTCTCGGCCTTTTGCTTTCGGCGGCCAGCACCGGCAACACGACAAAGGATGCTCTCGCTTACTACGCTTCAACATTTGCTAATATTCCGATTGCGATTAACACTCAAGGACCGGAGGCCCTGCGTGCACTTTACACGCTTGGTATTGGCCTTGGGATGCGCGAGTCTTCAGGATTGTATTGTGAAGGCTGGGATCGTTCTGCAGGCTCAAACAGGCCTTCTAGTGCCGGAGAAGCGGGATTATTTCAGACGAGCTACGATTCCATTGGCGTCAATCCGGAGCTTTCAAAACTTTATACCGAATATAAAAATACAAAAGACTCGCGCTGTATGCTTGACGTTTTTAAAGTCGGAGCAAGTTGCTCTTCTCTTTCCAATCTTGGTACGGGAGCGGGAGCAGATTTCCAGTCCTTCTTGAAATCGTGTCCGGCATTTGCGGCCGAGTATGCGATGGTGACGCTGAGAGCTCTTCGTTCACATTACGGACCGATCAACCGCAAAGAAGCTGAAGTCAATCCTTCATGTAACAACATGCTGAAGAGTGTTCAGCAGCTGGTTGAAAACGATCCATACGCTTGCGAAGATCTGAAATAATTTTTTACTATTGATGATATAAGACATCTCTCTTTGTCCATGCCTTGCTCTCAACGTAGAGTAAGGCATGATCAAAGTTGAAATCTGGTCCGACATTAACTGCCCATTCTGCTATATTGGCAAACGTCATCTGGAAGCGGCCATCGCTCAATATTCCCAAAAGCAGACCATCGTCATTGAATGGAAAAGTTTTGAGCTCGATCCTTATGCTTCTCCGGCCCCAGGAACGGACAACGCTGAACTGCTCGCCAAAAAATATGGCCGCGATCTCGAGTGGGCCTTGCAGATGAACAGAGAAATTACCGAGCTGGCAAAAGCCTCAGGGCTCGACTTTCATTTAGACAAAATGATTCCTTCCAATTCCTTTGATGCTCATCGAATGCTTCACCTGGCGAAATCCAAAAGCCTGCAAGCTCAGAATGACTTAAAAGAGATTCTTCTCTCATATAAATTCATCGAAGGAAAAAACATCAATAGTCATGAATGCCTGAGAGAAGCTGCTCTGGCCGTAGGACTTGATCAAGAGGCCATTCTGGCGGTGTTGGAAAGCGATAAATTTGGTCAGGACGTGCGCAGAGATGAAGATCAGGCAGGAGCTATGGGCATCACAGCTGTTCCTCATTTTCGTTTCAACAGAGTGAACGTTATTAAAGGAGCCAGACCGCCGGAAGTTTTTTTGAAAATGCTGGAGGATTGTTCAGAGTTTGAAGCAGGGAAAATCATAGAATTCTAAAGGGCCGGATAGGAATCCATCAATAAATTTATATCGACCGTAATGGGATCGACCACATGGACCGGAAAAAAGAAAAATTTTACCGGGCGTATCTTCAATCCGAAATCCTTGAGGTTGAACTTTGCTGTCGTTGAAATCCGCATTTTATCTTTGTCCGGACTAAGCTTTATGGGAAGAAGCTGCTTTCGAGTCACACCATGAATGGTCCATTGTCCTTCTACTTCAAACGTTGCTTCATTATCTGTCTGAGAAATATTTTTTATAGCGAGAATTCTGAAAATGATTTCAGGGTAGACGATGGCATTTTTTCCTGTTTGAGGAAGTTCAAAATTGTCATCACAAACATGCTTGTCAGGAAAATCTGAAGCCGCGTAATTCAATCCCAATGATTCTCTCATGTGGCAGTTCTTTTCTTTGTGTTCCATGGTCATGCCGGCAAGATTGACTGAGAATTCTCCGGTCGTGCTCGAAAGATTTTCGGAATCGATGAGAAGCGAGGCGCGATCCAGCTCGGCCTTGCCTTTGTGTGAGAACAGACCAAAAGCACCGTAGGGAACAGTAAATTCGATTCCAGCCTTCGACCCGAGCCGATATTCCACTGTTCGCGCTGACAAAGGCGCTGCTGAAAGAGTTGTGAAGACAAACAAAAGAGTAGGTAGAGAAAAAATTTTCATATAAGCGGTGATTATGAATCTTATTGTTAATATATATTTTCCGTTTTTCAGTAAAGCTCCTAAATTGTGATCCACTTTCACCTGGAGGTTTTACACAGAACCTCTTTTCACAACAGGCAAGACAATGGCAACAATTACTTCACAAGCGTTCGGTTTGGACAAGAAAAATTCTTTAAGCCGGAAGGCCGATCAGGATTATTTTGATCTGAGAATTGGCGAACCCAAACTCAGTGCTTTTCCCTATGATTTGTTGACTGAAATCTCGGATACAAAAGACATCAATTGCTATTATCCTTCGCACGGAGATTTTCAATTAAGAGAAATGATCCTGTCGAGATACTATCGTGGTTTATCCATTGATAACATCGCCATCACGCATGGGACGATGGGCGCGCTTGATTTCATTATGCGCGCTCATCTCGGCGATGGAAGTGAGATTCTCATTCCAGATCCTGGATTTCCTCCTTATGTGAAAATGGCGGAGTTTGCTCACGGGACCGTCAAGAGATATAAACTCAAACTCGATGATGATAAAAATTTCATCGACTGGGACCAACTGGACTCGCTCATCAATGCAAAGACAAAACTCATACTGCTGAATTCACCTCACAATCCGACGGGGAAAATCATCACTTCAGATGATTTCCATCGTTTCCATAAATTTCTGGAAAAACATAAACATATCAGTTTCATTATGGACGAAGTTTATCGCGATCTCATTTTCAGCAGCAGAGGACATCATGATTTCAGCGTTTACATAGACCGCGGGTTCATTGTGGGAAGTTTCTCGAAAATGTTTCCGCTGCAGGGAGCACGTATCGGTTGGTTAGTTTGCGGACAAGAGTCGATGCAGAAGCTGGGGCTTTATTTTAATAATATTGCCGGTGCCATGTCTTCATTCGGGCAGGAACTGGCAAAGGCCGTTCTGAGAAGAAATCTTAATTTTACAGATCCTTATGCGTACGCTCTTTTTCAAACAAAAAAAATTCTCAATTCCTATCACGTGGACTACATCGTTCCCGATGGCGCGTTCTTTGTTTGCATCCGATACAATCAGGACGGCGGAAGCGTTGTCGATGAGCTGGACGAGCTGGGAGTCGGCGTTGTTTCGGGAGAATTTTTTGGAGAGAGTTTGAAAAATGGAATTCGTGTCAGCTTTGCTCAAAATCCGGAAATACTGAAAAAAGCTCTTTCCATTATCGGAAGGCATTGGCAGCAAAAACATGCACGGGTTGTCCAATGACCGGAGCAGAGCTTATCAGTGAATTTCTCGCAGTCATGGATTTGCCTTCCGTTTTCGGAGTGAGCGGAGCCAATTGCGAAGATCTCTTTGAAAGCATCGGGAGAAAAGCAAAGAGCAGAATATTTCTCAGTAAAAGTGAATATGGAGCTGCGACAATGGCCTTAGGCCAGTATCTGGCTTCACTCAAAACCGGGGTGGTTGTGACAACGTCCGGGCCTGGAATTCTCAACACCATCCCGGTTCTTGCAGAGGCTTTTACATCAAAGCTTCCTCTGCTGGTACTCGCTGGCAGCGTTCCCTTAGATGCGGAAGGCGAAGGACCTTTCCAGGACACAAGTGGCAAATCTGATTCCATTGATCTTGAGGCGATGCTGAAACAGTGCACTTGTTTTGTGCGGAAAATTACAAGTGAAGAAATGTTTGCAGACACTCTTCAAACCGCTTATTTGAAATGCCTGCAGGATAAAAGACCAGCGGTGGTCATTGTTCCCAAAGATATGGCCCAAGGAGAGATCTTTACACGCCGTGATTTTGTTCATCCGGAAAAAGCGGATAGTGATGAAACTTTGTTGAAAGATCAGTTGCAAAATTTTTGCAATGAAATGTCCAGGGGCAAAACACAACCGTTGATCGTTCTTGGGGATGATTGCGTTCATGTTAAAGAGAAAAAAAACTTTTTAGATTTTGCCGAGAGGTGCGACGCTCAGGTCATCGTCACTCCGAATGCCAAAGGTTGTTTTGATCATCAGTCAAAAAGATTTGCTGGTCTCATAGGGATTATGGGACATGAATCAGCACTTAAGATTTTTCAAGCGGCCGCTCACGTCCTGTTTATAGGATTCCATAAATCGTCTCTCAATCTGATCGGGATCAATGAAGCCTTTGTTGAAAAAAAGAAATTTTTTCTGGATGCGGATCAATCCCAGCTTCTCATTGCCATGAAATCTCCAGCATCAAAAAAGATTGAAGGCTCGACTCCAGCATTACCGTCGAATTATCGAAAAGGGTTTTATCCCGAAACTATTGTTTCCGTTATTCAAAAGACTCTTTCAAAAGATGCTAATATTTTTGTGGATGCGGGAAATACCGGTGCATGGGTTGTTCATCATTTCAAATGCAGCGGCCAGGGGCTCTTTTCCATTTCACTGGGAATGGGAGGAATGGGCAACAGTATCGGTGCGGCCATCGGCGCGGCCAGCCTTCGGCAAAAACGCAGCGTCGTGTTTATGGGGGACGGAAGTTTTCTTTTGCAGGGACTGGAAATCCACACGGCCCTTCAATATTCGTTGCCAGTCACTGTTTTTATTTTCAACAACAATGCTCATCAAATGTGTTCAACAAGAGAACGTTTATTTTTAAAAGCAGAAACTAACCTCAATCGGTTTAAACCAAGCTTTTTTGCCAATGGTATTTTGAAAATGTTTCCAGGTCTTCCAGCGAGGGAAATTTATTCCATTGAAGATTTAGAAGAATGTTTGAGCGATTTCAAAAGTGTACGCGGACCAGTTGTCATTTCACTCAACTGCAACGAAACGGATAACCCACCATTTTTAACTTTTAAGAGGAGCCAGGTATGAAGGGAAGTGTAGAGAGCATTGAAGGTGTTCATCGGATAGAAACGACCAATAAACAAACGATGGGTGGTTTGATGGCCGATATCACACACGCTGTTTATCCTCATGATCAGATTTATGGTGAATATTGTCCGATCCAATCCTATATCAATTGTCCTCCTGAAAAAGTGTTTGAGTATATGGCCAATCCGCTATGCCTGCTGGAGTGGACTTATAGTATGCGCAAGTTTGACAGGCTGACAGATGACGGATTGTATGTGGGAAAAGACAGAATAGGAGACAACACAGATATTTATTTTAAAGTTGTATCCAACAAAGACGCGTTGACGGTTGATTACCACTGCGCCTGGGATCAAGGCGAAGATTTGTGGATGATCTATCTCAATCGCATTGTTCCTGCAGAACTTGTGCTAAAAAAACCAGGTTCAGTCGTTTTTTGGCAGAATTGCCGTCATCCTTACTACGATGAAAATCCTTACCCGGAAGTTGCGCCAAAAGGTCGTCCCTGGGTAGGACAATTCTGGGATTTTTTCTACGCCGGTCACATGGTGGAACTTGAAAACCTGAAGCGGATTCTTGAGTACCGTCATTTGAACAATCTTCCTGTCGGACCTTATATGAATGAGCAAGGAACACTTGTATGACCATCAGTTTGATTGATGTTGAAGAACTTATGCCGGAAAAAATCATCGGCAATGATTATTTTGGTGAAGAAGAAATTCGCAAGACNNTGGCTTCTGATTATATCGCGAGAGCGGCCCGGGCATTAATGGAAAGATTAAATCTCGATCCTTCTACTGATGTCGATATGATATTAACCAATGTCTCCATACCGGATGAACCGTTCACCGGATGCGGAGCTGTTGTTAACAAAAAAATCGGCGGTCGCGCTAAATGGATTTATGATCTTCACAACACCGGATGTATTTCATTTCTTTATCTGACCGATCTCGCTCATACTTACATGCTTTCAAAAGGTGTCCGCCATGCTCTGATCTGTGTCGCCCAGACTGCAGGGGGAAGAATATTCGGACAAGAGGATACGCGGCAGCTGGCCCAGGCGGCCATGCCAGGAGACGGCTTTGCCGTGGCCTATGTCACTAATACTGATGAAAGGCCCTTTCTCACTTTTGAATTCGAAAATTTTCCGGAATTTTCTGAAGACATGAAAAGCAGCTGCAGCGGGAGACGCTGGTGGGAATCCAGAGAGACGACGGGCTCCATTGATTTCAATGAAAATAAATCTGCCATGATCATTGCGCGTGGAAATAAAACAGTTCCGCGCATGATTAAAAAAGCTGCCGAAAATATCAATATCGGGTTGAGCGATATCGATTATCTTATTACCAATCAGCCCAATCAGATTTTTCTTCGCAATTGGCGCGAAGCCATCTCTCTACCGCCGGAAAAACAGCTGCACAGCTTTGACCAGTATGCCAACCTCTTTGGAGCTGCCATTCCGGTGAATCTCGCCACACACATAAAAAAGCGTACTTTTAAAAAGAACGATCTCGTTTGTCTTGCAGGTTTTTCGCACGCCTGTGATTACAGCGCAGCTTCGTTTATCAGATGGTGATAAGATGATTTTTCCTTATAATCTCTACCGTTTTTTAAGCAATCCCCGCGACTACCTCGAGGGCCTGCAGAAAAAATACGGTGATCCGTTTCCACTCTCGTTTCCGGGCGCAAAAACAATCAAACTGACAGGAAAAAGCGACCTGGCGAGATCTATTTTCACCGCCCCACCTGACAGTTTTGTTCCCTCTGAAAAAAATCCTGTCGGACCACTTCTGGGAAAAGAGGGTTTAATTATGATTGGAGGAAAAAATCACCTGAGTACCAGAAAAGATTTCATGGCCCATTTTTCTAAAAGTCATCTTCTTCAGTTCGCGCCTGTGATTGAAGAAGTGTTTAAGGAAATTGAAGGCGAAAAAGAAGACGAGGGCATTCTTTCGCTTCAATCCTTTTCTTTTAAAGCGACATTAAAAATCATTCTGCGTTTTCTTTTTCCTCATCTGGAACAGAGAGATTATATCGAGGCCGAGAAATTAACTGAAACTTTTTTGAAAAGTTATTCAGCTTCATTTCTCTTTATTCCCCAATGGGTGCCGATGACATGGAATGTTTTCAATCAGAAAAAATTGGCGCTTGATGAGCGTTTTTACGAATATTATCTTAGCGGGCTTGAGACTGGCGCAAAAGGACCTCTCTATGACCTGGGCGAAATGAGTAAAACAAAAGTGCTCGATCACATCCGTACATTTATTGTCGCCGGTCACGAGACCTCGGCAACTTCGCTCACATGGACCTTGTTTTATCTCCTGAAAGATCCCTTTTTAAAAAACAGAGCCGTTGAACAACTGGCCTTATTTAAAAGCTCGCTCGATTATTATCAAATACTGGATGATCCGTTTCTTGATGCCGTTTTCTCCGAAGGTTTGCGCATCAATCCACCAGTTCCGTTTGTGACAAGAAAAATTCAAAACAGATCTTTCAAGTGGGGGCAAGACACAGTTGATGTGGATGAAGAAATCGGTGTTTGTTTGTCACTCTTGCATCGTCAACCGGATTTATGGAAGGACCCGGATGTTTTCCGGCCGGATCGTTTTCTTGAAAATAAATATTCGCCATTTGAATTTGCTCCTTTTGGCGGAGGGACCAGACGTTGCCTTGGTGCTGAACTTTCCTCTATTGAGATCAAACTTCTGACTGCTTTTTTTCTTCACTCATTTGAGTGCGAACTGGTTGAATTGAAAATGCCTATCTCGGAAGTGCTGCAAATAACCATTGGACCGAAAAAACCAATTATGGTCCAATTCAAAAAAAGAAAATAAAAAAGGGGGAGAGTTAACTCCCCCGGGTCTAACAGAGAAACGAATTTACTCTAAAATGCAGTTAAGTCCTCTTTTGTTGAGGGCAGAGCTGCTGCTGACTACCAAAGTGTTCGAGTGTATTGCTCTCACCGTGGATTTTGCCTCCACACACATTCCCTAAACTGGTTTTTTCGTTTCGTCAGGGGAACTTTGAGTCTGCTTCTGATTACGCTTGCTCGAACCAGATTTTGCCTTTGGATAATCAGAATTCTTATTTGTACTATCTATCATCTTTTTAGCTTCCTCTTATTTCTGCTATCCTCGTTACAGATATAGAATGCCTCATGTGCCTTGATGAGAAAATTCCAAAAAAACAATTATTCGATTCATCTTTTCCGAACGATCATTAAGGCGGAGGCACTATGATCTTGATTGGGACAGCGGGCTGGTCATTACCAAAACAATTCTCTCAGGAGCAAACGCCGCAGTTACAGACTTATTCGCAATGGCTTAACTGCTGTGAAATCAATTCGACTTTTTATAAAGATCCCCTTAAAAGAACGCTGGAGAAATGGAAAGATCTTACGTCTGAAAATTTTTCTTTTTCTCTAAAACTCCATCAGAATTTTACTCATCTGTGCGATCTCAATCCACCTGCGAAGGAATTGAAGCGAACATTAAAATTGTACCAGGTGCTTGACGAAAAGTTTGGTTGTCTCTTGCTGCAGTTTCCACCAAAGATGAATTTTAATGAAAAGAGAATGCAGCGGTTTTACAGGCTCATCCGTCAATCATTTGATAAGGCAGTGGTCATTGAGCCTCGCAATTCAACATGGCTGACGAAAGATTCTCTTGCACTGATGAAAGAATATTCCATCAGCAAAGTGATTGCCGATCCGGAAAAATGCCCTGGACAAAAGTATAACTACGCCGGCATTAAATATTATCGACTGCATGGTTCACCTGTCATTTACCGCAGTTCCTATTCCGAAAGCTTTCTTCGGAATCTTTCGTTGGAGATAAAAAAAAGCAGAAAAGAGATCTGGGTGGTTTTCGACAATACCGCAAGCGGAGCAGGATTTCCCAATGCACTCAGCTTAAATAAAAAAAGCCGCCCGTGAAGGCGGCTCTTACTGTTTTTTAGGAACAAATCTTTTCAGATCAAAAAATAAAAAGGATTTTTACGTCCTCTCATCTGTTTGCTTTCTTTCTTTTCGAATTCAAACCAACAAACTTTGTAATTTTTAATCTTCACGCTTTGTATTGGGGTCGAATCAATTTTCTTCTCCAATCTTGCGTCCTTGCCTTAGATAAAAGCACAGGACGTGCCAGATTTTTCCAATGAATTTTCAAATTGTTTCCAGTTTTCGAGAGGAAATCCCCGAGGCAAAACGCTACAGGCGAGGGGCTTGCAATGTAAACAGCGACGGTTAAAACAGGAGTGTTTTATGAATTACAAAACCATTTTAGTATCGCTGTTGGCCTTTGCTTCATTGCAGGTTTTTGGAGCGCAATCAAAAATGCCGACGGAAGAAATGCAGAAAATACTGACGGAGATGGATAAGAAAGGCGCAAAACCAATTGAAACGTTAAACGCTGATGAGGCGAGAAAACAACCAACACCAACTGATGCTGTTCGCTCAGTAATGGCGCAATCGCGGGATGCCAATACCGAAATGCTTGAAGTCTCAGAGGTCAAAGACATCACAGTTGAAGGAGCCGCTGGTCTTTTGCCGGCAAGACTCTATAAGCCTTATACCAAAGACAAGGGCCCCTTGCCCGTTGTTGTTTACTATCACGGGGGAGGTTTCGTTCTTGCTGATAACGATACGTATGATGCGACTCCAAGATCTCTTGCCAGCAAGACTAAGGCGATTTTTATTTCTGTAGAATATAGAAAAGCACCTGAAAATAAATTTCCTGCCGCACACGAGGATGCTTATGCCGCCTACAAATGGGTTGTGGCCAATGCCGCGTCCTTTGGCGGTGATCCAAAACGTGTCGCTGTCGCTGGAGAAAGTGCCGGAGGAAATCTGGCGCTTAACACTGCGATTCGGGCCCGCGATGAACATTTTCAACTGCCGACGCACGAACTTCTGATTTATCCACTCGCAGGAACAAACACGGAAACGGAATCTTACAAAAAATTTGGAAATGCCAAACCTCTCAACAAGTCGATGATGAACTGGTTTATGGATAATTATCTCAATACACCTGCAGATAAAAATGATCCACGTATAAATTTAGTGAATGCCAATCTCAAGGGGCTCAACCCTTGTACAATCATCACTGCTCAGATTGATCCTTTGCAAAGTGAAGGCAAAGATCTCGCCAAAAAAATGAAGAAACAAGGCGTGAAGGTGAGTTATCGCAACTATGATGGTGTGACTCATGAATTTTTCGGAATGGCGCCGGTCTTAAGAGAAGCGCGTTCGGCGCAGGAGATGGCTGCGTCCCGTTTAAAAAAATCATTTAAACTTTAGATGCTGAAAAAAACTCTTATCTTTGTTTTATTCATTTTATCTGGTTGCGCTCATAAAGAGCGCAACTTCAATCTGTGCCCGGAGATAGCAATTCATTCACCTGATAAAATAGAGTTCTCAGACACCGAGAAGAGACTCGTCTGCGGTGATCCGGAAGAAGAAGCTTATAAAAATATTCCGGCGTATCAGGCAAAATTTTCGATGAAGGGTTTTTTGCAATCTAAAGGCTATTCGAAACCTGACATTGTTCAAAACGGGGACAGTCTGGACATTCATACGGGTGAGCAGACGCGGTTAAATTCAGTTGAAGTTAATTCAGACATATTTGTCGATTCAGAAAAACTGCAAAAAAATATGTACCGCCATCATCGCAAGGAAGTGCTGACTCCCAAGCTGCTGGATGCTCTGGAAAAAGAAGCGACCAGATTTATGCGCGACCGCGGTTATCCCTGTGTGAAAGTCAAAAGCAAAGTCAATGTGGATGAAGGCATTCTTACAATGGATGTGACGAATCTCAAATCTTTTCCCTACGGTGAAATTCCCAGGGAATCCATTGAAGGCGTTGATGACCGTGCGCTGGAGCGATTCTATCCGTTCAAACCGGAATTTCCTTTTACTCAAAGAGGACTTGATCTGACGGAAAAAAGATTTACCCGTGCAGGAATTGTTCAAGGAACTTTTTTTCAGGAAAAATGCGAGCTCGATAAAAACTCATTCTCAATGACACAGGAATTTATTGTCGGTCCTCCCCGCACGATCCGCTTTGGTGCAGGCGCCTCAACTGAACTTGGCCCCATTGCCAGGGCGAAGTGGTCGAACCAGAGATTTGGCCCGATGGCCTCGACCATGGAAGCCAGTGTTCAGGCTTCTCTTAAAACCCAGACCTTGAAACTTTCTACTGATCAATACTGGTGGCCGGATCATCCGAGACAATCAGTGCTTGGCGAGCTTGCCCTGGAAAGAAATGATCAGAAGGATTTTTTGGAAAAAAGTGCATCCTTAAAACCGCACATGCAGTGGAGCAGTGATACATTGAACCGCAACTGGATCTGGAGTTCCGGACCGACATTTACAATCGGTTCATTTAACTCCAAAGCTTTGGATGAAACCCGCAAATACAAAACCATTGCTCTTGAAGGCAGTCTTCAGACACAGACACATGTCTATGAAATCTTCGATGATCATCCACAGGACGGAGATTATACCCGCTTTAATTTTGACTTGAGACATCCGGCACTTGGATTCATGGATCCTCTTTTCAAACTCGATTATACTTTTTTGAAACTTATTTATATCGGTCATCTGGGAAAGGGCAGTGCGATCGGGGGATTCCGTATAAACAGCGGGACAACGATTGTCCGCAATCATGTTGATCCTTCCACTTTGCCTCCATCGGTAAAATATTATGGAGGGGGCAGTGATGATGTGCGCGGCTTTGAGCTTGCCACTTTGCCATCCAATGCCGGTGCGGGATCTCTGACCAAATTCAGTGTGAAACTGGAAGCAAGAAAAACGCATATGTTTGATCCCAATCTGGAAGGATTCACCTTTGTGGACACGGCGTGGTTTGGGAGAGAATCCATGAAACTGCAGAAGCAGTTATGGTATTCTCCGGGCGGTGGTGTCCGCTGGTTTTCTCCCATTGGTATTGTTCAGTCTTATTTGGCACGCGCACTTTCCAATCAAACACCGAAAGATGATGGTTTCTTTTTTTTCGTCGGAATAGGAGGAGTTTTTTAAATGAAAAAATTTCTTCTTATTCTCGCTTCGATCGTCGGATTTATTCTCGTCGTGATTATCGGAGCCGCATTGACCATTTTTTTTAAACCTGAATGGATTGTCACCCCCAAGACGTTAAATTTTGCCCTGGCAAAATCAGGTATCTTTAAAAGCTGGTCAATCAAAGAAATGACGTTCACTCACGAAATGATCCACTGGAATAAACGCCGTTTCTCAGGAAGCTTTAAGGAGTTCTGCTTTATCAAAGAAAACGAGCTGAAAAAAATAGATGCTTGTCTGAATTCCGTCAGCTGGAATGCCGAATTGGGCTGGACAAAAAAAGAGGGGTTGTCCTGGAATGTCTATGAGCCTCTTACCGTAGAGTCTGACAGATTTATTGTCACAACAAAAGCAGAAGACGATTCTCCGCCGACAGATTATTTTAAACTCTGGGATAGTCTCTGGAACAAATTTATTCCCGAGATACAACTCAATATGAAATCTATCGATTTAATTGGTCTGGATAAAAAAACAACACATTTTTCAGTGAAGCTTCACAAAGATGCCAAAGAGATCAATGCAGAAGTCACGGATTTTAAAATCATTGCAACCAAAGATAAAATAACTGTTTTTGGACCAAAGCCGATTAAACTTCCCGTTGATTTGAAAACCAGAAATCCACTGTATTTTAAAGAACTCAATCTGGTGGCCCTTATTCAAAAATGGGATGTGCCGATAACTCTTACGGGCAAAATAGATACGGCAAAAGTTAAGCTGAGTTCTACAATCCGAAAGGAATGGATTGGCCAGAATCTTTCAGGAAGCGTCGTTTTAAAAAATATTCTTTTGACAACCAAAGGCGATATCACCGTAGAAAAATTAAAACAGACTCTCTTCAGATTAATGAAGCCTCCCTTTAACCAGCTTCCTGCGCCCATTAATGCCATGGAAGGTTCACTCGTCGTCACCTTAGGCACAGACCGGGCAAAGCGCGCTGAGGATGTGAAAATGCTTGTCCGCACAGATGTTGATCTTGCCGGCGCCAAGCAATTCCTGAAATTCCATCTGGACTCCAATTTTGATTTTGATACGAAAGCAAAGAAGCCAGGGCCATTTGTGTTGGGAGTGGATTTTGAAAAAGTCTTGCTAAAGCTTCCTCGCCTGGAGAAAAACAAAATGCCTCCGCAGTTCAAACCTGATCCGCGTTTTTACCGTGCAAGCGATTTGAAGAAAGAAAAAAACAAAAAAAGAAAAAAGACAGCGGCGCAAAAAAAGCGCGAAGACTTGTCCATGAAGCTTCAAGCTTCTGCCGAAGATCCTCTGCAGATCAAAACCAATGTGCTGGATGAAGTCCTGAAGCTTTATTTCGATCTCCAGTTTGACGAAGGAAAAATTGATACGGGGTTCATTCAGACACTCCCGCTAAAAACAGAAATTTTCAGACGAAAAGTTTCCATCAACTCAGTCCGGATTAATTTTCACGAACCCGTTGAACCCGATCTGAAGGCCGTCGTTGATTTTCTCCTTCCAGAGTATACGATCACTCTCAATCTGGAAGGCCCTTTGTCAAAACCGCGGACGGCGTTTTCCAGCAAACCACCTCTTCCCGAAGACGATATTATTGCTGTTTTGTTATTTGGCAGACCATTGGAAGATCTGGATGCTGAAGATAAAACCGCATCAAAGACAACCAGTCAGATTATTTCTCAGGGACTTCTTTCTTTATCTGTTCTCTATTTTTTTGCCGGCAGTCCGATTCAATCTATTGGGTATGATCCTGCGACAAAGGAAGTCTCCGCCCAGGTTGGTTTAGGCAGACGCAATTCACTGAGAGTCAGTTCAGAAGGTAAAGGCGTCAGTGGGGCAGGTCTGCGCCACTCGCTGGGAAAGGGCTGGTATATCGACAGCTCTATACAAAAATCAACGTCGACCTCCGGGACGGGAAATGACTACGGGGTTTTGCTTGAAAGAATCATTTCCTATTAATCATTTTTAATAGAAATATTTGTCTGTGATTTTTTTTCAGTGTTAAACTTTATTTCTATGAAAACTATTCTTTTAATGATGTTAATGACCGCACTGTCATGTGTTCCGCAAAAAACGGTGGTGAAACCTACAAGCAGCGAGACCGTGGTCGCATCACCTGCCGCTTCTCAGCCGCAGGCTTCGCCTGTTCAAGAAGCTGTTTCGACCGGCCCTTATGGGTTGAATCCTGGCGATTTCATACTCACGTTCAGCGAAGATTTTTATGGAAGTGCTTTGAACAAAACGATCTGGAACGATGCTATTTTTTATGAAAAGTCGAATTCGACTATCAACTACAAAGTTTCCAATGGCAGTCTGAAAATCTGGCCTGCGCGTGATACGAGCGGAAAATTTTTTAACCGCACAATTGATACGGACGGAAAGTTTACTCAAACGTACGGTTATTTTGAAATGGAAGCTAAACTTCCCAGAGGAAAGGGAACTTGGCCGGCGTTCTGGATCTTTAATCACATTGGGGATCGAAGACCCGAAATAGACATTATGGAAGCTTACGCCGGCGGCGGACCGTCGAGTGGATGGAGTGATGCCAGTTTGAATCCCACAGCGTTTGCGGCCACTGTCTGGCCTCAAGGATCGACTACTGATCCTGCTGGACATAAAACTCTGGTGACTTCTGATCTTTCCAAAGGCTTTCATAAATACGGTCTCCTTTGGGAACCGTCCAAATTAACTTTCTATTTTGATGGCTCAGCTTTTTACACACTGAATGTTTCAATGAATGATCCAATGTATATCCTTCTCGATCTTTGGTTTGGAAGTGCGAGCGGAACGCCTGATACTTCGACACCAACGGGCGAAGCTAATTCGTTTGAAGTCAATTACTTGAAAGTCTGGAAGAAAAAATAAAAAAAGCCACCTCAAAAGGGTGGCTTCTTACTGTGGTCGGAAACAAGGTTAGGTAATGAAGTCCTTTGTGACTAGTTTACCTATTTCATCCGTGAGCACTAAGTCTCTTGGATTCAGATAGCGTATAGTAGTCAACTTCATGCTTCTTTCTTGTACAATAGAATCTTCAGTACTCCATCTATTGTTTTACTTCCTGTCATTTCAAAGTGCAGATTCAGTGCCGGCCTTTAAAGAATGTCTTTTTGATATGTTCTATAGCTGAGGTGGGGCAGAAAAGGAGAAGAGTGCAAAGGGGGTTTGCCTTTGCACTCTAAAGCAATCAAAATAGCGGATGACTAACGCGTTTTTCGAGTGCTGGATTTGCTTCTTGATGTTGAGCTTCTTTTGCTGGTTGCTTTTTTTCTTCCACTTACCTTAGATCTTCCTACCATAAACACCCTCCTTGATTGGTTGTAGAGTCAGTTGTTGACTGTGTTATGACGTAGCATTCTCCATGCCAAAAGAATCCACGTTATAATCAGTTATTTTTGTGCTCAAAGAAAAAAATTTGAGGCAAAATTGAAGTGCTATCGAGTCAGCATGCCACAAAAAATATTCAGAGGATCCTATGAATTACGAATTGATCACCCAGAAACTAAATGTCTTTTCCGATGAACGAGATTGGAACAAATTTCATTCGGTGAAGAATTTAGCGATGGCGCTTTCAGTAGAAGCTTCCGAGCTGGTAGAAATTTATCAGTGGAAAACGGAAGAAGAGAGCAACGATCTTTCAGATCAGGCGGTGCTTGACCATGCAAAAGAAGAAGTGGCTGACATTTTTATGTATCTGAATCGTTTGTGTACCAAGCTTAATATAGATCTGGAGCAAGCTGTGCTTGCGAAAATAGAAAAGAACGCTGTCAAATATCCGGCACCGCCAAAAAAATGAAAGCTCTGCGGGAACACCATCCCTACGGGGAATACTTGAGCAAAAAACCTTCTTCTCTTATCATCGGAAGTTTTCCCATCGGCAAATTTACTCACCCTAAGAGACGAGCTGAAATTAAAGCAAATGAAATAGATTTTTATTATGGTGGCGAAGGCAATCATTTGTGGAAGCTACTTGGGAAAGCTTTCAAAATGCAGCTGTCTACAAGAGAAGAGATTGTCAGTTTTCTGGAGGCGAATAATATCTCGCTGGCCGATGTGATCAAATCCTGCAGAAGAAAAAATGGCAGCGCTAACGATGCTGATCTTTACGATATAGAATGGAATACAGGTCTTCGCGATTTTATTCAAAAAAATCATTTTAAAAAAATATATTTTACTTCAAAAAAAGTTTATCATTGGTACACCAAACATATCGGAAGAGTGGAAGGACCGGAAGAAGTCATTCTGCTTTCTCCATCGGCCAATGGCGTTCGCTCCATTCCCAGAATGCAGGAGTATCAAGAATGGATTCTGAGCGTAGATGAAACCCTTGAGAAGAAAACGCTGCTCTTTCGCGAATTGTTTTATCAAAAAGTCTTTAAAGGAAAAAAGTGACGGAAGAAAAATCTCAACGAATTGTTTATTGTGATGATGCTATTGAATGGTTGAAAAACGCCACTATCGCTGAGGGCTCATCTTTCATTGCTTCTATGCCGGATATTTCCGAATTCACCGGAATGCCCCTGGAAAAATGGAAAGACTGGTTTATGGAGACGGCTGAGCTCGTTCTTTCTAAAACACCGGATGAAGGCGTTTCTGTTTTTTATCAGTCAGATATCAAGGTAGACGGCGAGTGGATTGATAAAGCTTACCTTATTCAGAAAATGGCGGAGAAAACAGGTAGTGCTCAACTCTTTCACAAAATTATCTGTAGAGTTAAGCCTGGCTATGCGACTTTTGGAAGACCGGCCTACTCTCATATTCTGTGTTTCTCAAAGAAGCATCGTCTGCGCGATTTAAGACTATCCACTCCAGATGTGATCCCTGATATTGGAGACAAGACCTGGGAGAGAGGAATGGGTCTCGAAGCCTGCATGATGATTGCAAAATTTTTAAAAGAACAAACTGGAACAAAAACACTTATTCATCCTTTCTGCGGACAAGGTTCGATGATTGCGATGGCGAATTATTACGGATTAAATGCGATTGGAATTGAACGCAGTCCCAAACGCGCAGATATGGCCCGAATCCTCACTGTCGTTAAAGAAGAAAAAGGGTTGAGTTTTCACTCATAATTTTCAGCGATAAAATCAATCAATGCCTGGAGGTTTTTATGAAAACGAAATCGTTTTTACTTCTTGCTTTACTGGCCTTGAATTTAAATGCTGGAGCTCAAACCACACCGACATCAAGTCAAACGGCTCAAGGAGGAGTTGGATCCACTCCTGGCGCTGCTCCCACCGGAACAGTCAATCAGACCAATGGAATTGGAAATACCAATTACGGAGGGACCAATTACGATATCAATGGCTATCGCACTGGCCCTTATTACCTTGATACAATAACAACTAATTCTGCTTCAACCATTTCTCCCGCCGGCGGATCAGTTTCGGCGACAGGTGTTCCTATGGGAGTCACTCCAACTTCGGCCACAGGAGTCCCTATGGGAACAACCCCAACGACAGGGACCGGAGGAACGATTGGAGTGACGACTTTGAGTCAATGGTGTGTTTCGAATCCGGGAGCGGATGCGTGCAGAAATAATCAGCCGCTTCCTCCTGTCACAAACAGATAAAAAAAGCCCCGCCAAAAGCGGGGCCATTTGTCTTATGGATGGCGATCTTCAAAGTCTGAATCAATTCTATCTTTGTAATAAGTCGGTTCGTCAGATTTTCTCTCAGAAGTCGTTGCCACATTTTTAGCACCACACTCTTCGAGAATTTCTTTTGCTTTATCTTCCCATTTTCCATCATCCACATGAACAGAAAGAAGGATTCCGCCTTTTTTAATATAACCTTCGTAGCGTTCCGCTTCGAACTCAGGAATACCAAGGCCGATAAGACCTCCGGCAATTCCTCCAACTGTTCCGCCAACGCCCGCACCGGCAATAGCGGCCATGATCGGTCCGGCCGCGATAAAAGGGCCTAGTCCTGGAATGGCAAGCGCACCTGCTCCAACCAGCCAGCCAAGTGCTCCGCCGGCCACAGCGCCGGTAGCAGCTCCTGTCGTTGCTCCTTCAGGAGCTTTGGTATGTTTCTCAACAGCAAAATCTTTTGTGCCTTCTTTTGAACTCATCAAAACTGAAATATCAGAGTTTCTGAAGTTTTGGGCCTTGAGCATGTCGACCGCGCGCTCTAACGTGATTCTGTCACTGAAAATTCCGAATACTGAATGTCTTCCTTTCTTTCCCAAATGCATAAGTCCTTCCTTGTTAGCGTTTGTATTGAAGTTGATTGAAAACTTTTAAGTCACCGGCCATTGAACGGGCATAGTTTTCAAGTTTTACTTTTTCTGCTCTATTTGCGACAGTTCCTTTCAGTGTAATCGCATCTTCATTGGTAATGATTTTTACATTGTGAGCTTGTGTCGACAGTTGATCATCCGCCATGATTTTCGCCCGCAATCTTCTTGTCATTTCTGTTTTTGAGTCACTCGATTTCATCTGAGTATCAGCGGTGATACCTTGTTGGTTGACAGTGGTCTCGGTAGCTTCGGCCGCTTTATCCAGTTTGTCGGCCGGAGCCTGGGCCGCATAAGCTGAGGCAAGACTTAAACTTAGCGCGAGTAAAAGAAAATATTTCTGCATAACACCCTCCAGGTTAGTGCGAGTCTTGCCAATTCTAACTTGCCTTTTCACAGGAAAAAAAATAGCTAATCGCTAAGCTATGCTTAATCTTTTTTTATCGTTATAGTGATGGAAATATTTCAATGAGGAGGATCCTATGATTTACGAAGTGAGTATTGTTCAGTTTTCAAAAATGTTAAAAAACCTCAGCGCCATTTTAGATAAAGGAGCGCAATTTGCTGATGCTAAAAAATTTGAAGTTGACGTTCTTCTTCAATCGCGACTTGCACCAGATCAATTTAACCTGATCAGACAAGTGCAGATCGCTTGCGATACGGCTAAGCTCGGAGCTTCACGCCTGACAGGAAAAGAAGCACCTTCGCATGAAGACAAAGAAAAAACTTTAGCGGAATTAAAAACTCGCATCGATGATACCATTCATTATCTTTCAACTTTCAAGCCTGAAGATTTCAACGGGGCGATGGAGAGAAAAGTATCGACACCACGATGGGAAGGAAAATACCTAACAGGGCAGGAGTATTTTATTCATCACATGCTTCCGAATATCTTCTTTCACATCACGACTGCGTATTCCATTCTTCGCAACAACGGCGTTGACGTTGGAAAAAAAGATTATATCGGCGAGCTTCCTTTTAGACAGTAGACATAAACAGAAGGACATCAGATGAAAATTACAGCGGCCCATATTTTGGTCGATCATGAATACGAAGCAAAAGACATTTTAAAGAAACTGGACGAGGGGGCTGATTTCAGCAAACTCGCACAGGATTTTTCTCAATGCCCCTCTGGGAAAGAGGGCGGCAACCTTGGAGAGTTCGGCAAGGGGATGATGGTTCCTTCTTTTGAAAAGGCAGCTTTCCAGCTTATGCCAGGGGAAGTCTCGGGAATTGTTAGAACTCAATTTGGTTTTCACGTCATTAAAAGATTGAAATAGATTTTTTCTTCCAAGGTCATCTTCCCTGTAATAAATACTCGTCCTCACCAAAATATGGACAGATTTGTTAGGATATGACCTATGAAGAAATTTATCAGAAGAGCCTTTTCATTTATCATGACCCTGATCCTGACGGCCGGATTTGCCAAGGGAGCTGTCTATGATTTCACTGAAGGCAATAAACTCACCCTTCTTCAGGACCCGCACAAATCAACAGAATTAAAACTCGATCTTGTCCGCCACGCTAAACATCACATTCACATCGTGACTTATTACTGGGATAATACAGGTTATCCGATTGAACTGATGGAAGAGCTCCAAAAGGCCCATGCACGTGGTGTGGATGTTCGTTTGATGTCGACTTATATTCCCAGCGTGACGATGGATTTTTTTGGCAAGGCCCGAAGGACCCTTGATATTCACGATTCACGTAAGAAGAACGATGCGACTTTAGCGTATCTCAGACTTGTTCCTGGCAATAATGAATCCTGGACCAATAATATACACGAAAAAATTTTTCTGGTTGATGGCAAAGCAGCCATCATAGGCGGCCGAAATATTTCAGATAACGATTTCCGTGCCAAAGACCTGGAGATGAAAATCGAAGGACCGGCCGTCAATCAAGTTCAGGAGCATTTCAGAAGACTTTTTAATTTCCTGGTCGACTTGAAAATTCTCAATCACTGCAAGACCAATACTTACACCGATCGCCTGAGATATGATCAGTGTTTCGATCGCTATAATGATCTTCGTTTTTCTAAAAAGAATGAAAGCTTCTTTCCTGAACAGCCGGTTTTTGAAAACGGCGCCAAGGCCCGCGTTCTGACAAATGAAGTTCTTTTTCTTCAATTTAAAAATGAATACAAAGGAAGAGAAAAATTTTCTATTAAAGACGATATCATCAATACTGTGATCACTACTGATTTCACTCAGCTGCGCGCCTACAACTATTTCGTTCTTCCGACTGCTCCTTACCGAGCTTTCTTGGAAAAAAGCATCAAGCAGAACAAAGACGTTAAGATGATCACAAACAGTCTGAAGAGTTCTGCCTTTGTCAGCAATAGAGGCTACTTGATCAGTCTTCCCGAGATGAAGAAGCTGGTAGATGAAGGATTGCAGCTTGCCCAGTGGAATGATCAGAAGCTTGAATACCTTCACGAAAAAGTTCTTCTCTTTGATGAAGATCACGGGATTATCGGTTCTCACAATTTCGGTACGGGAAGTACATCTGTCAGCAGTGAGATCTGTCTGGAGTTTTTCGATCGCCCCGTCGTTCAGACTTTGACAAAAATTTTTGATGAAGAATTTGAAAATCGCTCTATCACCATTAAGGCCACAAGTGATTCGCTTAAAAAAGAAATTGACGATCACAGCAAGATGATCAAATTTCTTAAGAAAAATCCATTGGAAACAATTCTAAGAATGCTTTATTGAAAAAACGTAGGCGAGGGCTTCACCCGCCAGTTCCAGATGAATGGATTTATTTTCCAGAATAAGAAAATCTCCCTCATGCATTTCATGTTTTCCCACCATTCCTGAACCTCTGGCAAGAAACACAAAAACAGTTTCGGAAACGGCGACTACATCAAGAGTACCAGTGTGAACTTTAAGATCAGCAGTGCATTTCTCTCTGTCATAAATAAGACCCAGGTCAACCACCTGATCATTGATAAGCGTACAGCGAATATCTTCTTCGCCTTGAAAATGAATCGGAGAGTGGGAGCCTAGCTTCTTACCGTTCAAGAAAAGGCCGTCACCTTTCCAGACGATCAGCCACCGGTCGAACCCGGGAAAAGATGAAAATGTGTTATCGCTTAAAATCGTTGCCGAGCTTAAGCGCCACAAAAAATTATTTTCAGCAAGAGTGGCTTCGTGAGGATAAATGGCCACTTGCCGGGTTTTTCCCTGGCCATTCTTCCATAATCCTTCAGTGCACTCGCTGAGCTTCAATTTTTTTATCATGATTAATAATAGCTTCGATGTTACGATAGTGACTATGAAATTTTATTATCTCTTTCGCATTCAGTATCTGGGGTTCAGATATCACGGATGGCTCAAGCAGACGTCCCGCAAAACGGTTCAGGAGAGTATAGAAGAAGCCTTCAGGCACGCGCTCGAAACGACTGACTTTCAGATCATGGGTTCAAGCCGGACTGATTCCATGGTCTCTGCTCAGGAAAACTTTTTTGAATTGATCACAGAGAAAGAATGTATTTATCTAGAACAGCTTTGCAGCCTGCTCAATCAGATTCTACCTCCGGATATTAAAATCCTAAGTGCAAAACCGATCAGCAAAGAATTCAAAATAATTTCTTCGGCCCGTTTTAAAGAATACCATTACTATTTTTCCTTCGGCGAAAAGCTTCATCCATTTTGCGCTCCTTTCATGGCGATGATTAATGAAGATCTCGATGTTGATTTGATGAATGAAGCGGCCAGGTTGTTTGAAGGTGAACACAATTTTTCAAATTTTTGTTATCGTTTAAAAGACACTCAGAGTCCTTTAAGAAAAATAGAAATGTCATTGGTAGAAACCAATCGAGATCTCACCGCCAGTTTCTTTCCTGCCAAAAGTTTTGTTTTCAAAGTGCGGGGAAAATCCTTTCTTCGTCATCAGATCCGGTTGATGATGGGGGCCTTGTTTCTTGTTGGAATGAAAAAAATGACACTCAATGAATTTGAAGAAGCCTTAAAGGGAAATTCTCCAATAAAGATCATGACGGCGCCGGCTTCAGGTCTCGTTCTGNNTCTCTAGTAAGCTCTTTAGCTGAGCCTTTGTTTTCTCATCAGTCAAAACTTCGTCTTGGAATTTGGATTTGATTTCGCCGATCTTCAATACGTATTCATCTTTGACGTCAGCAGACATTGTTCGAAGAATTTCAACCAGGTTTTCAAGCGCGTAAGCAGTACCGGTCGCGGGCAAAGGTGTGACATTGATCACTCCGATTTTTTTCTTGTCGAGTTCGGCAGTACCAACGATCCAGTCGAGAGCATTTTTTAAAACGCCCGGAATGCCATGAGCGTATTCTGGAGAGCAGATGAGGAGCGCTCTGGCTTCTTTTATTTCACGTCGAAAATGGAGGACGGCGGGATGATCAGTGCTTTCTTTATCTGGATTAAAAAAAGGAAGATCCTCAAGACCTTTGAAGAGTTTAACTTCAACTCCTTCCGGAGCAAGTCCTGCAGCGGCCAGGAGAACGGCCGTATTGCTGGACTTAGTCCTGAGGCTTCCTGAAATGGCAAGTAATGTACCCGTCATTATTTAGCGTTTCTCATTCCCATGTATTTTTGAAATGAAGGTCTGTCTGCGATAGCGCCAAGCCATGCATTGACGTTTGAATAAGGCTTCATATCAAATCCGATTGCGTGAGCAATGCCAATAACGCTTGAAGCGTTTAAATCAGCGAGCGTAAATTCGTTTCCAACCAGATATTTTTTTCCTTCAAGAGCGTTGTTTAAAACTGTCATCAGCGCAGGAATCTGGTTCATGTTTTCTTCGATGACTTTATCGTCGCGTCTTTCTGCCGGAACAAAAACTTTTTGAATGAAAACCTGGATCATCGGGCTTTGCATTTCTGCAATCGACCAGTAACTCCACTGTTGAACAAGTCCTTTTTCAGCTGGAGTTTTTCCAAGCAATTCTTTTTTGTAAGCTTCCGCCAGATAATAGTTAATCGCCATTGATTCAAACAGTGTTAAATCTCCGTCAACCATTGCAGGAACTTTTCCGTTCGGGTTAATTTTTAAAAACTCAGCAGATTTGTGTTCTTTGTTTCTCATATCCACTTCTTTCAAAGTGTAAGGAACTCCAATTTCTTCAAGGGCCCAAACACAACGGCCGGCACTTGATCTCGTTGATCCATAAAGTGTAATCATAATTCTTTCCTCGGTTATCGGTTTGCCTAATAGATGTACAACACTAGCAAAGCCCTTTCTGTTTGATAAGGTTTTTGTCTAGTTTTCATCAGTAGCAAAGAGCGGTATTCTAAGAGTAACAAAGGACGTTGTAATGAAAATGTCATTCTTAACACTTGTTTTAACTGCAACAGTTGCTCTGATTGGAGCAATGGGAGGCGCTATGGCCTGGGACCAAGGGCAATATAAAAAAATGCCCGACGCAGAGTTGAAGAAAAAACTTACATCTCTTCAATACGAAGTAACTCAAAAAAGCGAAACGGAAAAACCGTTCAAGAATGAATACTGGGATAATCACAAGGAAGGAATTTACGTCGATATCGTTTCCGGCGAGCCTCTTTTTTCTTCTCAAGATAAATATGATTCAGGAACAGGATGGCCTAGTTTTACCAAGCCGCTTGTTACTTCCAATATTCAAACCCGCGAAGACCGCCATCTCTTTTTTATAAAACGAATAGAGGTGCGTAGCCGCCTGGGCAACTCCCACCTGGGTCACGTGTTTGATGATGGACCCGCTCCCACTGGAAAACGTTACTGCATGAACTCAGCGGCGATGAAATTTATTCCCAAAGAAAAATTAAAAGAAAGCGGCTATGGTGAGTTTGAAAGACTTTTTGCAACAAAATAGATCGCAGGATAAGTCGCCGCCCAGGCCAGTAAAAAACGGTTGAGACCAAAAAGCCAGACATTGTTCAAGTGAAAGAGAAAGGCCACTGAGATAGCTGCCAAAACATAAGGTTCAGGCAGAAACAATGCCAGCGGAAAGAGTAACTGGCCCAGCATCACACACCACGAAGCAATAAGCGCCATTTCTTTTTTATCCAACATTGCTTTTATAAGCGAAGGACATTGGTAATTTGGCGAATGAATAAAAGCCGTAAGCGCTTGTCCCTTCCTCCACAGCGGCTGCCTGATTTTCACAAGACCCGCTAGAAAATAAGAGAGCACTGACTGGAAAGCGATATACCACAAGACTCCCGTCATCACTTTCTCCGTTTGAAAAAAAGCCGCTACAGAGAGAGCTGACAATATAATGGTTGTCATGTAGTCACTTCCACCATTGAAAGATCCTCTGAACCTTTGAGCAATAAGCAGAGAAGTGATGAACAAAGAGAAGACGACTGGAAATGAAAAAGAAAAAAGTAATGTAATCGACAGAAGAAATCTTACCACCAGCAAAACGAGAAAGGTCTTTTCCGATAAAGCAAAATCCATAAAACGAAGATAACGAAATTCCCGACGAAGTTGACTCCATCGCCAGATTCCTTTTTCAGTGAAAAGAGTATAGAGCGAAAGATACTCAAGCGTCTGTACGATCAAACTCAAAGAAAGAATAAGCAATGTCCATTCATAAGCACTTTTCATGGAGACATCTCTTGAGACAGAAGAATGTCTTCTACAATTTCAAATCCGCTTTCATTCTTTTTTATGGCGCTGACTTTAAAATGATAAGGCTTCTGGAGGTTCAGCATCTTCACGAAATTTTCAGTGATCTGATAGGAAATTTGATTGTGGAATTCATCAAGTTTATTTTCATCAAAAGCAGTGAGATCTCCCATCAGTTGCTGCATGTGAGAGTGATAAGCGAGATAGAAGTTGCCTTCGGGATTCCATAAAACGTTGTACCAGCGCTTAGGCGGGACAGGCATGGCGATTTTCCAGTCGGATTCGTCGAGGTGTTTATAGAGGAGCACCGGTGTATCGGTGCTCTCATCAAAAAATTTCCATGAAGGGAAAAGAGGTTTGAAAAATGTGAGCAGAAACTCAATCATGACGACTGGGACTACCAATCAATAGGCTTGTAGTCTTTCAGAAACTGGCCACACCAGTGTTTGCCGGTATTGATTCCGTCAATAAACGGATCGCAAATTCTTGCTGCTCCATCAACGATATCCAGCGGCGGCTGGAAGTCGTGAACTTTTTGTTTGTATTGAGAGATTTCTGCCGGATCTTCATCTGTCACCCAACCTGTATCAACAGCATTCATGAAAATTCCGTCTTTCGCGAAATCTGAAGCTGATGTGTGAGTCATCATATTGAGAGCGGCCTTCGCCATATTTGTGTGAGGATGGCGGTCTTCTTTTTTGAAGCGATAAAATTTTCCTTCCATCGCCGTGACGTTCACGATGTGCTTTTTGCCCGTATAATCCTTTCTCATCAAATGAATCAATCGGTTGATGAGAACGAAGGGAGCGATGGAATTGACGAGCTGGACTTCAAGAAGTTCAGGTGTCGGAACTTCACCCAGACGCAAGCGCCATGAATTGGTTTTTCTCAAGTCGACCTGTTGAAGATCTGCATCGAGCTGTCCTTCCGGGAAAACTTCTTCGGCAACCAGAGAATTATCGTAGCTGTATGGGATTTGTGAAAGCTCGGCCGAAGCGCGAATACCTACCCCCGGACCTTCTCCATGCCATGTAACCGGCAGGGCCTTCTCCGTCGAGATATCTCCGTGAGTGAGCTGATTCAATTCAGTTTTAAAATCATTGTGATTCTTCAGCAGCAATTGTGCTTCAGGATTGATGTCGTGAAAGTTCAATTGTTCTGTTTCCATCAAGTGAGCATAGAATCCCGGAGGTCTTCTCACAGTCTGGGCGGCATTGTGAATCATGATATCAAGGCGATCGAATTTGTGCTCGATATAGCTTGCAAAAATTTCAACTGAAGGCGTGTGGCGAAGATCCAATCCGTGAATGTGCAGACGATCTTTCCAGTCCTGATAATCTTTTTCTTTGGCGAATCTCATTGCTGAATCAACAGGAAACCTTGTCGTCGCAATAACAGTGGCCCCTGAACGCAACATCATGAGAGTTGCATGGTAACCGATTTTTAGACGAGAACCGGTAATGAGAGCGACCTGACCCGTGAGATCTGTTGTCTGAAAACGTTTGTGGTAATTGAAATCACCGCATTCCTTGCACATGGTATCGTAGAAGAAATGAAGCTTGGTGAAGAGCGTCTTGCAGACGTAACAGTTTCTTGGTGTATCCAGTTCCGGTGCTTCCTGGTAAGCCTTGTCACTGTCTAATAACAGCTGCTCTGGAGCGGTGAAGACAGCATTTTCACGCGCACTTCTGATACCGGTCTGAGCACGCTTTAATCTGTTCTGCTCGACAAGTTGTTTTTGCTTCCAGAATTTTACATCTTTGTTTCGTTTCGCAATTTCTTTTTTATCGGGTTTAGCGATAAAACCGCAGGCCTTGAAAAGAGCAATGCGCTTTTCATGGGAAAGCTCTGTGAGCATTTCACTGCGCTCAACAAGTTGTTCAAGCACGTCTAATGCCTGATGGATGTCTTCTATCAAGATTTCTTTATTTTTCTCACTCATAATTGGAGGCAAGAATTACCACACGTTCGGGCCTTTATCAACGCAATGTTAAGACGAGAACTTTCAATACGCCAACTAAGTCTTTGGAAATGTGAAGCCGGTTTTACAGTTGGTCTTCAATCTGTTGCGAATTGTTAAGGCTACTTAAATTTTGCCTTAAAGTCTCTTAGGCAAACGGAAATTATTCAGGACCTTGATAGAATAAATCGAGAAGGTGTTTAACGACCGAGGACATGTTGAAAGATATCATCCAACTCATTCAGAATAAAAAATACAGAAAGTTTCTGCTCTGGGGAGTTTCCATCGGGATTCTTACGGCTTTGGCCGCTGTCACAGAATTGAAATCGACTTATCATCTTGAAGTTGAGCGCGCAAAAATTCAATCGGATAATTTGAGCCAGGTTCTTGAAGAGCAATTAACTGGAGTTTTTTCGCGTTTTGATCTCACACTCTCGGAAACAGTAAGAAATGTTGAGCACGAACTTAATGAAGGAAATCTCGATTTAAAAAAGATTTTAAAAACAATTGAAGCACGCCAGAAAGATATTCCAGAAGCACTGACTTTCTTTACTATCGATAAAAATGGTTATGATTTTTTTCGCGAGAAAGACAGAAAAAAAGTTTATTTTGGAGACAGGGAGTATTTCCAGCTGCTCAAAAAATCCAACGAACAAAAGCTGTTTATTTCAAAACCTATTATCGGACGCTTTACCGGTATCCCTTCTATTATCTTAAGTAGAAAAATTCTGAAACAGGGACGCTTTGAAGGCGTAATTGCGATCTCGGTTCCTCTTTCTTATTTTCGCGAAATTTATTCCCGTATTGATGTAGGCAGAGAAGGGTCTATTTCTCTGGGAAGCAATGAAAATATTATTTATGCCCGCTATCCCTGGAATGATCATATTATCGGAGCGACGATCAAAAATAGTGCTATAACGGATCAACTCTTCAGCGGAAAAATCAAAGTCAAGCATCTGGATCGCAACTCCCTTATTGATGGAGTGTCGCGAATAAGCAGCATGAGACGAGTAGGCGATTCGAAATTCTTCATTTATGTCGGTCTCTCGCGCGATGAAATTCTCGCCTCGTGGAAAAAACGCTGCATTCTTTATTTCTGCGGATTTTTCTTTTTCTGGATCGGAGGAACCGTTCACCTCGTTCGTTTTCTTCAATCCCAGGAAGAACTGGAAGAGAGAAGAAAAATCTCTGTTCAAAGCGCAAAGCTGGTTTCATTGGGGGAAATGGCCTCAGGGATAGCTCATGAAATAAATAACCCCTTGGCCGTTATTTCATCAAGAACGCTGCATTTACGCCGTCAGATTGACCGCGGCCAATATGATGCTGATGCTTTCAAAGATTCTTTGTCGAAGATCAATCAGACTGTTGATCGTATTGCTAAAATCATCCGCGGGTTAAAATCCTTTTCCCGCAACGCTGAAGGTGATCCTTTTGTGGCCACACCTCTTAAATCGATTGTGGAAAATACTCTTGAGCTTTGTAATGAAAAATTCCGCCACCACCACGTCATGCTGAAAATTGATCCGATTCCCGACGTTACTCTACAGTGTCGTGAATCTCAATTGGTTCAGGTTCTTCTAAATTTGCTCAACAACGCTTATGACGCCGTTGATGGAAAAGAAGAACGTTGGGTGCATATTTCTTTTAATATGGTGAAGAGAAATCATATTTCACTGATGGTCACTGACAGCGGACACGGTATTCCGGAAGAAGTTGCTCAAAACATGATGCATCCCTTTTATACGACTAAAGACGTGGGCAAAGGAACCGGTCTCGGCCTTTCCATTTCAAAAGGAATTGTTGAAGGCCACAAAGGCGAACTCTATCTCGACCGCAAATCCATTAATACAAGATTTATTATTTCTCTGCCGATTGCGCAGATGAATTCCGAAACTCTTCAGCGCGCCGGTTAGGCGATGATAAAATTGACCACTGCTGTGATGACATTTTGATCTTTCAAAATTCTTCTGTGGCCCAGCCCTTCTGTTTTAAAAAGTACGGAATCAGGCCAGGCTTCGTGCATAGCTTTTGCCGAAAGGAAATTGACGGCATTGTCATCACTATCATGAACAATCATTTTGGGAATCGGAAGCTTGCTTCCGATGGACGCTATGTTGAGATCTTTGGGATGAATGCCGGCTGCCTTTGCCACAATTTCCGTAAATTTTTCTTCAGCTATTTTGCTCAGCTTGTAGGAGCGGGCATAAAATTGCACAACCCGTTCGTAAAAAGCGGGACTCGCCACAAGCACAAGTTTTTTTACTCGCAATGATCTGCTGGCCGCGAGAACGGCGCAGCCACCTCCGAATGAATGTGCGATCACTGTATGAGCGCCCTCTGGAGACAATTCTTTTTGTGAGTCTTCGATAAATTTTGCAAAGTGTGATGGGTTGGTTTTTGTCCCCGGAGAAATTCCATGCGCCGGACCGTCGAGCGCGACGACACGAAAACCTTTTTCCACCAAGGGAAGGGCGAAGGAGGCGATTTGAGTTCCGCGACCGTTCCAGCCATGAATGAGCATGACGAGAGGATCCGTGGGTTTTCCCCATTCAAAGGCGGCGATGCCCGATTTGAGAAAATATTTTTTCGATTGCTCATGCCAGATTTTTTCTGATTCCGGACGCGGGATGCGGACAGGAGTTGCAAAAAAATGAAAAGCAATCCGGGCCGCGAGACCCGGCGCAATCCTGGAAATCGGTTCCATCAAAACCGGCAGATATTTTTTCATTCACTATACCGGTCTTTCAATGATGGCAGCTACGCCCATACCACCCGCGGTACAGATTGAGATAAGCCCGCGTCCAGAACCTTTGTCGTGAAGTAGCTTGGCCAGTGTCGCGACAATTCGCCCGCCTGTTGCGGCGAAGGGGTGACCCAAGGCAAGCGAACTTCCGTTCACGTTTAATTTATTGCGATCGATAGATCCGAGAGCTCCACTCAATCCTAATTTTTTAGTGCAGTACTCTGCTGATTCAAAAGCTTTTAGTGTGCAGAGAACCTGGCCTGCAAAAGCTTCGTGAATTTCATAGAAATCGAAATCCTGAAGTGTCAGATTATTTCTTTGAAGCAGTTTTGCTATGGCGTATGTCGGTGCCATCAACAGTCCTTCTCCTTTGACAAAATTGACAGCTGAATATTCCGCATCGACAAAGTAGGCAAGAATAGGAAGTTTGTATTGATCAGCAAAATCTTCACTGCCGAGAAGAACGGCAGAAGCTCCGTCTGTCAGCGCTGTCGAGTTTCCGGCAGTCAACGTTCCATTGCCTGAAAAATCAAAGGCCGGTTTTAATCTTGCAAGTTTTTCAAGTGTCGTATCAGGTCTCAAAATCGCATCACGCTTTACGCCTTTGTATTCGAAAATCAGATCGTCGAAAAAACCGCGCTCATAGGCTGCCCAGGCGTTCTGGTGAGAATCGTAGGCAAGCAGATCCTGCGCCTCTCTTGTAATTTTCCATTCCTTGACCATTAATTCGCAATGCTCTCCCATGGAAAGTCCCGTCTGTGGTTCTTGTACAACCGGAAATTTGGGAATGAGATTTTGTGGTTTGATCTGAGCAAATTTCTTAGCTTTTTCTAAAAGTGTTTTTGCTTTCTGAATATCCATCAAGGCCCACGAAAGTTCGTGAGTTAAAACGCCGGCGATGTCGGAATTGGTATCTGTTCCTCCGCCGATGCCTGATTCGATCTGACCGCTGGCTATTTTTAAAGCGATGTGGGCGGTTGTTTCCAGACCCGTGCCGCAAGCTCGCTGCACATCATAGCCTGGAGTGTGGGGATGCAGACCTGATTTCAAAACACTTTCGCGTGCCATATTCCAGTCTTCGGCATTTTTCATGACGGCCCCAAGAGCGACATCACCGAGTTGCACGTTCTGCAGATTAAATTTTTTCACGAGTTCCTGCAACGTTGCAGTCATCAGCTCTTTGTTTGGTGTCCGCGAATAACTTGAAAACGAGCGGACAAAGGGAGTGCGGGTTCCGCCCATGATGGCGACTGGTCTCATTTGTTTTAACAACATAGTTTGTTCCTTCTTGCAATTCTACCTACTGGTAGGTAGAGTATAACCCATGAATGAAAAAAGCAACAGCTTAAAAAATGATTCCAAGGCCGATAAAAAACGTGAAGCTCTTCAGTTAGCTAAAACCTATCTGCAGACTTTAGGCTTTAACGGCTTTAGTTTCCAGACAATTGCTGATTCTCTCGGAATTCGCAAGGCGAGCCTGCATTATTATTTTTCATCTAAAGAGGAAATGGGCCTGGAGCTGATCAAGGATTATGAAAGTGCCTATAAACTGTGGAGCGCAAAGGTCGCTGACTTGAGTGCCGCGCAGAAACTAGAAAAGCTTGTTTCCATGTTTTTAAAGATAAGCGAACAGGGTCAATACATTTGTCCTACGGGTGTCTTAACTTCTGACTATAATACGCTTCCAGCGAAGATGAAAAAAAAGGTCAAAGACTTTCACTTTATGCAAAGAGAGTGGATTATTGAGACGCTTGAGCAGGGAAAAAAAGAGCGTACATTCCGTCAGGATCTTGATACAAAAATTACGGCGGATCTTATCATGGCGACCTTGCAAGGCGGTCTGCAGTTGATGAGACTTCGCGGAGAAAAAGACATCGTCAAGAAAATGTGCCATGCAGTTTTTGAGAGTTTCTATGCATAATAAAAATCCCCTTCACGGCAAAACGCTTGAAGCGATCGTTACCGAGCTTGTCGCTCATTTTGGTTTTCCGCAGCTTTCGAGTTTGATTGATATCAATTGCTTTAAAAACGATCCGAGCATCAAATCAACTTTAACTTTTTTGCGAAAAACCCCCTGGGCGAGAACTAAAGTGGAAAACCTTTATGTTTCTCTCAAACGGGAGTTAGAGGAAAAATGACAAAGAGAGTATTGGTCACAGGTTTTATGCCTTTTGAAGGAAATACTGTAAACCCTTCTGAAGAGCTTTTGAAATTCTTGAATAACCAAAATTTTTCTTTTCCTGTGAAAACTCAGGTTTTGCCGGTGAGTTTCAATAATTCTCTGCCGCTTCTGGATAAGGTCATTTCTGAATTCAAACCTACGCATGTGATACTGACCGGCCATGCTCAAAAAAGAACTGAACTGACTATTGAGCGCATCGGAATCAATTGGGTAGATGCAAGAATTCCGGACAACGAAGGTGTAACGTTGAAAGCGCAGAAGATTCTTGAAAACGGAGCTGACGGATTGTTCAGTCGGATTTCTTTGCAGCCAATGATCAATGCGGCTTCAAATTATGTCCCGGTGAAAATTTCCACCAGTGCAGGCGAATATGTCTGCAATTATGTTTTGTATTCGTTTCTGCATTTGTATCCGGACATTCCCGGAACATTCATTCATATTCCGGGAGCGGACGATCATCTGGATTTTTTTAAAGCAATTCAGGCCATCATCGAAGCCGTTTAAATTCAGTTGAAGAGGCGAGGGCGTTCGTCCCTTGATTTCACCCACAATCTCGAATCGAATTCTTTATTGAATAAAGCAGCGGCTTCAACATCTTTATCGATGTTCTGGATGGATATAAGGTTTTCATCATTGTAATCGTTTCCGCCCGAGCTCCAGTTCTGCGAGCCGACGATAATTTGTTCAGCACGAAGAGTTCCATTGTCCAGGTGACGGGTGAGTGTCCCTGCTTTGTAATGATTTTTTCCTTTCCATGTAGAAATGCGCACCGAAATGGATCCCGGTTTTTTAGGAGCGTTTAAAATTTTTCCGATATATGGATTATCCATAAAGACATTCAACACGCGGTCGCGCGTCCACGACGTCAGACCGTGACCAAGTTTTGAATCGTAGACGATTCTGATGTTCGCGCCTTTTGCGACAGCAAACTGCATCGCTCTGACGATTTCATATCCTGTTCCTCCGAACATGGAGATTCTGATTTCATCTCCTTCTCTGGCCGAGAGGAGCATCGGGAGAATAACTCTGTGTTCAGCGTCGTCTGTCGGAGCAAAGTGAACGCGAACATTTGTTCCATCGTTAAATTTAAAAAATCTTTTTGAAACGGGATATTTGTTGCGGTGAAAACGTCCCGCCATCGCCGGTGTCTTTTCATCGCTGTTTCGAACCAGTTTACTTTTAACTGTCAACGTTGGATCAAATTCGAACATCAAGTTGAATTCATCCAGAAACGCCTGAGCGATATGATCGTTGCGGATGTAAACTGACATGTTGGAATTCGCTTCTGTTCCCATGCAGTGATTGGAAATATTGGCCGTACCCGTCCAGACGGATTTCAGGCCGTCATTGTTTTCGAGAACAGCGTATTTGTTGTGCATGATATGCGATGTCGACCATTCCAGTCTTACGCGCGATTCTTCCTGCGTTTTAATTCCCTCGTTCATGAAGCGGATAAAATTCGGCGTGGCCTCATACTGAAATGTAGCGTGCATGCCACCCGGGTTGTTGCTCGATTCACCAAAGAGCCATGAGGAAACCAGTTCTTCTGATTGAGGTTTTAGATAATCAAAGACCCACGGCGATTTTCCGCGTTCAAAACCGGAAACATCGACGACGGCGCGAACTTGCGTATCAGCTTTTTTAGCGTGTTCAATGATGGCGTCGTAAACACCTTTCATGCTTCCTTCAACATCATCGATTCCATACATGGCTATGGACAAGCTCTTGCCAACATCATTATTTAATCTTTCAGCAAAGCGATCGACCACATGGCCGCTCGGACTTCCATCCCAGGCTTGCGTGAAAAAAACATCCATATCTAATTTTTCGCCGGCAATAACAGGAACGCCCAGGTCTGCTTTTTTAGGAAGACGGAAATCGGCCCGCGGCTTCAGCTTTGGTTCTTTCTCAAGACATTCCCAGTCTGTGAGTCGGGAACATTCCAGAAATTGGGTGCTGGAGATCAAGAGACGTTGAATCGCTTTTAAATTAGAAGGTGTTTTATCATCTTCATCATCTCCGCCTTCTACATCGCGGGGAATTTTTTTTGAAGTTTCAACAGGTGCGATTTCTCCTTCCGGTGTGACGACTACTGTTGCGGCTTCTGCTTTTTTAAAATCCTTAGCCGTCAATCCAAGAAACGCCATGTATTTTCTCAAGCGTTCGCTGACTTCATTGATGTCTGTTTCAGTCATGCCTTTAACTGATTTTTTCAGCGCCGTTTTTAAGGCAGCAGCGAGTTCTCCTTTATCCGTCGTGAGCTCTGGAAAATCCAGAAGGGCAGGAAAAGTCTGCATCACAGCGGCGACCTGGCGGTCCGCTTTTTCTGACTGCCAGTTGCTGGTCGAGCAGGACCACAGCAAAGAAAGCATCAAAACAGAGGTGATAAATGGCTGAGCGTTTTTGTTGGTCATTTTTTCTCCCGTACGTTTCCAACTTAAACATAACACGTTTGTGAGTACTCACTTTTTACTAGGAAAAAAATGTTTGGGTCTGAAATTTTCTTTTTGTCTCTTATAATTTTTATAAACGCGAAAAGGGGATCTCAATGTTAAAGACTTTAACGACTGTCGTAGTGTTTTCACTTCTTTGTTCTTGCGCCACGGCCTCACTCCATCAGAAAGCCTATAATGGGGAAGTAGAAGCACAAAGAGGAGATCCGCTGGCAAAGGATACTTTTTCGTTTCGCGAACCGACGATCAATGATCTTTCATCTAAAATTTCTTTATGGGCCACATATTATTACCTGCCTCAAATGACCGACAATACCGGAAGCTTCGCTCTTCGCGATTTAAAAAGTATGGAACTTGGTCCGCGCTTGTCGTTGAAAGACTGGTGTAATTCAGCTCTGGAAGGTTCTGTAAGAATTGTCAGCAAAGACGGTGAAGCAAAAACATACAACTATGCCGGTGTCACATCAGACAACACTGTTGATTGCAAAAAAGTTTTTAAATTTGATGTAAGCAAAACAAAATTCAGAGAAGCGCACGGACCATACGGCGACGGTCTGGACAATATTATTCTTGCTCCGTACAGAACTCTTGCCACCGATCTCGGCCGTATTGCAACCGGAACTGTTCTTTATATTCCGGCAGCGAGAGGGGCCCAAATCACTCTGCCATCAGGAAGAGTCATCACTCACGATGGTTATTTCTTTGCCGGTGATAAAGGCGGAGCGATTAAAGATAACCACGTCGACGTTTTTATCGGTACACATACTTCTGCGCCCTTCTTTCCGTGGATTAAAAGCAGTGCTGCTAAAACATTTGAAGCTTATATCGTGACTGATAAGAAAATTATTTCAGATCTCACGGAACTTCACGCACAGTAACTTGCCCACTTAAATCGAGCTGATTTATACTTTCTTCATGAAAGTTAAAATTCTAGTTCTTGTGATTCTTTTCTCTGTGAGAGTTCATGCAGAGATTTCTATTCATCCTTATCACAAAAATTATTCCTGGAAGACAGAATGGTCAGACGCCATTAGAGAAGAACTTTCTAAAGATCTCTATAGAGAAGGCAATACAGCTCTTTTGAATATATCCATCGCTGAAGAAGATTTGAATGAACTCGAGTGCTCTGGTTACAACAAAGCGACACTGGAAAACAAAACGGATTTCTGGATAACTTTTTTTTCTGCCCTCACGAGAGCTGAAAGTGCTTTCAATCCCAAAGCTGTTTCCGGCAAATCTCGTGGTCATCGCAGTTATGGCCTTCTTCAACTTGCAAAGCAAACAGCAAAAAAAGAATGTGACATTGATCCTCAAAGCAAAGGTATTTTGAACGCTGACGACAATTTAAAATGCGGAATAAAATTAATTCAGTGGCAATTGCAGGGAGCTCCGACTTCTTCCGGAAAAAAATTGCGCTCAGATCTTGAAGGGCAGCTTTTTGGTAAAGGAATTTTTCAGTGGGGACCTCTTCGTCAAAATGATCACAGAGGACGCAAACTTCTTGTTTCCTGGTTTAAAAACCATCTTGATCAATTATCTTTCTGTCGCTCATAACGTTTCGTTATTTTTTCCATTACATTTTTATCCTTTTAGGCGTGTTCGTTTAAAAAGAAAATTTATGAAGGACATTGAAAGGAGTTTTTATGAAAGCATTACTCATGGCCTTGCTACTCGTCAGCGCCTGCAACAAAGAAATTAAGGCGCAGGAAGGTAATAATCCCGAAACAAAGCCGGAAAGCGATATTTCTTCAGGCACGAAAAAGGTGCTGAGAAAAATCGGAAGGAAGTCGATGGATGAAACCTGTCAGTTTACAGATGATAAAGCGACTTGCGAGAAACAAAAACTGGAACACAAGCGTGCCAATCTTGCAGATGAAAAAGATACGCAGAGAAGAAAAAGAATAAAGGCGCAGAAAAAAGCGGAAAATGCAGCAGAAAAGGAACGCGAACTGCAGGCGAAAAGAACTCAAACGAATGAGGATAGAACACCATGAATATTATCTTGATATTCATGCTGGCCTTTCACCTGAATGTCTACGCTCAAACATCACCTGTTAAGCCAGTCGTTGAAACTGTTCCCAAACCGTCAGTGGAAAATACGGAGCCCGTTCAGGACACCACTGAAAAAGTTCCTGAAACGGGAGTGGACAAAGAGGATCTCGGCCTCATCAAAACAGAAAAAACGATTGTGGATAAAAGCTGCAAAATGGTGAACGGTGAAGTGAAATGCAAACACAAAAAGAAGGTGAAGAAGAAGAGTCTCTAAACTGAATTTGCATAACAAATCAATCCATCATAAAATCTTATTAATGAGGTTTTATGAAAATAGACTCACTGGCCTTTAAGACTGAACTTATCTTTCATAGGTTCACCGGAATCGTCTTCGAATACGATGACTACGTCGTTGTAAAAACTCCCACCAATCCGACTTATTTTTGGGGGAATCTGATTTATTTCAAACAACCACCGCAGGAACATTCATTCGATCAATGGACTTCTCTTTTTAGAGATCACTTTGCCACGATGAATGTTAATCATATGACTTTCGCCTGGGACTCCCTTATTGGGGAAACGGGAATGATTCAACCTTTTATTTCTGACGGTTTTAGTCTGGAAAAAAGCTCGGTCATGGTGACTGACAACATGGTGTTGCCACCTAAGCTTAACCCGGAACTGAACGTTCGTCCGATTGTTTCTGAAGAAGACTGGGCCGCAGTTTTAGACAATCACGTCGCTTGCAGGGCCGACCATTTCGATGAAAAAGCCTATCGGAAGTTTGCTGCGAGAAAAATTGGTGATTACCGGTTGATGATTAAAAAAAATAAAGGGTACTGGATGGGAGCCTTTCTCGGGACTCAACTGGCCGGCGATCTCGGCATTTTTGCAGAAGACGGTCTCGGTCGTTTTCAAAATGTGGGCACACATCCGGAATTCAGACGCCAGGGTGTCTGCAGCACGCTTCTCTATCACACGGCCGTGATGGCCCTGGAAAAAATGAATGTTCAGAAACTGGTTATTGTCGCTGATCCTCTTTATCACGCTTTGAAAATTTACGAATCCGTTGGATTTAAAACGACCGAAACTTTTGTCGGAATGTGCAAATACAATAAAAGTGAATGGGTGACCTGATTAAGATTTCATGTAAGCGCAAAATCCGGGACGTGGACCAATCTGCGGATGGTTTCTGCATGTATCAGGTCTGTCCTCGTAACGAGTGCATTTCTTGTCATTATCCAGAAAATAACAAGACCCATCCGGCTTCTGCTTCAACGTAAATTTTTGCGTACTGGGAGTGTAGCGAAGAACACCCGGATGTTTGAGCGCATCTTTGATTTGTTCGCGCTCGGAGAGTTCGAGATGGAATTCATCCAGGATCTTGAGACGAATGAGATCGTGAACTTTAACTTCGACAGGCATATAGCAGCAAAGTCCCAGGCAGGTTTCACACAAACCTTTGCGATAGCGGGTCCATCCTTTCAGATCGTTTATATGTTCCTGAATATTTTTTTTATTCATTGTCTTTTTTTAGGGCGATCAGAACCATTCCAAACAAAATGAGAATGCCGCCCGATACTTGAATCCATTTTAATTTCTCATGAAGTAACACGGCCGCGATGATTACGCCAGAGATCGGTTCAGTCATACTGAGAATCGATGCCTCAGAAGATTTTATTTTCTGCAGACCGGCCAGAAATAACGTCATGGCCATCAGCGAGCATAAAACCGCCATCGAAACAATCATCAATCCGTGATGAGCGATGAGATCAAAAGGTCTGAGCGGTTGATCTTTAAAAAATAAAACGGAGAGAATGACTCCCGCACCAAGCTGAACATAAAAAGAGGAAGGCAGTGCTTCCACGTCGCTTAAGTACTGACGGGAGAGAATGATGTAGAGAGCGTAGAAGAAGGCAGAACCAAATCCAAACCATAAATACTTCGCACCACTCACACTCCATTCGCCATACACCAGTCCCATGAGTCCGATTGTGACTAAAAAAAGAGCGATCCATCCTTTCGCTCCCATCTTTTCTTTCAGAAAAATCCTTGAAAAAAGAGTGACGAGAACCGGATAGGTATAAAGCAACAACACTGTCAGCGAAGCCGAAAGACCAGTAAGTGCCATAAAATAAAAACTGGAAAAAAGAGCATAGCCGAAAACACCAAGAAGAATTGAAGCTGTTATTTGAAAAGGAGTCAACTTCAAGAGAGATTGAGGTTTGGTGACAAAAATTAAAACGAAAGTAATCAATGCCGAAATAAAATAGCGCAGGGCCAGCAGCTCTCCGGGAAGAATATTCAGTTCATAGGCCTTCTTTCCAAAGAAGCCTAAAAAACCGAAACAAATCCCGGAGAGGATAATTTGAGTGAATCCCAATCGACGTAAACTTTTTTCCATTTACCCCGATTATAGCAGAATTTCAGACTACCGGTCCGCCTTCATTTACTAAAACTTTGATGGCCTCCTTTTCCGCTTTTTCAGGCGGGAGTTTGTCCGGCCTGTCCTGCTTCATGGCCTTTTCCCGTACGGTTGCCAGCAACTGAGCTGCTGCCGCGGCGGCATCATCCGTGGCCTCTTCAACTTTTTCCTGATCATCGGGATACTGAAGAATGATTTTTTTGTTGTCGTAGAGCTTTGCTTTGGCCCAGGCGTAGGTATCCGGCGCCAGAGTTTCTGCGCCTTCGTGCTCGGCCGTCATGAAATTTTCCACCGCGATCTGCATTTTATCTTTATAAATTTGTTTAGGATCAGCTTCTGACATAAGACCTCCCTGATAATGAATTATCCGGCAAGGAGCAAGAATAAGAAAAATACTGTTTTTCTATGAATGAGCCGCGTGAGCGTGATGCATCCGCAATTTTTTAGCGGTAGTTCTGCCGATAATCAGGCCAAGAAAAGAAATAGCGGAGATGGCAATACACCAGACAAAAGTGAGTTGTTTTCCAATGAGAAAACCACTGATTAGAGGACAAACAATCTGTGCGATGCTCATGAGAGTTTGATTTAAGCCAAAGACCAGGCCTTGATGATGAGGACTCGCATTTTTAGAAAGCATTCCAGTAATCGCCGGTCGAAGAATGGCATTGCCAAAAGCATTGACCGTAATTCCCATCAGGAAAATGGCCAGAACCGGAGCAAAACCGATTACAAGCAAAGCAGTCATTGTACTTCCAAAACCAATCATCATTAATTTTTCTTCGCCCAGTTTTTCTACAAGTTTTCCCATGAGAAAAGCCTGAATACAAAGTGAGATAATTCCTACATAAGAGAGCAGCAGACCGACTTCGCGTGCAGTGAATGGATGGCCATTCCAGGTGAGTGCGCGTTCGCAATACAGAGCGAGACCCGACATATAGAGTGCAAATCCAATCGAGAAAATAAAAAAGACTGTAAAGCATTCTTTGAGAATCGGAGTCTGCATCAGTCGAAAAGAATTCTTCAACTGATTAAAGGCCCCTGAAGATTTTCTTTCTTCGTTGGGTTTTTTCACATCGTTGAGATAAAAAGCAGTTCCAAGAATACTCAAAAAAGAAAGTCCTGCAGAAGCCCAGATGGGAGCGGCGTGACCGAAATGAACAAGGACTCCTGAAATGGCAGGCCCTAAAATAAATCCAAGACCAAACGAAGCACCAATCATTCCCATGGCACGCGTTCTGTATTTCGGCTCAGTCACATCCGAAATATAGGCCTGGGCGACAGTCATGTTGCCTGCGGTAATTCCATCAATAATTCTTGAGAGAAAAACAATCCATAAAACTTTTGAAAGAGCGAGTATGATGAAACCAATACATGTTCCGATCTGACTGATCAGCAAAACTTTTCTTCTTCCATAACGGTCTGAAAGATCGCCCAGAACGGGCCCTGCGATTAAAGAGCAAAATCCATAGATAGAAGAAAGCATACCAACCATAAAAGGTGTCGCCCCCAGGCTTTCAGCGTAAAATGGCAGAAGCGGAATCATAATAGTGAAACCGAGGATATCTACGAAAACTATAAGTAAAACGGTTAAAAGCGCGCCGTTATTTTTCAAATTCATTTTTGCCACCTTGAGTGAAAAGATTGTAACCTGAATTGCAGCAGAATTAAAATGAAGAAGAGAAGGTTCTATGCAGAAAACAAATTTCAAAGATCTATTTTCTAAACAATCTGTGGACTATGTCCGTTTTCGTCCCACGTATCCCCGGGAACTTTTTTCATTTCTTTCCACATTAACAAAAAATAAAAATTCTGCATGGGATTGCGGAACCGGAAACGGTCAGGCCGCGGTGGAACTCGCAAAAATTTTCCGCCATGTCGTAGCTAGTGATCCCAGCAGTAAACAGATTCAAAACGCTCTTCTCGATCCACGGATTACATACATAACGGCTGCAGCCGAAGATTTTTATTCACCGGAAAAAGAATACGATGAGAAGTTTGATCTCATCACAGTTGCCCAGGCGTTTCACTGGTTTAATCATGAGAAATTTGCTTACGTTGTTAAGCACGTTGCCGCGAAAGATTGTCATCTGGTTGTCTGGTCTTATGCCAATGCTTTTGTTACTCCCGAAGTCGATGCAGCTGTTCATCATCTTTATGAAGACATCCTTCACGATTACTGGGACCCCGAAAGAAAATTAGTCGAAACAGGTTACAAAAGCATTACAATGCCGTTTGAACAAGTCAGTGCACCTGCAATCGACATGAAAGCGGAGTGGAGCTGTGAGCATTTTCTGGGTTACCTGAGCACATGGTCTGCCTTGCAGAAATACATGTCCATGAACGGAAAAAATCCTCTGGAAGAGGAAGCTGAAAAAATTAAAAAAGCGTGGGGGAGCGAGGAGCTGCGAACAGTGTCCTGGCCGCTGTCGATCAGGATCTGGAAAATTTCCTGAATCAGGTGAACATCTTGTCGATCAGATGAAACAGGGCCTTGGGAATCTCAAGCTTCGTCCAGTAAATCTGAAATTCTTTTTTTAAATAAAGATTGGCGGCTTCTTCGTCCGCGAGATTTTCATTGTCACGCTTTTCAAGCAAGGTCTGGTCTGAATGACAAGACGATCCGTTGTCGTTTTCAAGTCTGGGATTAAAGCCCAGACATCCGTACGGCTTGAGTTCTTTTTTTATCGTGCATCCCTTAGGGCCCGGGACAAAGAAAGGGCAAGTATACGTTTTTCGCAAATGCGAATGCGCTTTTTTTCCCAGAGAAATTTCATGATCAAGCCGGTAGTGTTGAATATTTTCCTTTAGCTTCTGACGAATTTCTTCAACGTTTTCTGGTGTGATCTCCAGAGAGAGAAGCATTTCGAAAGCTTCAAGTGGTGTGATCTGCATGGAGTTTGCGCTCATCGTGCAGCAAGTGCCGGTGCAATTGAAACAGTGAACTTTTACGTCTGAAAGTTTTTTCATTTCAAGAATGAGATCGCGTCTTCTTTCTGCGGGAAAAGTAGTTCCCAGTTCATTGTAGAGATGTTCTTTGATTTGAGTCAGCTGCATAGTGCGCATCTTATGTCTGGAATTTTTTATTGGCAAAGATATTCAGAAGCCAGAGTTTCAATCCTGAATCTTCCGCTCGGATGAACTCCATCGTCTTCGCTTCCACAAAGATCGTTGAGCGAACCAGCGTACATTTTCGAGCGTGTCAGCGGATTGCTGATTTTATTCATGACAATCTTTGCCACTTTAAGACCCCAGATGTCCGCGGTAATTTCACGCATATATTTTTCAACAGGTTTCTTAAAGTCAGAGCTGTGCTCAGACATTTCTTCCAGAACTTGTTTATAGGCAGAAGGATAGTGCTTGAAATCAAAATGGTGGGAGAGTTCATGCCCGAGAGTCATGACTAAAGGATAAAGTTTAAGATTGGGAACAAATGCAAACTCCTGCCCGAATTCAATGGCCCCGATCATTTCTCCTGGACAAATGACTACGACTTTTTCTTTTTTCAATGTTGTTGCAAAGGCGTTGTCTTCAAATGATTTTGTGCAAAGTTTATAAAGTGCATGCAAATCATCAAGTGAATTGTCGTCGACATTATTTTGAAAAGCGAGAAAACGGGTTTCATTGAGAATCGTATGCATTTTTTCTTTAATCAACGGTGAAATAGACTCAGCTTCCTCAATGGCTATGTGCAAAGCTTCTTTCACCATCTCATCGCCGAGATTGACCGGAAGGTTGTTTTCAGAAATATAACGGGAGAACTCTTCGCGCAGTTTTTCGTAAAAGATTTTTTCAACGGACTGACGAACGCGCTTTGGTTTGACCGAGTCAATATCATCAAATTTTTGCAGAACGGACTTTAAACCTTCGTCTTCAATGTCATCGAGCATTTTTTCAAACGCCCGCCCTTTTAATTCGGTTTCAATTTTGGCAATTTTTTGCTCTCGTACAGTATCTGCGTTTCTGCCGGGACAAGTAAGAGCGTAAGGGGTTTTACAGAAAGGAAGAGAAGTGTCAGGAACTCCGGCCCCAGCAGAAGCCGGTAACATTATGAGAACTACTGGAAATAGTATTATCCAGGTCATCATAAAACCCATGTTCAGTGCTCGCCTAATAGTCATACGGGTAAAATAATGAATATTTATCGCCTTGAAAAGGATAGAGAGCAGGCCTGTAAAAATTCCTCTCGTAGAGGCACGGTCTACCATGACAAAACTAAAGGTTTGGCCAATAATATTGGGATAATTTATTGGAGAACTAGCTTATGTCGATGACCGTCACGAGAAATCCTAATCTCACGAAAACGAGACAGCAGAATCATTATAATCATGAACTTAAAAAACAATTTGGCGATAAATGGTGGACAGGGCTTGCGCCCGAAGAGTGCCCTGGCTTTGATAAAGACCGCCAGTGCCTTTCGGCCCTTCCGCAACTCAACCTGAACATCTGCACCCGCCAGGATGCTCTTGATTATTTCAACAATTCCTGGACGCTTACTGAGCTTTTATTTTCAGGACTCAAAGTCGAGGAAGTTTACAAGCGTCCTCCTTACCACGCCTTGAGACACCCGCTGATTTTTTATTACGGACACCCTGCCGTTCTTTATTTAAATAAAATGCGAATCGCCGGTTTGTTTAAAGCGCCGGTCAATTTGTATCTGGAAAAGATTCTTGAAACAGGCGTTGATGAAATGTCCTGGGATGATATGGGAAAAAATGAAATGGAGTGGCCGACAGTTGCCACTGTCCGCGATTACCGTCAGACCGTTTACAACATGGTTGTGGAACTCATTAAAACTCATCCTGATTTCGATAAACCGCAAAGATCTTTTTTACAGGGATCGCCGTGGTGGTCGTTATGGATGGGACTTGAACACGAAAAAATTCACTTTGAAACTTCAAGTGTTCTCATTCGCGAATTGCCTGTTGAATATGTGGAAACTCCAAAGTACTGGGCGCCTCTGGCTCCCTCGCGAGATGACAACACTCCAAAAGAAAATACATGGATCAAAAAAGAAGGCAAAACTGTCAAGCTGGGCAAGCCGTCAGATTTTCCTTCCTACGGCTGGGATAATGAATACGGTGAAAGAACTGTCACGACGAAAGATTTTGAATACAGCCGATATCAGATTACCAATCGTGAGTATTTTGATTTTGTTGCCAGCGGTGCTTATATAGACGATCGCTATTGGAGAGAAGAAGGAAGAGCGTGGAGAAAATTTCGAAACACGAAACGTCCGACGTTCTGGGCCGCTTCTGGTCCTGAAGGGGCGCACGAATATGAACTGAGAACAGTTTTCGAAATTATTCCTATGCCCTGGAACTGGCCAGCGGAAGTGAATTTCCATGAAGCGGTGGCGTACACCAACTGGAAAAATGAACTCGACAAAAAGAATGGTTCAACGAAGCTTGCGTATCGTCTTTTGACTGAAGCCGAGTTTTTGTCTCTGCAAAAGAGAGAAACTGATCTTGTTCTGCAGTCAAAACATTACAGTGAGACCAAAACATTCAACGAGAGCTCGCCCAATTTCAATTTCAAGTATGCGAGTGCTGAAAATGTGACAGACGATATTCTTGGAAACGTCTGGCACTGGATGGAAGATCAGTTTAATCCGCTTGAGAATTTTAAAGTTCATTATCTCTATGATGATTTCTCTACACCTTGTTACGACGGAAAACACCAGATGATTCTGGGGGGATCTTTCATGTCGTGCGGAAACGAAGCCAGCCATTGGGCGCGTTTTCATTTCCGTCCGCACTTTTATCAGCACAGCGGATTCAGAATGGCGAGAACACTCGATGGTTCTCTGGATAACGGCGCAAAACGTCTTCTTGATACCAATGAATACATTCACCCGAGAAGACAAAATGTTCTCGATCAAATGAGTGAAAGCGCTGACTGGTGGAAGAAAGTCGATCAGCCTCTTGAAATGAATGAAGAGGAAATGAAAACTCTTTTCTCGCAAACTCAGAATGAAATTCTCGAGTATATGCAGAAGTTCCCGGTCATGCATCCGATGGGACTTGCTCATGATCCGGCAACAAACGGATTGAAAAAAGATTTTTCTCTTCCTTATCAGATGACGAAAAATTTTCCGGAAAGACCTGAATCGTATCAGTCCCTTCTTAAATTTATTTTTGATGAAATGGCACCGCTGTCTCAATTGCCTGGACATCCTGGCTTTGCAGCTTATGTCGCTGCCAGCGGAAATACTATTTCCAATACAGCACAATGGATTGCCCAGACTCTCAATCCTTTTACGGGACACTTCATGATGGCCCCGGGAATGGTGGCGCTTGAGCAGGAAGTGATCAAGTGGTTCATTCATTTAATGGGCTATAACGATAAAGCGATGGGCTATCTGACAACAGGTGGATCGCAGGCAAATATGAATGCGATCATGCTCGCGAGAAAAGAAAAAATTAAAGGGCATGATTATTCTAAAGTGACAGGCTATATGTCGAGCGATGCTCATCACAGTCTGGCCAAAGGGTGGGTGATGCTTGGACTGCCGAAAGAAAATCTTCGTCTGGTGAAAGCTGACAATTACAAGATGAGTGTCGCTGAACTGGAAAGAATGATCGCTGAAGACCGCAAAAACGGCATGACTCCGTTTATTGTTATCGGGACCACCGGCACGACAAAAACCGGAAGTGTCGATCCGATCAATGACATTGCGGCGGTGGCAAAAAAAGAAAATCTCTGGTTCCACATCGATGGCGCTTACGGAGCTCTTTTCATGCTGACTGAAAAAGGCAGAGAGGTTCTGAAGGGAATTCACCTGGCCGATTCGATTGGCTTTGATCCACACAAAACATTGTCACTTCCTTACGGTACAGGCTGTCTGCTTGTAAAAGACGGAAGCACAATGCAATTTGATTATATTTCTGATGATTCTTATATGCCTCCGACGCCGACTCAAGGGGATCACGATTACGCTGATATCACTCCTGAACTTTCACGCGACTATCGCGGGCTTCGCGTCTGGCTTCCGATCAAGACTCTTGGGATCGCTCCTTTTGTTTTAAATCTCGAAGAAAAACTCAAGCTGATTGAGTGGACAGAAAAAGAAATCAAGGCCATTCCTGAACTTGAAGTACTTGCTTCTCCGGATCTGACGATTCTTGCCTTCGCTCACAAAAAAGGCGACGCTGCAACCAGACTGCTGATGGAAAAAATCAACAACAGGGGAACATTGTTCTTATCTTCATGTACACTGAATGGAAAGCTTGCCATCAGAGTTTGTCTTCTGGCCTTCAGAGTGCATTACTCGAGACTGAACACTGGTCTGACTGAAATGGCCCAAATGGCAAAAGAATGCTAAAAGAATTTAAAGATCAATTTCACAAAGATACTTTGCGCCTGCATTTAAACAATGCAGGCCTGGCCCCCATTTCCCGCGCGGCCCGCGACCGCATTCTCTATTGGGGAAATCGTTTTTATGAAGAAGGTTTTTACACGGACGCTGATTATGTGGCCGACATTTTTCACACAAGACAATCTCTTGCCAAATTGATCGGCTGCGATCACAGCGAAATTGCTTTTTTTCAAAGTACGGCGGGCGCTATTTCACAATTGTGTTTTCATTTTCCTTTGAAAGCAGGCGATGAAGTTCTCACATGGAATCAGGAATACGCATCCAATCTTTACCCGTGGCAGGAAGCGTGCAAACGCGCGGGAGCAAATCTCGTTCTGGTAGAATCGGGAGAAAGACTTTCAACTCCTGTCGAAAAGTTAATTGCGGCGATCACTGATAAAACCAAAATGATTGCGATCTCATGGTTGCAGTTTCAAACGGGAGCGCGCACCGATATCAAAGCGCTTTCAAAAATCACAAAAGAAAAAGATATTTTTCTTTTTGTCGATGTGATGCAGGGATTGGGGCTTCACGAATTCAATATGAAAGAATGGGGCGTAGATGCGGTCGCCGGCGGCAGTCACAAATGGCTCGTTTCACCTGTCGGTGTCGGCTATTTTGCTCTCGACAGTAAACACATGAACATGATTCGTCCGCACAATGTCGGGGCCTATACTTTCGGTACGTGCGATGATCCTGCTGATCTTTTTTGTATGCCCAAAAAAGATGCGCTTAAATTCGAAGCCGGTTCCAAACAGGTTCTGGAAATTACGGCGCTGGGAGCTTCCGTTGATCTGATTTTAAAAACGGGCGTGAAAACAATTGAAACAGAAGTGCTGAGACTGTCAACCAGGCTTGCAGAAGGTCTTCGTCATTTAGGCTTTGATGTTCATCACAATGGAAGTGCTCACGTAAACTTCGTTCCCAAAAACGATTCAGCAGATAAACTCAAATCCCTTCCGTGCAATTTCGCCGTCAGAGGCCCTGGGCTCAGGTTATCGCCTCACGCCTTCAACACAGACGAGCAAATCGAGCGCGTTCTCCAGACACTTAAATAATTAAATAAGAAAAGGATCAATTTTGACTAACAGAGATTTTTACAAAGACGAATTCGGCAATTACCACGAAGTAGAAGACGAAAAAGAAGAACCTGTCGATGGCCTCGAAGACGATGAGCAGGATCTTGACGAAGACGAAAACTACGATGATTACGACGATCCTTATGAAACAGATGAAGAGGATGATGAATCCGCTTATGATGAAGACGAAGAGTATCTGTATGAGCGCCATGGGACTGATTACGACGTCGATGAGGATTAAGTCAGTGTCTAAACTTTAGACACTGAAAGATCTCTCCTCTGAAGTTTTTCCAGAACCCCCCTCAAGTGACATTTTCAAAGCTAAAATGCTCAAATGAAGTCTATTTGGATTCTTCTCTTTTTTCTGATTCACACCGCCTGGTCAAAAGACCTGAGCGAAGCCTATCAAAAAGGCAAGGACATCACGCTTCTCTCTCAAGTGCGCGCCATTCAAAAATACAAAGTGCTGATCATTCCCGGAGTCCTGGCGCAGTCTTTTCTTAGAAACAGCGACAATCAAATCAAGCTCAATGCCGTTTTTTCGGACGCTTTCAGCGAGCAGATCAAACTCATGGACCGACTGAGAATTGATTATGAATTTCTCCAGCTGGAAACCGAAAATCCGCCTGAAATAAACGCTACAAAAATCATCGAGGCCATAGAATCGTCTTCGAAAAAAGTTTTGATTTATTCCCATTCTAAAGGGGGACTCGACACGCTTGAGGCCATCAGACAAAAACCATCTTTGCTTTCCAAAATTCATGGATGGGCAAGTATACAAAGTCCGTTCTGGGGCGCGCCCGTGGCAAGCGGATTCAACAACAATCAGATCTTGCGCGAAAGCGGCGATTCTCTTTTTGAATTGATGGGAGGGAGTGCTGAAGGCATGAACTCACTCACAGTTGAAAAGCGTGCGGAGTATATGAATCAGGCAGAGATCAAATCTCTGATGGCCACGATTCAAACGCAAATTCATTTTGTAAATTATGCAAGTTTTAAAAACAATTCTTTCGGCTACGATACACCGCTGGAATTTTTCCGCAATTTTACCACTCAGAAAGCTGGACTCAACGATGGAGTCGTACCGGTCTCATCAGCTTTGATGAAAACTCACGGTCAGAATGTGGACTTTGTTCTTGAAGGAAATGTCGATCACCTGATGACGATGACCCGCTATTATCTTCTCCCTCAAACGTACAATATCAAAGCACATACCATTTCCATTCTGAAACTCATGCTGTGATTAGACTAATAAGTGATTTTTTCTCTGCGGGTTTTTTTCTTTTCACCCTGAAGCTTTTTTCCCAATAGACGTTTTTGCACACTGGATCTGGTCGGTTTCGTAGCGACTCTTTTCTTTGGGGCCACGGCCACAGAGTTAAGCATATCGTGCAGCTTTTTGATAACGGCAGAGGTGTTTAAATTCTGCGTCCGGTGTTCCTGCGCAGCGAGAGTGAGTACACCTTCTTCATTCAGTCGTTTTGAATACTTTTTCAAAAATCTTTCCTTCACATCATGAGGAATGGAAGTTGTCTCGACCGCATTCCAGTGCAGCGTCGCTTTGGTGTTCACTTTATTGATGTTCTGTCCCCCGGCCCCGCCGGATCTGGAATAAGTGAGATGCAGTTCAGATTGAGGAATATTAAAATGCTTCATGCTCATGGTTGAAATTTCTCGCAATAAATTTTTCGATCACTGCTGTATCGTAAGGAAGTCTTCGCAGCTCGCTGATGACATAAAATTCTTCATCCGCATTAAGCTTAACAAGCGGTCGTTCTTTTATCCAACCCCAGCTCCATTTCATTTTGTTCTTCACAGGAGCAGAATGACCTGCACGCACGCCTTTGTAAATGAGTTGCGCCCAACGGGGACCTGCCACTTCATTCACACATTCTTTTAAACGAAGATCTGTTTTATCGAGATCAGCTGAATTGCCGCCAAACCAATAGCGCATATCGTGTTCTTCACAGCAATGGCGCCACAGCCCTGGTCTCTTTATCGGACCATCCACAAACATGGTACAGCCGTCAGTTTCAAATGGATGCAGCGAATTCTCAATTGCCGGGGCCTGTGATGAAAAGAGCATGAAAAGAATGGTTGATGTTAAAATCTTCATACCATCAATGGTAACCGCGTATAGGATTTCGCAAAAGGAAATATGCATAAAAAATATATCTTACTGTTATTAGACGTATTGATAATTTGCTTTTAAGCTAGAGTGACGAGAGGTTAACCGTGAACGAATTCCGCGCAGATGCATTTCGAAAGAACTTCTTCAAGATTTTATCAGTCATTCTCGTGCTCATCGGGTTTGTCTATGTTCTATCTCCCTTGTTCATTCCGATTGTTCTCGGCGGTATTCTCGCCATGGCCTTCAGTCCTTACCTGAAATTTTTCACCCGCAAAGGCGGCAGCAGAAAACTTTCTCTTTTGCTTATGACAATTGTTTTATTTTTGATGTGTATCACTCCGGTGGGCATCGTTATTGTCAAAGGAACCAAGGTTGTTTCAAATTTTTTAGGTCAGCAGTCCATTGCTGAAACCAAGCATCTTCTGGAAGGAAAAATTTATGATTTTATCGAACATTTCTCTATTTCAAGCGATGTCGATCCCGAAGTCCTGAGAGAAAAATTTGATAATTTTGTAGGTTCGATCGGCAGCTATGCCTTGAACCTTTTCAGTTCATTTTTGGGAGCGCTTCCGGATATTTTTCTGGCCAGCTTTATCACAATTCTTGCTTTTTATTTTTGCCTGCTTGAAGAAGATAAAATCCGCAGATGGTTTGACCGCTATTTCTATTTTAAGTATGAGAACGCAGATAAATTTATTCATCTTCTGAAATCCAGTTGCCAGGAAGTTTTCTTTGCCAACGTTGCAACGGGAGTTATCCAGGCGACGATCGTGGGCGGCGGGGCGTTTTTCACCAAGAGCGGTGATTTTTTTATCGTTTTTATCATTACCTTTTTTCTTTCTTTTATTCCTGTCATTGGGGCGGCACCGACGGGTTTTGTCGTCGCGGCCATGGCCTTTGTGTCTCACCGGTATGGCGCCGGAATCGTCATGGCCTGCATTGCTGCATTTTCGGGAGTGATCGACAATATCATCCGCCCTTATTTAAACAGCAGAGGGGCAGTCGAAGTTCCCGCTTTCGTCAATTTTCTTGCCATTATCGGAGGTGTGATCACGTTCGGTCTGGCCGGTCTTTTTGTCGGGCCTCTTCTTGCCTCATTAATTTATGGGGCCATTCCGATAATTCTGGATGAGTGGTTTCCTGTGCTCGAAAACAGAATCACGTCCACGTATGAGGCCAAGTCTGAAATTGAAAATGACAAAAAATGAATCCATTATTTTAAGTGTTTTTTCTTTTTATGAACCAATGACTTTTTCCAAAGTGATTCTGGATCTGGATAAAAGTCAGCTGGCAGAGCTGGGGGATTTTGCCAGAGAAGACCTGGAAGCCACCATAAAATCCCTGGAAAATAAGAAGCTGATCAAAGCCGTGCTGATGGACAAAGAAACGGGCTGGATCAGAATTCATCTCCGCCGTTCATGGTGGAAAAGGCTTTTTCCAGCTTAATATAATGATTCATTTCCTTTTGGAATTTCCCAATCAAATAAGCTTTTTGGTTCAGTAATTCTAATTTATTGAATAGTCATTGGTGAGGCTATGTCTCCACTTGACCCTCATTACGGTCGGGCGTATACTTAACTTAGTTAACTAATAACAAGGTTAAGTATGTCAGAACCTAATGAACTTGCTAAAAAATTGCTCGACATCATACCGCCTTCCATGAACTGGATCAGGACGGAGATGAGGGGAGCTATGAACGATGATTTGAGTGTGCCTCAATTCAGAATCATGGCCAGTATCTTTAGAGGAAGAAATGTGGCCTGCGATATTGCAAAAAGCCAGGGCATAAGCCAGGCGGCCATGTCTAAGATGATCGACTCACTGGTGACCAGAGGGTTTGTCGAGCGGGAGGCCAACGAAAATGACAGACGCCATTTTCACTTGAATCTCACTAAAGAAGGAGACACACTTTTTAAAAGAATGAGGAAAAACGCACAAGCGAATTTGAAAGAACAGATATCATGTCTCCGAGCTGATGATAGAGCGGATCTGGAGAAAGGGCTTCTGGCCCTGGAAAAGCTTTTCCTCTCTGCACGCGAACGAGACTAAAAGTTTCCTTTCACAAGGAGAAATATATGAAAACAAAAAATTGGGTAATGATGGTTTTAATGATGGTGTTCTTCGCAGCTTGTTCACAAACACCTGTTGATCCCAGCAAACCTGAAATGACAGTGGAGGACAGAGCTAATCAACCTCCTCGTACATTTAATCAATTTCACCACGACTGGGATTATTAATGGGGATGAAATTTTTATTGCTGATGATCCCGCTGGCTTCGGCCGGACTGGGAGCTGAAACGGTCACATGGGAACGTAGTGTAGAATTAGCAAAGAGCGCCAACGCAGAATTAAAATCGGCGGAGAGTTCACTGCAATCAGCGCGCTATCAAGTTAAAGGCGCGCGCAGTGGATATCTGCCCGTTGTAGCCGCTAAAGCAGATTATACTCTTGATTCTTCTCAGGACAGTTCAGATAAGACTTACAGTGCCTCTATAACTGCCACAGAAAATCTCTTCAACGGATTTTCTGATGCCGCTTCTTTGGATCGTGCCAGGTTTACCCGCACAGCTTCTGAAGCCAACTTTGATTCTGTAAAAGCTAAAGTCAGTTATGATTTAAAGAATGCTTTTGCTGGATTGCTTTATTCTCAAAAATCGATTGCTCTTACCGAAGATATTATGAAAAGACGAGAATCCAATTTGAAACTCGTTCAACTTCGCTTTGAAAGTGGAAGAGAAAATATTGGTTCGCTGAATCTTTCCAAGGCTTATCTGGCCCAGGCGAAATACGATTACCTTCAGGCTAAAAATTCACTTGATGTTTATCAAGCAGAACTAGCGCGTGTTCTGGGACTTGAGAATCCTAAAGACATAGTGGCCATGGGAGTCGTTCCAGCGAACAAGCCGCCTTACGAAGATAACCGCCAGATCGATTTCAAAAGTTACATCAAAGATATTCCGGAAGTCCGCAAATCTCTGGCCCAGCAGGAGATTGCTAAAACAGACATCACCCTGGCGAAATCAGATTTTTTCCCTTCGCTCAATCTTACGCAGACCGCGGGCAGAACAGGAAGGGATGGTGGCACCTCTTCAGATTCCTGGGCCATCGGCGCCAGCTTAACATTTCCACTTTTTAACGGCGGAAAAGATTACTATGCAACTAAAAGCGCTGCTGAAGATTACCGCGCAAGCGTTCACAATACCCGCAACACCGAAGATAACAACATCACTAAATTGAAAGATGCTTATACACGTTATGTAGAAGCCGTCATGAAGCTGGAAGTTGATGAAGCGTTTGTCACAGCTGCATCTTCACGTGAGAGAATTGCCAAGGCCCAATATAACAATGGTCTCATCACATTTACCGATTGGGACACCATTGAAAATGATTTAATCAACAGACAAAAAACATTGCTGCAAACTCAAAAAGAAAGAGTGACGGCCGAAGCTGCTTGGGAGCAGGCTCAAGGAAGAGGGGTTATTCCGTGACATCAAATACAAAAAAAATTGCAATCGCATCGGTCGTGGTTGTAGTTGTCGGCATTGCCGGCTGGAAACTGCTCAGTAAAAACACAGAAACATCGTCAACAGTATTAACAGAATACGTCGTTGGAACGGACAATATCAGAATTCAGATTCTGAGCACAGGTGTTGTTCAACCGGAAAACAAAGTTGAAATCAAACCGCCGATTGCCGGCAGAGTTGAAAAAGTTATTGTTAAAGAAGGCGACAAAGTAAAGAAAGGACAAATTCTCGCATGGATGAGTTCGACAGAAAGAGCCGCTATGCTCGATGCCGCCAGCTCCAAAGGAGCACAGGAATTAAAAGAGTGGGAAGAGATGTATAGACCAACTCCGATTCTTGCTGCGATCAACGGGACAATCATCCAGCGCAATGTTGAGTCGGGACAAACATTTACAACGGCCGATGCCATTCTGGTGATGTCCGATCGTCTGACTGTCAAAGCGCAAGTTGATGAAACAGATATTGCTAAAATTAAATTAAAACAAAAAGCTCGAATCACTCTTGACGCTTATCCGGATGAATCACTTGATGCTGTTGTAGATCAGATTGCTTTCGATGCAAAAACAGTCAACAACGTGACAACTTATATTGTCGATGTTCTTCCGGCGAAGGCCCCTGAGTTCATGAGAAGTGGTATGACTGCGAATGTAACTTTCGATGTGGAAGCCAAGAATAATATTGTCGTTGTTCCTTCAGAAGCGGTGAAGAGCATGAAAGGAACTTCTTATGTCACAGTTCCCGCGGCAGAAAAAAAAGATTCAGTCCGCCTGGTTGAAACCGGACTGACTGACGGGAAAAAAACAGAAATCATTTCTGGTCTAAAGGCCGGTGAGAAAATTTTAATTCCGGAATTCAAAGTTAAAGAACAAAATTCTGGTGGCGCGAATCCATTCTCTCCAATAGGAAGAGGCCGTTCATCAGGAGCTCGCAAAAGCAGCGGGGGACACCCATAATGCTTAAGCTCGCAAACGTCACCAAAACCTATAAAATGGGCGACACTATTTTTCACGCCCTGAAAGACATCAATCTCCAGATTGATGAAGGTGATTATATTGCGATTATGGGACCTTCCGGTTCTGGAAAATCGACATTTATGAATATTTTGGGATGCTTGGATAAGGCAACGTCTGGAAACTATTTTCTTAACGAAACGGATACGACGACCTTGGATAAAGATGCACTTGCGTCGCTTCGCAATCATGTCATCGGTTTTGTGTTTCAAGGCTTTAACCTCTTAGCACGTAAAAATTTGATCGATAACGTCGCTTTGCCTTTAGTGTACGCCGGTATTGGTGCTAAAGAGCGCAAAGTACGCGCACTGGAAGTGCTCAAAAGCGTGGGGCTCGAAGCGTACGCGACCTATCTTCCCAATCAGATTTCAGGCGGTCAACAGCAACGCGTTGCTATTGCACGCGCACTGATCAATCGTCCGAAATTGATTTTAGCGGATGAGCCGACGGGAAATCTGGATACGAAAACCAGTCAAGAGATTATGGATCTGTTTTGCAAACTCAACGATCAAGAAAAAATTACGATCGTTTTGGTTACGCACGAACCGGATATTGCCGCGTATTCCAAGCGTTTGGTCAATTTTGTCGACGGACGCATTCAACACGACGGATTGACCGAACATTTTCAAGCGAGTCTCGTATGATTTTTATGATGTTGCAAGAGGCATGGAGTGCGATGAGTGCCAACCGTTTGCGGACGTTTTTGACGATGCTCGGTATGGTCATCGGCGTAGGGGCGGTTATTTTGATGTCTTCCATCGGAGCCGGAACGCAAGCAAAAGTCAAAGAGTCGATTGCGTCGATGGGAAGCAACTTGTTTATCGTTTTGGCAGGTTCGATGACATCCGGAGGCGTTCGTATCGGAAGCGGCGGGGTTCAAACCTTGAAGATGAACGACGCAAGTGCGATCGAGGAGCTTTCCGGTATTAAAGCCGCCGCTCCGGTCGTTCCGGGTACGGCGCAGCTGGTGTATCAGTCTTCCAACTGGAATACGCAAGTTTCCGGAACGACGCCGGCGTTTTTCGAGGTACGGGATTGGCCGAGCGAAGAGGGAAGCGTCTTTTCCGACTCGGACGTCAGAAGTGCGACGCGTGTCGCGGTACTCGGTAAAACCGTCGCGACCAATCTGTTCGGCGACGAAAATCCCGTCGGGAAAACGATTCGTATCAAAAACAGTCCGTATATCGTTTTGGGCGTGCTTGCTCCCAAAGGACAGAGTTTGGACGGGCGCGACCAAGACGATACGGTGATGGTTCCGATTACGACGGCGCAAACCAAGTTATTTGGGAGTCAGTTTAAAGGCGTTGTGCGTTTTATTATGGTGGAAGCGGTTTCGGAGAGCGTGATGGATAAAGCCGAAGAGGAGATGCAAGTCTTGTTGCGCGAAAATCATAAATTGCGACCTAACGCCGAGGACGATTTTACGATTCGCAACTTAACCGCACTTGCCAATACCGCCGCAGAGACGACCAAAGCGATGTCGTTGATGTTGGCGGCGATCGCTTCAATTTCGTTGCTGGTCGGCGGTATCGGCATTATGAACATTATGCTGGTTTCCGTGACGGAGCGAACGCGCGAGATCGGTATTCGTATCGCAATTGGAGCCAAACAGCGCAATATTTTGCTTCAATTTTTGCTTGAAGCCTTGATGATCTCCATTATCGGGTGTTTGATCGGCGTGTGCGTCGGAATCGGCGGAGCGTACGGGGTGGGTGCCTTTTTCCCTATCAGCGTCGTGATTACGCAAAGCTCGATCGTCATCTCCTTTTTGGTGGCAACCTGCGTGGGCGTCTTTTTTGGATTTTATCCCGCGCGAAAAGCGGCGAATTTAGAGCCGATCGAGGCGTTGCGCTATCAATAGCGGTTTGCAAATCTACAAAAATATTTACCCTATCGTGAAAGCAACGAAATCTCGGTAAAGGTGCCAAACGCTAAAAGCGATTAGCACCGCTCCGATGATTTTTTGCACAATATGCAGGTACGCAAAGAAGCGAGACTGCTTGGCATGGGCGAAAAATACCGCAACGCTCATGTCCCACGCCACTAACATCGCCGTCATCCATACCGCGTAAAAAAGCTTGACATGTAAAGACGTTTCGGGCTTGATAATCGTAAAAAGCAACGAGAAATAAAAGAGAATATTTTTGGGATTGAGCAGTGCCGACAAGACTCCTTGGACAAAAAGTTTGAAAGCCATTGTGACGTTGAAGCGCGTTTCGCGATCGAGTGCGGGTGCGGGCGCGAACAGTAAGAGGCATCCAAGGTAGCCTAAAAAAATAGCACCGCCCGTTTCGACGAAGCGAAGTAGCGTCGGGTACGTGCTTAAAAATTCATGCCCGATATAGGCAAGTGCGATGTAAAAAGCATTGCCGGAGGCGATACCCAAGCAACTCCACCACGCTTTGCGATACCCGTGCGCTAAAGCGTGTTTGACGATGAGAAAAAAGTCTTGTCCCGGACTGAGAAGTGCTAAAAAATAAAGAGAGGTGAGGGTAAAAAATTGCGGTTCGAACATAGGGTTCCTTTTTTACATGTAAGTATAAAAAAAACCCGTCAAATATTATTGTACGAAATTGACCTGATACTCTTTGGGCGTCAGTGCGGTACGGCGTTTGAAAAAGCGGTGAAAATGGCTTTGATCGCTAAAGCCGCAGTATTGCGCGCACATCGCGATCGAAACGCCTTTTTGCAACAACTCTTTGGCGTGTTCGATACGTTGATCGAGTCCGTAGTGCTTGGGCGTACAACCGTAAGAGGCTTTGAAACGACGCAACAGAACAAAAGGGTTGTACCCGAAACGTTGCGCGAGGTTTGAAAGGCTTAAAGGCTCGTCGATGCGACTTTCTAAAAAGCGGGCAATTTCACGCATCGAAGAGGGCGTTTCGTTGGGGAAATCGGGTTCGCTGTAGAGCCATAAAAATTCTTTAAGCCATACTTCGAGTGCACGCACATGAAGTGTCGTATAGCTCTTTAGGAGCGAATCGATCAGACGTTCAAACGTTTCGCATAAGTGTTGATGAAACACTAAGGGTGTGCGAAGCGGAAGTAGGGTTTGGGTTGGGTCGAAAAGTTCGGATTGGATTTTGAGGCAAAATGCGGCGTCAAAGTAGACCATCACGTAGCTACGTCGAGTGTGCTCTATCGGATTGCACGCATGTTGCGTGTGCGGTTCGATCAGCGCAAGGGCTCCTTTTTGCAGTAAAAACGCTCCTTGCGGAAGCCTAAAGCGGGTTTTTCCTTCTAACATGTAGCCGATCGAGAGGCTTGAGTGAGCATGGGATTCGTAAGCTCGGTCGCTATGCAGCGTTTGGCGTATTTGGAAAAAAGGCGCTTTTGCATAATGCACGGTGAGGGTTTGGGTAGGATTATTCATAAAAGTATTGTAATATAATAATCCAAATGAAGGCAAGGAGAAGAGGATGAAACCATGGATAGCGATGTGCTTTTTAGCTTCCGCACTGTTTGCTTTGGACTTCAACCGAGAGAGTTATTTTCAAAACCTGTGCGACCAAAACGACGCGAAAGCCTGCTTGGCGTTAGGCGCGATGTACCATGTGGGCGACGGCGTCCATCAAAATTTCCCCAAAGCAAGAGAGCTTTACACCAAAGCGTGCCAGCTTGAACTTGCCGAAGGGTGTACGCACCTTGCTTACATGTACGAAAACGGACATGCCGGCATTCATCCCGCTAAAGCACTCGATCTGTACGCGAAAGCCTGCGAAATGGGCGACATGAGCGCATGCGCGAGCGCGGCAAAATTGTACGAAAACGGTGTCGGTACCGACGAAAATATGCAAAAAGCCGTGGACTATTACGACAAGGCCTGCGAAGCCGCCGATGCGAAAAGTTGCGCGCATTTAGGTACCTTGTACGAACAAGA
>DJVH01000018.1 GCA_002440825.1 Bacteriovoracaceae bacterium UBA6261 | reverse complement strand
ACGTTTCTGAAATGTCTTGGACAAACAAAATTAAAAACCCAACTAAACACTTCAACGCTGGCGAGAGAATCGAAGCTCAAGTATTGGACGTAGATGTTGAAAACAAGAGAATCTCTCTTGGTCTAAAACAACTTCAACCAAACCCTTGGGATGCTCTAGTAGCGAAGTTCAAAGTTGGTGACAAAACTAAAGGTAAAGTGAAATCAATCGTTGATTTCGGTGTCTTCGTTGACATCGGAGAAGACGTAGATGCTCTTATCCACGTTTCTGACGTTTCATGGACTAAGAAAAACATCAACCTTGCTGAAGAATTCAAAGAAGGTCAGCAAGTAGAAGCAATGGTTCTTGCTGTTGATAAAGAAAACCAAAAATTCTCTCTAGGTCTTAAACAACTAGAGGAAGATCCATGGAAAAAAATCGAATCTAGATTCCCAGTTGGTACAGTTGTAGAAGCAGAAGTTGTTCGCGTAACTGACTTCGGCGCTTTCGTAGAACTTGAAACTGGTATCGAAGGTCTGATCCACATTTCTGAACTATCTGACGAAAGAGTTGAAAAACCATCTGACGTAGTTAAGAAAGGTGACAAGCCAAAAGCTATGGTTATTTCAGTAGATAAAGAAGCGAAGAAAATCGCTCTTTCTATGAAAGCTGCAGCTCACGGCGGAGAGTACAAGTCGACTGAAAAAGTTAAGACTGCAACTCTTGCTGATAAATTCAAAAAAGATCTATAGTACTGAAAAGGTTTTAACCCAACTTTGATGTATGAAGGGGGCCGCAGAAATGCGGCCCTTTTTTTATGTTTTTTTCCTTTTGATCATCCATTTCTCCAATGGTATGAACGCTTCACTAAAGAAATTCATGAGGTGTCATTTGAAAACTATAGTTGGTTTTATTGCCTTTTTACTTATCGCTCTCACTGCAACTGCTGATGAAGGTGGGGTGTTCACTACACCTGAAAGACCTGTTGACGTAAATGCAGATTTTCAGGAGTCTTTCTTTAAGACTCAGCCATGGATCAATGAATTCCGCTACGTCGTTGTCGTGAACAAAGCTGACGATGGCAAAGATGCGCAGACAATCAAGGTTTATGAATACGGCCAGCTGATCAGAAAAGAATTCGTTTCTACAGGTCGCGACGCTTTCGAGAAAAAAGGCGAACACCACTCTAAGAAAGATTCATGGTCAATTACGCCGACAGGTTACTACACACCAGATTGGTTGGATAAAGATCACCGCTCATCAAATTACGGCGGTATTTTCTCTAAAATCATCGGCGGAACAAAAATGCCGTTTTCTATTTTCTTCAACGGACCAATCGCTCTTCACGAAGCTCCTAAGGGAACAGAAGGGGCATTGGGCTCAAAAGCATCTGGTGGTTGTATTCGCCTTCCAGAAACGCTTGCAGAAGACCTATTCACCAGAATTAAAGAAACAAATGGAGCACGCATTCCCAAGTTTACTGTGGAAGGGCAAGCCCTCGTGGATTCAACCGGACATCTTCTTTTTAGAAATGAGCCGGGATTTTCGGCGCTGATAATCGTTATTAAAAAAGTTCTTTAAAAATAAAAAAGGCCCTCCAAAAGAGGGCCTTTTTGTTTTTAGGGGCTAAATGTCTTAGAAAAAACTTCTGGATTCTTTTATGCATGACATTTCTTGGAGGGGAAAATGAAAATTTTTCTTTGCGGTGATGTCATGCTTGGAAGAGGAATTGATCAGATTCAAATGCAATCAGCTCCTCCGCAAATTCATGAAGATTATCTTAAAGATGCCCGTACTTATGTAAAGCTTGCTGAAAGCGAGTCCGGACATATTCCCCGCAATGTATCTGCCAATTATGTGTGGGGCGAAGCTCTGAATGTATTCAAACAAAGAAAGCCGGACATAAAAATAATTAATCTTGAAACAGCAATGACTTTGAGTGAGTCATATTTTCCAAAAGGTATAAATTATCGAATGCATCCTGCGAATGTATCAATTCTGGAAGAAGCAGGGATTGATGTGTGTGCTCTTGCCAACAATCACATTCTTGATTGGGGCGTTCAGGGAATGAGAGATACAATCACATCACTTGAGTCCGCTGATATTCTTTTTGCGGGCGCAGGAAAAGATAAAGACGAAGCGCAAGCTCCAGCGGTCATTGAAACAAAAGAAGGGCGAGTGTTGATTTTTTCCCTGGCTCACATTTTGAGTGGAGTTCCCGAAGAATGGGGGGCAACGGATTTAAAACCTGGTGTATTTTTTATTTCTAATTTTAATCAACATACCGTGAATGAAATAGCGGCGCTCATCAAACGCTACAAGCAAAAAAAGGATCTTGTCGTTTTAAGTATACATTGGGGATCAAATTGGGGGCATGATATTCCGGCCGATCATCGCGAGTTTGCTCACGCGCTTATTGCCCGGGCAGGTGTGCATATTTTGTTTGGTCATTCATCTCATCACCCTCGCAAGGTTGAAGTCTATAACGGATGTCCAATCTTTTACGGATGTGGAGATTTTATCAATGACTACGAAGGAATTAAAAGCCACAAAGAATTTCGAGGTGATTTAGTTCTCGCTTATTTTGTGGATGTTCAAATTTTTCCATACAAATTAAATAGCATTAATCTTGATTGCTTAATGCTCAAGCATTTTCAACTTGTGCGTCCTCCATTAAAAGACGTGAAGTGGATGTTTAACACGATCAATGAAGTGAGCGAGGGATACAAAGCGCAGCTGACATCATGATTAGATTAATGTTTTTTTAGTGAGGTGCATATGATGTTTGATAACAGGGAAAGTGCCGCTAGATTATTATTGAAAAAATTAAGTCAATACAAAGGTCAGGAGGATATCGTCGTTGCAGGAATTCCCCGAGGGGCCATGCCTATGGCGAAAATCATAGCCGAAGAATTAGGTGCTGAATTATCTGCGGTTCTGGTTCACAAAATTCCCCATCCTTTTAATGAAGAACTCGCCATTGGTAGCATCGGACTTTCTGGGCATTATGAACTGCTCCCTTACGCAGAGGCCGAAGGTATTTCAAAATCTTATATAACCAGCAAAGCTAATGAACAGCTGAAAAAATTAAAAAAACGACAACAAGACTATGGTCTGGTGACTCCCGACTATACTGGTAAAACAGTTATTATCGTCGATGATGGAATTGCCACTGGAGCCACTACTATAGGTGCTATCCATGAAGTCCGTTCTCAGTCGCCTAAAAAAATAGTTTTAGCTGTGCCGGTGGCTTCAGAGGATGCAGCTAAAAGAATAAAACCGATGGTTGATGAATTGATTGGTCTCTATATAACCCCTTACATGATGAGCGTAGGACAATTTTTTACTTCATTTGAGCAGGTGAGTGATGAAGAGGTGATTGAACTTCTTCACGGGGGAAATGAAGCTGCCCTTTGAGGCATTTTTTGGAGATCGGTATGAAAGTTTTCGGACTAGGCCCTTCACATGAAATCGCCGAAACTGTCTGCCGGGAGCTTGGTCTTAATCTTTCGATTCACACGGAAGAAAAATTTCCTGATAGCGAATTAAAGACCGTGACTAAAGAGTCTGTTCAAAATTCTACGGTAGTCGTCTTCGCCTCGATCGCGGCTGATAAAGAAAAAACACTTAATGACCGTCTCTGTGAATTATATTTTTTTCTTTGCCATTTAAAGGACAAAGGTGCGGCCGAACTGACCGCTGTGATTCCATACTTTGCTTATGCTCGCTCTGATCAAAGAAAAAAACCTGATGATCCTTTAACTCAACGTTATGTGGCCCAGCTCCTGGAGCTCAGTGGCGTTGATAGAGTCTTTGTTCTGGATATCCATAATATTGCCGCGTTTGAAAATGCCTTCAGATGTCCGGCAATGAATATCGAGGCAGCCGAATTGTTTTGTCATTATCTTTCTCAAACAACAAACAAGAATTTTTCCTATGTCGTAATGTCTCCGGATATCGGTGGAATAAAACGCGCCGAAAAATTCCGCAAAATCTTCAGCGAGCAATGTGGATTGAGAGTTGAATCAGCCTTTCTCGAAAAATACAGGACTGCTGACGGCCTGGAAGGTAGTCACTTGGTAGGTGAAGTGCGCGGAAAAAATATCATCATTGTGGATGACATGATCAGCACGGGAGCTACTATTTTGCGGGCAGTGGAAGCTTGTCACAAAACTGAATGTAAAAGTATTAAAGTCCTGGCCACTCATGGACTCTTTGTAAAAAATGAAGACTTACTCTTGAATTCAAATTTAATCGATGAATTTATTATCACCAACAGCTATCCACTGCATTTAGATTTAAAAAAGCACAAGAAACTAAAAGTGCTTTCTTGCGCTCCTCTTTTTTCCAAGATCCTCTGAGTCTTTCATTAACGCCATTCAACCTGGCCGCTGCCGAGATGATACAGTCCTTTTTGAATTGTCACTTCACCGGATTCAACTAATCGTTTTATCATTTCCGAACGATCGATGAGATCCGTCGTTACGCCTTCAACATTCGCCCAGCTTTCGACGACCACACCATCCGTTTGTGAGAGCTCGGAAAATCTTTTTAAATGAGGATGAAGATCGCCTACAAGTTTGTTGAGTGACGGGCTTCCTGCATCTCCACCTTTTAAAGTGGCCAGTGCGGCCTTAACAGCTCCACAGGATTCGTGTCCCATGACAACAATGAGATTGCTTCCTAAGTGGGCCACAGCGTACTCAATTGATGCGATGGCAGCGGCATCGAGCGACTGCCCCGCTGTTCTCACCGTAAAAATTTCTCCAAGTTTCTGATCGAAGACCACTTCAGGAGGAACTCGCGAGTCAGAGCAGGAGAGAACGATGGCATGTGGTTGTTGCCCTGTCGATAATCTTTCTCTGTCGGTTTTCGTTGCGCCATCTCGTCTCAGGTTGCCTTTTACAAATCTCGTATTTCCATTCTTCAACATCGCGAAGGATTTTGCGGCCGGAGTTGGTCCAGATTCGCGTTTATGCTCACTGTGCTTTTCTTCTTTTTTAACTTCTTTGGTCACCGCAGAAGCTGAAGCCGGGGCTTCATGATGAGCAGAGTGTTCATCTTTTGCGAATGAAGTATTGAGGATAAAGCACAAGGCAATAAGTAACGACGTCGATTTCATATATCTTCCTGTTAAATGATAAAATTATTTTAAGTAAGAACTTAGCAATAAACCAGCAAGGTAAAAAAAGCAGAAGCATAGTGGAGTTAAAAGCTCCACTGCTTGGCTGTTTCCATGTGGTAACACTTTGTTGTCAAACATCTTTTAATTTTTTTGAAACCAACGATAATGGTTTTATGGAAACAAACAATATTGAAAATGAAACACGGACGTGGCTTGCTCAATTGCTTGAGAGCAAGACGAAGAAAAACCCTCAATTTTCTCTCAGAGCTTTCGCCAGAATGGTGGATGTGAATCCGGCCGTTCTTTCCAGAGTTTTGTCAGGCAAGAGAAAGATGACTTTCAATCTCGCCGTCAGGATTGCTGATGCCCTGGTGCTCGGTCCTGAGGAAAGAGAACGTTTGTATTCTTTTTATTTGTCACACGACACAGAAAGGTCAGATCAGGACAAAAGAGAGAAAGAACTTTCTATTGAATGTTTTACCGCCATGAAGGAATGGTACCACTACGGTATCACACAGCTTCTTTTTATAGATGAATTTCGCGAAGACTTTAAATGGATGTCCAGAATGCTCGGGATTTCTGAACTGGAAGTGAAACTGGCGGTTGATAGGTTGCTTCGTCTGGAAATTCTGGATAGAGACGAACGAGGACAACTTTATAGAACATCAACTCATTTATCTACGACAACAGACATTGCTTCCGCAGGGATCCGTCATTTTCAGAAACAGATTCTTGAAAAGGCGATTCACTCGCTTGAACACGACGATATTCATGAGCGCGACATCACTTCGATCACAGTCGCGATTAACGAAGATAAAATCAAAGAAGCCAAGGCGGAAATCAAAAAATTCAGAATCAGGATGTCTGAATTTATGGGAGAAGGGGAAAAAACGAGAGTGTACAATCTCGGCATTCACCTGATTCCGCTGACTAAATCTTCTAAGATCAATGGGGGAGACACACGTGAAGTTTAAAATAGGAATAATAGCATTAGCATTGTCTTTTAATGTCACTGCAAATTTATGGGCAGCTAATGGCGGAGGAGACGATGCCGGCAATGGTGGATTTGCTTATAAGCAATCCATTAAAATTTTAGAAATGGCTACGAATGAATTAGAACATAAAATTATTGATTCTGATCTTCCTGAACTGGCCAATCATCCGGAATGGAGAGAGATTCTCCAAACGACACTTTCCTACAATCATCTTCAGAAGCTTTATAAAAAAAATGCGTATCGAAGAGGCAGAATGCTCGAAATGGATTATGTCGTTAATCCACCGTCTGTTAAAGTGCTTAAGCCCTATTACGTGGCCTTCTCGGGAAGAACTGACAATGAACTCGAGTTGGCATCTAAAGAAGTACAGAAGAGACTCGTTCATGAAGGCTCTCATATCTGGGGTTATAATGAGAAGCAGTCTGAAGACTTTGCCATAAAATTTTTGAATCATGCAGATAAAATCGATGTTCGCCCGACGCGAGCGATGAAGGCAGGAGCTTTTTGTTCATGCTTAAATGGTCAATCTGATCTTATTAGCGATTGCACGGATTTCTGTAAAACCAAACCAGTGTCTTCGACTCCGACACTTTATTTAACTATGATTATTGGACCGGAAATTGCTTTGAATTCCAAGCTTGGAAATCTCTACAATTGGTGCACGGTTCAGCTTGAAAGCGATTCAACTTCACCGCAGTGTATGTTGAATGTTAACGATGGTTTTGAAAACTTTAATGTTCCGGTCACCGTTTCACCAAGCTCAAATTCCTTGACCGCCAATATCAGCACACTTTCTCTTGATAAAACATATTTGCTGAAAATTGTTGAGGCCAAAACTGGATCTGCTGCAGAGTCGCTGGAATTTCAGTTGAGAAGAAAGAAAAATGTTCCAGACGACAACGATCCACCTTTAATGGTTTCACCTATAAGCCAATACAGCTGTTTTACTTACGGAGGGATTGTTTCGCCTAACGGAGAAATAGAGCGCACATCGTTTGCCAGAACGTTTTATTATTTCGCCGATGCAGAGACACCGGCACCGATGCCACCAACTTCGTCTACAAGCTTACCGATTGTTGTCTGTCATGATGAAATCCAGCACCCAGGAAATGATTCAGCTCTCTACACCAGATTGGAATTAATCCAGGAGTTCAATTTATTGTGGAATAAATTTGATCCGCGTTTTTTAAACGATGAGAGCAACATTAATAGAATTCTCGAGCGTCGATTGCTGACAGAATATAATCAACAGGTGAATCTCAATTTGTTTTCACGCCTTGGATTTCCCAATAGACCTGGAACGAGTTCTCCCGCGCTGGGATATCTGATGGTCCCTTTTGTCGACAAAACTGGAAAAAGTTATTGTCCGACAAGCGAAGACTTTTCTGGACCTGTTCCATTCTTCAGAATCCTTGGTGATTATATGGGTGAGACTGAAGGCTTTTATCTGGCAGAGAAAGAAGGTGAAATCATACAAGACGGAATCAATGGCAGAACAATTTATGGGACTATGTTTGCGACAGAATCTCTTTTATTAAAGTATGGATTCATCATTGAAAAAGGAATTAAAGTCAGGGCCAATAAAAAGAGCATGCATGCAAACGCCGTTTATTATTATTGGCCATTCAATGATGATATGGATCCGTTAATTCAGGGAAACAGAAAACTTTTCACCGTCAGAAATCCGGATGAAGTCAACGGAAATCTTCCCACTGGAATTTTTACCAATATGCGGACTTCTGATAAGAGAATTGGATGCATTCCAAAGAAATAGGGAGAAATAAATGAAAACTTTTTTATTGTCAGCGCTTTTTTTCATAGCTTCTTTTTCGATTTCCCCAGTTACCAAGGCATCAGAAAATTGCAATTCTGATTTCGACTGTGAAAGTCTTTGTTGTCACTCAGCCACCAAAATATGCGGTGATCACAATCCAGATGAAAATATTTTTTGCGGCAAAAAAACTGGTGACACTTGTATCATCAGTGCCATGTGCGAACAGGCTCCGGTTGTTAAATGTAGAATTGTCAAAACGGGACAAAGAGCAGATGGTTCGCAAGCCTGCGCTCTTAGATGCGAAACAGTCCTGACGTTCGGTCGATGTATTGAGAATACTTGCAAATCGCCATTACAGACGGAAATGCCGGTTTTTGATCCCAATGATTGTAGTAATGCTCAAGATCCATAAATAAAAAGGCCCTCTTTCGAGGGCCTTAAATCATTTAAATAAGATTTTCTGGATTCATCGTCTCAAGATGATGTTTCACTGAGGCCAGGAACTTACTTCCAAGCTCTCCATCAATTAAGCGGTGATCATATGTGTGAGTTCCATACATCATTGAGCGGACAGCGATCGCATCATCTTCCATTACCATGACTCTCTTCTTGATCACACCAGTACAGAAGATACCAATCTGAGGCTGAAGAATCACTGGCGTCGCAATCAATGTCCCGAATGAACCGTTATTAGTGAAAGTATATGTTCCACCTGAAAGATCATCCATCGTAAGTTTTTTAGTCTTCGCTTTAGTAGCAAGAACATCTAGTTGGCGGGCAATTCCAGTTAAGTTCAAGTCTCCGGCATTTTTAATAACCGGAACAACCAGACCAGTTGGAGTAGCAACGGCGCAACCTAAATGAATATCTTTCTTGATAACAATATTATCACCTTCGATTGAAGCATTGATAAGCGGATGCTCTTTCAAGGCCTGAACGATAGCATAGAGAACGAAGTGAGAATAAGTGAGGTTAATGCCTTCACGCTTCTTGAAATCGTTTTTAATTTTCTCACGCGCCTTCACTAGTCTTGTCATATCGATTTCATCTATCGAGTTAACATGAGGTGAAGTTTGCTTAGAAAGTACCATGTTCTTAGCAATGGCCTTTCTCATGTTATCCATTGCAACGATCTCGACTCTGTCCCCATTTGAACGAGTTTGAGCAACACCACTTGGAGCGGCCGTCGGAGTTGGACCAGCTTTGTGAGTCGCTGCAGATCCCTTAGCGCCACCAGCAATGTAAGCTTCAAGATCGGCCTTGTTCACGCGACCAGCAGCTCCTGAACCTTTGATATGTTTCAGGTCACTAAGTGCAACACCTGCTTCTTTGGCCATGGCCTTAACTAGTGGAGTGTAGAAGCGAAATCCTTCTTCTTCTTCTTGAGAAGCTTGAATGGGGGCAGCTGTAGCAGCTACTGGAGCTGGAGAAGCAGCAACAGCAGCTTTCGGTGCTTCAGTTTTTGCAGCTGGAGCCGCAGAAACTTCTGCATTCATATCATCTTCAATAATCGCGATTGGGCGACCCACGTCGATAGTGGCCCCTTCAGGGTAAAGAAGTTCAACAACTTTTCCTTGAATTGGACTTGGAATTTCTGATTCAACTTTGTCAGTAGAGATCTCAAGTAGAATGGCATCTAGCTCGATAACATCCCCTACATTTTTATGCCATTTAGTAATGGTTCCGGTCGTAATCGACTCTCCCATCTGAGGCATAACAACTTCAATACGTGCCATATATAATCTCCTTAAAAATCTTATAAATTTAGAGCGCGACCTTTAGCGGCCAATACTGCTTCACCTAAAAACTCTCCAAGAGTTGGATGGGGATGAATGGTTGCAAAAATTTCTTCATCAATTCCTTCCATCGTACGGAAGAGAACATACTCATGAATCAGTTCAGTGGCATTGGTTCCCACTATGTGAGCGCCTAAAAGCTCACCATATTTACCAGTAAGAACTTTGATAAAGCCGTCTCGCTCATTAGAAGCAATTGCCTTACCATTGGCCATGAAAGGGGCCTTCCCTACTTTGTATTCAATACCTTTTTCTTTTAG
>DJVH01000120.1 GCA_002440825.1 Bacteriovoracaceae bacterium UBA6261 | reverse complement strand
CTCGGGGACAGTGCCAATTATTTTCTCACTCTGGTCGTTCTTAATTCAGCTGTTCATCTAAAAACGAAAGCGTCCATGATCAAAGCTTTTTCCATGTTTGGTTTTGGAATATGGGTTCTGGCCTCAGCGATTATCAGATTTCAAAGCGACGTACTTCCTGAGTCCTTTACAATGACATGGGTGGGTTCGCTGGCCTTAGCGACTAATGCTTTTGTAGCCTACATTCTTTTTAAATTTAAAGATGGCGACAGCAATATGCAATCAGTCTGGCTTTGCTCGCGAAATGATGCCATCGGAAACGTGGCCGTCATTTTAGCCTCTGGCGGAGTGTATTTCTTTTCTTCAAAATGGCCGGATTTAATTGTCGCACTTTTTATGTCGATTCTTTCTGTTTCGGCTTCCTATAAGATTCTTCTGGTCGTGCAAAAAGAATTGGAAGGGGAAAAAGTAGAACTCTGTAAGTAGGTCGCAAATTTTGCCAAAGGTTTTTTATGATTATGAGAACAGAACTATTTCATCCTTTAAGCGTCCATTTCCCGATAGCCTTTATTGTTCTTTTTATTGTGATTAAAATCGCAACCCTTTTCGTAAAAGATGAGATCGTTAAAAAAATCGGTAACTTTTTTTATCAGGCAAGTCTGATAACTTCTCTGATTTTAACCGGAGCGTCTCTTTATCTGGGTGACAGCGCCGCAGAGATTGTCAAAAATAAAATCTGTCAAATGTCAAAAATTGATCAGCATGAAGATTTCTCCAAGCTCTTGCTTCTTGTTTTAATTCTTCTTCTTGCTGTGGAAATTCTTTTTACCTTTCTAAAAGACCATTGGAAAAATGCAAACCTGAAAACGATCAGGATTCTTCATGTTTTTCTGGTTTTGATTCTCTTTTTTGCGACTGGCTTTTTTCTTTTTAAAACCGCGCATACCGGAGCAGCGCTCGTTTATGAACAAGGGGCGGCCGTTCTCAATCACCCCAAAAACTGTCCTTGAAAAATTAAAGTTTAAAATTGATAGAATTTTCAAACAAGCGGATCAATTCCCGGATGGATTTCTTTTCCAGACTGTCCTTTGACGTATAGATGTAAATCGAATGCGTCCAGATTCCGCTTTCAGGCATCATATAAAAGAGTTTCCCGCTTTCAATTTCCTTTTGAATATAAATTAAAGGCAGAAAGCCGATACCGAGGCCGTCGCTGATCGCTCTGATACTGGCCGACAGGTTGCTACTTTCAAAAATGATTTCAGGCGTGGTTTCATATTTTGAAAAGAACAAATCAATTTCATTTCTCAGTTTGAAAGTATCAATAGGAAGAATTAAACCTCCTTCATAAGAATTAAGGAATGTTTTGATCTTCTGGCGGCTCTGGGTATTTTCCTTGATGTATTTTTTTACACCGACAAGAGCGACAGGTATTTCCAGCGCATGTGTTTCGATATTCCTGATGTTGACTCTTTCATGCGTGATAACGATGTCCATTTTAGAAATTTTCAACAGAGAAAGCATTTCACTCGACAATAGAGTCTGCATTCTGATTTTAGGCACATCTTTGGTTTTGTACTGTTTGATTAAAGCACCGATAATGTCGGCGGTGTAAGGTCTTTCAATTTGCTCAGAAACACCGATAGATATTTCTTCTTTTGGAAAAGCGGTTTTATTTTTAACAAAATTCTTAAGATTCTCAGTTTCTGAAAACATTTTTTCACAAAATGAAAAGATAACTTTTCCCCCGCTGGTCAGCTCCAGACTTCGTCCTGTCCTGGTAAAGAGCTTTATGTCCAGATTTTCTTCCAATGTTTTGATTTGAATGCTCAATGAAGGCTGCGAAGTTTTGAGAAATGAGGCGGCCTTACTGACACTTTTAAACTGAGCACAGATGAAAAAATAGTAAAGGTGATTATAATTAAACATTCTTAAGCCCCGGGTTATGCTAATATTATATAACAACAAAACTTCATATTTAGAATATAAATAACAGCAATATATATAATATAATATTTTATTATTCAGACTCAGAGTAAGCTTATTGTCATGAGTCTACTAATAGTCTTGATATCATTTTTTGCAGGAGTACTAGGATCCATTCTTGGATTGGGTGGTGGAATCATCGTCATCCCATTTCTCACGATCTTTCTTGGCGTTGAAATTCGCTATGCGATTGGAGCAAGTATCGTTTCAGTTATTGCGACTTCATCAGGGGCAGCGGCTCGATACGTTCGCGACCACATGACGAATGTCCGACTGGCCATTTTTTTGGAAGTTGCAACTACCACTGGGGCCATTGTCGGCGCAATCATTTCTTCTTTTGTCCATTCGCGCATTCTTTATTTTATTTTTGCAGTGGTTTTACTTCATTCAGCATACATGATGTGGAAGCGTGGGCAAGAGTCTAAAAAAGGAGAAGCTGTCGTTGTTGGAAAAGGCCACAAATGGGCGCATTTTCTGAAATTGCATTCACACTATCCTGACTATCATCTTGGTCGCCCGGTTGAGTATTTAGTTGAAAATGTTCCGCTTGGATTTTTCTATATGTTTGTCGCTGGAATTCTTTCTGCGCTTCTTGGAATTGGAAGCGGAATGCTCAAAGTTCTCGCAATGGACTCGGCCATGAAATTACCCATTAAAGTTTCATCCGCTACGAGTAATTTTATGATCGGGGTGACAGCTGCCGCCAGTGCCGGAGCTTATTATATGAAAGGTGATATCAAGCCTGCCATAGCAGCTCCCGTGGCCATCGGAGTCTTGGGCGGTTCTTTTATGGGGGCCCATTTAATGCATAAAATGCAAGGTGCTCTCATCAGAAAAATCTTTATTGTGGTCCTCGTACTCATTTCTGTGCAAATGGGATTGAAAGGATTGTCGGTCTGATATGAAAGAGAATAGTGAGTTGGAAAAAACCGAACTTCTGATTGCCCAAATTTTACGTTGGGGAATTTTTCTCTGTGCGATTGTCATTCTTATCGGGTGGGCAACAGGGGCCGATAAAATTATTATGGCCGGTTTATTGATGCTCATTTTTCTTCCTATCGGCCGGGTGTTAGCGGCCCTACTGCTGTTTTTTAAACAAGGCGATTATATCTATGTAGGATTATCGGCCTATGTCTTAATCATATTGATAACTAGTTTGCTCATGGGTAAGCAGCTGTGAGTTTAAAATTATTTTGCTACCTGGAGAGCGATTGCGCTTTTCAGTGGGTCTCTCCTTAAGTGTTGGAGGAGATCAATTTCATGTGTTGATCTCCTCTTAACTCTTTTAAGTCATAGCAAGGAAAAGATTTGATAAAAAATTTTATCGCATTCACATTTTCCCTTTTCTTTTTATGTGCACTTTTTGTGGTTCAAGAATATCTTGATTCTTTTTCAGGTGAAATTTTTTATTCCCTCTATTTATGTGCGATTCTTCTGGTTGGTTATTTTAGCACTGCCAGATATTCCATTATCGTGAGTGCCTTTTTTATTCTCAAGGCTATGTTTTGGGATTTTCAATTTGTAAAATATGATACTTTTCAATTAACAGAACTGGTGAGATTTGTTCTTTTTATCGCTGGTTCCTGGATGGCCATATTAATTATAAAAAAACTTCGGCAGAAAAGTGAGGCAACCGAAACCATCATTAATCAAAAAGGTAACAATGGTTAAAAACGATTTATCAGTTGAAATTAAAAGTATCGGTGAATTCATCCTTTTTCATCGGGAACGGAAAAACCTTTCCATCCAGGATTTATCTTCCATAACTAAAATCAGGGTGAAGCAACTAAATCATCTTGAACAGAACAATTTCAAAGCGCTTCCGAGCAAAGTTTATATTATTGGTTTTTTAAAAACACTCAGCAGAGTTTTAGAATTTGATCTTGCCCTGGCCATTGATATTTTGGATCAGCATCACTTTAACGAAGAAGCTCTTCAGCCAGTTCCAAAACATAAAGAAGATATATCATTTTCAATTTCCCTTAAATCTTATTGGCCCTGGTACAAAGCCGTGGTCATGGTAGTGCTGGTTTTTGTCGTGACAGTGTATTCATTGACCAGAAGCAAGCAGGAAGAAAGAGTCACCACGAAAGTTCCTCCTGCTGTCAAAGTGGCTCCTAAAGTCAAAGTTGAGAATTTGATTAGTGAAAAGGAGAAACACATTGAATTAGTCGACCTTGAGCTGAAGGCCATCAAGGGAGACTCATGGCTTGCCTATAAAATCGATCAACAAAAAATCGTAAGGTACACTTTGAAGAAAGGCCAATCCCTGGTTCTTAAAGGCGAAAAAATCAGAATCACTCTTGGAAATCCCCAGGCCGTGGAGTTAACAAAGAGTGGCCAGATTGTTGCCATTGAAAAAAACTTAGTTTTTCCCGAGCACCTGAGCTCTATCTATAAACCTCCATTTTTTGTATTTGATGATCAGAGTGGCGCTGTCATAACTAAGAGAATGCATGAGGAAAATCAACAAAGGTATTCCAATGAAACTCAAATTTAGCCTGGCCATTTTGCTCTTGGTTTCAAATTCTCTGACCTGGGCACAGGAAGAGCCACCGCCATTGGCCGAAAAAGAAACTCTCTATTTCGATGACAGTTACGATTCTGCTGATAACGAAGAATTTAAAATGGAGAAAAGATTAGAAAAGCAAGTTGAGGAAGAAATTCAAAATGATCAGGAGATCACCCTGGATGACGAGCAAAACCAGGATCAGGATGAAGAAGACAAATATCTGCTCGATGGAATTGCCAGGCCTGAACACTATAAATTGAAAAAAGGAAAAGTGTATATTCTCCAAGGCGCTGAGGAGTTGAAATTACAGAATCATTTTTTCGATATTCCGGTGGTCTATAATAAACGTGTCAAAAAATGGATCCATTATTATTGCAATAAAGGCCGAAATTTTTTTGAACTCCACATTGAACGTGCTGGTCGGTATGCTCCTTTCATTGGTTCTCTTCTTGAAGAAAAAGGACTTCCGCGCGATCTCATATTTCTTGCTATGGCCGAAAGTGGTTTTAACACTCGAGCTCGATCAATCGTTGCGGCCGTAGGGCCGTGGCAATTCATGCCTTCGACTGGAAGAATGTATCAGTTGAAACAAAATTGGTATGTCGACGAGCGGAAGGATCCTATTAAATCAACCGTTGCCGCCGCCAACTATCTGTCCAAATTATATAATGATTTTGGCTCATGGAAAATTGCCATGGCCGCTTACAATGCAGGGGAAGGAAAATTAGGCAGGGCCATCAAAAAATATAACTCGACCGATTTCTGGAAACTTTCCAGAGGAAGTTATCTTAAAAGCGAGACTAAGAATTACGTTCCTAAAATTATGGCGCTGGCAATTATCAGTAAAAATTTAAAAACCTTTGGATTTAACGATATCGATTTTAAAACGCCGTTGGACTTTGATGAGATTACTGTCCCTGCCGGCACTGACATCATAAAAATAGCTGCAAAATTAAATCTTGATCTTGAAGAAATCCGAAAATTAAATCCTGAACTATTGAGATGGTTCACTCCGCTGGATGAAAAAACTTACAAATTAAGATTGCCTCCTAAAACCGGTGAACTTTTTAAAGCTTGCTGTGTGAATGAGGATTTGTTGGCGAATGATTTTCAAAAATATGATGTATCGGTCACGAAAACAAAATTGTCCGATGTGGCGAAGAAATTTAAAATTCGTTCTCCGATCGTTATTTCAAGTTTAAATCATGTGCCAGTCAATCACGTTTTCAAAAAAGGGGATTTTGTTTTATTGCCTTTTCGTTCCGAGCATAAAGTGACAAAGACCAATATGTTTTACACGGATCTTTTCACCAAAGAAAAGCGTAAGCGTTTTCAGCGCAAATTTCATATCGTCAAGAGAGGCGACTCCCTGCTCAGCCTGGCCAAAAAATATAAAATCAGTCTAAAGCGACTCTATGCTGTTAACAGCTTTTTGAAGCCTCGCGGGAAATTGCTGGTCGGCAGGAAATTAGTTATCCGCTAAGTTTAGTTCTTGCGGATAGTGACCTGGCCTTTAGTGTAGTTGTACTCGCTTCCTCTCATAGAGTGAGGAATACTGTAGACGCCAATTAAAATGACGGCGGCGAGAACAACCGGCCATCTTCTTTTCTTCTTTAAAGTGAAGATGACACCAATCAACCATCCAATTACACCGATAAGAAGTTTATTGTCGGTGAGATCGTAATCAAACGGAAAGCCTGCCCAGTAAACGCCGAAAGCATAATGTTGGACGAGAGGTCCTAAAAACAAACCTCCAAAGGCGAGACAGCCGGCGGTGATGCGTCCGATTTTCACAAACGTGTCTGTATTGAAGAGCGCTTCAAATAAAGCGAGCGCTGAAAAAAGCATTGAAAGAAACATAAAGAAAATGTGTGGCGCGAGAATGTACACCGGAACATCGCCTTTAAAGCGGATATAGACCGGTTCCTTTTCGCTTGCCAGTTGCTGAGACACACCTTTGTCCGTCAAGTTGATGTAGTAAGTGATTTTTCCCGCCGGCGGTTGATTCGGCAGACCAAATTTCAACACACCATTTTCACTTTTGAGGGCTTCTGTTTTCCACGGATCATCTGTCGGATAGCGCTTGAAGGTCACTGTTCCGGTCATTGTGTCACTGGACTTGGGAATTTCAATCGGTGCATCCGTTGTTCCTCCGTGAGAGCGGGGAAGCTTGATCTTGTACTCATTATTCCTGTCAATTTGAACTGTAAACTTTTTAGGATAGGTGGGCCCCGTTGTTCGCTGGTAGATGATGGCAATCATGGTTAAAAGGATCGCCAGGGGAATCGTCACTTTAAAATTATTTTTCATTGCTCTTCCGAAGAAACTTTTATAACACTGTTTGATATATCAAACAGAGCAAACTATGTTAAGAAAATATCTTTCGATTGTATCGATTTTTTGTCTGATTTGTCCCGTCTTAAAAGCAGAGGACACAGGTGAGGCGACCACCGTCACAACCCTACCGGCCGCGCATTCTCATTCGGGCCACGGTCCCAGGGATTTTGAATGGGAAATGGTTCTGGCCAGTGAACAGATTAAAGATGACGAGACTCACAATGTTTCCGGGCAGTATACGTCGCTAAAGAACTCTTTTCTCTATTCCCTGACTCCCAATGATCAATTCCGTTTGTTTAATTCCTTTGTGGCCGAAGATTACAAAAACAACAAATACGACCGCAACTATCTCGAGTTTGCTGAATTCATGTATAGAAGAAAGTCTTTTCTGAATGAAGACGAGCATTGGCTGAATGCCGATTTTGAAATCAAGCAAGGCTATGTTGTTGACGCTGAAACCCGTCGCTATTGGGGTTTTAACAGTGAAACCATTCCTCAGCTTATTTTAAAAAAGCATCTGTATGACGGCTACGGCGTGGAATTCAAGGCCCGTCACCATTTCTTTCATCGCAACAACAAAAAAGTGGGAACAATAGCCCACGAAGACCGCCTGTACTTTTCCGGCTACAAGATGTTCGGCCATCAATTTCTCCTTAATGCAGAATTAAAGTACCGTCATAAAATTTATGGTGGTAAACATTATTCATGGGAAAAAGGCGGCATGATGAGCAAGCATTACGAAGAAACCGTAGTGCATCCTGGACTGCTTTATTTCCTCGGCCGCAAGGCCATGGTTGAAGGCTATTTCGAAACAAAGCTGAACAACAGTTTTGATTCAAGACCTGTCGGCCGTGTGATGAAAGATGAATTTTTAATTGGGGCCGCTTTATATTTATCAATCCTGTGAGATGAAATTTATGAAAACATTTCTGATTGTTCTTTCACTCTTTGCCAGTCTGAACCTTTCTGCAAAAGTTGTCGGCGTCTACGACACGACCAAAAAAGCGGAACGACCTTACGATTCCTTTTTAAAAGCGATTGCTGATTCGAAGTACATCGTACTGGGTGAATTCCACTACGATTTGGCGATTCAGGAAGCTGAAGGACAGATCATTCAGGATGTGAGCGCGCTTGTTCCCGGAGCTTCAAAAAATGTGATGTGGGAATTCTTAAACGTCACTGATCAGCCTGTTGTTGATAAACTCTTTGGCGAAGTCGTTGCCGGAACTCTTACTTCAGAAGAATTTATTCTAAAAACTCTCGGTGACCAGAATGCTCCTTATGCTTCAGTCATCAGCGCGACCCGTGACGTGAAGGCCGGATTGATTGCTCTGAATCTTCCGCGTGAACAAAAGCAAAAAGTCATTAAAGAAGGCATTCAATCCATCGATCCTAAATTAGTTCCGGCAACTCATTATCTCAGCGGGAAAAATTATTACGATCGTTTTGTAGACTCAATGGGCGGTCACGTTCCTGCTGAAAAAATACAATCTTATTATGTGGCCCAATGCCTGGTTGACTCGGTCATGTCAGACACGGCCGTGAAAAGAAAAGCTGATCTCAATTTTCTCGTGGCCGGAAGTTTTCACACAGATTTTTTTGACGGCACTGTTGAGAAAATCAAAAAGCTGGATTCCGCAAAACTGGCCAGCGTGAAGATCATCAACCTCGACAGTTTATCTGAAGAAGAAATCGCCGCGTTTGAAACAGGCGATCAGACATTCGGTCTTTATGCAGACTATATCGTTATGGTGAGAGGCGAATAATGAAAGCGTTGATTCTTTTTTCTCTGTTGATTTCAACCGCAATGGCCGCGACCAATCACAACATGAAAGTTGAAATCGCCCCTGAAGCTCATACATTGACAGTGATCGATCAAATGACACTGGGATCGCGGGATTGCTCTGCACCTGTTAAATTCAATCTTCATGAAGGGCTCAATCCGTTGGTTGTTTCACCTGCAGAGGCCGGATTAAAACTTATTTCCAAAACCTACGAGGATAACGATCAGGAGCTGGGAGTCGAGCACTATGAACTGATGCTTCCTTGTGATCAAAAACAATTCACTCTTTCATACGCAGGAACAATCTTTCATAAAGTCAAAGATCCGACAGATCCCTACTCAAGAGGAACCAGCGATTCTCCGGGACTTATTTCTGAAGAAGGAGTTGTTCTTTCTTCGGCAACTTTCTGGTATCCGCAATTTGAAAAGGCCAGTGATAACTTTGTCACTTTCAACATGGATGTGACCAACAACAAAAACTTTCGTTTTATGTCGACCGGAGAAAAATTATCAGACACAAGTTTCTCAGAGACAACTCCGCAGGAAGATATTTATCTGATCGGCGCAGCTTTTTCAGTTTATGAAAAGGCCACAAATCATGGTGTCGCGCTTTCTGCTTACTTGCGAACTCCTGACCAAGAAATGGCCAATAAATATCTCGGTGTGACTGAAAGTTATTTGAACCGCTATTCAGCGCTTGTCGGCCCTTACCCTTACAAAAAATTCGATCTGGTTGAAAACTTCTGGGATACTGGTTTCGGGATGCCTTCTTTCACCCTTTTGGGAAGCAATATTATCCGTCTTCCTTTTATCATCAACACATCTTACCCCCATGAAGTTTTGCACGACTGGTGGGGAAACAGTGTTTACGTAGATTATACCCGCGGCAACTGGTGCGAGGGGATTACTGCTTACATGGCCGATCACCTTATGTCTGAACTTAACGGAGCAGGAGACAGTTACCGTCGCGATACACTTCAGAAATTCACTGATTTTGTCACGGAAAGAAATGATTTCCCGCTGACAAAATTTTTAAACCGATACAACGCTCCGACAGAAGCTGTCGGTTACGGCAAAGCTTTGATGTTTTTTCATATGATGAGAATGAAGCTCGGTGATGCTGCTTTCAAAAAGGGTTTCACGCATTTTTACCTGAATAATAAATTCAAAAAAGTCTCTTATAGTGAAATTCAAAAAAGTCTTGAAGTGGCTTCAGGAAAAAATCTCGATGAAGATTTTTCTCAATGGACAAAACGCACGGGCGCTCCGACGTTAAAGATAGCAGAGGCCGCGGTTACGGCCACTCAGAGCGGATATCATCTTCATGTCCGCCTGAACCAAATTCAGACAGAAAATGTGTTTGCGACCAACATTCCTGTGGCCATCACTCTTGAAGGAGAAACGCAGGCGATTCAATCTGAAGTGGAAATGAAAGACAGAGAGCTCGTCTTTGATCTTGATTTCTCCAAACGTCCGGTCTTTTTACAAGTCGATCCTGAATTTGATCTCATGAGACGACTCGCTAAGGATGAAGTTCCCGCTGTTTTAACCATGGCCCTTGGTGCTTCCAAAACTTATTTTGTGATCTCTGAGAAAAACTCACCAGAGGCGCAAAAGAAATTCATCGACATACTTTCTCAGGCCCTGCCGAAGGAAGGCTCTTTTGAAGTTATCAGTGACAGCGCTGTGACTTCACTGCCAGCAGGATCCTCGGTCTGGATTTTGGGAAAAGAAAACATGCTGGTCTCAGCTTTCAATGATTCTGTGAAAGACAAAGGAACTCTTGTCGGCGCCAATGATATTCAGGTGAGCGGTCAAACCTCTCCCGTTTCCAACAACAGCTTCACGCTGGTGTCGCGCGATTTGAAAACTCAAAACGTCATGGTGTTTGTTTCAGCCAATGAGTCAAACTCATACGAAATCCTTGCCAACAAACTCATTCACTACGGCAAATACAGCTACCTGGTTTTTACCGGTGAGACTTTGACCAACAAACAAAAAGGAGTGTGGAAATTGAATTCGTCTTCCATGTCTGTTGCACTTAAAGACGGGGCACGCCCCGGGACATTGAAATCAAGAGGAGCTCTGGTCAATGAATAAGCTATGGTTGATTGTTGCTTTTTCTTTTTCTTTTTGTTTGAATTTTGCTTCAGCTGAAACACGTTTTGTGTTTTTAAATATTCAGCAAGCGCAGACATTTCTGACAGAGCGGGACAGCTATACTGATATTCTTTCGCCGCTTGATTTGTCGCTTTATCATTCTACCAAAGAAACGCTCACTCTTGGGCAGCATCTTGAATTTTTAAAATCAACTCCTATGGAGTGGAGCGAGCAGGAAAAGGCTTCGCTGAATCAGATGATTGGAACTTTCAATAAAGTTGTCGCTGATATGGATTTGAATCTTTCCCTTCCGGACGAAGTGCAATTGATCAAAACCAACGGTGAAGATGCATTTCATTCTCATTACACGAGAAGAAATGGAATCATTTTTCCGGCGGGAACAAACGGTGAGATCGCCACAGACCTGGCCACTTTTTACCATGAAATGTTTCATATTCTGAGCCGCCACAATCCCAAACTTGGCGATGAACTCTTTAAACTGATTGGTTTTTCTCCTGTTAAGAGAGTGAGTATCCCGGCTTCACTGGAAAAGATCAGAACGACGAATCCGGATGCCTTTTTCTACGATCACGCTGTGACTGTCAGTGCCCGTGGCACTGATCATCTTGTAGTTCCTTTCATGTATTCGGCGATCAAGCAGGAAGAAATCAATGGCCCGGTCGATGAGGCGCTTGTTTATAAACTCGGCTTGCTTGACCTTTCAACCCTGCAGGAGAGCACGTCCGTCCTGTATAAAGTTTCGGAAACTAACTACAAAGAGGTCGTGAAAGCAAACTCTCACTATTACATCCATCCGGAAGAAATTCTCGCTGAAGATTTTAAGCTTCTGCTTCTCTTAAATACACCAGACATCCAGGTCCCAGCTGTAAAATACCCGGCCGTTCTTAATGACTTAAAAGAAGTCTTAAAACGACGACCTGGTCATCCTTAAAAGGTCGACCTCCCTCTTAAAACCCCTTAGACTTATCCTATGTCACAAATTGCCTGGCACGGGCGTATACGTTTTGAAACAGATCATAAGGATATGTCATGACCCGAATTTCAATTCTTTTTATTGCAGGTCTTCTCCTCAGTACAAAGTCTTTTGCTTTAACTGCGCCTGAATTGTTCGCTAAGATTCGAGAAAAGAACCCGATGGTGAAGGAAGAGGAAGAAAAGCTAAAGGCCACAAAAAGCAGCGTTTCTACTTACTGGGCGGCCCCACAAATCGCTATCAGTGAAATGAATTCCAATACTCCTTTTTTTGACAGCAAAATGAAAATGCAGCGATCGCTGGAAGTTTCGCAAATGTTTCCCAATCCGGTGAAGATTTCCGCCGATACAACGATTAAAGAAAATTCTGAAAAAGCTCAGGCGGAAGTTGTCGAGCTTGCTTTTAAAAAAGTTCGCAAAGATGCTTTTGCTCTTTTTCTGGAACTTTATAAAATCACCAAAGAAAGAGAAATTCTGTCTTCTAAGAAAATTTCTCTTGAAAAGTTTCTGAGCCGTCTTCAATCCGGACAAGTCCAAGGGCAGGAAGAGCGCTTAACCATTGTTGAAGGACAAAATGATCTGACAGAAGTTAAAATTCTTCTTGAACAGAATCAGAATGAAGCTGACCGGATGAAAAAGATGCTCAATCAAATGATGGGTGAAGATCTGAACAATCCTTTAAGCGATCCAGAACTGGGGAAAGTGGACCTTGGCCGCGATTCAGGCCCTGCCGAAAATCTTGAACTCAAAAATCTCAACTCCCAGATTGCCGTGATGGAATCTGAAGTCTCCATGAAAAAAGCCGAGTTTCTTCCGGAAATAGAGCTCAAGGCCAAATTCAATAAAGGCTACACAATGCTTTATGAAGACTCCAAAGAATTGATGGTGGGGATTACATTGCCATTTGTGTTTTTTGGTCAGCAGAAAAGAGATGTGGATACCGCCCATTATAAAGTGGAAGCGATGAAATATGCGCGTTCCAATCTTTCATCAGAGATTGAAGCAAAGAAAGCAACGCTTAAAAGTGAATTGAAAGATATCGGACAGACGCTTAAGTTTCTCAAAGAAACCAGTCTTCCTGTAAGAGAAAAGAAATTCAGACTTTATGCCGGCTATTCGTATATCGATATGCGCACTCTTATGAATTACAAAATGAGTGTGGATGATCTGGCGATGATCAAAATGAAGATTCTGGAAAAAGAAATGGAAGAACAGAAAAAATATTTTGAATGGACTGAGCTTTATATTTAAGAGGGTTTTTATGAAAATGCGCTGGTTTCTTTTTATTTTATTTGCGGTGATCAGTGTCGCGCAAATGGTTTATAGTCAAGCCGTTCACGCTGCCGAAAAAGTGCAGAAAGCGATCAATTTTTACTGGACGTGTGTTATGCACCCTGAAGTTCATGCGAGTGCGCCGGGACTCTGTCCGATCTGCCATATGGAACTCGTTAAACGCGAAGAAAAGGCCATCGAAGATACTTCCAAAATCGAAAGCCGTAAATCAATTGCTCTCGATCAGAATAGTTTTAATCTGAGTGGAGCAAAACTTTACACCGTTAAAAAAGGCAATTTCGAATATCTCATCAAATCTTTCGGAAAAATGAACGGCGGTAATCAATTCTCACTTTATGTTTCAGAAAAAGATCAACGCTTCGTTAAGCCAGGCTACGCTGTGACGGTAAAAATTCCTGCTCTTGATTTACTTGAACTGCACGGGAAATTAACCAGAGTCGATACCTATATTGAACCGATGGGACGAACAGTAAAAGTGGATGGTGTTTTGACATACGACGGAACTCTGAGAGCAGAAACATCTCTTCTGGCGACTATTCATTTGAAAAAAGACCAGATCATCAAGATACCTGAAGAAGCGGTTCTTCATACTGGTGAGAAGGATTATGTTTTTCTTCTTGATCAGAAGAATTCAACACTCAATCCACTGGGGGTGAAAATCGGACTGGTTTCTAATGGTGAAGTGGAAATATTAGAAGGATTGAAAGAAGGCGATGTGGTGACAACGCACGCGAACTTTCTTATCGATTCAGAATCACGCATGAAATTTAACCGCGAGTAAGGCGTTCTCATGATTAAAAAAATAATTGAATATTCAGTCCACAATAAATTTATTGTGATTGCCATGACGGCCATGTTGATGCTGAGTGGTTATCTTTCGCTAAAAAATATTCCTCTCGATGCCATCCCGGATCTCTCAGACACTCAGGTTATCATTTATACTCAATGGATGAAATCACCGGAGATTGTGGAAAATCAGGTCACGTATCCGATTGTCAGCGGCCTTCTCGGGATGCCAAAAGTGAAGGCCGTGCGCGGACTCACTGATTACGGTTTAAGTTATGTCTACGTTATTTTCGAAGATGGAACAGACCTCTACTGGGCGCGAAGCCGCGTTCTGGAATTTCTCAATCGGGTAACTCCTTCTTTGCCTAAAGATGCCAAAACGGAAATCGGGCCAGATGCCACAAGCGTGGGGTGGATTTATCAATATGCTTTAGTTGATAAAACTCATACGCATTCAATCAACGAACTTCGCAATTTTCAGGATTTCAATTTAAAGTTTCATCTGCAGTCGCTTCCTGGTGTTTCAGAAGTCGCGACGCTTGGTGGGAATTCAACCGAGCTCCAGATAAACGTCGATCCTTATAAACTACAAAATTATCACCTGACTTTCACCGATGTTATGAAAGCGATCCGTGAAAGCAATCAGGAGAGTGGGGCTGGCCTCATTGAAGTGTCCGGAACAGAATACATGATTCGAAGTTCGGGGCTTATCAAAAATCTTGATGAACTTCGTGACACTATTATCTACCGCGATTTGAAAACGCATTCAGTTGTCAGACTCAAAGAAGTGGCCCATGTTTCACCGGGACCTGCCGCGCGCAGAGGGATTTCGGATTTCAACGGAGAAGGCGATACTGTTTCAGGCATTATCATCATGAGACAGGGGGAAGACACTCCACGAGTTATTGAAAAGGTAAAAGCGAAACTGGAAGAGCTGAAGCCATCACTTCCCGAAGGTGTGGAAATCAAAACGGTGTATGACCGTTCAGATCTTATCAGTCGTGCTTTGCAAACATTAAAACATAATCTCGTTGAAGAAATGATCATCGTGAGTATCGTTATTTTGATTTTTCTGTGGCACGTGCCATCGGCCTTGGTTCCGATTATCACAATTCCCATTTCTGTTCTTTTAGCTTTTATTCCTCTGTATCTTTCAGGTCAAAGCTCCAACATCATGTCTCTTGCCGGAATTGCCATTTCCATCGGGGTTCTGGTGGACGGGGCGATTGTCGAAGTGGAAAACGCCTACAGAAAAATTCAGCACTGGGATGAAAATGGAAGGAAAGAAAGTTTCCTTCATGTAAGGCTTGAAGCTTTACTGGAAGTGGGACCGTCCGTTTTCTTTTCTCTTCTCGTTATCGCTGTGGCCTTTCTTCCGATCTTCACACTGGTCGATCAGGAAGGACGCATGTTCAAACCATTGGCGTATTCTAAAAACTTTGCGATGGCCATTGCCGCACTTCTTTCGATCACGCTTGATCCTGCAGTGAGAATGATGTTCTCGCGCATTGATGGATTCAATTTCAGATCCGAGGCAGTCAATAAAATTGCCAACACATTATTTATCGGAAAATATTATTCCGAAGAAAAACATCCAATCAGCCGGAGACTTTTTAAAATTTACGGGCCGGTTGTTCACTTCGTTTTAAAATTCAGAAAGCAAACGATGATCGTAGCTTCGCTTCTGGTTCTTTCCGTTATCCCGGGCTATTATATGCTCGGTTCAGAATTTATGCCGACTCTTCATGAAGGAAGCCTTCTTTATATGCCGACAGCTCTTCCCGGTCTGTCACTGCAGGAAGCTCAAAGAATTCTGACTCAGCAAGGGAAGATGATTAAAGAACTTCCTGAAGTCGACACTGTTTTAGGAAAAGCAGGTCGAGCAAATACATCGACGGATACAGCACCGATTTCGATGATTGAAACAACGATTCAGTTAAAACCAAAAGATCAATGGCGGACTAAGAAAGTCTTTGGAATTTTTAACCGCAAAATCACAGAAGATGAATTAGTGGATGAGTTGAATGCAAAACTCACTTACCCCGGAATGCCCAATATCTGGACAATGCCGATTAAAAACCGTATCGACATGTTATCGACCGGGATTCGAAGCAGTGTCGGTGTAAAAGTCTTCGGCCCGGATATTTCTACGATTGAGAAAATTTCCATTGATATTGAAAAAGAATTAAAGAATGTAAAAAATGTCCGCACTGTTGTTGCTGAACGCGTGGCCGGAGGATTCTTCCTCGATGTTGATTTTGACCGTGAAGCCCTTTCCAATTTTGGTCTCACCATGATGGAAGCTCAGGATCAGATGATGGCCCAGGTGGGCGGACAGGAAGTGAATATTACACTCAATGGCCGCGAACACTTTCCGGTCACAGTCAGACTTTCGCGTGACTATAGAGAAAACAGTGAAGAAATCAAGAATGTTGTACTGATGAATATGGCCGGACAGAAGGTCACGCTTTCTCAAGTGGCCAAAGTGAAATTCGCCAGCGGACCGGCAATGATCCGCAATGAAAATGGTCTTCCTGTTGGCTACGTTTTTGTCGACGTGGATACCAACAAAGCAGATATCGGATCCATTGTTGAAGAGATGAAAAAAATTGTCGCGCAAAAAATTAAATTGCCGTCAAAATATTCGCTTACTTTCAGCGGCCAGTACGAAAACATGATTCGCGTGAAAGAAAGATTGAAAATTGTTATACCGATCACAATCTTCATTATTTTCTTCCTGCTTTATTTCAATACAAAGTCGTGGATTAAAACATCCATTGTTCTCTTGGCAGTTCCATTTTCTTTAGTCGGTGCGATCTGGCTGATGGTGGCCCTGGGCTATCACATGTCGATTGCGGCCTGGGTAGGGATGATTGCGCTTATGGGACTTGATGCAGAAACCGGAGTTTTCATGCTCTTGTATCTCGATCTCTCCTATGAAGAGCGTTTGAACAAAGGTCAGATGAATGGAGAAAATGATTTAATCGAAGCGATTTACGAAGGTGCGGTTCACCGTTTAAGACCGAAGCTCATGACCGTCAGTGCGCTTATTGCCGGTCTTATTCCTATTATGTGGTCTTCAGGAGCAGGTGCAGATGTCATGAAGCGAATTGCGGCTCCTATGATTGGAGGGATTTTTACTTCGTTCCTGCTGGAGCTTTTGATTTATCCGGTGATTTATTTTGAGTGGCGGCAGTTCTCTCACAAGTGGAAAACGAAACATTAAAGTAAAGGCCTCGCAATGCGGGGCCTTTTTTATTTCACGAATTTTCCCGCTTTCATTGTTTTTTCAATACAGCTTTCAAGATTTTCATCTGAAATAGAGGCGCCTTCATTGGTCAGGCAGAGCTCTTTGGCATCTTCTTTGGAAAGTCTGGTTGTTTTGGCCGCACGGGATTTCTTCTTATGATTTTTTGTTTTCGCTAGAGCAGCTTCGTTTATTGTGAGCAAACTCAGGCAAAGTAAAATAATTTTCACGCATAATGCTCCTGATACAAGTGAGACATTCATTGTAGCATCATGAAAAAAGGCTTCCACTCTTTATTCATTTTTATATTTGTATAAAAAAAGAGGGGCCGTTACACAGTGACCCCTCCCTCTTCTTAAGGAGACTTTCGTCTAAATAAAGACGAAAGATCGTGTAATCGGTTCAGATTTGTAGTTATTAAAATAAATTGGTTGGATTGAAGAATCAAAAATGTCTCCTCTTCCTTTTTCAAGGAAAAGAAGTAATGACCCTATTACTTCGACACTGCTATTTTAAAAATAGCACCCGTAAAATGTTGATTGAGTATTGAAGAAATAGTTCGTTTCTTCAAGTCTCATTGCAGCAGTTTAAATTATTTTGTTTTGTTCGGATGAGCGACACAAAACGCAGTACTCCAGCCGCGCATATAGCTCATGAAGTAGATATCTTTTGTCACCTGATCCTGACGGGCCCAATAGACGAGAGCGGGATAGCCTTCGTCATCGTCATAATGTGAAGTCAGTGAGGTTGGATAAAGTTTGAATTGTCCGTTTTTCTTCCAGTCTTCCGACATTTCTCTTCTGGCATCTTCAAGAGTCCAGTCCTTCATATCGTTATCTTCACCGAAATATTGCAGAACCGGAGACATGGTTTGTTGTCCGTTATAGGTATCAATGAGAAGACCGATGTAGTGGGTTGTTTCAGGATCGAGACTGCCCGATTGATGATGGCATTCACCTGAGTACATGGCCGGTTCAAGCGAGGGTGGAGTTGTGAGGCTGAGATATTTTTCATACATTGTCTGCATTTCGATTGTGCAGCCGTCATAGCAAGCGCCTTCGAGAACTTCCGGGGCTTCCCAGGAAAATGCGCGGAAGGAAATGAGAAATGTTAAAAGAAGAATATTTTTCATGGCCACCTCTTCCCATAATCGTAGTGGAAAAAGGCGGCGCAATCAAATTTTTAGTAGAGTTTTTTCCAGACGCGGTGAACGTGAGCAGTTCCCTGACCGCCCTTATTCACGTCATAGTCTTTTTCATCGTTTTCAAGATCAAACTGGATATAGCCTGGATTGAGATCGCTCCAGATTTCATCTTCCTGCATGACTTTTAAAAATTCTCTCGCGGCCGCAAACCACGAGTATTTTTGAGTGGCTCCAAAGCAGCTTAAAGTATAGTTCCAGGAAATGCCGTCGCCTCCGTCGAAGTAGGCGAGATCGACAACTTTTTTTCCATCTTCAGCTGTACGGATAAATCCGTCGAGTTCGATATCAAAATCATTTCCGGTGAAATACGCAGAGACAGCTCCAGTCGAAGTGACTGTTGGTTTTTTAACGTGAAGAAAACCGTGAACTTTGTTTTCTTCTTCAACGAAGAATGTTCCTTCCATTGTCATCTGGCGATCGACTGAGCCTTTGCAAAGTCCATCCATCTGATCAAATTCGTATGGCCATTGAAATGTTCCTTCGAAGCTGAAAACTTTATCGCAGGATAAAGTGATGTAGGGATCCACAACAGTGAGTTCTACTGAAGGCCATGCCGGTACTTTGGAATTGTCCCAACGGTAATTTCCGTATTCGCTTGGTAGGGCGTAGTGATCCATGCCTGTCGGAGGAAGAGAAATTTGTGTGTGAAAAGTGAGATCTGTCGGAAGATCAATTTTGGTTAAATCGCAGACGTCTTTTGTGCCAGCAGGAAGAACGGCATTGATAATTGTTGGTGTCGAATTTTCAAAATTAATTTCCGGATACGGATAATCATAAGAGCTGCCGAAGCCATACATCGTTGTCGCTTCAATGACTCTTGGTTTGCCATCGTAACCAGTCGTCACCCATGGATCAGTGAGAATCGCCTGGGGAAGAACTCCTGCAGCAGTCAAGGGCTCAAAGGCGCCGTAGAAAAAAGGTTTGCCGCATTCAATTTTGATGGAAGGAGGATTGATAAGTTTTAAGGCCTGGGCATCCATCGACCATTTGGCCGGTTTGGACCAGGAATCTTTTGGATAAAAAATATAGGGAAGAGGAAGAATGATGTTTTCTTTTTTAAGTTTTCCGCCCAGAAAAGCTTCGCACGTTTTTGGGGCGGCGAGAGCGCTTTGAGACAGGATAAAAAGAACTGAAAGAAGTGCAGTTTTCACAGGAAATTCCCCTTGATTGATGTCACGGCGAAAGTCGCATAAGGGAAGAGTTTTGTAAATAAGTCTAGTGAACTTTTACAGGGGAAGCGACTCCAGCGCAGCTTTCGTAAAAAGCGCCATTAAGCCTGTTGATCTAAATAGATAGGGATCATTTTGAGGTTAACGAAGCCTTTCTGAAATGGCCCTCATTTGTTGAATTTCTTCTGACTGACCTTTTATAATTTTTGCACAAAGATTTTTAAGCTCAATGTCTGTGATATTGGCCTGTTCACACATGAGGATCGCTCCTGAATGGTGAGGGATCATTGATTTCACAAATTGTTTATCTCCTACCAAGGCCTGCGTGCGCATCCCGTAAAAGAATAAAACAAAAAGAATTGTCGAAATAAAGTAGATAGATAAATTCAATTTCTTATCCGGATACATTTTCCCCATCGCCAATGGCATGAGGATAATCATCGGTGAAAGCATCATTCCCGTCATATAGAAATTGTTAATATTGGGGATAACTTCTTTAAAAGAGTAAACCATCGTATACATAACAAGATACATGATAATGAAATGAAGAACACTCATGATAGCGAGCTTCTTGTAGCTGGAATGCTGCTCTTTTTTTGAGTCAGAAACTAGGTGATGCATTGGCATAGTATTTTCCATAAAAGCTCCTAAGCAATTTTTTTTGCAAAGTCAGCGCCCATAAAAAACTATGCCAACGGCTATGATCAATTATTTTATGTTAACAACACCGCTGACCATATCCATTCCACAGCTGAACGTAATATCGCCTTTTTTTACTTTGCCCAAGCTTACGTTAACTGTTTTATTGAGCGGCAGCTCTTTTTTCATCTTGAGTGAAGGTATTTTAATTTCAGTGGCGCACGTTGAATCCGTTTTTCTGGTCACGGCCAGGGTGACTGTATCGCCATCCTTCAGTTCGATTTTTGCAGGTTCGAATCCCTTGGTAGTCACGGCCACGGGAATTGTTTTTTCTGCGGCAAAAGTTGAACTCATAAAGACGGAAAGAATCGTAAGAATAATTGTTTTCATCGAGCATACTCCTTTAATTCTGTATACGCCTGTCGGCCTTGATTTGTGACATGGCCATTCTCTTGCAATTTTCTAAATTAGATTAAAGGAGGAAAGTATGAAAGTACATCATCTCAACTGTATCTCTTCCTGTCCTCTGGGAGGAGCGCTGATGGATCATGGCAAAGAGTCGATTCTGGAAAGAGCGCACTTGACCAATCATTGCCTGCTGGTCGAAACACCAACTGAACTGATTCTGGTTGATACAGGGTTTGGATTGCATGATGTTCATAATCCACATACCCGGTTGAGTGAATTCTTTCTTAAAATGCTTGAGCCGGAATTTAAAGAAGAGCTAACGGCTATAAGACAAATAGAAAAAATGGGTTTTGATCCGCTTGATGTCAGACACATTGTTCTCACGCATCTGGACTTTGATCATGCCGGAGGTCTGGACGATTTTCCTCACGCAAAAGTGCATATGCTGAAAGAAGAAATGGACTATGCTCTTTTGCAAAAAACGTGGCTTGATCGTCAGCGCTATCGGCCTCAGCAGTGGAACACGAAACAAAACTGGATGACCTATGAAAGAGGTATTGGAGAGTCGTGGTTTGGCTTTGAAAAAGTCAACGCTCTTCACGGACTTCCTCCGGAAATTGCTTTCATCCCGCTCATCGGTCACACCTTAGGTCATGCGGGAATTGCCATTCAGCAATCGGATAAATGGCTGATCAATGCCGGCGACGCTTACTTTTATCATGGAGAAATGAATTTGCAGGAACCGCACTGCACTCCGGGACTTACCATGTATCAGGTGCTCATGGAAAAAAATCATAAAGCACGTGTGTGGAATCAGGAAAGATTGCGGACGTTGAAACAAGAGCATTCACACGAAGTGAAAATCTTTTGTTCACATGATGCTCATGAGTTTCAGAAAATTACCGGACGGAATCCTGATCTTCCTCTGGCCTATATCAAACCGGAATTTCGCGAATATCATCACGGATTGGAATCAGGACATTTTCACTAAAAACTACCCCACTTCCGTGGGGTTTTAATTTGTTAGATCTTAATTCAAAAATTGATAGCGAAAGTTTTCTTTTCTTGTAATTTCAATTGATAGCGTTTTCTTTTTTGTTCTTTTATTTGCTTAAAAGCCTCTCATGAACACAGGCTGCCCAAATCAAGAATGCAAAATGTATCTTCAAAATGTTTTTCAGAAAAAAGACGGACATTATTTTCGAGCTGACGACTCACGCTTTGTACAGCGCTACAAATGTAAGATTTGTGGGAAAAAATATTCTTCTTCAACTCACAAGTTTGAATACCGTCAAAAAAAGCGAAGATTTAATCAGCGGATCAAAGAAGATTATGCCGGTGGAAAATCAATGAATCGCCTAAGCTTAAACCTGGGGCTTCATCCCAAAACGATTCAGCGAAAAATTGAATATCTTGCAAAAAAGGCAAGATATTCAGAGCGGGAACGTCATAAAATTTTGAAAGAGGGAAAAGCCATTCAGGTACAATTCGATGATCTTATAACATGTGTTCACACAAAATTGAAACCAGTTTCAGTAAGTGTTGTAATCGACCCAAAGGAGCGCTTGATTTTAGGTGCGGTGGTTTCAGAAATTCCGGCGTTTGGAAAAATTGCGGAAATCTCGAGGAGAAAGTACGGTCGGAGGAAGAATAAACACACAAAAAATCTCGATTTACTTCTTGAAAATCTCAGGCCTGTCATTGCTCCGAATGCAGAATTTAAGACTGACGAGCATAAAAGGTACCCGGAACTCATTAAAAAGCATTATCCAAAATCAACTCATTTGAAATTTAAGGGAGAGCGCGCAGCAGTCGCTGGATTTGGTGAACTGAAGTCAAAAAGATTTGACCCGCTTTTTGCTATTAACCAAATTCTTGCCATGTTTCGAGCCAATATCAATCGTCTTTTTCGAAGGTCGTGGAACACGACGAAGAAGGAAAATCATCTCCAAGACCACATTGATATTTTTATAAATTATTTTAATGAAGTACTGCGGAATCAATCGCGAAAAGTAAGAAAGAAAAATAAATTAAAATTAATTCATCAACCTTAAAGTTAAAATTTGTTCGAGAAAAACAAAATCCAGAGTATTTTTAGCCCCACTCAAGTGGGGCAGTTTTTTTTCACTAAAAATTAATCGTCGCGGTTTTTGACTTCTAAAAGTTCAACGATGAAATGCAGATTGGAATTGGGAAGGATCAGCTGACCTACCTGACGTTCGCCGTAGCCAAGGTGAGCGGGGACAAAAAGTTTTCTTTTCCCGCCTTCTTTCATTCCCATCACACCCATATCCCAGCCTTTGATCACTCTTCCGGTTCCGATGACAAACTGAAAAGGTTTGCCGCGATCGTGAGAAGAATCAAATTTTGTTCCGTCGTCCAGTGTGCCGGTGTAATGAACAAGAAGCAGAGACCCTTTTTTTGCTTCTTTGCCCGTGCCGATAATTTCGTCAGTGATGATGAGTTCGTTTTGTGTTGTCATTATTTCTCAAAAAAATTGTTCAGGAAAAAATCATCCAGATCTACAAGTAAGGCCGGATTGAATTTTCTGTTTAACATTGTCGCTTCATTGTGATGTTCGCGCAATTTCAGCCAGGCTTCTGTCGGGGAAAGCGGTTTTTCGCCCGGTCGAACAGTGTTGAAATAATCGAAACTTCCCAGGATTGAAACCAGTGCTACTTCAAGGGGAATATTGTTTCCGGCAAGTCCCTCCGGAAAACCGGTGCCGTCGTAATTTTCATGATGAGAAAGAATAATTTTTTCAACCATAGGTGAAAGCTGAAAAAGTTTTTTCTTTAAAAGTTCCATGGAAAGAAAAACGTGTTTCTTGTATTGCTCAAATTCTTCCGCCGTCATTTCCTGTTCCTGCTTGCGCAGAAGTGACTGATCGATTTCAGAAAAACCGATATTGTGAATCATAGCGCCTAAAGCAATGTCGTGTCTGTTTTCAAAACCGCAATGTTTGGCAAACATGAGAGCGTACATCGCACAATTAAGACTGTGAGCAATGGCCGAAAAACGTGGATAGGGAAGTTCTGTCATCGCTTCGCCCGCAGTGGGAAAGCGTTCAATAAGTTTTTCAAGCTGGGTGATGATCTCCATGCCCTTGTCATAGAGTTCTTTTCCAAAAATCAAAATGCCGTCAGTGGACAAATCAAAAAGCTGAATCAGAAATTGTCTGTATTGATTTCGGAGTGAAGAAAGTGATTCAGAATACGTCTGTGCTTCACTCTGACCTCTGAGCGACGAAAGAAAAGGACTCAGGTCTTTTTCCATCACATAGAGATGACGAGTATGAGAAGACTGCAGTTTTTCTTTCTTCTCTAAAGTAAAGGCTTCTCCCGCCGGAAGAAAGTTTACATAGCGGTTAGCTCGGGAAAGATATGAATAAAGATCGACCGGAAAAACTGTTCCCTCCGGAATATCGCGCGCGAGGATTGTTCTGAACGTGCGCTTTCTCAGGACTTCAATCAAATAAATCATTCTGTTGGTCAAAATGCTTTTGCGATCCATGATGAGAACGGCTCCGCATTTTCTTGCAAAGTCTCCATCCTTGGCGCGAAGTTTATTTACCAGGAGAACAATAGTCACTCCATTATTGATCTGAGTGGCGTATTGAGAAAGTTCAATGAAAGGAATTTGTTCCTTTTCTTCGAAAACCTGCTCGTAATATTGCAGAGAAGGATTGGTCGTTTTGGCATCGATGATCATCACGTTGACCGGAGTTTCATCAATGATTCCTATGGCCGCCTCAGTATTGAGTGCAGTGAAGAATTGAGTTTCCGAACCGAAGGCCGGTAGAACAGAAGATTTGATCTCCGGATCATCGGAAACGAGAAGTACATTTTGTCGCCATTCTGGTGCTTTCATTCCATTTATTATCGGTCAATTAGCCTCATTTTCAATGAAATAAGTTAGGTTGTGATAATTTTGTTTTCCTGAGCTAGATCATACATATTTGATCACTTTTCAACTATCACTTAGGCGAACTCCACAAAGGTCGTTTTATGAAAACTTTATTATTTCTCTCGACAATCATTCTCCCTCTCAATTTCTCTCAGGCTGCCATCAATATGGAAGCTTTCACTGATATCAAACAAACGTTCAGAGAAAAAATCATGGAGCAATCGCGATACTATTCGCCGCTCTTAAGACATGTGGATAAATCTTTTATTCAGAATAATGACCGCGCTGAAAACCTCGTTGATAATCCGGATAAAATGATCCGCAGCCTTGAAGAAATGGAACAAAAAAATCTTCTTGATAAAAAATTGTCAGTAGCCCCCTGGTCAGACACATACTGGCCGATAGCTGAAGGAATGATTGGTGCCCGTTACAACGATCCGGAGATGCGTTTCGGAGCTTGGAGTGATTACCGCAGTTATGTTCTTTCTCACCCGGCAGACGGTCTCATCAAAGAAAAAAGATTTGATGTGCTTTCTCCCGGTGAAAAATACGATTACCTTATGGGCATTCTTGAAAACGGACTGACTGAATACAGCTGGCGCGAAGGCCAGGCTTACAACGATCAATACCACGAAGTCGAAGCGTGGATGGGACTCTGCCACGGGTGGGCACCAGCTGCTTTCATGATGCCCAATCCGGTAAAAAAAGTTTCAGTCAAAATTGATGAAGATGACACTCTGATTTTTTATCCTTCAGACATTAAAGCTCTGGGCACTATGCTTTGGGCAAATGGCCAGTTTGAAACTCGCTTTATCGGTGGCCGTTGCAACACAAAAGAGCCCGGCGAAGACAATCTCGGAAGACCAAAAGAACCTGATTGTCTCGACGACAACCCCGGCACTTGGCACATGGCCATCGTCAATCAGATCGGACAATTCAATCGCTCGTTTGTCATGGATGCGACTTATGATTATCAAGTCTGGAACCAACCTGTTTACAGTTACAAATACAGTTATGTGAATGTGAAAAAAAAAAGAAGAGTGGCCTCTTTGAAAGAAGCTCTCATCAGTGTGGAAGACTGGAAGGCCGATCCAAGACGTCGTGTGAGAAGTCCCGGTACTAAATACATTGTCGGCATCAGTATGAATGTTGAGTATGTCCGCGAATCGGTTCCTTCATTAAATGAATTTCAACCTTCGCTTTTTGCTATGGCATCCTACGATTATGATCTTGAGCTCGATTCAGCTAAAAGAATTTTAGGAGGGGAATGGTACTCGCGTCAGCATCCTGACTTTTTGTGGGTAGCGTCTCCAGAATCGAGACCGAGAACTTATGGTGAACAGCTGGGCAATTCAATGGACATTCATCACTTGAGTAATGATATAAAGAAAGCAGCAGCGGTCAACGCGCGCAACGGACTTCCTTTTGGACCTTTTGTGTACGAGTTGTTCAAACAATCTGCACGGCCCTAGAGGGTTGTGAGAGGCTTGTGAGAGCCTTGTGAAATTTGTGCTAGTGAAAGTGAAGTCATTCAAGTGCTAACCTTGTTTAGGGAGGATATACTATGATAATGACGAAAAAATTTTACTTAGCTGCTTTTATGTCGCTTTTTGCGGCCCTGATGCTTATTGGCTGCGCTACCCATCATGCACCCGTTTCTCCACCCCCTTCTTCCTTAAAAGAAATTTCTCCAATCTCAGCCTACCAGTTCCAGAAGGATAAAAAGGCTGTTATTGTAGATGTACGCGAAGAAAATGAAACCAGCAAAGGCCGTGTAAAAGACTCAGTTCTTTTACCCTTGTCTCTGATGAAAAACGATCCTGTTGCTTTTAAAGCAAAAGTGGACGAATTGAAAAAATACAATTCTGTCATCGTTTACTGCCAATCAGGAAGAAGAGCAGGAATCGTCGGAGAAGAATTAAAGAAGAATGGACTGGATGTCTACAACATGGGCGGGTTTGATTCGTGGAAAAATCAAAAACTACCAACTGAATAATAAAGAGAAGGAACTATGGCGGAAGAAAACACAACCGTACAAGAAAAAACAAAAAATATATTCGAGCTTGATCCTGAAAGACTGGCCACCACGGATGCGCACGGAAACAGAGTCTATCTTTATCCTGAGGACGTCAAAGGACCGTGGAAAGACCGCAGGCATTTGTTCTATTGGTTTTTAATGGTCATTTATCTGGTGACTCCGTGGATTTATCACAAAGGGAAACCACTGGTTCAAATTGATATTTTCAATAGAGAATTTACTTTTTTCGGCAATACTTTGCATGGAGTAGAACCGATCTTTATGTTCCTGGTTGTTATCTCCAGTTTATTTTTTATTGCCTTTATGACGTCGCTGTTCGGACGCGTCTGGTGCGGTTGGGGTTGTCCTCAGACCGTTTTCATTCAAGGGTTGTTTCTCAAAATTGAAAAACTCGTAGAAGGAAATGCCAGAAAAAGAAGAGACCTTGACCGCGGTCCATGGAATGCAGAAAAAATTATCCGCAAATCAATCAAGTGGATTATTTTCACAGCGATCTCTCTGCATATTGCTCATACATTCTTCGGTTATATTCTCGGGCCAAGAGAAGTTCTTCGCATGTCGATGCACAATCCTGGCGACAATATGGGAGTTTTCATCGGAGTCATGATTCTTTCCGGGATTTTTCTTTTCGACTTTGGATGGTTCAGAGAGCAATTCTGTATCATTGCTTGTCCCTACGGAAGAATGCAATCGGTTTTAATGGATGAAAACTCTTTAATCGTGGCCTACGATCAAAAAAGAGGTGAACCCCGCCGTGGGCAAGTTCCTCGTGAACAGGAAGGCGATTGTATCAATTGCTACAACTGTGTGAAGGTCTGTCCGACAGGGATTGATATTCGCCGCGGAACTCAGCTTGAATGTATCGCCTGTACGATGTGTATCGATGCCTGCGACAACATCATGGAAAAATTAAAAAGACCAAAAGGACTGATCAGATACAGCAGTGAAAATGAACTGAAAGGTCAGACAAGAAAGAAAATCACTCCACGTTCAGTGATCTACGTGACAATTTCTCTTGCCTTTATTACGGCGCTGACTGTGTTCCTTTCAACTAGCAGTAACTTGAACTTTCAGTTCTACCGAGGAGCTGAAGCTCCCTTTCAAATTGTGGATAATGGAAATGGAACTAAAACAATCGTGAATCACTTTACGATGAAAGTAACACACCAGGGGAGTGAAACTCACATCGCTGAACTGGAAATTGTGGAACCGACATTGAAAGATAAAATTCAGATCGTGACCATTTTAAAACCACTCAAATTTGATAAACCGGAAGTTAAAACTCCGATCTTTTTCAAGTTTGATCCAAAGATTCTGGTCAATGGAAAACTTCCTTTGATGCTGAATGTGAAACAGGATGGCAAAGTGACAAGTACTCTAGAAGTTCCGCTGGTTGGACCGGCACAATAAAAATAAAACATGAGGGCGGTTTTCACCGCCCTTTTTTTTTTACGATTTAATCAAGGTTGAAGACCAGGAGCCGGCATTCATGACATGCTTGAAACCTTTTCCTTTCAGCACACCCATCGCAGCTGCACTTCGTGCCCCTGAGGCACAGCAAAGAATATAAGTTTTTTCTTTATCCAGTGAACTCGCTTTTTCAGCGATTTGATCAAGAGGAATGTTCTTACTGAGAGGATTGTGTCCTCCTGCAAATTCACCAGGAGAGCGCACATCAATAATGATGGCCCCTTCTTTTAAAAGATCCGGCAGAATCTTTTTCATTTTCTGGGATTTATAAATTTTATAAGCAAAGAATAAAATAATCAGCAGGGGAAGAATTAAACTTTCAAGTGTCATAAGCGCCTCTGGTTAATGTTTGATAGGAGAAAAAAGTGCTAAAAAAATGGGATATTGTTTTTCATTTTTATGAATGGTGTTGATGATTTTCACCTGCACGTTCAATTCATTTTTACCGGCCCACTTTTCAATGTCTTCTTTGGCAAAACCCGAATGATGAACGCCCATCTTGACCGGATCAGGATGAAATGTTCCATCTTCTTTATCAAGATCAATGACGGCAATGAGTCCCGCAGGTGAAAGTTTTGTTTTAAGTTTTTTTATCATCGCTTCCGGTTCAGTCAGGTGATGAAAGGCCATGGATGAAAGGATGAGATCGAATGAATTTTCATCAAGATCTTCTTGTTCAAGGTTTATTTTCACAGAATGAACATTAGTCATTGTAGAAAACTTCCTGTTGAATACTTCTAGCATTCCTTCCGATGTATCAATACCGGTCAAGGATGAGGCCGGTGTAACAAACTGACTGCCAAGTAACCCGGTTCCGCAGCCCACTTCAAGAATGTGAGAAAAATCTTTTTTTCCTGAGAGCGATTTTATTTCTTCAGCATATTTTTTGTTCTGTTCGATTTTTTCCGGGGTGTCCCACTGATTGGCTGCCTGGTTAAAATGATTCATAGAGAATTCCTTGTGAAAGTTATAGCTATTTATAAATTAAATTTTTCAGATGGTATAGGCTTTGCTTTATCTATTGATAAGCGCATATGTCAAAAATTGGCGCAGTTTTTATCTTATAAGATGTTTTTAGAAAAGGAGTAACTTCATGAAGAAATGTAGATTATTTTTTGCAAGCTCAGTACTGGCGCTTGCAATCACCGGTTGTGCTTCAAATAAGCAGCCAATGGAAGTCAGCAATATCGTTCCGGGGGCCCAGGGAACAGTTTCAGCCAAGAGCGCTGAAAACGACAATACTGAGCTTACTGTTAAGGTGCAACACCTGGCACCAGCGGAAAAAGTTTCTACGAACGCCAGCAATTATATTGTCTGGATACAGCCGGAAGGCTCAAGAAATTTTCAAAACGTTGGCGCTTTGAAAGTGAATGATGATCTTGAAGGGATTCAGACAACCACAATTCCTTATAAACGATTTAAAGTTCTGGTTACCCCTGAGCCTGGTAATATGGCACAGGCTCCATCAGGACCTGCTATTTTTGAAAAACAAGTGTATCGTCAATAGTTAATGCAATTGATTTTGCCCGGGGTGTTCTTCTGAATACTCCGGTGCTTCCGGAATCGTAAAATAAAAGCGGGATCCTTTTCCAGGTTCACTTTCCACCCAAATCTCGCCGCCGTGAGCTTCTACAATTCCTTTAGTGATATACAAACCAAGACCGCTGCCTTTGGTTGACGTTTCCTTCGCCTGCCAGTGTCTGTTGAAAAGATTGCGTTGAAATTCCAGTGTCATGCCCGGGCCATTATCGGCAATGCAGACCTGCACTTTATGATTGATGACTTCCATTGAAACATCAATTTTTCCTCCGGGCGGAGTGAACTTGATGGCATTGCCGAGAAGGTTTGAAAACACTTGAGAAAGCCGGAAAGGATCACAATAAACTGTGTGATTGAAATCTTCAGGATGAAAATAAAGTTCAAGATGTTTTTCTCGCGACAGTGGAACCATGACATCTTGAAGAGTTTTTAAAACTTCACTGAACTTTGTCTGATGAAGATCGACATTGAACGTTCCTGCCTCAATTTTCCCGATATCGAGAATGTTATGAATGAGGGCATTCATATTGTCGGCGGATCCTTTGATCGTTTGAACCATTTTTAACAGTGGAGCATTTTCAGGTGTATTGCTCAGTCTGCGTTTGATGTATTGAGTGGAGAGTTGAATGGCCTGAAGAGGATTTTTTAAATCGTGAGAGACGATGGAAAGAACGTCTTCTCTTGATTGAACCGCACTCAAGGCTTCTGAATATAAGCGTGAATTTTCCAGAGCGTAGGCGATCCTCTGAGCGAGATCTTCAATCAGCCCGCGGTCTTCTGAGAGAAAGACTCTGCCTGAAACCCCTACTGCTATAGTCAGAACACCGATCACTTTGCCTCCGGCCTTGAGTGGAACGACGAAATAGGAATGAATTTTAAATTTGTTTTCAATTTCCTGTTGCTCAATAGGGGTAAAGAGTTCTGTTTTTATCTGTTCAGTAAATGTCGGAACGTAAACTGTCTTACCGGTCTTGATCGCTTCCATAATGCCATTGGTGCCGGATTCTTTGAACGCATGTCTTTCAACCATGAAGTCGCTCAGCTGTTGTAAGTCCGGATTCACATGTTTAGTCATGAGCATTTGCGGGCATCCAGTTCTGTCGAGTAGAAAAATAGCGCACCAGTCTCCAAGATTAGGAACAGCACAATCAACAGCGCGCTTAAGCGTTTTGGCGTAGTCGATGGATTCGCTGAGCTCCTGACTGATATGATTGAGGAAGTTCTGCTGATCTTCATATTTTTTTCTCTCAGTAACATCTCTGATGATGGCCGTAACAAATTGTTTGCCATTGCTTCTCACTGGACTAAGTGAAATCTCCACCGGAAATTCGCTTCTGTCTTTTCTTTTGATAAGCATTCTGTTTTTCTGTCCGACCTTCATGGGTCTTGGATTCTTCAGATAATCAGAAAGTGCTTTGCGGTGATGTTCGATAAAACGATCTGGAATCAAAACTTCCACTGATTGATGAATGAGTTCTGACTTTCCGTAACCAAACCATCGCGTCGCCTGTGCATTAACAAAGGTTATATCTCCTGCCGGATTCGTGATGAGAATGGCATCGTTGGAATTTTCCAAAAAAGCTTGCAGACGCAAAGCGGATTCTTCTGCGTCAAGTTCCGCTTTTCGTCTCACCGTTATGTCTTCGTTGACATTGATGGCGCCATAAATTTTTCCTTCATTGTCTTTTAACGGAACCGCAGAATTCAGTATGACTTTTTCTGTGCCGTCAAAACATTGAATGCGAATCATTTCGCCAATGGCGATTTCGCCGTATTTGATGGCCCTGTAAGCGGCCCATTCATTTTCTTTGATTTCTTCTCCGGTATGTTCCCACCATCCCCGGTAATGGCTCAGGTTATTTTCTGCGCTGAATTTAGCACCGGCCCAGATTCTTTTGCTGGCTTCATTCGCACTGAAGACAAAGCCGTTTCGGTCGAGAAGCCAGACACCGACGGGCATAGTCTCAATGACCTGACTTAAGAGCCGTTCTTTCTCTTCTCTTCTATTTTCCAGTTTATCAATGGCTTTGGCAGTGGAAATAAGTACAACACTGAACCCTGTAATCAGAAAAAGATTGAGGAAGGTGAGAATGTTGAGCAGATCCTGTGAACTTTTTCCAGCTCCGAGAAACGCTGTCACACCAAAGAGAAAAGGAATAAAAAGCATGGCCAGAGAAAATCTTCTGAGCACTTCTTTGGCAATGGATTTCTGGAAAAATAATTTCAGAATTCCCGATTCCGGTCTTCGGGTGAGGATGCTGAGAGAGATAAAAATCAAACAAAGCGATGTCGGTAATGCCATTCCCGTGACAGGCGTATTACCCAACAGATTGTAAAAAACAGAAATATGGAAAGCTTGTCCGGTGATGGCCAGAGCTGCGATGGAAAAAAGAAGAGCTGCGAACATTTGAGAAAAAATAATATTTTTTTCCAGAAAGGCGAGAGACAGACTCAGCACAATGAAGGCCGCTGCTGAGTTGGGAGTCGGCGACAGTGCTTGTCCTCCTTCCAGGTGAATTCTTTTCAGTGGAAGGATCTTGATCAGGAATGTATTGATGAGAAGCTCTTTGTGAGTATAAAAATCAATAAAGGCACCGATGGCCATCAGAAAAATAAGTACGACAAAAAATGAAGCCAAGAATCTCTTCAGTTTTGTTCTCTTTCCCTTCCATAAGAAAAGAATATTGATTGAACTCAGTAATATAACGAGTGCTGTATTGGGGACCATGACGGGGAGTCCGCGAATGAACCGGCCTGCGTCCGGTGTGCCAAGGAACCAGGCGCTGAGAATGGGAAATGAAATCACGAACGTTAAAAGCGCGCAAACAAAAGAGAAGCGACGATAAAAATTTAAACGCGGATCAATCATTCTTTCTCCGTAATCTTGAGACTATTTTTTGCAAAACATAGACCAGCTTGGAGGCCGGTTTGGGAGGCCATTTGGCCGATAAACGTGGCAGAATGGTCAGAACTACCAATTATGAGGAAAAAGCTAATGGTGCTTTAGGATCACCTTGAAGAAAGTTCAATCTCAGGCATAATAGTTAGCATGGAAAACAATTTATCAATTCTTGTTATCGATGACGAAGTTTCACTGGAAGTTGTGTATCGCAACTTTCTTGTTAAGTTGGGTGCGGAGGTTACCTTTTGTGATCACCCCCAAAAAGGCTGGCGCGCTATCGACAAAGAAAAATTTGATCTCATCATCACTGATTTAAAGATGCCGGTCATCACTGGCGATGAATTTGTTTCCATAGTGCGGGCTTCAAAACTCAATTCTCATACTCCTGTGATTATTTCCTCTGCCTTTATCAACAAGCTGGTCATGACGGAAATGACAAGAGAAAGTAAAGTCTATTTCCTTTCCAAACCCTTTGACAGCAAAGGTCTTCTTGAGCTGGCCACAAGGGCGATCGGAGTGAAGAACCATGAATCCATTGATGAAGGTACAGATTTAAAATTGTGGCTCGATTCTTTTGTTGAAAAATTAAACATGCTTACGTCGGAAAAAATCGAAGCAAAAATAGTCGATCAATTTGATGTATGGAATTTTGAATCGATCAATATTCAAACTTGCTATGTTCAGGGAACGACGGCCCACAATATTACCATGGTGATGATGGTCAAAACCTTTTTAAAAGTGGCAGGGCTTATTCAGGG
>DJVH01000009.1 GCA_002440825.1 Bacteriovoracaceae bacterium UBA6261 | reverse complement strand
TTCAAAAATTCTTGGCAAAGAAATTACAATGAAAGGCTTTATGATGCCGCTTGATTATGATTCTAAAACAGTTTCCGAATTTCTTTTCATGCCTTATATCCCGGCCTGTATGCACGTTCCACCACCACCTCCAAGCCAGCTCGTTCTGGTAAAAATGAAAAAAGGTGTCCCCGGTGTTGCGCCTTCTATGTACCCTATCGAATTGACCGGAAAACTTTCCATTGAGGCCAATAAAGACCTTGAGTCCTCATATAAGATGGAAGGACTTAAGTACAAAGAGATTAAGCAGTAATTATGAGCAACGCCGTTTATTTAAAAAATTTAAAGTTTGCTTATAATCAGAAAAATAAAAAGGCTCCATTGGTTCTCAATATTGATGAACTGGCAGTGGAAAGCGGTGAAAAAGTTTTTCTCTACGGCCCTTCGGGACACGGAAAAAGCACCCTGCTTAATATTCTTGCCGGAGTTCTGGAAGTCAGAGAAGGTCATGTTGAAGTTCTGGGACAGAATCTGCATTCTCTCTCCCAAAGCGGCCGTGATCACCTGCGCGGGGAAAATGTCGGTTATATTTTTCAGATTTTTAACCTCATTCCCTATCTCAATATCAAAGAAAATATTGTCCTGCCTTGTCTTATCAATAAAAAAAGAGGCCAGGGAGTGGACTACAATGCCCAGGCCGATGAACTCATCAAAACATTAGGCCTTTCTGATCATGCTCACAAAACCGTGACGGATCTTTCCATCGGTCAACAACAGAGAGTGGCCGCAGCCCGTGCCCTCATTGGAAATCCTAAGCTGATTATTGCAGATGAGCCGACCAGTTCTCTTGATGAAAACAATACGACTGAATTTATGAATCTTCTTCTTTCTGAATGGGAAAAAAGAAAATTCACACTGGTTTTCGTTTCCCACGATACCAGCTTGAAGAAATACTTTCCCCGAACTCTCTCTCTTCCGGAAATAAACAGACTATGATTAATTTTTTAACATACCGATCATTATCAAACAGAAAGTTCACTTCCTTTCTCTGCGTTCTTTCCATTGCGCTTTCAGTGACTCTTTTTTTAGGAATTGAAAGAATCAGAAACGGGGCAAGAGAAGGATTTACCAATACCATCAGCAAAACAGATCTCATCGTCGGCGCCAAAGGCGGTCCTCTTCAATTGCTTCTTTATACTGTTTTTCATCTTGGAAATGCAGTCAACAATATCCGCTGGTCAACATACGAAGATATTAAAAGCAACCGTCTGGTTGAATGGTCTATTCCTATTTCCCTGGGCGATTCTTATAAAGGATTCCGCGTCGTCGCAACAGATGAAAATTTTTTCCAGCACTATCAGTTCCGCGGAGATAAAAAAGTTGAATTTGAAAGCGGACTCATTCCTACAGACACTTTTGATGTCGTTTTAGGAAGTGAAGTCGCCAGTAAGTTCAAACTGAAAAGTGGAGATCCAATTATCCTCTCCCATGGGATTCAAAGCGAATCGATTCTGTCTCATGACAACACTCCTTTTCGTATTGTGGGGATTTTAAAACCGACTCAAACGCCGATCGACACGGCCGTTTTTATCAACCTCTACGGCATGGAGGCCATGCATATCGGTTGGGAAACCGGAGTGCCAAGCGGTGAAAAAATCGATGCTGAAAAATTCAAGAAAGAAAATCTCAAGATCAATCAGCTCACTTCTTTTATGGTGAAGCTTAAATCGAGAATTGCCGTCTTAAAACTGCGCAGGGATATTGATCAATACGATAAAGAGCCGATCATGGCGATTATTCCCGCCCTGTCCTTGCAGGAAATGTGGCAGACAATTGGCTACGTTGAACAAATTCTTTTTCTGGTCAGCTTATGTGTTTTACTCGTTGGAGTACTCTCAATTCTCATTTCTCTTTACACATCCATCAATGAAAGAAGAAGAGAAATGGCCATTTTAAGATCACTTGGCGCAAGCTCGCGGCACGTTTTTACATTACTCATTTATGAATCAAGTTTTCTGGTTTTCATGGGCTGCCTGATTGGCGTCGGTTCGCTTTACGGTCTTCTCACTTTCGTTAAGCCGTGGCTTGAATCCAACTTCTCCGTGTATCTGGAAATTCAGCCCCTCTCAAAAACCGAATGGTTTTACCTGCTGGGAATTTTCATTGCAGGAACGCTGGCGGGACTTATTCCGGCAATTAAAGCGTACATGAACTCACTTCAGGATGGATTGACGATTAAGTTTTAACTTTCTATGCTGTTAGCATGATTGAAACTTTCCGCGATATCATCCGTTTTCTTTCCGCTCACAAAAAGTGGTGGCTCATTCCTGTGCTGATTTTTCTAGTGCTCTTTGGGGCCTTGATCATATATGCGCATGGAACGGCCGTCGCCCCTTTTGTTTATTCTTTCTTTTAAAAAGGATCCGAAAAATTCGAAAGCTGACTTTTTTCTACATAGGTTGAACTGTAGGCTTTCCATCTGCGTTTGAAACGATCGCGTTTCAAAAGACGAAAGATGTAATGAATGAACGTAAACAAAGTAAAATACAGAAAAGTAAAAAGGATACGGGAATTAATGGCGCCGAGGATTTCACCCAAAAGCATCCACCACTCCCTGAATTTTTTAAGTGAAGCAGGGGCCAGCACGGCCAGAAGCAAAAACAGGCCGGCCAGTGCTGTAAATAACGGATTAATGATCTGGACTTTATAAAGTGGAATCGCTATTCCCAGCACTCCAAAACAAGCCGCCATTATAAGACCGAAATGTCTCAACGATTTAATCTCTTGCATACGCATTCTTCCAGTCACGTTTTAAAACAATTCCCGGCTGATCACTTTTCTTTAAAAGAAAATTTTCCAGCACAAGAACATCCATATCTGTTGTCATAAAACAGTTCAACGCTTCGCTGGGGCGGCAAACAATCGGTTCGCCTCTCACATTAAACGACGTATTTATGATGACTGGACATCCTGATTTTTCAAAAAAAGTTTTTATCAATTTATGAAAGCGCGGATGAATGGACTCATCCACCACCTGCAGTCTCGCAGACCCATCGACATGTGTTGTCGCCGGAAACGCTTTTGGCTCTCTCACCTGAGTGGTAAAAAGCATATAGGGCGCAGGCACCCGATCGTTCCAGAAAAAATGTTTGCTCACTTCTTCTTTTAAAACAGCTGGAGCAAACGGACGAAAGGATTCGCGCTTTTTAATTTTCAAATTCATCGTCGACTGCATGTTGGGAAAACGCGGATCACCAATGATGGAACGGCATCCCAGCGCCCTTGGACCAAATTCCATCTTTCCCCGAAAAAGGCCAATGACCGATCCCTTGATCAATTCATCACTGATCACGTCATTGATATCATTTTCATTTTGATATTCAGTAAACTGAACTCCCATTTCTTCCAGATACATTTTGATAAAATACGGTTCAAATGCAGGTCCTAAAAGTGAGCCTTTCTGCCAGTCAGGTTCTACAATTCTTTTGCCTTTGTGCTCGAGATAATACCAGGCAAGAGCAGCGCCCATCGCCCCGCCGGAATCACCTGAGGCCGGTTGAACCCAAACATTTTTAAAAAGACCACTCTCTTTCAAAACAGCATTCGCCACACAGTTGAGCGCGACTCCGCCAGCGAGCGTGATTGCATCTTGATTGGTCAGCATTTTCATTTGCCGGGCGAGATTCATCACTCCCATCTCGGTAACTTTTTGAACAGAGGCCGCTAAATTTTTATGAAAATCCGTCAATGGTTCATTTTCAGTGCGAGGGGCCCGTTGGAAAAGCTCTGGAAGTTTTTTGCTGAACATTTGTTTTGTTCCGACAAAATTAAAATACTCCAGGTTCAGCTGATAACTTCCATCTGCATTGAAATGAATGCATTCTCTTAAAAGCAATTCGGTATATTCAGGTTTGCCATAGGGAGCAAGTCCCATCATTTTATATTCGCCTGAATTCACTTTAAAGCCGAGATAAGCCGTGAAGGCAGAATAAAATAATCCCAGCGAATGTGGAAACTGAATTTCAAACAATGGCCTTATTTCATTTGAAAATCCCTGCCAACCACTGGTTGTGGCCCATTCTCCAACTCCATCAATGCACAAAATGGCCGCATCATTATAAGGAGAAGCATAAAAGGCCGAGGCTGCATGTGAGAGATGATGTTCACTGAAATAAATGGGAGGAAGTTTTCCGGGAAATTTTTTAAAAGAATCGCGAAGGATTTTTTTAAAATAAATTTTTTCTTTAATCCATAACGGCATGGCCTGGAGAAACGAAGATAAACCTCGCGGTGCGCTTTCAAAATAAGTTTCAAGAAGACGGTCGAACTTCAATAAAGGCTTGTCATAAAAAACGATGGCATCAATTTCATCAAGCCTGATTTTTCCTTCTTTCAGGCAGTACTCAATCGACTGCATAGGAAAAGCTTGATCGTGCTTCTTGCGGCTGAAACGTTCTTCCTCAGCGGCAGCAACGATTCTGCCGTCAACCAGAAGTGCGGCAGCGCTGTCGTGATAAAAGGCGGAGAGCCCCAGAATAACCATATTCATTTCCCAAATGTGTTTGTTATACTATAACACAAATGAATATTATGTTAATTTTTCTCGCACTCCTTGTCTCATTTCAATCGAACATTTGCGTGGCAGGAAAAATTCTTGAAAGCGAAAGAACTTATGTCAGCAACCAGCTTTCCATCACAGAAAAAACAAGAATAGAAACATCAGAAGACTATCAGAAAACGGTCCATGATCAATTAAATGAAAAGATCGGTCCGGTCTATCCTCCTCACTCCCTGGTCTTTCATGAGAAATCCATAAAAAATAAATTTCTTTTTCACGCGAGTTATACCATCGGCGATTTTGGGCTTCGCACTTTACAGTCGCAAAGGGGAAGCCGGCATTTAATTATTTCCGGCGATTCCAACGTTTTCGGCGAGGGATGCAAAGATAGTGAAACACTCTTTGCTTTTCTAAAACCCGCCGTCAAGGATGTGCATCTTTATAATTTTGGACACAGGGGCGGGGGCCCTCACAACACTCTTTCGCTGATGGAACACACCTCTGCTCTTGCCACAGTTAGCGAAGCGCAGGGATTGTTTCTTTATCATTTTTTTCCAGCGCACATGATTGAGAGAGTGATTGGCGGTAAAAATTATTCCGGCTGGGATCAAGGAATGAGCCCCTGGTATTCTCTGGACGACAAAGATGAATTAATTTATCACGGGCCTTTCAAAAACCGTTCTTTAACAAAAATTTATCAATGGATGGCCGGATCCGATTTGCTCAACTGGCTCTTTCCATCCCTTCCGCGCATCGGTCAAGCTCACCTGCACCTGGTGGCAAAAATATTTGAAAAAATGAAAGCCACTTATCTTCAGCGCTTTCCTGCCGGGCGATTTGCCGTTCTCTTGAATCCAGGTTTTTCTGATGATCAGACCAATAAAGAATTTTCTGAAAAATTAAAAATGGAACTGACAAAACTTAAAATTGAAGTTCACATTTTAAAAGGCGCCACAAAAAATGTGGCCGAATTGACTTTTCCCGACGGGCATTTTAATCCGGAAGGCCAGCGCGAAGAGGCCGGCCTTGTGAAAACAAAACTTCTAGAAATCTTTTTTCTTAAGTAAGTGATCAGCGACGATGATAAGAATGGTCGTCGTGACAAACAAGTGCAGGGCCTCAAATCCATAATTCATTTTAAATTCTTCTTTAAACATGACGGCGTTGGCCAGCTCTGAAACGTATTTGATTCTAGGTAGACAAAAATAAGAAATTAAACCAATAATTTTGAACACGCCCAGGTCTTTGAAATAATCGCCCGGTGCGAGCTGCTTGAAGGATTCATTTGAAATATTAATGGCCATCACTGTGAAAAAAACCAGAAGAAAAGACTGCATTTTCCCCATAAAGAGAGAAAAGAAAAAAGAAATAAAAATCACAATAAAAATATAAACACCGGTAATGAAAATTGAAAGAAGATGATTCAAAGTAAAGACAAACGAATGAGTGGCAACTGAAAAAAGAATTGTTGAAAGAATATAAGCGTACAGATAGTAGCCAAAAACAAGAAGCCAGGCACCGGCAATTCTCGCAAACATGTATTGCGTTCTGGTGATGGGAAATGTGAGATACTGGTAAATGATTTTTTCACGGAAATCAGATCTGACTGCGCTGATACCGAAAATGGCCGCCACAAAAATATTCCAGAAATTGATAAACATGAACATATAACTGAGACTATTTGTCCCATTGATCAGAATTTGTCCGGCGGGATCAGGATTAGCGAGAAAAACTTTGAGTAAAGAATGAGCCAGCACGATCATTGCCGTGGTCGCAATAAAAATAAAAAGCAAAGTCTTGCTTCTGAGTTCTTTTAAAATTGTATCTTTAATCATCGCCTGAAATTGCGCTGTTTTATTCATAGTCACTCCACTCTAGTTTTTAGAGACCTGTTCGTAGAAAAAATCTTCCAGATTTTTTCCACTTTTGATGATGCTTTCGACACTCCCTGAAAAGAGAAGTTCGCCTCTGTTTAAAATCGCCACATCGTCACACAGGATCTCCATTTCAGAAAGAATATGTGAATTCAGAAAAATGGTTTTTCCCTGGGCCTTTTGTTTTTTCAATATATCTTTCAGATCGCGCATACCGATGGGATCAAGGCCGGAAAAGGGTTCATCCAATATAAGCAGTTTATTTTCACCAATGAGCAAACTGGCAAGCCCGGTGCGCTGAACCTGACCTTTAGACAAGCTTTGCAGCTTTCGGTGAGCTAAATCGGCAATGCCAAGCTCTTCCATCGCGGACTGAACTTGAGATTTAAGATTGTCACCGGTGAGGCCTTTCATATTGCCAAAGAATTCCAGAACGCCTCTTACTGTATAGAAAGGAAAAAAACTGAATTTCTCAGGTATAAAAGCGACGCCTTGTCGTGATTGTGGATTCTCGGAATTAATTCCGTTGATCTCAACAGTTCCGTCATCGGCCGACATTAATGAAAGCATGAGTTTAACCAGAGTCGTTTTTCCGGCCCCATTGGGTCCCAGGAGCGCAAAGATTTTGCCGCTCTCAACAGTCAAATTGACATCATGTAAGGAGAAATCAGGGCCATAAGTTTTTCTGACATTGGCGACTGAGATAGCATTCATTCTTTATCCTCTGTCTAATATTTGGAAACTTAAATTCGTCTTTGTTCTATCATATTCTTGGCCTATGATTTTTTAAAGGAAAAAGGAGAAAAACATGTCTCAGACTATTTATGATTATAAAGTGAAGACCATCGATGGCGCGCTTGTTCCCCTTTCAGATTACAAGGGAAAAACGCTTCTGATAGTCAATGTGGCCTCTAAATGCGGTTTTACTCCTCAGTACACTGAACTCGAAGACATTTATCGCAATTACAAAGACCAGGGTTTGGAAATACTCGCTTTTCCCTGCAACCAATTTGGAAGCCAGGAACCAGGGAACCCGGAAGAAATTAAAAACTTCTGCTCGCTGACGTACAATGTGACTTTTCCACTCTTTGCAAAAGTTGATGTCAACGGAAGTAATGAGGAACCGCTTTACAAATTTTTAAAAGAGTCAGTGAAGGGTGTTTTATGGACGAAGGCCATCAAGTGGAATTTCACAAAATTCCTGGTTGATAAAAATGGAATTCCTGTCGCCCGCTTTGCTCCGAACGACAAGCCTCTGGAGCTGGTTGGAGAAATTAAAAAGTATCTGTAATTGAGCGGCCCGGTGAATTTCTTTTTTTAGAAAGCCATTCATCCAGGGCCTCTGCGTTCTGGACTGAGAAAAACTTTTTCACAGGAAATTTATCGCGGTCCAGATCTATCTTGCCGATGAGAAGAACGTCTCCGCCAAATCCTCTGGCAATTAATTTTTCAAGATAGCTCTCAACGGCCGCTTTGCCTGCTATTTTTAATGATGAAACTGCATTGAGAATTAAAAGTTCCGGATTGATTGATTTGAGCGTTTCAATGAGCGCCTCGAATGAAACATTTCCTCCGAGATAACTCAAGTTGAAATTGCAGTGTTGGCAAAGCAGGCCTGCTACCACTGAAAGTGTTTCATCACCTTCCTGCTCAATTCCGCAAATGAGGACATTCAACGACTGTCTTTCAGTAAAATCGAAAGACCTATAAAGCAGATGATTTGTATGAAATCGAAGTAAATGGAGAGCGGCCTTTTCCTGCGCTTCCGAGATCGCTCCACGCGCAGCGAGTTCGCGGATTTCGAGGGTAAGCGGAAGAAAAATATTCATTGCCATTTCTTTAGGTGATAGGGCCGCTTTAATTTTTCCCAGCTCCTGATGGATGACATCCAGTTTGAAGGCTTTCAAGGCAAACATTAAAATGGTCTTGGATTGGTTGAAATCAACCTGAACTTTTTCTTTAACCAGACTGAACTCTGTCCCAGTACTGGCCTCAGGTTTTTTTCCAAGATCAGTCAGCAATGCTTTCATATCTTCTATAGATAGTTTAGCAACTTTAGATATCGTATAACCAAGCAGACAGAGCTCACTTAAGAGCATCAATTTTTCTATATCGCTCTTGGTATAGACCCTGTGCCCTGATGAGTCTCTATGTGGCTCCAGGGCCTTATAACGCTTTTCCCAGGCGCGAATGGTATGTACGCCAACACCTGAAATTTTTGAGGCCATCTGGATGGTATAAGACGTATCCACTTGTAACTGATCCTTATTAAAATTTTCGTCTATATATTGTCTAAAACTATCATAGCACTGTCTAATTGGTAAAAACAGGTCAGATTGTTATAGTCTAAGAAGAATAATTTAGACAGGAGTGATACATGAAAATACTCATCACTGGTGCAACTGGATTTATTGGAAGCAAATTAACAAAGAAGCTTGTTGAATCGGGATACGAAGTAAATGTCCTGACAAGAGATGCAAACAAGGCCAAGGCCATCTTTCCTGATCAAAGAGTCAATGCCTTTGAGTGGCACGACAATCTTACCTCTCCTCCTGCCGCTGCGGTGGAGGGAATTAACGGTGTTATTAATCTCATGGGTGAAAATATCGGTGGTAAAAGATGGACAGCGGATCAAAAAAGAAAATTGCGCGAATCAAGAGTTGATGCCACTAAAAATCTTGTTGCTCTGATTGAACGTGAGAGATCTGCACCTTTGGATTTTTTTATCAGTGCTTCAGCAGTGGGAATTTATCCCGTCAATCTTCCGGGAACACTCAATGAAGACTCATCAGAAGGTCATACTTATCTCGCTCGTTTATGTCATGACTGGGAACATGCACTCGATCATTTAACAAAAACAAAAAGAAAAATTTTTATCAGAACTTCTGTGGTCCTGGGAGAAAATGGCGGAGCTCTTCAAAAAATGCTGCCACCTTTTAAAATGGGTCTCGGCGGACCGATTGGTGATGGAAATCAAATGATGAGCTGGATTCATCTGGATGACATTGTCGCTCTCTATATGAAGGCCGCTACTGATGAATCCATGAATGGTATTTATAATGCCTGCTCGCCTCATCCGGTGTGCAATTTTGATTTTACTAAAGCACTCGGAGAAGCTCTCAATCGTCCCACATTTATTCCGGTGCCGACACTTCCTTTAAAGCTTGCCTTTGGTGAAATGTCGACAGTCATTCTCGATTCACAGGCAGTTGTTTCAAAGAGACTTGAAGAAGCAGGTTTCGAATTTAAATATCCGACGATTGATTCAGCTTTAAACGCCATCTTTAAAACTGAACATAAAAACCAAAGAAGACACCATGAAAAGAAACCTTTGCTGGATCAGGCGTGATTTAAGGCTTCACGATCATCACGCCCTTTCAATGGCGTTGAAGAATGCTGAAGAAACTTTTCTTGTCTTTATTTTTGATACGAACATTCTGGATAAACTCTCCGACAAAAATGATAAGCGCATCACATTGATTATGGATGCGCTTCTTGAAATGGAAAAAACACTCAATGAGCATGGCTCTAGTCTCATCGTAAAATACGGTGATCCAAAAATTGAAATTCCTGCCCTGGCCCGGGAACTTCAGGTCGACGCCGTTTTTTTCAACCGGGATTATGAACCTTATGCCAAAGAAAGAGATGCGCATGTTGAAAAAAAATTGCGTGCACTTGGCATAGATGTCCATCAGTTCAAAGATCACGTTTTTTATGAAAAGAACGAAGTTCTCACAGGACAAAGAGAAATCTATAAAGTTTTTACACCTTACAAAAATAAATGGCTGGAGCATTTTCGCGCCCAGGATTCCATTGTCCCCGAATATAAATGTCCTTTAAAAAAACTGGCGCCATTTAAAAACCAACATTCACTTTTACAGAAAGACTGGTTTAAAGAAACTGGATTTAACAAGACTGAGGTTCTGATCACAGGGGGAACGACGCCGGCCAGAAGCAGATTAAAAAATTTCAGCAAAAGCATAAACCGCTACAAAGAAGCGCGCGACATTCCTTCACTCAATATGACTTCGCTTCTTTCGCCTTATATCCGGTTCGGAAATATTTCCATAAGGGATATGATCAGAACGGCCGTTCAGAGTAACGATGAAGGAAGTCTCACCTGGCTTTCGGAAATTATCTGGCGCGATTTTTATCAGGTGATCCTGGATGTTTATCCAAAAGTGGAGAACCATTGTTTTAAAACGGAATACGATCGAATCAAGTGGACGGGAAAAAAAGAGCATTTTCAGCTCTGGTGTGAAGGTCAGACGGGATTTCCCATTGTCGACGCGGCCATGAGATGTCTTAATGAAACAGGTTTTATGCATAACCGGCTTCGCATGGTCGTTGCGAGTTTCCTGACGAAAACTCTGCTTATCGACTGGAGGTTTGGAGAAAGATATTTTGCAGAAAAGCTTCTCGATTACGACATGGCGGCCAACAACGGAGGTTGGCAATGGTCAGCTTCAACCGGTGTGGATGCTCAACCCTATTTCCGCATTTTCAATCCGTGGAATCAATCCGAAAAGTTTGATGAAGAAGGAAAGTTTATCCGCGAATGGTGTCCAGAACTGAAAGAATTTTCCAATAAAAAAATTCATTACCCTCACGAAACGGATATGGTCGAACAAGCGCAGGCCAAGTGCGTGATCGGAAAGAATTATCCCTTTCCGATAGTGTCTTATAAAGTTCAGAAAGAAAAAGCGCTCGCGATGTTCAAAGCGATCAGCTAGCTGTCGAAACAGAAGCTGGCGGAACGCCGTACTTTTCACCTGGCTTGATAACTGTTTTAGGAAGAACGGCCACATTAGGGGCCACAACTGCTTTTTCTCCGATCGTCACTCCACCGAGAAGTTTTGCGGCCAGACCGACCATCGCTCCTTTTTTGACATGAAGTTTATCAATGATGAGAAAACCTTTCATTCCATAATGGGCCATCATGTAAACTGAACCACCAATCGTCACGTAATCTTCAAGAACAATCAGACAGGGATCAGAAACGTTTGATGTGTTGATCATAACACCTTTACCAATTTTCATTCCCATCATTTTGAAGAAAAGAACATTGAGAGGACTCGGCGTGATGAGATCGAGAACTGTGTAGCGAACAAGATAAGTTAAAGCGTTATGATAATACCAGGGAATCGATTCAATGGAGAACCACGCTCCTCTGTAGGGTTTCACAAAGGGAAGAACTGGAAAATTCATTACCGGAACAATAAAAATGAGAGTGACAATGAAGGCAAGAAAACCAAAGGCGAGACCGAATCCGTAACAAAAAGATTTTAAGATTAATGAATAATCTGCCACGTGCGGAATCATCCATTCAATCAGTGCAATTCCCGGAGTCAGGGCGACGGCGAGACAGAAAACGCAAACCAGAATGACCGGAATTAAAAACAGCAAAAAACCAAGAGTGGAAAATTTGCGAAAAATGTTTTCCAGAACAGCACTAAAACCTTTTTTAGTTGATTCCTTGGCATTGATGTCATCGTACTGATCTGCAGGTTTGTTTTCTGTTTTGGTTTCCAAAAGTCTTCCTTCGTTCTTTTCATTTGATTGATATTTTCATTGTCCAAGGTTTCCATTTATTTGTAAACTTGCCAGAATGGAAAAACTAAAAACTCTGCGAGAGATCTTTCTCTTTGCCTTGCCTATTATCTCGGGCCAAATTGGTCAAATGCTCTTTGGAGTCGGCGATATTGTCGTCGCCGGCCATTATTCCGGCCAGGCCGTCTCTTCCATTGGCGTAGCTGCCGGAATCTTTGCTCCTTTTCTCATGGTCGGCATTGGTTTGCTTCTTTGCACCGGACCTCTGGCTTCGGAGCAAAAAGGCAGAGGTGTGACTGATAACTCACTTTTGTTTAATTCCTTTGTTATTGCCTCGGTTTCTTCCCTTGTGTTGATCTCCGCCCTTTATCTCTTTGCTTACAACATCAGGTGGCTTGGTCTCAACCCGGAGATTGAAGATTCTGTCGCACTCTATCTGAAATGGACCGCGCTTTCTTTGTGGCCCGCCCTTCTTTTTCAATCGACGAAAGAATATTTGCAGGCGTACGGTAAAACATTTTATCCCAACGCACTGATCATTTTCTTCAACGTGATTAATGTTCTTCTTTGTTACGTTTTCATGTTTGGAAAAGGCCCTGTACCCGAAATGGGTGTGAAAGGGGCGGCCATTGTCACTTCACTTTGTCGTTTATTTATGGCGATCATTCTTTTTTATTACTTAAAAAAAGTTCTTCCATACGAAAAGCATTTCAATAAGCAGACGATCAAGCGCATGTTTAAACTGGGATTGCCGATTTCTTTTTCAGTTCTGTGTGAAGTTCTTGTGTTCTCAACCGTCACAGTACTGGTCGGAAAGATGAGCCTCACCGCTTCTGCTTCTCAGGGTCTGGTCATCAATATTACATCACTCACTTTTATGGTCCCACTGGCCATCGGAAGTGCTGTTTCAGTCTTAGTCAGTGAACAGCTCGGCAAAAAATCTCTGGATGGAATAATCCGCTATTCATTGGGTTCTCTCGCTCTCGCATTGATCATTCAAATTGTTTTTGCAGCTATGTACCTAAGTGTGCCCCAATTAATCCTCGGTCTTGCAAGTTCAGATCAAACCATCATCGTCTATGCCAGTGCTCTCCTCTTCTGGGTCGGCCTCTTTCAGATTCCAGACGGCATTCAGGTTGTCCTGGCAGGAGTTATGCGCGGCTTGCACGAAACAAAACTTCCAATGTTGCTTGGACTCATCTCCTATTGGGTCATCGGCCTTCCTATCGGTTGTTATTTTACTTATACAAAAAATCTTGAAGCACGCGGTCTCTGGATGGGACTTGCCATCGGACTTTCATCTATGTGCGTATTGCTTCTCTTCTTATATAAAAAGAAAATTCATCAATTGAGGCAGACTTTAACTTAAGGAGAAATCGAACATGATAATTTTCATAACTGGTGCGACTGCTGGATTTGGAAAGGCCATGGTAGAGAGATTTATTAGGGGCGGACATCTGGTAGTAGGAACAGGTAGACGCAATGAACGTCTTGATGAACTGAAAAAACAGTATGGAGAGAAACTTCATACTATTGAACTTGATGTGCGAGATGAAATGGCCGTGAAAAAAGCAGTGGCTGAACTCCCTGAAAAATTTGCTGCCATTGATGTGCTCGTCAATAATGCAGGTCTTGCTGTCGGTACGGATCCTGTTCAAAAAGGAAAACGTGAAGACTGGCAAACGATGATTGATACAAACATCAACGGACTGCTCAATGTCACTCATGCTGTGCTGCCAGGAATGGTCAGTAGAAATAAAGGTCACATCATTAATCTGGGTTCAGTAGCGGGAGAATTTCCCTACACAGGTGGAAACGTTTACGGTGCGACAAAAGCCTTCGTTCATCAACTTTCATTAAATATGCGCTCTGATCTTTTAGGAACAGCTGTTCGAGTGACTTGTGTTGAGCCAGGGATGTGTGAGACTGAATTTTCTGTTGCACGCTTTGCTGGAGACCAGAAAAAAGCTGACGCTGTCTATGCCGGCATGACTCCGCTGACAGCTGACGACATTGCTGAATCCATAGAATGGATTGTCACTCGTCCTGCAAGAATGAACGTCAATGTGATTTCATTAATGCCGACGGATCAAGCCTTTGCTGGTTTTTCAGTTAATCGAAAATAAAACGCATTTCCTTTCTGAACAAAACCAGTTCATCGAGCAGATCGCGCAATTTCTCACGTTCTTTCCGGAACGAAGAAAGTTGCTTTTCAATCTCAGCCCTTTTCAATTGAATTCCCACAGCTCTCCAGTCATGCAGAACAAGGGCCGAATTGAAGGGATGAATAATTGTCTTGGCAGTCCCGTGCTTCATTCCATTTTTCAATATGTAATTGATCACATTTCTCACTTGCGAAGCACTTCTTAAAATGCGCAAATGGTATCGGTGTTTGTATCTCTGCCCTTTTATTCTGAGCAAAGAATTGATTTTTTTTGCGAGCGATACGCCGAGCCCTTGCATTCCTTTTGACAACATCAGATTGCTCTCACCTTCAATCAGAAGATGGACGTGATTATGCTCCAGAGTATAGTGAACGACTCGAAGTCCTCTAAACCTAGCACGCTGGATCGCATATCGAAGAATCTTTAAGATCGATTTGTTTTTGATGTCTGCCCTATTCAGTTTGACAGTCACATGGAGCGAATGCGGGCGACCAATGTATTCGCGCCTGCGATGCCTGATGCCTCTATCGTGAATAGCAGGGCGTCCTGCTCGTTTTGGATTGAGAAGCGATGGTTGAATGTTTTTTTTATTTTTTTTCATTTGCATGTCCTCCGAACACGAGGACATGCAAATGGGGGCACACATGCAAACGGCGTTTGCAATTGAAAAGAAAAGCCTGTGAATTTCAGGGTTTCAATTTTTAATTAGTGTAGGCTCAATTCTTTTGATAAAGAGAAATCGATATCTTGTTTTGAGAAGGGATCTTTTAGAATAAGTCTTGTCGCTACAAGCTTCATCCCCTCTTCGTTCTTATTTCCCACGCCATATTTGGGATCGCCTAAAACAGGGAAACCGATGCTATCGAAATGGCGGCGGATCTGGTGCAATCTTCCGGTGAGGAGTTCAACTTCAACAATCGTCGTATGCTCGCGGCGTTCGATGACTGTAAACAACGTTCTTGCTTCTTTTCCGTCGAGCTGTTTATCAATTTCACCGGAGTCGTGTTTAAGCACGCCCAGAATTTCAATCTGATAAAATTTACGGACTTTTCTATCCTGGAAAATTTTGGATAGTATTTGGGCAGACTTCAGGGTGTAAGCAAAAACCATGAGACCGCTGGCTTCGCGATCGAGGCGGTGAATAAGCCAAGCTTTTCCTTTTGCTTTTTCCACTTGTCTCATGAGTGAGCAGTGATCGCCGAATTCATTTCCCTGGGACATCAGTCCCGCCGGTTTGTACCAGATTCCCCACTCTTTAAATTTTGTGAGTTCACGGCCTTCGGGAATTTGAATGTCGGTCAGTTTTGGGTCGTAATAGAATTCAATCAATGAATCTTTGGTCAATTCTTTGGTCGCTCGTCTTACGCGCGCTAATTTCGATGTGGCAAAAACGCGGACGTGAACTCCTCCATTGTTCAACACTTTTTTTAAAATGCCTTTGGAAAGTTCAGAGTATTTGGCCAGGAAGTCGATGAGAACGAGTGGATCACCTTCCCGCCACGGTTTTTTAAAAACAATTTGCTTGTTATCGCTCATAAAATAAAAAAGACCCAAGTTGTTACTGCTTGGGTCTTTATAATCCTTCTAATCAGAACTGCCAATGACTATTTAGTATTCATTAGGGCCCTGTATGCATCAACTCTTCCACCTGATACTGAAGCTGTTTGAAGCTTAGAAGTTTTTACAGAAGTTGAGATGAGTCTTTCTCTGATTTGCGCTGGCGTAAGATTAGGTTCTTGAGCAAGAAGAAGACCTACAACACCGGCAACGTGCGGAGTCGCCATCGAAGTTCCTGACATTGTCGTATATCCACCACGCTTATAAGTTGAAAGGATGTTTGATCCTGGTGCAAAAACGTGAACAGATTTAATACCGTAGTTAGAGAAACTTGATTTAGATCCTGCCGATGTAAATGAACCAACCGAGATCACATTTGAAACTTCATAGTTTGCAGGGAATGAATCAGTAGAATCATTGTTTGATGACTCGTTACCAGCTGCTGCTACGAAAGTGATTCCTGCCGCTTCAGCTGCTTTGATTGCGTCTTCAAGAGACTGCTCGCGCTCTCCGCCGCCCCAAGAGTTCGACATAACCTGAACGCCTCTTTTGATTGCGTAATCGATAGCTGCGATCGCATCGATTGTTTCTCCTGAACCTGAATCCGAAAGAAATTTAATTGGAAGAATTTTTACGTTGGCCATAACACCTGCGATACCAGCACCATCATGAGTTGCACCGATGTTGCCTGCGCAATGTGTACCGTGGCCGTGGCCGTCTTGTGGATCGCCGTCTTTGTTAGCGAAGTCATAACCGTAAACATCGTCAACGTATCCGTTGCCGTCATCATCGACACCTGCTTTACCATTTAGTTCAACTTCATTCACCATGATGTTGTTTTTCAAGTCAGGGTGAGTGTAATCAACACCTGTGTCGATGACTGCGATTTTTACATCGTTAGAGCCTTTTGTAATTGACCACGCACGAAGCACGTTGATATCTTCACCGGCCACACCTGAAGAGAAGATCGTTCCGTTTTTACCATCGTTCTTCATTCCCCATTGCTTTCTGAAGCTTGGATCTTTTGGAGCGGGAACTTCTTCACCACCTTTCACTTTTTCAAGAGAGATAATGTAGTTCGGCTCAACATATTCAATGTTTGGATTAGAAGCAAAGGCCGCGAAAGCTTTATCAGTTAATCCCTTTGTTGTTTCCAGACGGGCAAAAGTACCGAACGCAGTGTTCGTGACTTTAGAAACTGTACCAACTTGTGAAAGCGATTTTTGGTTTAAAAAATTAGACCCGTTTTTTACTTTAACAATATAGCCGTTGTAAGGAGTTGCGTTTGCAGTTGAGATAACTGAAGCGAGAGCAAAAAGAGAACCGAAGACTAGTTTGAAATTCATAAATCATCCTTGATTTGTATTTTGTCTTTCTATGATGACAGCTTCGAAGGATGTTTATCAATTCAAGTAAGTAAATGTTAGGAGGTGCCCGACAAAAACAGTCAGACAAACAGTCAGGCAACCTCCTTCACACTTTATTTTAATAAAACCAGTTTTGGATGCGGAACTGTTTTAGTGGCGAAGTTGAGACGAACAGATTTTCTGACGGCCGAAATGAAATCGCTGTTATTTTTATCTTCACATTTTTTGATGTTCAACGTGATTAATTTAAAAGTTGAATAATCATTCGATTCAACGGCCCCGACAACCGTCGCACAAGTCAAAGCATTAATATTTTCCGAAGTCACAGTTCCACATCCAAGGCTATTGACCTTATAGGCCCTTGTCAGTTGCTGCAATTGCGGACCTCTCGGCAGACCATAGCAACCAATTAGCGGGGCCATCTGTACAAAATACTCACCAGATTGAATGTGTTTCACGGGAAAAAACACATTGGTATTGGAGTCAACTGTCAGCGTGGCATTTGCAGAAAAGAGATAGAGAACTGAACTCAATAAAGCGATTAATTTCATAGCAACCTCCTTTTAGGTTTAGTGACCGTAAAGGAGTTAACATGAAAACTTTTGAAATTGGTAAAGTATAACAATAAGAATTTTGTATCTGATTATTGGGGAATCTCTGCCTTAAAAATCGTATGAAATTTTGACACCAATTTCAGGTGAATATCCATTCTCCTCAATGATATTTTCAAGATCAGTTTCAGAAGATCTTAATAAAGAACTTCCCGCTGCAGAAGCTTCGAAATTGGGAAGACCCGTTTTTACTTTTACATCGGCCGACATAACTTTGGTCACTCCCAGAGTCAGCGACCCTAGAAAACTTTTGCCTAAATCCCAGGTATAGCCAGCATAGAGTTCTGCCAGAGTTAAATCACTCTCCATGCTCACATTGGGATTTCTTCCTAAAGCAATAAGAAGATTTTTTAAGGTGGTATAGTTTCGCCCGGTAGAAGCGCCAAGAACTGTATCAATTCCCGCTTCACCATTGGAATTGAGCATTGAACCGGCAACGCCCATATTCCATCCGGTTTTACCGGAAAAATTATATTGGAGATTCATACGCCAGAGCGAATTGTCCTGGAAGGCCGCTTCCACTACTTCTTTATAAGACCCGTTGTCACCGAAATGTGCGGCCGCATTGGCAATCACTTTATAGTAGGCTTTTGGAGTGACTCCATAAGAAAGTCCCCATTCAAATGAATCATAAGCGCGAAGCTGAACTCCACCACCGGCAAAAACGGGAAAATAGGTTTCCACTTTTGGTGAAAACTGAAAATTTTCATTGGCAAAAGCTGTAAGAGAAGAAAAAACAGCGAGTGAAAGAAAAAATACTTTCATTAATATCTCCAGATGGCACTGGCCCAGGTAAATCCCGAACCAAAAGCGGCGCTTGCAACAAGCATCCCTTTTTTCAGCACACCTGCTTTAATAGCATCGTCCATGCCCAGCGGAATTGTGGCCGCAGTCGTATTCCCATAGTTCTGAATAGTATTGAAAACTTTTTCTTCTGGAATGGAGAGCATCTCTGCGACTTTGGAATTGATTCGCAAATTCGCCTGGTGAAAAAGAAATAAATCGACGTCGTTAAGAGTCACCCCTGCATCTTTGCAGGCGTCAATTAGACATTCCGCCATTCTTTTTGTCGCATGAACAAAGACTGTCTTCCCGTTCATTTGCGGATAATGCGCTCCTTGCTCAACCATTTCGTGATTGATTCTGTCTTTGCCAAAACCAGTTCCCGGGGCAGGAATCCACAATTCCTTTGCATAGGCTCCGTCTGCATGTAGTTTCGTCGTAATGATGCGCGACTCGTGTGAAGCATCTTTTAATTCACGTGCAGAAACGACCACTGCACCGGCACCGTCTCCGAATAAAACGGCCACGTTTCTTCCATGGGGAGTCTTATCAAGCCCTTTGGAATGAACTTCAGATCCGACGAGCAGAATATTTTTATGAGAGCCAGATTGAATAAATTTATCGGCGATAGAAAGGCCATAAAGAAAACCTGTGCATTGCTGGCGAATATCGAGCACGGCAATTTCCGGCAAGTCCAGTTTCGCCTGAAGAAAACATCCGGTTCCAGGAAATTCGTGATCCGGACTAAGAGTAGCAAAGATGATCATATCGATGTCTTTTTTCTCAAGACCCGCATTGGCAATGGCCTTCAGACTGGCCTCCAGAGCTAAATCCGAATTGGAAACATGATCTTCAACCCAATGGCGCTGAACAATTCCTGTGCGCTGCTGGATCCATTCATCTGATGTATCCATCATCTTTTCCAGATCAAAATTTGTAAAAGTTTGCGCCGGGACAAAAGAGCCAACGCCGGTAATTTCACTTCTGTATTTCATGTTTCAACCTTGCTCGATAAGAATTTAAGTTCTAAAATCTGATTCTAACAAAAACCTAAAAAAGTTCAATAATGACCGACAAAAACGCTCTACTCTTTCTTGTTTTGCTCCTCGGACTTGGCGCCTGCTCACATGAGGAAACCAGAGCTGTTCAGGAAAAAACTTATTCGGCCAGCACGCAAAAAGAATTCGAGGCCATTGAAAAAGGCGACGTCAAACAATCGATTCCACCTGCGCATGACATCCGTCAAACTAAAAAAACAACGCAAGCTCCTCTTCCCAGAAAGACGGAAGTTCCAGCTAAACCGCTGGAGCAGACTAAGATTTCTTCCGACGATCTTTCCAGCAGAGCACAGGAACGGCTTCAGGAAATTAATCAAAACCTGGCCTTCTATTGCATGAAGCACAGAAACTCTTTTGCCAGTGAAGAAAAGTGTCTTCAATTCACCAAAAAAATTCTTAAGAGCTGTGAGCAAAAACATAAGTTGATCAACACTGTGATGGTGAACTGTATAAAAGATCAGCTCAAAAAAAGAAGATAGCCCATGAGGGCCGTTTGTCATCGCTGCCAATTCATTCTGGAAAGATGTCTGTGCGCCCAGATCTCTCCTGTTTTTAATAAAACATCGCTCATTATTCTTCAGCATCCAGGCGAAAAAAAACATGCGCTCAACACTGTTAAGCTCATGGAAAAAATCTTTCAACACATTCACGTTTTTTCCGGCGAACTCTTTGCGGATGATGAAAAACTTCATTCATTATTGAAGTCAAAAAAAACAGCGCTGCTCTTTCCAGGTCCTGACTCTCAATTGCTGGAGTCCTCTGCTTGCGATATCACTCAAGTCATTCTTCTCGATGGCACCTGGAAGAAAGCGAAAAAAATTTATTATCTCAATCCCTTTCTGCAATCGCTTCCTAAAATGGCCTTGAAAAGAGAAACACCTTCACTCTACCGGATCCGCCAAAGCTCACTGGAAGGAAGTCTTTCAACGCTGGAAGCGGCCGTTTGTGCCCTGGCCGTTCTTGAACCTGAGCTCGATTGTGCAAGTGCCACCAACGCTTTTAAAAGCATGATCGATTTTCAGATTGAAAAAATGGGGCAAAAAACATTTGAATCAAACTACAAAAAAAAAGGCGATGAATAATCATCGCCCTTTTTCAATGGTAAATTTAAGCGTAAAACTTAAGCTTTAACAGCGTAAGAAGAACACCATCCGCAGTTAGTAACATACTTCATTCCCATCATTGTACATGGAGCGTATCCACCTTCTGCTTTAGCAGCATTGTAGAATTTGCAGTTTCCACATTGTTGCCCAGCTTTGTACTTAGCGTGCTTAGATGTTTTTGCATCCAAAACGTAGTTAAGTGTTTTTCCCATGCCTTCAGTTGGAGAAGCTACAGCTTTACCTGCTGGAGCAGTAGTAGGGCATGCATCAGCAGCTAGGGCCTTCGTAGCTTTCGTAAGGAAAGGAACGACAGCAGCACCAGCTACAGCAAATTTAAAAAATGAACGACGAGAGAGAGTGTTTTTTTCTTCCACGATTGTCTCCTATTTAACAGTTAGCAATTGATGGAATTTTAGCACGCTCTTTTTTAATCCCACAATGGTTTCTAGCAGGAAAATTCAATCATTTTAGTTAGTTAGACACAAACTTATGTTTCATAGATCAAACCTTATTGGCTTTCAATAGTGTGTGAGTTTTGGTAAATAAATTGAAGATCGAGAAAGCTTTGGAGACAAATGGAAACAACAAATGAACCATTATTAAACACATTAGGAAATCCTAAAGAATATTACACGGCCACGACCAATAATATTCAAATTGAGGTGGTTCCCTCTTATGTTCCGGAACGTTCGGACCCCGATCACAATCAATTTTTTTACGCTTACAAGATCCGCATAACCAATCACGGCGACGTCAGCGCCAGAGTGATTCACCGCCACTGGAAAATCAAAGATGGTAATGGCAAGGCCTACGAAGTTCAGGGTTCGGGAGTTATCGGCGAGCAACCCATGCTGGGTCCGGGTGAGTCTTACGAATATACCAGCTTCTGCCCACTCCATTCGGCCTATGGAAATATGCGCGGCAAATACCAGATGATTGATGAATTTGGGAATCGCTTTTGGGTTGAAGTTCCAGTATTCTTTTTTAGAAAACCAGAAACATTTATTCAATAATCCTTTCACATGGAGTGAAGTTGATGAAGACTCTTGCGGTATTGTTAAGTACTTTTTGTGCTCTTGTTTCCTTTTCTATCAACGCCAATGACCTGGATGCAGTCCTCAAAGCAAAAAAAATTCGCGTGGCCGTTGATACAACCTACCCTCCTATGGAATTTGAGGCCAATGACGGCAAAGTCATCGGTCTCGATGTCGATCTGGCACGTGCTCTGGCAAAAATTTTAAATGTTGAGGCCGAATTTGTTGTCATGCCGTGGGATGGAATTCTCGCAGGCCTTCAAAGCAATCGCTATGACATCATCATGTCTTCAATGAACGTCACACCCGAAAGAAGCCAGCAGGTGAATTTTGTTCCCTACATTTCTATGGGACAGGTCTTCGTCGTAAAAAAAACCGGAACACCGGTAAAAACGGAAAACGATCTCAAAGGAAAAACTGTGGCCGTTCAGGCCGATACAACATCCTACAATGCCCTTGAAGAGTTCAAAAAACGCGGTATCGCCATCAAGGAAATAAAAGCTTTTAAAGGAGCAACTGAAACATTCTCTGCTTTGAAGTCCAATCAGGCCGAGGCCATCATCACCGATGAAGCCGTCGGGCTTTATTATGCAGGTCTTGATGCTAAAACGTTTGTTGTTTCTGGAAATGCCATGAAGCCTGAGCCTATCGGCATCGCCGTCAAAAAATCTGATGCCAAATTATTAAAAGCGCTGACAGACGCTGTCGCCACCATCAAGAAAAATGGCGAGTATGTACGCATCTATAAAGAGTGGCTGAAAGTCTCTCCTAAATTATAAGGAAAACGGTCATGGAAGAGACCTTAGGATTTTGGGCGTTCTCGCACACCATCGTCATTCCCCGGTTGATGGAAGGCATTTGGATTACTTTGAAACTTGCCATTCTCTCCGGTGTCATTGGTTTTATTCTCGGAATGATTATCGCGCTCATGAGATTGTCGCGTTTTAAAATGATGAACTGGCTCGCTTTAGGTTACGTCACACTTTTTAGAGGAACGCCTCTTCTGCTTCAAATTCTCTTTATCTATTTTGCGCTTCCAACTTTGATTAATGTGAATCTCGATTCTTTTCCAGCGGGCATTCTTGCTTTATCACTCAACTGCGCGGCCTACCTGGCGGAAATTTTCCGCGCGGGAATTCTTTCTATTCCCAAAGGCCAGACGGAAGCGGCGAAGGCCCTGGGACTGTCGCACAACCAGACTATGTTCAAAATTATAATTCCCCAGACCTATAGAAGAATTATTCCGCCCGTCGTGAATGAGTTTTCAGCTCTCACGAAAGAGACTTCGCTCGTGTCGGTCATTTCTTTGGGTGAATTGCTTTATGTCACACAAAGAATCGGCGCCAAATACCTGCGCCCCTGGGAAGTGTACTTCTGGTCGGGTCTTGGCTACCTCATGATCGTACTTCTGCTTTCCTATGTCGCTTCAAGACTGGAACGAAACCTGCTCTTAAAAGGTGGCGTTTAATGAAATCTACAGAAGTCATTCTCACAATCAAGAATCTCGAAAAAACTTTCGGCCCGCTTCAGGTGTTGAAAGATATTTCTACCGAAATCACCAAAGGTGAAGTGGTCGTCATTATTGGTCCCTCAGGCTCGGGAAAATCCACTCTCCTTCGTTGTCTGAATTATCTCGAAGTTCCTACTTCCGGTGAAATCCATTTTAAGAATGAACGAGTGGGCCACAAGAAAAAAGAAAAAGAACTGGATTTGCAGCGATCACAGATCGGCATGGTATTTCAAAGCTTCAATCTGTTTCCTCACCTGAACGTTCTGGAAAATCTGACGATTGCTCCCTTATCGGTCTTAGATGTCTCAAAAGAGGAAGCGGAAGCCCGTGCAACTGATTATTTGAAGAAAGTCGGTCTGCTTGAAAAAATTCACGCGTATCCGCGGGAACTATCCGGCGGTCAACAACAGCGAGTGGCCATTGCCCGCGCTCTTTGTATGAAACCGGAAGTCATGTTATTTGACGAGGCCACATCTGCTCTCGATCCCGAACTGGTGGGTGAGGTTTTAAAAGTCATGAAGGAACTTGCGCTCTCAGGAATGACGATGGTTGTAGTTACGCATGAAATGGATTTTGCCAGAGAAGTGGCCGACAGAGTCCTTTTTATGGATGGCGGAGTGATTGTTGAAGAAGGAAGCCCGGCCGAACTTTTTCATTCGCCAAAAGAAAAACGCACGCAGGATTTTCTGCGCAAACTTTAAGCGCTAACCTTTGCTTTCTCAAACATTTTTTCAAATTCATCTTTAGACTCAGGAAACGTCTTGATGGCCTCCAGAACGAGCGCTTCAATGTTTCCTATTTTACGATGCATTTTAATTCCGCGTTCTATAAGACCGCGGTAGATGTGAATATCTTTAATTTTCTTGCGCAGTAATTGTTCGCCGACAGAAATAACCATCGCATCGTCATGAGAAACATGATTGAGCGTATGAAAATAAAGTCCCTGAACGTTTTCACCCCATAGAGAAAGATCAGTGGAATCAAAAAGTTCGAGAAGGACAGGCATGCACTGACCTTCTTCCATCGTCTTCATGATATTGTCGAGAATTTCATATTTGCCGTTGCTGAATTTATAAGCGGCCTTCAAGGCATCGATCGCCTTGTCTTTTTCATTGTGATTGATGAAATATTTCCCAAGAACAGCAAGACCGGCCGAAAGAGAAACTTGTGTAGCGGCATCAGTTGTTTTCATCTCGGAGAAAAGCTTCAGGTAATTATTGATGTCTTCATACTTTTTATTAATAATCGACAGTCTGATCAGCTCTGGAATTTTCTCTGGTAAAATAGGATATTTTTGCGCCATCAGAAAATTAATATCATAGGCTTTTTTATAATCCTTAGTCTGATAGTAGAGCGTGCCCAAATTTTTCAAAGCGCGGAAATAATCACTGTTGTGAAAAAGAGATTCTTCAAAAGCGACTCGAGCCTGATCCTGAAGATTTTTTTCCTGATAAATCTGGCCCAGATAGAAAAAGGCTTCGTAGGGATGCGTATGCATTTGCAAAGCATTTGAAAAATGCTCAGTGGCAAGATCGCTGTTCCCAAGCAGAAAGGCCTGTCTTCCTTCTTCAAGTTTTATTGTATAGGGAGTTGGAGTAATTTTTCTTGTGACACCTTCAAGAACCGTATCAATGATTGTAAAACCGGTGTAAGGCAACGTCACAATTCCATCCATCTCATACTCGAGACCGAGAGCAATGTCCGAAACATTCTCTTCTTCGGCGAGTAAAAAGAAAGCAGCATTCAAGCGGTTCGGCATAGATTTCATATGCACAGAAAAAAGCGACGTTAAAAATCCGCCGTTAACTGCATAAGAGCCAAGGACAAAATTGATCTTTTTGGAAGTCAGCATGGCCACTGCATCATTGATGTTGTCGGCATCAAGCATATTGGCCTGCTTGGCGCCGATCATCGTCAACGCCTTTTTAACAGAAGATCTCGTCCCTGCTGAGTTGTCGACAATAAGCCATATCTTGTTTTCGAAATAATCAAGAATCGGTTTATTCTTTTTATCTTGTGGATCGAAAAAGCTCATTCTTCGTCCCTCACAAGATGCTGGTTCTTCATTTTCTTGTTGATCGATTCCTGCTTTTGAGAAATCATTTCAAGAATTTTTTTCCAGTTTTCACTATCAAACTGAGTAAAATTTAATTCCACCACAGCGATTGATTTTTCTTTAGAAGAACCGCTCTCAACAGCTTCGGTTTTTGCCATAGCAGTGAAAGAAGCCTCCTTAAGCGGCCCCGAATCTGGAACCCGCGTTTTCAGCTCGACATGAGTCTCCACAAAGAAGAGCGAAAGTGTGTGTCCTTTTTGACAGACATTGGAAGGAAGCTGGACGATAATCCCATGCTCCTTTAGTTCAATCAGATGAATGAGTTCTGGACGCGAAAAAATCGTATGAGACGTCTCATTTCTAATAAAGAGTTTGTAACAGAAAACATCCTGTTTCTCTTTTAAGATGAATTTTGAAATAGCGTCGCTCATTGGTTTATTTTAGGCCTTGGACAAGATAATATAAAGATCGGCATCTTTTATTTTCCGACTTGAGCGCTTTCAGTGTAAAATTGGTCTTGTTTACAATTTATTTTTTAAGGATAAAAAATGTCCGCAGCGAATCACAAAAAAAAATCATTTAAAAGCGAACTTGGTCTCGCCATTGCCGCTCTTGGAGTCGTGTTCGGTGATATCGGAACCAGCCCACTTTACGCCCTTAAAGAATCTTTTTCTCATGAACATGGAATTCATTTAGATCAGGGCGCCATCTATGGAATTCTTTCTCTTATATTTTGGTCACTGATTATTGTCATCACTATTAAATATGTTTTTTTTATTTTAAAGGCCGACAACAAAGGTGAAGGTGGAATTCTTGCGCTTACAAGTCTGGTAACTAAAAACGAAAGAAAGAGTAAACTTTTACTTTTCGGATTATTCGGAACAGCTTTGCTTTATGGCGACGGTATGATCACACCCGCCATTTCCGTTTTATCAGCAGTAGAAGGGCTTTCTCTTATCACTCCTCTATTTGATCCATACATTATTCCTATTACTGTTGTTATTTTAATCGGGCTTTTTTCGATTCAGAAATACGGAACGGCCACTGTCGGAAAAGTTTTTGGACCTGTCACTCTTCTCTGGTTTATCGTACTGGGTCTCCTAGGTCTGTTTAATATCGTCCAGAATATTTCTATTCTCGCTGCTATTAATCCTTATTATGCCATTCAATTTTTTGCCTCTCATTCCTATAAAGGATTCTTTGTCCTCGGTTCAGTGTTTCTTGTTATCACCGGAGGAGAAGCTCTGTACTCTGACCTCGGCCACTTTGGAAGAATGCCCATTACGCGAGCCTGGTTTATTATTGTTCTGCCCGCACTTATCCTGAATTATTTTGGCCAGGGGGCCTTTGTTCTTGCGCATCCTGAATCCATTAACAATCCTTTTTTTCTTATGGCACCGGACTGGGCACTCACGCCACTGGTTATTCTGGCGACATTTGCCACTTGTATTGCTTCTCAAGCTCTCATCACAGGCGTTTTTTCTCTGACTCTTCAGGCAGTGCAGTCGAGATATATTTCACGCGTTCGCATTCAACACACTTCTGAAGTTGAAAAAGGTCAGATCTATATTCGCTTCATGAACAATTTCCTGATGATCAGTTGTGTGATTCTCGTTTTTACGTTTAAAACATCCAGTGCCCTCGCTTCTGCTTACGGGATTGCTGTCACAACAACGATGGGTATAACCACGCTGCTTTTCTATTACTATCTGGTGAACACTCTTCGCTGGAAAAAAACAAAGGCTAAATTTCTGTGTGGGTTGTTTCTCATTATTGATCTGGGTTTCTTCGGTGCCAATCTCGTTAAAATTCTCGATGGCGGGTGGGTGCCGCTTGCTATTTCCATTGCCATTCTGACTTTGATGACCACCTGGAGAAAAGGGCGCCATATTCTTGAACTGCGTCTGAAGCATAAAACAATTTCGCTGGAAAGATTTATTGAAAGAGTGAGAACCGAAGATGTGCATCTGGTAGAAGGGACGGCCATTTATATGACTGGCTCTCTTCAAAAAACGCCGTATGCGCTCTATCACACCTTTGAACATTTCAAGACAGTCCACAAAAGAATGCTCTTTCTTTCAGTTGTCACAAGAGAAGTTCCTTTTGTGCCTGACCATTTAAGAACACAGACCATTCAGCTGACGGAAACCATTTATGCCATCAATGTTTTTTACGGCTATATGGAAGATCAGAATGTGCCAAAGGCCATTTCAGGATTGTTGCTTAACGATTATGCTCTCAATCCGGACGATGCCGTTTATTTCCTCAGCAAAGAAAAAATCTTCGCAACACGACTTCCAGGCATGGCGCTTTGGCGTGAAAAAGTTTTTGCTTATCTCAATCACAATGCCCTTGATGCCACCACTCATTTTCACCTTCCTCCCAAGAACGTTGTAGAAATTGGTGTTCAGGTAGAAATATGACCTTAAACATCCTTTTTAGGCTCGCATGTCATCCTCAAATCCTTACGTGCGGTCTACTCTCTAATTGAGGAAAAAGAGGAAGGTCTGACACCGAAGCCCTCACTCGCATCACTTGTTGGAAACAACAAATAACAAATTATCAGGATAAAGTGGTGCAGGCCCAAGGCTTCGGTGGAAAACTAAGAAGGCCCCTTAAGGGCTAACGCCCCGAGGGGCCTTATCAAATGACAGCGGCAAATTTTGCCGTTTTCTTTAGTTCCTAAAATTTAGTGCTTTCTGTTCCGACAAAGGAACCATGAAAACACTAATCCTCCTTTGTCTGGTCATCTCTTCTGCTCAATCATTTGCCATGGGTTCTAAACGTCCCCGCAATCCAGGCGGCAGCTCCACTCCTTCACAAAATCCCTTGCCCACTGTTCCTGTTCCAACAATTGATTTTGGCCAGGACCTGAATGCAGATGAATACTTGAATGCATCCAGTGTGGTCGGACCTTCTGTAGACGCTTTTAAAAAACTCAGCGAGCTCACAAAAATAAGATCAATCGTTAACGACGATACGGCAGATAAATGTTTCGATGATAATGAACCTCATGATCAATTTGCCGATCAGATCAGTTATTATTCTCAGAAAATGATTAAAGATATTCCGGCCATGGTCGGGGCCATTGGTTCCTACTACGGCACAAGTGAAAGTGATTCAAATTATTTTCCGACTTCCCTCATTCGCCATCCCCTTTGTCAGGTCAGTTCGTCTTCACTTTCACAAACAATTAAAAATGTTCCATCGCAATCAACAATTGATAAGATGAATCAGTTTGCCAATGCAGTAAATAGTTTAAGAACGGATGTGATTAGCGGTGATCAGACTGCGAAAGCTGAACTACTCTCTCTCTGGTCGAGATTCTTTTCTTGCCTGGCCTACTCTGAATCTCTTGGTTCAGCAGATAGTTCGAGCTCTCAAAATGTTGCCAGAAAATACTCACCTGCCAATTACCGCAAGCCTGCGGGAGTTGAATTTTATGAAGATCCCTCACAACCTGCAGAATCAAAACTTAATATCGGTGCCTTTCAATTTACGCCCAATAAATCGGGAAATATTTCGCCATGTCTGAAGGCCTGGAATAAACTTCACGCTGAGAAGAAAAATTGTCAGCTTCCTGTTAATGGATCTCAAGGTGATTTAATAAAAGTCCTGGGCAGCTCTTATCAGAGCTTCAATGTTTTCTGTGGTGTTCATAAACTAGTTCAGACTTTTGCCATTCAGGTGAATACATCCAAATCTACTTCCACTTTCCCGTCGAATCTTGTGAATGGAAAATTAAAATCTCAGGAAGCACGTTGTGTGACACCACATTTTCAGGCAGGAAAAGCGTACAATCACTTCGGACCGTTTCAAAATTCAACAGGAAGCAATCTGGAAGAACTTATGAGCTGCACCCTTCGCAGCCAGAACTAGCATGTAAATCCTCATGATACTTTTCAAGAATGCGCTTGATCTGCGCTTTGAACTTGATATCGTGATAATCCATAACATGCGCTCTGATTTTTTGACCTTCGAGTTCATCATCTCTGGCAATCACTTCATCAATCATCACTTTCAGAGATTGTTTTGAAAACGACGCAAAGAATGTTCCCGTGCCATCAACCCATTTTTTTATTTCATTGGCAACGATGACTGGTCTACCGACGGCCATTGTGGCCAGGACGAGATTGGGAAATTCTGAAGTATTGAAACTGATCAAGGCTTTAGAAGAGGCCAGGACTGGAGCGTGTTCTCCGCTGCAGCGGTTGCCGAAAAATTTATTCTGAGGAAGTTTTTGTTTCAATCCTGACAAATGTTTGTCATTGCCGATGAATTGATATTCAAGTTTCCACTCGTCCATCCACTCTGACAGCTGTGTGGCCTGTTCTTCAGTAAGGCCATTGCTCTCAATGAGATAAAAATGATGAGGGAACATGTTCTTAGGAAATAACGTATAGTCTGAAACTCTGAAGGGAGGTGGCGTGACATCCAGATTAGGAAGTTCATGCTTAAGTTTTTCCTTAATGTCTTCTCTTGAAACGACAACAAGATCAGCTTTCTTCAGACTTTTAATCGCCCACGATTCAACAAAGTTTTTGAAAATTCTTTGCAGAAGAGTTTTGTTGATGCGATTTTCATAACCAAGTTCATACAGGAATGTGATTTGTTTTGTGCGATCACATTTCTTAATTCCTTGGGAAAATCCTTTTGAGATATTGACGATGAGATCATATTCGCAGGAAACGAAAAGATTCTTGGCAATGCTGGGAATCTGATAAGAATGCAGATAAAATTCATTCTCACTTCTCACCGTCTTTGACAGATGAGTGGAAGTAATCACTCTTTGCTCGATGTGCCCCAGGATCGCGCCTTGCTTATGAGCAAAACAATAGAGTCTGGCATTGGGAAAAAGTTCACAGATAAGTTCAATGATTTCTGTGTAATGGTTTCTCTCTAAAAGGGTATCGCAGGTAATGGCAACTTTCATAATGATCTTAATGTTTTTTCTTTAAAGGTTATTTTTGAAATACTCGGCAGTTTGTCTGATCCCCTCTTCAAAAGAGACAAGAGGTTTGTAATCAGAGACCGATTGAAGTTTTGAAATGTCCGGTCTTCTTCTCTTCGGATCATCTTTTGGCAACGGAAGATTGACGATTTTAGAAGTGCTTCCCAGGATTTTAATAATCAACTCGGCCGTTTCAAGTACAGTTTTTTCATCTGGGTTACCACAGTTAAACGGCGTCGGATCGCTGCTCATCATGACTGTATGAATAGCGTTTACAAGATCCGTAGAGAAACAATAAGAGCGTGTTTGAGACCCGTCTCCGTAAACAGTCAGGTCTTCGCCCTTGAGTGCCTGCGTGATGAAATTAGGAATGACTCTTCCATCATTAGGACGCATGCGCGGACCATAAGTATTAAAAATTCTCACGATGCGTGTATCGACATTGTACTTATGGTGAAAGCTCATCGTCAGTGCTTCGGCAAAACGTTTGCTTTCGTCATAGCACGAACGTGGGCCGATACAGTTTACATGTCCCACATAATCTTCCCGTTGCGGATGAATTTCCGGATCGCCGTACACTTCGCTTGTCGAGGCTTCGAGAAAGCGCGCATTCTTTTCTTTAGCAAGCTCAAGAAGCTTAAGCGTGCCTTCTGAATTCACTCTCATGATTTCCAGTGGAATAATGGAAAAATCAATGGGAGAGGCCGGACTTGCCAGTGAGAAAATATAATCTATTTTCAGATCTTTGAAGTTGGGAAGTTTTTCGTAAATATTGTGCTGGTGAAATTCAAAATTTTTATAACTTGAAAGCAGATCAATGTTTGAACGTGATCCAGTGATGAAATTGTCGATCCCGATGACTCTGGCGCCAAGGTTGAGATAGAACTCGCACAATGTCGATGGAACAAATCCCGCTGCTCCGGCGACAACTATCGTTTTTCCTTCCATTGTTTCAGGTAATACAACCTTGTTCATGACTATGCTCCTCAGAATTTTTAAACTAATAATGCTTCAACTGAATGACGGCCGACCCGAGTGTCAGGAGCCCGGCCCCTGCCAGCTGAACTGGTGTCAGCTTCTGCCCTAAAAAGATCCAGTTGATTGTCACGGCAGAAAGTGGAAAAAACATTTCTGCGATGGCACAAACGTGAGCAGAAATCATTTTGAGCCCCTTGTAGTAAAAATACATTCCAAGGAGTCCCGATAATATTACCATCAAAAGAATCTTTCCCCAAATTATAGGCTGCCAGTCAAACAGCACGATGGTGCGGTTGGCATAGATATAAAAAATAAGAAAAACAAAACCAAAAATAAATCGCCCGCCCATGATCTGGATTTCATTGTAGCCATCAGCGGTGAGCTTCTTTCCAAAAACCGTAGAGGCTCCCCAACTCACAACGGCAACCATAGTTAAAAGATATCCCATCATGGCGCCTTGAGAGAGAAAATGCAGATTGAACTCGAATTTATTGGGATCCGGCATGATATCCGGTGCAGAAATGAGCAATCCTCCGACGACGGCAATGCCCGCCCAGATGAGAAACTCTCTTTTTATTTTTTCTTTTAAAAAAATGGCCGCAAGGCTAAAGGAAATAACCGGCTGAAGTTTTTGAAGCAGAATGACCAGTGAAGGATTGATCAACGTAAATGCTTTGGTAAAGGCCAGAGTTCCAATGGCCGATCCGAAAACACCAATAAACATGAAATAAAAAAAGGATGAGATTCTTGTCTGCCAGATGGGCCCTCTGTTCTTCCATAAAAGCGGAATGAAAAGAAGGGACAGAAAAAGATGTTCGGTAAAAACAATCCGCTCTGCGCTGATGCCGCCAAAAAGAAGCGGATAACGAATCAACGTATCCACTGCCCACAATAGTCCCGCAAGAATAACGAGGAGAATTCCGATCACATTTGCCCTTTTCTTCTATGGCCAATTTTACTAATATTCTGAGGTAATCTTAGAATTTTAAATTTAGATCAACGGATGCATTCATGCAATTAAATCTTCATCAAACACATCACGAAATCGGCGATTTTGAAGGTCTGTTTAAATACATTACTTCCACCTTCTCTACGCCCTCACAGAGTGGTCTGCACTTGTTTCCTGAGTTGTTTTTGACTGGCTATCCATTGCAGGACCTCGTTCTTCAAAAAAGCTTTATTGATGATTATCAGTCCTTTCTGGCCGATCTGGGCCACTGGGCAGTTAATCAGTTCAAATCAAACAGTCCTCTGGCTCTTTTAATGGGTGGCCTTTCCTACTCATTTGATTCATTGGGCCTTCCGCTTCAGATTGAAAATGTGATGTATGAGCTGCGTCCCGGCCAGAAGCCCCGGGTGCTCTATACAAAACAACTTTTGCCTAATTACGACCTCTACGAAGAGAAAAAATATTTCACTCCAGGTCATGATCCGGCCGTTTATCAGTTTGACGGCAAAACAATCGGCCTTCTCATCTGCGAAGACATGTGGTTTTCTCACCTTCACGAAATAGATCCTGTTGAACAGCTCAAAGATTTCATTGAGGCCCAGAAAGGTAAATGCGATCTGATCGTGAATATATCCGCAAGCCCTTATCATCTGGGCAAGCAGGATCTTCGCACGCAACGAGCGATGGAAATTGCCAATTTCATGGAAGCTCCGTTTGCTTACGTCAATCGCGTGGCCGCTGAAGATGAAATTCTTTTCGACGGTCAGAGTTTCGTGGTGGATGGAAAGGATATTGTCGCTCTTGGAAAGCGCTTCAGACAAGACGTCATTTCGCTTCCCCTTCCTGTTTTCTCCTCAGGAAAAACGACACATTTAAAATCAGATTCAAACAGCTGGGGGACGATCTTTTCTTCACGCCTTTCGAGCGACACGAGACGACTTCTTCCTCTGAAAGAACATGAATGTGAAGAAGTTCTTGAAGGACTCATGCTGGGAATCAGCGATTATGCATTGAAAAATAAAATGGCCCGCTTCACCATCGCGCTTTCAGGTGGGATGGATTCCTCTCTTGTACTGGCCATTTTGAAAATTTTAAAAGATCGAAAAACAATTCCCAATATGGAAATGGAAGCCGTCTTTATGCCGGGCTTTTTTTCCAGTTCGCTTTCTTATGATCTTTCTTATGATCTTTGCCGCAATATCAATGTAAAATTGTCCACATTGCCGATTAAGTTCATTCATTCGACGATCAGAAGCGCTTACCGGGACAGTTTTTCATCTGAAATGAAAGGTCTTGCCGACGAAAATATTCAGAGCCGGCTGAGAGGTGCCATGATTTATGCCCGCTCCAATGAAGTAGGTTCGATGGTTCTCAATACTTCCAATAAATCTGAAATCGCAGTGGGCTACTCCACGCTTTATGGCGACAGCGTCGGCGCTCTCTCTGTTCTTGGCGACTTGTATAAGAGCGAAGTTTTCGATCTGGCCCGCTTTATCAATGCCCGCTACAACAACATTATTCCGGCGGAAATCATCGATCGCCCGCCTTCGGCGGAATTGCGGGAAAACCAGGAAGATGCACAGTCCTTACCGGCCTACGACAGGCTCGATCCGATCCTGGAAAGTTTTCTCTCACTTCGTTACGGACCTCAAGATCTGATCAAGAAGGGTCACCACCCTCAAGAGGTCATGAAAGTTTTTGGCCTTCTGACAAAATCAGAGTACAAACGCAGACAGTTTTGTCCTATAATAAAAGTGAAGGCCAAAAGTTTTGGTTTTGGTCACCGTGTTCCGATAAGTAAAAAAACGCTCTAACTTCATAAGGAGAATCTCGTGGACAAAAGACAATTGCTAAAATCATTTCAGGATCTCAAACAAGAAATTGATAAACTCAAAAAAAAGCACGTTGTTAAGGGACTAGTGGATAAATTTCAATCTGAAAGAAAATCCCTTGAAAAGAAAATTGAGAAAACAGTTTCTGAAGAAGTGAAGAAAGCAAAGAAGTTCATGAATGATCAGAAAAAAGAACTTGATAAAATCCAGAAGAAAGTTGAAGTCGTTTTGAAAAAGAAAAAAGCTGTGAAAAAGAAAACAACTAAAAAGACTGCTAAAAAAGCACCGGCAAGAAAAAAGACAACGAAAAAAACAACATAAAAAAAAGCTCCCGCTGGGAGCTTTTTTTTTAATCATTTTTATAAGAATCTTTTTTCAACAAAATTAAGTCACTGAGACTTCATCGGTATAAGGTTTCCAGTTCCCCTGCCAGACACTGATGGTTCCGGTAAGCAGCAGATTTCTTTCTCGATCCACCTTCACCTTCACATAAGTAAAACGATTATGCCCTTCCATGACCCCCGCATCAAGCTGCGGAATATGGTTCCATGTGCCGGTGTTGAAATAGTATTTATTTTCGGGAAAGCGCTCCCATTCCTGAACATGGGTGTGGCCCATAACCACAGTGTGAATTTCGGGACGGCGGCGAAGAATCCCCTTCGCTTTTCTTCCGTACAGCGGATAGATCGTAATCTGCTTTAAAACAGCAAGAGTCGTTTTAAAATTTCTGTTTTGCTTGATGTATTCATCGAAGTTACTTTGAATAAGGTATTTCACAACCGACAAACTCATTTTCCAGAAGAAAGGAAAATCGTAAAGCAGACACCACTTCACATAGGACGAAAGCGGCCGGACCTTATCGATATTGGGACGATCTTTTCGCAAAACCGGCAAAAGATTTATACAAAACAATGTTCCCCAAGGAAGGTTCAGAATCATTTTTCCATTGGGACCTTCCATAAAATATTTGTCAGAAGGCACTGTATTGATGACTTCAAAGCGATGACCGTGTTCTATATGAACACCGTTGATATTGATCTCAAAACAAAATTCCAGCTCATCGCCGATATATTTTCGTAGCGCAATCTGGGCATCCTGGAACGCGAGTCCGGAATCGTGATTACCGATGACATAGGTAATTCTTTTGTTAGGGGCCTTTAAAAATTTGCGAAGACCTTCAAAAAATCTCGGATGACCTTTGACAATAGAATCAATGGCCCGGATTGTGACTTCGTCATCAATGATACTTGTGTAAACGCCGTCTACATCAATTTGAATGAGGTTTAAAATATCGCCGTTTAAGACAAGATGTACTTCTTCTTTTTCGTAGTCGCCTTTTGAATAATAATCGCAGAAATCAAAGAACTTTTCGTCTTCAAGAAAATCTTCCAAAAGGTTCAGCTGGCCGTTCTTAAGGAACTTCCCTTTACCTAGATGCAGATCGCTGATGACGAGAATATTCATGCATCACCTTTAGCTAAGATTTGCTGTCGACAACTTTTTTGAGGGTACTCTTGAAGACATCCTGAGTGTTGAAAACAAGACCTCTTCCCGATTCTTTAGCTTCATACATCATGCGATCGGCGATGGCCAAAACCTCTTCTGCATTTTTGGCGTCAGTGGGAAATTCCGCGACTCCGATTGAAACAGAAAGTTTTAAAACTTTTTTCTGATCTTTCACTTCGAATGTATAGTCAGTGGATTTTATCTTGGAAAGAATTCTTTCTCCTACAATTTTACCGCTCGCTCCGTCCGAATTGACGAGAATAATAACAAACTCATCTCCGCCGTAGCGGTAACTGATATCCGAATCGCGCAAAAGGCTTTTCACATCGCGGGCGACATTTTCCAGAAGTTTTGTCCCGATAAGATGTCCGTAGTTGTCGTTAACTTTTTTAAAGTGGTCAATATCGATGAATAAAACGCAAAACGGATCTTTCTCCTGCTGGAATTGTTCCACCAGGGCCGTGAGATCTTTGTAAAGTTTACGCTGATTGTAGAGACCGGTAACATCATCAATGTGAATGAGTTCGCGGCTTTTATATAAATCTTCAAACTTCTCGATAATTTTTAAATGAGAAGCGATAAATTTTGAAAGATGAAGCAGATCTTCTGTCGGGATTTCCGTCGGAGAAGAAAAGACAGTAAAATAAAACTGATTTCTCTTCAATCCAAGATTCATATAATAGTAAAAACAATTTTCAACTTTGACTGTCAGACAGGGAATCGTTTTCAATTCGCTTCTTTTAATGATGAGTTCATCCAGGAGTTTAGCGCTGTATAGTTGAAGTCTGTCATTTTTGCCGAGTACGGTTCTGCATTTATCGAGTTGGATGACTGGAAATTGATTGCGAATGGAAAAGACCAGTAATGGTCTGACCAGATAAACTCTTGCCAGAAATTCTTCGAGATGAAGCAGTAAATTCTTTTCACTCTGGAAAAAAGGAAAGTCACTGAGAAATTTAGATAGATCACTCATCATTTTTCTTATCTCTGTCCAGGATTCTTCATCTTATCATCATTGTCGCTATCAGTATCATCTGCAACCTGGTCAATATCATCCTCAAGATTTTTGATTGAATGGCGGAGCGTTTTCATAATTTTATTTAGTTTATCTTCCAGCCTTCTTTTATCATCTTTGGATTTCTGTTCGCGAATCGAAACATTCTCCATATTAAATTCCAGAGAGTCTATCTTTCTTCTTAACTCAAGAATTTTTTGATCACGGGAATGAACCTGAGAATCTACATCCATCGAAAGCATTTCAAGCTTTGTTTCCAGTTCCTTCTCTCGTTGTTTGACCTGATTGAAATCAATGCGAACTCTTTGCTCAAGTTTTTCCTTTTTCGCTTCAGAATTTCGCGCTTTTTCTTCGGCCAGGGCCCTTTTTTCCTCGGCCACAGCGGCCTTGTATTTCATATCTTCCATTTCATTCATGTGCCGTTTACGGATAATGGAATTTTCAATTTTCGATTCATCCAGCGCTGCCTTTAAAGTCAGATTATCCTGCTCCAGCTCCCGGTTCTGTCCCTTAAGCATTTTTATTTCATTTAAAAGTGTATCGCGCTCTTCGCGCAGCTGACGAATGGTCGCTTGAAAGCGCGAAGATTCTTCGTCGCTGACAAAAGATGTGTGAGTGCGATCGACTTTCTCGATTCTTTCCACCCTTTCCACTGTCTCAACCGGATCAAAGTTCGCTGCCATGGCAACAGGAGCTTCCGCTTTCATTTTGACAGCAGGAGCGGCCATGCTTTCTTCTTTATCGGCAAATTCCATACCGGATAGATCGAAGTCTGTCGTGACCTCTTTTTTGCTCGAAAAATTCTCACCGCCAAATTGATCCCCAGAAAATTCTTCGCTGCCAAAATCCACATCGGGAATGACATCGGCAGTCTTTTCGCCGCCCATTTCACTCAAGTCAATTTCCTGAGTGCTGTCTGCTAAAAATTTTGGACGAAGGATATCCTTGATCGTAGACTCAATATTGGCCTTCGCTTCTTCTGTCGTCATCAGCTCGGCGGATGAGTTTGTAGAAGAAGTGGTTTCTTTGGATTCTTTGAACGACTCAAGATCAATACCTGTGACACTTTTATTATAAACAATCGTCGGTTGAGTCGACTCTTTTAACTTGGCCTTAGCAGAAGCTGAAGCAGAAGCAGAAGCAGTTTCAATTTCAGCATCAAAAAGATCACTGTCTCCCATTTCCAGTCCGCCTTCCATTGGGTCAGCGTGTGAAACAGGCGCTGGAGTGTTTGAAGGACGTGTTTCGATGACATGATCATCGTCTCCGCCACTCAGGTCGAGTTCAAAATGAGAGTCGCTTTTAGTCGCTTCGCCTTTAGAGACGGTTTCTGAAGTTGAAGCTGAGACCTGTGCAGAAGGAACGGCCGGGATCTCTGCGCTATCATCGCCGAAATCCAGATTGAATTCCAGACCATCGCTTTCATCTGGTACGATAGAAAGCTTTCCGGTCCCTTCCTTTTTCTCAGCTGGCGAAGCAGCAGGAGCTGAATCAGACATTGATTGAAAATCAAGTTCATCACTCCCAAAATCGAGATCGATCTTTGGCGAACTTTTTTCTTTCTTTGCACTCTCACTCATAGAGCTATCCTCATTTCCGAATTCAAGCGAAGAAAAATCATCGTCCATAGCTGCGGTTTCAGCTTTTTTGGGCCGCTGATGATCGGGATCAGCTTCGAAAACAAGATCGAATTTGCGCTGAATTTTCACATTCAGCGAATCATCGAATTGGTTTTTCTTTGCTCCTTCCATTTTTTCCTCTTTAGCTTTCTATACTTAACTTATCTTTATCGACAAAATCGCGGTGATCCTTGAGGGCCATTTCGTTTTCCCGACTCCCGCTCTTGCCTTTTTGCCTGTGGACCCCATCTTTTAGGAAGAAAACTGCCAATAAATAATTGCAGAATGAAAAAGGCTGACTATGGGGATCACCTGACTAAGGCTACGGCCCTAAACTGACAGTGACAGAACAAGTTCTTTTAGGTTGATCTACTTTGAAAAATTAGATTAAAATGGAGTGAGTAAAACTCATAGTACTTGATAAAAACATTAGGTTTTTTAAAATAGGTTTAAAATGAAAAAGACTTTCCTACGCTCGTTTATGACAAAAACTTTTGGCACATCTGCGATGCTTTTTTCTCTGGCAGCGGCCCAGGCTACCGCTCAGGAAAATACGAAACTTTATCCGGCCCCGTTACTAGCTTTGGATGGTTATTACTCACACCATATTCTGATTGCTGAAAAATCAACTCATCTTCTTCACTTGTATAAAAACGTAGAAGGCAAACCAGAACTCATCAGATCTTATCAGGTTGTCACTGGCAAAAAGACTGGTGATAAAGGCATTGAAGGAGATTTCAGAACTCCCGAAGGCATTTATAATTTCGTTGATTTTATGACGAACAAAGAACTTCTGCAGAAAACGGGCGCTCAGGGCGTGATCTATGGTGCGGGAGCTTTTGTAACGGATTATCCGAATCCTGTAGATAAAGTAGCAGGCAAAGGCGGATCAGGCATCTGGCTTCACTCTACGAACGATGAAACAAGACTCGACAAAGGTCTCGATTCAAAAGGTTGTGTGGTTACGGCCAACAATGATCTGATTGACGTTTCAAAATATCTTGAGCTCAACAAAACTCCCATCGTCATTGTTCAGGACCTGGTTTATTTGAATGAAAGAACTTATGAAACTCAAAGAAATGAAATCAGAAAAAGCATCGACGGATGGCTGGACGCCTGGAGAAACAAGAATATCACTCAGTACATGAATTATTATCACCCGTCTGAATTCAAAGATGTCAAAGGAAACTGGGCTAAATACAAAGCTTACAAATCTGCCGTTTTCAACAATCCTGGCAAACCAAAAATTGATCTCGACAATATTTCCATTCTTCAATCAAAAAACTATGCAGTGGTGACCTTCACTCAGAAGTATCAGTCAAACACTATCAATGATGCCGGTAAGAAGATTCTTTATATGAAACAAGATGATTCTTATAACTGGAAAATCGTAAGCGAAAATTTCAACAAAGCTGGCTTTGAAGGGAATGACAAAGTGGCCTTTGAACCTTCAATGAGATTTTTCAAAGATTCGGATGTAAAAAAAGGCAGTAACTAGTGCCACGAGAGAATGAACGAGAATTCATTTCGATTATCTATAATAAGAAAAACGATTCTCCTAAATACATTGAATTAAATAAATCCAAACTGCTTCTTTTTGTCGTTGGATTGCCGACTCTCACTCTCATTGCACTCGCTTTAGGAGTTATCGGCCTCGTTCACACGTCTCCTTTTCACTTGATCGATACTTATCGCCAGAACTCGCTGGCCCGTGAAGCTGTTTCTAAAACAAATGAACTTGTCGCGCAGTTGCAGAAGGCCGAAGACGAAAAAACATCCATGTCCAAAAAACTGGCAGAGATGGATACGGAGTTGAAAAAAGCACAGGACGAAGTTCTCATGGCCACGGGAGATGTTGCCCGTGAAAAAGCTCCGGCCATAATTGAAAAACCTCTGGAAAAAACCGCAGACAAAACGGCCGGCGATAAATGTCCCAAAGCTCCGGTTTGCCCTACTGACACGACAGCTTCAGTAGTCAATACCATTGGACTTTCAACTCTTTCATTTTTTAGACCGGTTCAAGGCCAGAAAGACCGTACAAGACCAGCGACACTTACACTGTCAGGCTTTAAAGTTGAAACGAAACGAGACACAATCAATCTCTTGTTCAATATCATTCCCGCGACCCTCGGTGAAGGAAAGCTTGCTGGACATATTGTGGCGATCATGAAGAATGAACTGGGCATTCAGGTTTATCCGCAGAGCGCTCTCAATGTTCAAGGAACTCAAATCAGCTTCACTTCAGGCGAACCTTTTGCCACTCAACGATTTCGTCCAGTTGATGCCGCTTTCCTTCGTCCACGCAAGGCCGGCAATTATACTTTCAATGTTTATATTTTTGCCAAAAACGGAGATCTGCTCCACTATCAGAGTGTCATTTTGCCCGTAAAACTTTAATGTGAACCTTTAAGAAAAGAGCACCTATGATTCAGAATCAGGAATTCACTTATATCGGTAAAGCAACAAACCTCTCTGGAACATTCAAGTTCGGCGGTCCGACTCATCTTCAGGGACAACTCACTGGAGATATCACCATCGTAAACGATGCCAAGCTGGTGCTGGAGATCAGTTCTCACACTGAAGGAACTCTGGTGTGCTCCGATCTTGAAATCTATGGCCATTTTATCGGTGAGATCCGCTCCAGCGGAAAGGTGACCGTTTATCCGACGGCAGTTGTTGAAGGTAAAATAATTTCCAGATCAATTGAAATTCTTCCGGGTGCCGTTGTGAATATGAACGGGCACACGGAAGAATAAATTTCTTTAAATAAACTTTTTGTAATCCAGGACTTTCATTTTCCCTAGTTTGCCAGGAAGCTTGCGCAATTCTTTTTCAATGGACTTGTCTCCAAGAATAAAAATCGTCTGAACGTTCATTCCGAAAACATCATCAATTTTCTTTGCAACATCTTTTGCTGTGTATTTCATCACTTCTTCGTTGAAATTGAAAAGTTCTGAATAAGGACGTTCAACATGATCAAGATAAAGCAGTTGGGCCAGGAAAGCTCTGTTGCTTTCAAATTTAAACGGGTGCGAGCCTACAATGGCCCCTCTTGATTTTTCAAGTTCATCATCGGAAATGCCGTCTTTTTTAATTTTCTCAATGGAGTTATTGATGACTTCAATTAGTTTATTGATGGTTTGATTTTTTGTGAACGTTGCAATTCCGCTGCGCCCATACTGTTTTTGAGACGACACGTAAGCGCCGATGGAATATGTGAGCCCACGTTTCACGCGCACTTCTCTCATGAGTCTTGAAGTAAATCCTCCACCAAGGAACTCACTGGCAAGTGTATCGAGGCGTCTGTCACCAATTTCATCATAGTTTAAAAAACGGCCGATCTTCACCTGAACCTGATTGGCGTCCGGTACTGGAACAAAAACAAGTTCCGGAGCTGAACGTTTAACGAGTTTGTAAGAAGCCGTCCGCACGTAATCAGAGGGTGTCCCCTGAAACTGACATTTATCTTTCAACACTTTTTCAACTGAGAGAATGGACTTTGGTCCGGTGATATAAATTCTTTTCTTCACTTTGTTCAGGAAGTAATCAATGCGTGATCTAAGCGCCGCCGGTGTATAAGAATCAAGATCCTTTAACTTACCACTGACAGGATAAGAGTACGGCGAACCGCTCATTGAAACTTCCCTGAAAACTCTATCGGAAAGAGCTTGAGGACTTGCCACCAAGCTTTGAAGTTCAGAGCGCTCCTTGTCGAGTTCCTGCTTAACTACATCCGCTGGAAAATTTGCTTCGCGAAGAAGCGAGCAGGCTTGCGCCATTGAAGTGTTGATGTCTTTAGCGAGACCGGACATAGCGACCGTTGTGTATTCGTGAGTGATATCCGTCGAAAACTCTGTTCCGGTAAATTCGAATTGATCGAGAATATCTTTTTGGGAAAGTTTCGGTGTTCCAGCATCCAGAAGGTTGAATGCATGCTGAGTCAGTCCCATTCGACCTGGTTCGTCTGACAAGGCACCATCGCCGAAATATAAAAGCATATCATAAGTAGGAAATCTGGCGTCTTCGATATAGACGACATCAATGCCGTTCCAGTTCAATTTCTTGATAGAGTCTTCAATCTTTGAAGCGGCCGCAAAAGATTTTACGCTGACAAGACAAAGCAAGCTGATTAAAAGTTTCTTTTTCATTATTTAGACTCCACAAGTGCCGTAGGATTTTTTGGATATTTGTCCCAAACAGAAAGGAAAATGGGAGAAGATTTCACAAGGATATCGTGACATTCTTTTTTTACTTCACTCTCCTTGACTGAATTATAAATTTCCATTTCTTTTGTTCCATAAGCGTAATCGCCATAGATTTTTTCATTCATCATAATTGTCGAGGCCATGCCCGCATTGGTCTTCATCGCAGTATAGGCTTGAGACATAATCTGATTTTTTGTTTTCTGAAGTGTCCGTGCATCGAGACCTTCATCACAAAACTTTTTCATGTCTGCGAGGAACTTCGTTTTCACATCTTCAATTTTTTGTCCTTCCATCAACTCACCGTTGAAGTAAAAAACTCCCGCGTGTCTCAAATTATAGCTTGAAAGACTGATGTCAGTGAGCATCGGACTTTGATTTCTGACGTATTTCTGTGCAAGATAAGAGCTTCCCCCGTTCCCCAGCATAAACGCCAGAACATCGAGAACAAAAGCTCTTCTCGTTCCGGCCTTTTCTCCCGGAAAAGCGACGGCAAATTTAGGAATTGGATTAGTGGCATAGAAACTGTATTCCGCTCCCCACTTTGCTTTAGACTCATAGTTCTTAGGATCATCACGCTTTGCTTTGAGTTGCGCGAGACCTTCGGATTTCGGAATGGCCCCGTATTTTTCTTTGATCACAGGGAGAATTTTATCCGGATCGACATCCCCAGAAATGGCGAGAATGGCATTGTCAGGAGCATAGTATGTTTTGAAAAATTCCATCATCTGATCGCGGGTGAGTGCCGTAAGATCTTCAACATCGCCGATAACTGATTGACCGTAAGGGGTTCCTTCAAAGACTTTCTTCATCATCGTCAGATAAAGAAATCCATCCGGGCTGTTTTCATAGCGCATTTTTCTTTCTTCAAAAATAACCTGTCTTTCCGATTCAAAGCTCACTGGTTCAAGCAGAAGGTGTTGTAGTCTGTCTGCTTCGAGATCAACCATTTTTTCCACAAAGTTCGATGGAATGGTCTGGTAGTAAACAGTCGCATCGTTTGTTGTGTAAGCGTTGGTCGCTCCCCCGTTCTTTTCAATCAGAAGATCGAATTCGCCAGGTCCGTATTTTTTTGCTCCCTTAAACATCATGTGTTCAAGAAAGTGCGTAGCGCCCGTCGTGCCTTTGGTTTCGTAACGCCCGCCCACATCGAATAAAGTATAATAAGCAGCTATCGGAAGTTTTGGATTGGGAGCAATCAGTACGGTGAGTCCATTGTCCAGGACAACTTTTTTTACATTGAGCGCGATTGGCGCTGGTTTTTTAGTGGTTGTACCGGTCAGGGATGCACAACCTGTTAACACAAAGGCACAAAGCCCCAGTGTCATCATTTTTTTGGCTAATTTTTTTTGGCCCATTTGCTGTTTCCTCTTAAATAGTAAGACTTGTCAGGATAGGATTATATCATGAAAGCGGAACACAAAAATACAATCATTGCTCTTGGTACTGGAACTTCAACAGGGATCCCAATGATCGGATGTTCCTGCACAGTGTGCACGTCACTCGATCATCGCGATCAACGATTGCGAACAAGTATTTATGTTGAAACAGAATCGGGAAAAAAGTTTCTAGTAGACACAACTCCCGATCTTCGTACTCAGTTTTTAAAAAATAAAATCTCCGACGTAGATTTTGTGATTGTTACTCATTCGCACGCTGATCACCTTCACGGCATAGATGATTTAAGACCTCTGACTTTTAATCCAAATAAAATTGAAATTCCCATTTACACCGACAAAACGACCACAGGCATATTACAACGTCGTTTCGATTATATTTTCAGAAAACCAGATCCTAAAAAATCTGTGCTTGGCGGTGGATTGCCGCGACTGACTGTTCATACGGTTCCGCTGGACAAAAAAATAACCATTCAAGGTGAAGCCTTTTATTTTTTTCAATACCCTCACGGCCACGGCTCAACAATGGGATTTATTCACAGATCAAAAAGCTCTACTCTTGCGTATATAGTTGACTGCATGGAACTTCCTGAAGCCGTTTTAAAAACGCTGGAAGAAATGAAAATCAATCTTCTTATCATCGATTGCCTGAAACGTGGCACCCACACTACACATCTGACTGTCGATCGGACCTTTCAATATATAAAAAGAATTAAACCTGAGCGTGCCGGTCTGATTCATATGAGCCACGATTTATTTCACACCGAACTCGAACGACTCGCCCGCGCCGAATTTGGCAAAAATGTGTTTCCTTTGTATGATGAATTAAAAATGACTTATTAATTTTCATATAGAGGTGGGGCCATGTCCGGTCAAGTTTGCGAAGTACCAACTTCACGTTTCTCTCGATTCATGACTTCTATAAACACTTCTAAGCATGAACTGGCCCTTCGACTTTACATGGTTATTGTCCTCGCCCATTGGGGAGAGCATCTTGTACAGGCCTTCCAAATTTATGTTATGAAATGGCCGCGTCCAGAATCACGAGGAATTCTCGGTCAGTTTTTTCCTTGGCTCATCAGTTCTGAATCACTTCACTACGCTTACGCCTTGTTTATGCTCGCTGGTCTCTGGATGCTAAAGAGCGGCTTTTATGGACGATCCAAAACATGGTGGAATATTTCACTGGCCTTGCAATTCTGGCATCACATAGAACATTTTCTTCTTCAAATGCAGGCCCTCACTGAGAAAAATCTTTTTGGATCGCCTGTGCCTGTGAGTTTATTACAGCTGGTCGTTCCGAGAGTGGAACTTCATTTGTTCTACAACACTGTTGTCTTTATTCCGATGGTGATTGGTATGTATTATCATTTGTTTCCGACGACAGATGAAATGAGTCAACACCAATGTCCGTGCGCTGTTAAGACAGCATGAAAAAAACGCTCGCACTTGTTCTTTTCATTCTGGCCGGAGGAATTCTCTTTTTTTTAAAAGAACATTACCGCCAGAAAAAGACAGAGGAAACTCCATTGACCTTGACCTGGACCATGTCTCCAGTTGTGATCACTGATCTTTCGAAACCAGTATTGTTTCGATTTCATCTTTCAGAAGAGGATGCAGCTATAGATCTCATGGCGAATATGTCTCATCCGGGAATGGTACCGGTTACCGCCAGGGTTGATAATCTTGGCAAGGGTGATTACTCAAGTCAATTTCTACTGACAATGCACGGAGACTGGATTGTTTTTCTTACGATTAAACTTAAAAATGGCGTAGCAGTTAAAAAAGAGATTCTTTTTAAAACGGCTCAGTAAAAAAATGTTGTTAAGGCCTCGCCCCCTTTTTATTCTCAAAAGATTTCTGCAGATAAGTTTGCTACTTCTGTCCGTCTTTCTTGTTGGGGAAGGGCTTTGGGGAAATCAATTTGCGCCGGCCAGTCTCACAACTCAATTTGTCTGGGTTCATTACAGAGGACTTTTAATTTTTTCTCTTCTTCTTTTGGGCAACCTGTTCTGCTTTGCCTGTCCGTTTGTGTTTGTCCGCGACCTGCTTCGTTTGTTTGTCTCTCCCAAGTTTTTATTTCCGCAGAAACTTCGCAATAAATGGACGGCCATCCTACTTTTTTCTCTCATACTTTTTTTCTACGAAGCTTTTGCTTTGTGGTCATCGCCTTACCAAACAGCTCTTCTTATGGCCGGATTTTTTGCTGCTGCTCTAATCATTGATGGACTGTTCAAGCAGGCGAGCTTTTGTAAATATGTCTGTCCTGTCGGCCATTTTAATTTTCTTACCTCAGCGCTTTCTCCCGGAGAAGTGAAAATAAAATCAGAATCAATATGTGCAGACTGCAAGACCTTAGATTGTCTGAAAGGAAACGAAGAAAGGCGCGGCTGTGAACTCAATCTTTTTCTTCCGAAAAAATCCGGAAATTTTGATTGTACTTTCTGCATGGATTGCGTGGATGCTTGTCCGTCCGGCAATATTGAACTGTCCCGCGTTTTGCCTGGGCAGACTTTAGAAACTGAGATTTATCGTTCTGGTATCGGCAAGATTGAAACACGAAAAGATTTTCAATTTGCGATTTTAACTTTTTTCTTTCTCGGCTTTCTCAATGCATTTATGATGACGGCTCCAGCACAAAATTTTCGCGCCTTTGTTCATCCTTTTTTTCCGAATGAACTCTTGTTGATCGCGATCACATTTCTCTTCTTTGCTCTTGTTCTTCCTTTTCTTTTCTTTTACTTTCCCGCAAAACTTATGAAACAAAGTGCGAGTGACTCGATTGTTGCTCTACTTCCTCTGGGGGTTGGACTCTGGAGTGCTCATTACAGTTTCCATTTTCTGACAGGACTTCTCGCCTTCACTCCGTTATTGGGAATAAATCTTTCAACAAAATGGATGGGACTTTCTCCTTCACAGGCGGTGCCGGTTGAAATGGGTCTGCTTTTTCTGGGCGCTCTCATTTCATTTTTTCTTCTCTGGAAAAAGCAAAAGAAGACTCTTATGAAATATTACTCTCTTGCTCTTTTCATAACTCTCACCGCTTTTTGTTTCTGGATTCTTCTTCAGCCTATGCAGATGAGAAGTACTTTCGTGGGAGTCATGCCATGAAGACTACTGGACTGATTGTTTTCTTTTTGTTTTTCAGTTCTTTTTCCCTGGCGCATGAAGGGCCGGCGTTTCCGGTGCTGGTGGATAAGGCCCTTAAAAGCTTTACAGTTTCAGTCTGGGCAGATCCCGATACTGGAAATGGCACCTACACTCTCTATTTCAAACCGGTGAATGATGTCATTGAATCCATCGCTGTTGAGTCTTATCCGCTCAGGGACAAATCCCATAAAATAACTGGAGTGGCCGAAAAACTGGCCGAATCCGCGGGGCAGCTGCCCTTCAGGGCCGTCGTCGTTTTTGACACTGAGGAAACCTGGGAATCTGAGTTTACTGTTAAACAAAAAGATGGAACCTCTGAAAAAGTCCTGGTTCAGGTGGATGTTACGCCTCCAGGTCCGTCAAAATGGGAATTTGCCCTCTATTTTTTGCCCTTTTTGCTCATAGGCTTCGTCTGGGGCAAGGCCTACCTTTTGAAGAAAATATAACCCTTCTTTTTTCCCCTTCAACTTTCCCTCATTTTGTGGGATTCTCAGGAATATTTTTAAGCCCAATTTTTTGATGCAACCCTTTTTAAGGAGAGGATAAAATGATTATCGGAGTTCCTAAGGAAATTAAAAACAATGAAAACCGCGTAGGTATGGTTCCAGGTGGAGTTCGCGCTCTAGTCGCTGATGGACACACTGTCTACATCCAGAAAAGTGCTGGTAACGGCATCGGTATTTCTGATGAAGAATATGTAAAAGCAGGAGCTAAAATTCTCGATACGGCAGCTGAAGTTTTTGAAAAATCAACAATGATTATTAAAGTTAAAGAACCTCAGGCCGTAGAAATCGCGATGCTTAAACCACATCACATTCTTTACACATACCTTCACCTTGCACCAGATCCAGAACAAACAAAAGGTTTGATGAAGTCTGGATGTACAGCAATCGCTTATGAAACAATTCAAAACGCAGATGGCTCACTTCCACTTCTTGTTCCAATGTCAGAAGTTGCTGGCCGTATGTCAGTTCAAATCGGTGCTGCTTACCTTCAACTTGATAAAGGTGGTAAAGGCGTTCTTCTTGGAGGTGTTCCAGGTGTTCGTCGTGGTAAAGTGACTGTTCTTGGTGCTGGTATCGCTGGTACAAACGCGATTCAAATGGCCATGGGAATGGGGGCAAGTGTTACAGCAATCGATATCTCAACAAAACGTCTTGCTGAACTAGATGCTTTATACGGCTCACACATCACGACTCTTTACTCAAACCCAGACAATATCGAAAAAGCTGTTCTTGAATCAGACCTGGTTATCGGTGCTGTTCTTATTCCAGGTGCGAAAGCTCCTCACCTAGTGACAAGAGACATGATCTCTAAAATGCAAAAAGGTTCAGTAGTGGTCGATATCGCTGTTGACCAGGGTGGATGTATCGAAACTTGCAAACCTACGACACACGAAAATCCAACTTTCGTCGTAGACGGTGTTGTTCACTACTGTGTGGCAAACATGCCAGGTGCAGTGGCAAGAACATCAACATTTGCTCTTACAAACGTAACGCTTAAATACGCTCGCATGATTGCCAACATGGGTGTTGAAGAAGCTGCTCAGAAAGATAAAACTTTCCGTCCAGGGATCAATATCTACAAAGGCACGCTTGCTTACGAACAAGTGGCAAATGATCTTGGCCTTCCGTACACAAAACTTCCGTTCTAGTTTTTTTAATCAGAGAACAGTTAACCGTTAGCAGTAACGGTTAACTGTTAACTGTTAGCTGTTAACTGATATCGTTAACCGTGAACCGTTAACAGTCCAAAATACTCAAGTTTCATTTTCTTTTTATTTTTCCCAAACATGTTAAAATCACAACATGACCGGCAAAAAAATGCTCGATATGATTCTTTTGGGTGTAATGACCCTGACCACAGTCGCTGTGATCGGATTGTTTTACTACACTGAGAAAGTCTACAAGCGCCCTCCTATCGATGAAAATAAAGAGCGCGATGCTTTCCTGAAGGAAGGCGATCCAAAGGCCATGCCAGTCTTTTATAAGATTGATAAAATGACGATCAGTCTTGTACCTAAAGATCCAAACGCAAACCAGCGCATGCGCTATCTGGAAGTTGAACTTTCACTGGTTCTTTTTAAACAGGAAGACGCAGGCATTATCAAAACCTACCTCATGGTTGTTCAGGATAAAATCATCAATATCTCAAGTAAAATGGGAGCTGAAGAACTCAACTCTCTCACAGGAAAACTTCTTCTCGAAGACCGGATGAAAAAAGAAATTAACAAGGCCCTCGGCAAACCGGTTGTGAAGTCGATTTTCTTTTCACGCTATATTGTTCAATAGCTGATGTTACTTCACTAACAGCGCTTTCTTCATTTCCTGATAGCGAATCAAATCTCTTTTCTTCTGCTCTTCCTTCTTTAAATCCGCGACCGAAGAAATTTCTCTCTCAATCTGCATTTTTCTTTCTTTGTCGTTTTTTACCAGCGAAATTTTAATGCGTTTGTATTTAATTTTTCCGTTTTCATCGAGAACAATTTTTCCTTTTTCCATAACAGGAACGATTTGCTCGCTGTTGCCGATGATGATGGTTGAGCCTTGGTTTCCTTCAAGCATTTTTTCAATTTCAACAGTTGAAGCCTGCTCACCCAGACGATAAGGGTAGCGTTGCAGTTCATTGGCCGTCATATAAACGACATTGGATTCTGGTGTCGCCTGCGAGCCTACGGCCTTTAGGACCAGCACATTCGCCTGCGAACCTGAAACGGCCGGCCCTGAAGCGACTGAAGCAGGACCACGACTGCCTTCGTTTCCGCCGAAAGAAGCGGCCAGATTTCTGGAAGCTTTTTCGCTTTCTACAGCAGCTGCAGCTTCAGCTGTTTGAGCATTTGTTTGACGAGTTGTAGAAGCAAACGTTGCCGGAGCTGTAAAAGAATTGCGGCTTCTCTCTTCGCGCTCTTTAGTCAGGCGGTTTTCTTCAGCACTTCTTAACGCTTTTGCCTCTGCTTCTTTTCTTTTTTTATCAGCTTCAAGTTCAGCAATCTGCTTTTTCAATTCAAGAATTTCTTTTTCTGTCGATGATTGCTCAACAGCTGTCTCTTTGGAATCGGAACTTTCTTTTTTACCTTGTAATTCTTCCATTTTTTCCGTCATATCGTCGAGCTTACTTTTGAGCCCGTTGATCTGAGTGATAAGCGCATCGGCCTCATCCTGTTTTTTATCGGCCTCTACTTTGACGACAGATTTATCATCTTCTTTCACTTTATTTTTTAGTTCTTCGGCCTTGATTCTTTCCTCTTCGGCCAGCTCGCGGGCACGCCCAATAACATCCCAGTTAGAAACTGTATTGGTATTGGTATTAGATGGTGATTTAAAATTTTCCGAAACCTTGTGAAGATTCTCACCGAAAGAATCTGCCAATGAATCCTGGCTGTCAAAACCGTGAATAACGTCCTCACCTCCTTGGGGTCGAGGAATGGCCTGTGAAGCTGATCTTAAACCTTCACCAAATTTATAATCATCCTGAGTCTTTACATCTTTTTCTGACGGCGTTTTTGAATCAGTCGAACTTTCTGCATTCATCTTGGCACTTGCCATAAGCTGAGTCGTTCTCGATAGACCAGATGTTAATCTGTCTTGAGAAGCGGCCTTGAATACATAAGGGTTTCTTCTTCTGGTTCTGGTCAACAATCCCGATTGAGAGGTGCTTTTTACTGCGCGCTGAGGAAGGCAAAGTTGCTTTTCAATTGCTAGATAAAGATCTTTATTATTATTTCTGAAATCGTTGGTTAAACTTGCCCAAGCTCTTTGTTCTTCTTCGAAACAATTTTTCCCGACAGTTCCTCTGTCGCACTCTTTAACAATTTTTATTCTTTCACGTGCCTTGGTACAGACTTTTTGCAGACTGAATTTTTTTGAGCAATCTTTTTTCAGTTCCTCTTCAGATTTCACCATCACTGATTCTTTGGAAAAAAATTTGTTCGGGATAAAGCTTAAAAGTTTGTCAGCTGATGTCGGGGCCCGGTCAAATTCGGGGAAATCAATTAACGAATCAGGAACGGCCGCGAGGGCCAGTCGAACTTTGTGATCGCAGTCAAAATCAATCGCCTCATCAGTACAAAGTTTGCTTTTATGTTTTTGCTCATACTGATAAAGAGCTACGTTGTATTCTCTGTTTTCTTCAATGGCCTTGGTCAAAGTTGAAAGCAGAACGACTGTTGGAATATTTTGAGAGACCAATATTTCAGCGTCTTTTACGTCCTCATTCTTTACCGTCGAACTGCAAAAAGAAATTTCATCACACCGTGAACGATCGTGTTGATAATTAGCGCCGAATTCAAATGCATTGGAATAAAGTGATTCATCCTTGCATAGAATAGAAGATAAATCGGAAGTGAAGGCCCTCTGCAAAGGATCATTAAAGATATCTAATTGCTGTCCCTGATTACACGACGGTGAATAGATAAATGCGTCCACCGGGACAGGCATAACCCCCTGGGCGGAAACATCCAGTGATCCAATAAAAGAGTAAATCAGCAAACACGGTGCGATCAATTTCTTCATAAACTATACCCTGGATGGACTTTCATATTAATCTTATCGAATAACCGAGCAAAAGACTTGAGTTTTTCGCTTTGAGAGGGTAACCCTCCGGCTTCTATAGAGCGGAATTTAGGGACTCAGAAGCTGACTGCCTCAAAAATTGGGCAAAAAAAAAGGCCTGCTTACGCAGGCCTTTAACTTATTCATCTTTTTTTTGAAACTATTCTTCTTCACCACTGTTTTCTTCAGTGTAAGAAGCGTTATTTGTATCATCTGGCATGCTCTCAAGATACTTCTTCACTTCTTCTTTAGTCACTTTTCCTTCAGCGATAAGTTTATCTCTTAAACGAACGTCCATTAATTTTTCTTGTAATGCTCTTGCTAGTCTCATCCGTATGCCTCATTGAAGTAAACTTTTTAAATAGATTAGCACCTTAGCACTAATGACGGTCATTGCCAATACTTTGGTGGTCGATCATTGTCATCTTTCACAATTGTCAGCTTCGCTTTGCCCTTACGGGAACGTTTTAACTGCGTCATCTGACCCACTTTCTGTGAAAGCTGCTGAAAATTGCGGTTAGAAACGACCACCATAAACAAGTAGGCCGCCAGGATTCCCCCCAATTGCCCCCAGGTCCCAACGTACATTGGACCAGAAATGCCCTGAAACAACGAAATAGCGACCAGGATCCAACAGAAATAACGGGCCTTAACAGGAATGACCATCATGAACGAAAACACCCGGTCAGGGAATATTACAGCGTAGGCCACACAGAGAGAACTGACGATGCCCGACAATCCTGTCAGCGGAAAGCTGTAGACAGCATGTCCCCGGAAGAAAAGAGCATTGATGCCAAGAAATAAAAGCCCGCCACCGATCACAACAGTCAAAAGGAATTTCGAATATCTTTTCGCTCCCCAGTTTTCTTCGAATTCAGAGCCCATCAACCACAGCATTAAGCAGTTTAAAATAACTTCAATGATTGAATTCGATAAAAGTGGATAAGTGATCAGTGAATAGACTCGTCCGCTAAAAAATTGCTCAGCGGAAAGACCAAACATTAATCCCAATGTGATGCCCGCTTTTTCCAGAACGACTTCCAGAATAAACATGGCCGACACAGCAATAATGAGTCCTTTATTGATTTTACTTAATCGCGGCAGATAAATTTGAGAGTGACCATCCATAGTGACCTTCTTCTTTTATTTTAGAGTCTGGCTGAGTTCGATCAGAACTCCGCCTGTCGATTTAGGGTGAATGAAATTCACCAGGCAGTTATTCGCCCCAAGAAACGGTTTTTCATGAGTAAAGAGATAGCCCTGAGCTTTCATTTCAGCACATTTCTTTTCCACATCCGGAACCTTAAAACACATGTGATGAATGCCTTCGCCTTTTTTCTCAATGAAAGTTTGAATCGGCCCTTCCCCGTTAAGAGGGCAAACCAGTTCAATGTGAGCATGTTCATCAATATGAGCAAACGCTGTCGTGACTTTTTGTGAGTCCACAACTTCGCGATCGGGAGAAAATTTCAATCCGAGATCTTCGTAGACTTTTTGAGCGCGATCCAGATCTTTCACGGCAATCGCTACGTGATCCAAGAAACAATCTTTGTTGAACATGGTTGAACCTTTGTGAGACTGAAGTTTCTAATATAGAGCTATTTTAGAAAGCGACTGCTTATGGGTCAACAGCTTTCGAGCAGTCATTCGGATCAAAATCCGGAACTGCAGGTTGAACAGGAGGAATACAGACACCACCCTTGCAATCTCCGTATGTCATGACAGCAGGACATCTGAGAGTACAAGCAACAGTTCCGTCGGCCTTATAACCAGACTTCACGATTTTACACGTCACTACCGGTTCCTGAGCGCAGAATTCTTTTGAGACGCACTGCTGGCCGGCCGTTTTGCTACAGAATATCGGAGTTGATCCGTTTGGATTGTGAGGAGAACAAGACCCGGTGGCCTGATTACAACATAAGCTTGAACATTCAAAATCTGATGTACAGTTCGCTCCGATTTCCTGATTGCCCACGACTGGAGTTGAATCCACACATTGAGTAACCAGATCTTTTGACCAGCATCTTGAGTTGAAACAACATTCATCAGACCCGCATGTTGAAGAGTTTTCACAACGTTTAAAATTTGTCGTAAGAACTTCTTTTCCTTCATAGTTGCTGACTGAAGCGCGGATCAATTGAAGCTTGATGGATTTATCAGTCGTGATGTTCACTTCTTTTCCATCTTTCATATAAAAGACTTCAATAGATGAATCGACATTACAGGAACCAATTCCTTCATTGCTTGCAGAATCGTAATTCATCACACGCATGTTACAGCCATCGACAATAGATGTTGTCCCGGTTGAATTTGCGACGAGCGGGGCACGCGCACCGAATCTGTCTGTTGATCCCATGTAATACACGCCGGATGAAAGGGAAATTGTTCCGGAGCGTGGAAACAACAGAGAATGATATCCCGTCACGTAACCGGCAAACGGAGTGGCCAGTTCGAAAAGACCGTTGCTGGCATGCCAGAGCGCCGAGCCGGTAATCTGCCAGTTGTCTTCGTCGATTGAGCGGTAAGGTCCGCGGTAGTAGTATCCGGTGAGAACTTGCAGATCAAGTCCGACGGCCGCATGATTTGTTCCAAAAAGATAATTGAGCGTTGAAGCATTCGAATCATCGGGAAGACAAACCGAGCCGGCAAAAGTTGTGTAACCTGGAGAACGAACTCCTCCACTCTCCGTCCAGATCGCCGGACGAGTCGGAAGAGAAGAAAGCACGGCCGTTGTCCCGTTGACAGTCTGGCTGCTGTATAAAGTTGAATCGACAATTTTTGCATAAGAGTAAAGACATTTGTCTCCCGAAGTTGAGCACGTTGAAGTGTTCGACAAAGGAATAAATGTCGGGTCATCTTCCAGTCTTAAACCGCGGCAGTAAAGCCCGCCGTCCCGCGGATCAGAAACCATTCCCGCCGGAGCTGTTGCAGCGGCATAATCAGTGTAATCGTAAAGATCATAAGGAAGACGCATGCGCTGAAAAGGTTTCTGATTCATATCGATGACCAGAACCTGGATGTCTGTTTTGGGAACAATCCCCGGAGCGCGCGCAACAGTTGCATTCAACGTCACAGATTGTCTGTCGAAACCGAAATTAAAACGTACGTAAACAATCTTGTCTGTTAAAGCAGAAACGTTCAAACCTGCGAGATAAAGATTTCCTTTGAAATTTTTCGGCAGAGTCAGTTTCTTTTTATAAGTTCCATCGAAGGGATCAACCAGGTGAGACAGCTCGATTCTTTGTGAAGACAAAGCTCCGTCAGTTGTACCTGACGATGAATCAATCGCCCCTGAACTGCCGCTCGGATTAGATCCGGTTTTACTCAGGTTGCTGCTTTTGGTTCCCAGTTTTGAACGCGGCCCTGATCCTTGAACGCAAGACGAAAGACCCAATGTAAGGGCCAGAAGCGAAAGCGTAAGAATTGATGAAAAAGACACACGTTTCATACATTCTTCATCGGTTAAATTAAAAGCAAGCTACAGTTTAAATTTTAAATTGAGGCGGGATAAATGAGTGAGAATACTGGACAATAATACTCAAAAAGAAAGATCTTAAGCACTTAAGGTCTATTAAGAGAAAAAGAGTGTCTGCAACACTCCTTCAACTTCGTCCAGATTTTTTGGCAGTTAAGCGTTTTTCAGGTGATAGAAGATCTTAACCATCGCCACAGTGAAAACCAAAGTCAGGAAAGCATCCGGCAGCGAATAAACAAAAGTAGCCGCCGCTTTCAACACAGGTTCAGTAATAAAAGAGAAGGCCAGAAAAGAAAATTCAAGAAGCAGACTCGCCAGAGCAATTAAGCCCACCAGTTTAAAATTTTTTCGCGCCAGCACTCTGCTCGCCTTAAAAAATTTTCCTGTCGTTTCATCATCGAGAACGGCAACCAGGGGAACCATGAAAAAATAAACGTTGACGATAAAGGCCCCAATGATAGTCGCGACAACAAACAAATAAAAGAGGGCCACGCCGGCCATGTGTGTGTTCAGTTTCAATCCCACGAATGGAATATAAAAAAGAGAAATGGGAAGAACCAGAACAGCGAAGAAAACCATGGTGTAATAAATATTGTACAAAAGAAAGGTCGGTACAATAAAAGACAATTGGCCGTCTCCCCCATGTTTCTTTTTTTGAATCAAAACAACTTGAGCGAGAATGACAAAAGTGAAAAGGGCCGTCACCACAGTGAGTACAATACTCGTCGTCGATTCGGGACCAATGCCTAAAAATGGCCAGAGCGATTCTGCATTTCCCAACAGCACGAGCGCGAAAAAAGCGCTGATATAAACGTGTTTATTGATTAACACTTCGCTGGTAGATTCTTTTAAATAGTGCCAGAAGAGACCAATGCTATTCATTTTTTCAGTGCCTCAAAAGTTCTTTTTTCTTTATTCTTACGAACAAAGGGAACTTCAAAAATCTGATTGTGGAAAGAAATATATAAACCTTTCGGAAGAAGTTTTGCGGCCAATAAGGCTTCCGTCACATTTTGTGTGGCATCTGTATCTTCAAATCCCATAGGAATCATTGCTCCGGTAAAAACGACCGGGACATCGAGGTTTTTTATTCTTTCAAAACAATACTGCGCCGAGAGCGCCATCGTATCTGTTCCATGCAAAATGACGATTGGAGCGTTTTTTTGCGATTCATTCTGGATAGTCTGACAAATCAAATCGCGATCCTGATCATCCATATAAAGTGAATCTTTGGACAAAAGAGGATGAACGTGAATATTGGTGTAGGGCAATCGCAATTTGGAAAGAATACGATTCTTCATCGACGTTCCTCTGTTTTCCAGTGAACCGTCAAATTCATCGTATGTCTTTTCTATTGTGCCGCCAGTGGTAATAATGATGACATCAACCGGCAGATTCTCTGTTTCATTTTTTTCATTTATTTTAAAGGTCATAACCTTGACTCTCGTTCTTTTGATCTCATAGTTAGCAAGTAATTTGTTAATTTTATGATTTTAGGCAGGAGAATGCAATTATGACTTCACGCAAAGGTACGATAAGTGTTCAGACCAATGATATTTTTCCCATCATTAAAAAATGGCTCTATTCCGAGCACGATATTTTTCTCAGAGAATTAGTCGCCAACTCTACTGACGCGATTACTAAGCGCGCCACACTTGCCCGAACAATGAATCAGGAAATCCCGACGGGAAAAATTACGGTCACAGTGGATAAAACAGCTAAAAAGATTGTCATTGAAGATAATGGCCTTGGAATGACCGAAGCTGAAGTTGAAAAATATATTGCTCAGCTCGCTTTTTCCGGTGCTGAAGAATTTGTAAAAAAAATGAAAGATCAGGGCAATACACCTAACACGGATATCATCGGTAAATTCGGTTTAGGGTTCTACTCTGCTTTCATGGTGAGTTCACGAGTTGAAGTTGAATCTCTTTCAATGACTGAAGGAGCGAAGCCGACTAAATGGATTTGCGACGGCGATACGGATTACACATTTGAAGAGTCATCAAAAGCGGATGTCGGAACGAAAATCACCCTGCATATTAATGAAGAGTCAGAAGAATTTCTGAACGCGTGGAAAGTTTCTTCGACGCTGAAAAAGTTCTGCGATTTCATGCCATATGAAATTAATGTCCGCGATGCTGAAGCGAAGGAAGAGTCGGCCCATCCGGGAATCGTGAACGACACTCAACCGCTCTGGAAAAAAGATCCCTCAACATTGAATGATGAAGATTACAAGACTTTCTATCGAAAATTGTTTCCAATGGATGGTGATCCTCTCTTCTGGATCCACCTGAAAGTCGATCACCCTTTTACGCTGGAAGGAGTTCTGTTTTTCCCTAAGTTAAATCCGAATAAACCTTTCAACGAATCTAATATCCGTCTGTACAACAAACAAGTTTTCGTTTCAAACAATGTCAAAGACATTGTGCCAGAATTCCTTTCTCTGTTAAAAGGGTGCATTGATTCAAGCGATATTCCTCTGAATGTTTCGAGATCATCTCTTCAAGGCGATCCGAATATTAAAAAAATTTCAAACTACGTGATTAAAAAAGTGGCCGAGTCATTGAAGAAACTCTTCAATAATGACCGCGCACGCTATGAAACAATTTGGGATGATATTTCTCTTTTCATTAAATACGGTGCGATCTCAGATACAAAATTTGATGAAATGATGAGAGATTTTGTTATCTTCAGAAACTCTGAAAACAAATTCATGACTCTCAAAGAATACCGCGATTCAATTCCTGATTCTTTTAAAGAAAAAATGGCAGATAAAGTTCTGTACTTTGAAAAAGGAAAATCTGACTACGCCTTAAGAAAAGAATTGTTCACTCAAGGCCTGCACGCGCTTGAAACAGAATCATACATCGACCCCCATTTCATGCAGCATGTGGAGTTCACAAAGCTCGGTGAGACCACTTATAAATTTGCCTCAGTCGATTCAGAAATCGGAACTTTACTGGAACAGGATGCGACGAGCGACAGCGACATTAAAGTCAAAGATCTTTTCACTGATGTCCTTATTGGCAAAACTGAAAACAAAACGGAAACGGAAGAAGACCTCGATTCACTCAACCACGGCGGCTTAAAAGATATTGAAATTGCCAAAATTAAAAATTCAAAAGCGCCTGCTTACTTCAAAGTTGATGAGCAAATGAAGAGAATGCACCAAATGGCAAAAAACATGGGGAATGAAAGCATGTTCCCGGTAAAGAAAACGCTCGTTATCAATCCGGGCTCGCCACTTATTCAAAATGCACTGAAGCTGCACGAAAAAGGCAATGATCAGCTGGTGAAAAAACTTTGCCATCACGTTGAAGACCTCGCCCATATTTCAAGCGAAGGATTAAAACATGAAGACAGAGAAGCTTTTGTTTTAAGAACTCAGGAATTGATGCAGGAATTGACGAATCTCGCTCTCTAACTGTTTACTGGTAACTGATGACTGATCAGTTGGGTGTTGGAAGTTCTTGGTCGATCGGATAACGGTTGACTGAGATCTGATCTTCCAGCATCCAACGTCAGTCTACCAACAGATGAGTAAATAGAATTCCGATTTATTTCATGGCCTTGATAATTTCGAATGCTTCCTGAAAATTGCCTTTAGAATAGCCCTTCCCTTCCATCTTTTTGATAAAGTCTTTCAACTCAAAAGAGCTGCCATCGCGCAAAACATGACGAGCGAGAATTCCTGTGAGAATGAACACTCCGCTGAGTGCTCCGATTTGAAGCGCATTGAGTTTTTTTGGAAAGCCTTCGCCATTGGGCATTTCATGCTGCTCAATAAGAATGCGATCGATGTCGGCGGGAATATCTTTAAAGTGTGAAAGTAGTTCGACTGATTTTTGAGGATGCTCGTTGAAGCGGCGGATTTCCGCTCGTGAGAAACGATCCTCATTGGCCAGAAATTCCTGGTAATCGCAAAGTTCCATCAATGAAATGGAATCAAGGGAAATGTCCTGCAAAAAAGCTGAAAGTGAGAGCTTGAATTGCGTCGCCTCGGAATTCCAGACGATTTTTCTGACCACGACGGAAGTGAGCATTGAGTGGAGCGTGTAAAGCTTCGAGGGATACTCTCCTATCAAGCTGAGTCCGCGCCAGAAGTCTGCAATGAGGGGGGCCTTTGAAATAAAGTTTACTGATTGCTGGATATTTTTTTTGGAAAGTTCCGCGACCTCGGGGTTAATACCGGTAAATTTAATGAGCTCTACAAGCTGAGCGTGAGCAATGGAGAGCTTATCAGAAAGCGGAAGATCTTTTTTCTCCATGATTTTCTGCAAGGCCAGAGCAATTTGACGATCAATCAGTTCCTGCTGCTCGCCTCTTTTCAAAAACAACATCTCAAGTGGCTTGCGGGAATATTTCATTTTATCATCGGCAGTAAAAACTTCATCGCCTTTGAGAACTTTGACGTAATGATTTTCAGAAACGCGAAGATAAATATCGGCCGGTGCTCTTCCCATAAGTTCCAAAACGTAAAGTGAAATGGGAATATAAACTTCAGAGTCGACTGCGGAGACTTTAACTTCCGAGTCAAGCTTGCTTTTTAATTTGGCAAGGCCGCCACCTACATCTGGTTTTTGAATATTGAAATACACATGGGCCGCCGGATACTCCTGCGGTTTTTCTTTTGGAACGACAGTTGAACAGAGGACGAATTTCGTTTGAAGATTTTTTTCAATGATATATTTCAGGACATCGCTGCCCATGCCATTGGGCATATTGTGATCACAAATACACAGATCTATTTTATCCTGGCTTAAAAGCTTGATGGCCTCATTGCCAGAGTTGGCTTTTTCAACAACAACTTCAGCATTAAAAGTTGTCTGGATTAAAAATTCCATGATCTCTACAAGATCAGTTTCATCATCAACGAGCAGAACTTTCACGAGGACTTCCTTTTCAAAAGAGGGCCTTTTCCATTGGAGAAAAGGCACCTTTTAATCATAGTCCAAGAAAGATTTTTTACAATCTTTAATTCCCTAAACGAATTTAAAGAGTTCGTAGGCTTCGCGAGATAATTGCTCACGCATTTCGGGATGTGATATGCGGATCATCTCCTTAATTCTTTCGCGAATAGGCAGACCATGAAGGTTTGCTATTCCAAATTCTGTCACGACGTAATGAACATGCGCTCTGGTTGTTACGACACCCGAACCAAGTTTTAATTGTGAAACAATTTTACTTGTTTTTTTAGAAGTCATTGAAGGAAGAGCAATTATCGGCTTCCCTCCTGGTGAAAGCGAAGCTCCACGGATGAAATCCATCTGTCCGCCAACTCCGGAGTAAATGCGGCTTCCAATTGAATCAGCACACACCTGACCTGTTAAATCAACTTCCATGGCGCCGTTAATTGCCGTCACTTTAGGGTTTTGAGAAATGATATGAGTATTATTTGTATACGAACAATCCAGCAATAAAACTTCCGGATTATCATCGATAAAATCATAAAGCTGTTGTGAACCAATACAAAAACTCGAAACAATTTTTCCCGGGTGCTTTTTCTTGAATCGTCCAGTGATGGCCCCTTTATTATAAAGATCGATGACACCGTCAGAAAACATTTCTGAGTGAATGCCGAGATCTTTATGTCCTGAAAGTGCTTCTAAAACCGCATTGGGAATGGCCCCGATGCCCAATTGAAGTGTGGCCCCATCTTCAACAATTGAAGCAATATTCGAACCGATCGCTTTTTCAACTTCAGAAGAAGTTCCGCGGGGTACGCAATGGATAGGTTCATTCACTTCAGTGAACGCGTGAATTTTAGAGATATGAATTTGCCCGTCACCAAAAGTTCTGGGCATCTTTTTGTTTACCTGGGCGACAACAAACTTTGCATTTCTTACTGCTGAAATAGATATATCGACAGAAGGCCCGAGGCTGCACATGCCGTGCTTATCAGGAGGAGAAACCTGAACCATGGCCACATCGAGATCGATGGTCCTGCTGTTGAAAAGTTGGGGAATCTCACTTAGAAAAATAGGAATATAGTGAGCAGTGATATCTGATAGTGCTGCCCTCATGTTTGCGCCGGTAAAGAAATTATTGACCGTAAAATGATCTTTGAATTCAGGTCTCGCGTAAGAGCAGTCACCTTCGGTGTGAATCTGATAAATATTGACACCCTTGAGTTCTCGCGCGCGCTCAACCATTGCTTTAATGAGTTGTTGAGGTGCTGAAACTCCTGAGTGGATAAAAACTTTGTTATTGGATTGAATGATTTTTACACATTCAGCAGCAGTTAACACTTTTCCATTCGTCATGATTTTAATTTTTCCTTTGAATCCAGTCCGCCGAAATGGAAACAGGAAGATTGTCTTCAACTTCCACTCCCAGCAAGCTTGGTCGTTCGATTTTGTGATTGTTCAGAGACACATTGATTTTACCTTCAGCATGGAATGCCTGTGCATTTCCGGTCGTTTTAAAAACGACACCACTATACATGTGTTTTTCCCCTG
>DJVH01000103.1 GCA_002440825.1 Bacteriovoracaceae bacterium UBA6261 | reverse complement strand
CTTTTAGCCAGCTCTCATTGATGAATACGCAGGATATGGACTGGTTCCGGCCAGAGATGTCACCAGGCAAGACATACGTGATGCAACCCGAGGAAACCGTGACGCCTGCTTTGCTGGAAGGTGAAGGTTGGGTGGTGGCTCAATTGCCTCCCGGTTTTCGCAAGGTGGAGCAGGTAAGGCGCAAGGTTCCGGGCAAATCGTTTCCCGTCCATCATCTGGTGTTTTCAGACGGGCTGGCTTCGGTCTCGTTGTTTATCGAAACACTCGAAAAAAATGCCAAACCGAAACTGGGCCTCCTTGCCCAAGGGGGCACGAATGTTTATGCCAATGCCCTGGACGGGTATCAAATCATCGTGGTGGGTGAAGTGCCCGAAGCCACGGTCAGGCAGATTGCAAACGCAGTCAGTTTCAAAAAATAAACTGGTTATTTGTCATGATTGAAGAACAAGCTATCGTCGTCGATGTCGATCGGGACATGGCTTTGCTGGAAATCGTGCGCAGCAAACCCTGCGGCCTTTGCGGCCAGACGCGCGGTTGCGGCGTATCGATCTGGGGGAGGCTGCTGGGGCATCGCAATTCCGTTGTCCGGGCAGAAAATCAAATTAACGCCCGAACCGGCGACAGCGTAGTTGTCGGTATCGATGAGAAGGCGTTGCTAGCCAGCTCTCTGGCGGCTTATGGTGTTCCTTTAATTTCACTGCTTATCGGTGCTGGATTGGGTGGTTCCTTTGCCGCTGCTCCAGCCAGTGCGGATGTTTATGCATTAAGCGGTGCCGGATTGGGGTTGGCGCTGGGCTTGCTCTGGCTGCGCGGGCATGCTGCGCGGCGGACAAGTGGCAGTTACCGGCCGATTGTCTTGCGACAGTCCATGCCAGGCCTCAATGGAAAAATTTGTAAAAGAGGTAATTTGAATGATTAAAAAAGCCTTTGCTGTATCGATCTTTATTCTTGCTTTTGCGATGCCCTCCTTTGCGAAGGAATTGCCCGATTTTACTGAGCTCTACGAAAAGCAGGGCCCGGCAGTGGTGAATATCAGCACAACCCAAACCATACATGCCGAAGGGCAGGGCGTGATGCCCTTCCCCAACGTGCCGGAAGATGATCCGTTTTATGAGTTTTTCCGACGCTTCGCTCCGCCCGGCGGTGGCGGCCCTGGCCAGGACTACAAGACGCAGTCGCTAGGCTCGGGGTTTATCATTAGTGCCGACGGTTACATTTTGACCAATGCGCACGTAGTCAATGAAGCCGATGAGGTGCTCGTCAAGCTGACGGATAAACGCGAGTTCAAAGCAAAGATCATCGGTATCGACCGCCGCACAGACGTTGCCCTGCTAAAGATCGAGGCCGCCGGCTTGCCGCGCGTCGTTTTTGGCGATCCCGGTCAGCTCAAGGTAGGGGAGTGGGTTGTGGCCATCGGCTCCCCATTCGGTCTTGAAAACACAGTGACTGCGGGGATCGTAAGCGCCAAGGGGCGCGCGTTGCCGCAGGAAAACTACGTGCCGTTNNAATCCCGGCAATTCGGGCGGTCCGCTTTTCAATCTGAAAGGCGAGGTTGTCGGTATCAATTCGCAGATTTTCAGTCGTAGCGGCGGTTATATGGGCCTGTCTTTCGCGATTCCTATCGATGTCGCGATGGAGGTGCAGAATCAGCTGAAATCCAGCGGCAGGGTAACGCGCGGTTGGCTGGGCATCAATATCCAGGAAATTACCCGAGAGTTGGCTGATTCCTTTGGCATGAAAAATACTAATGGTGCGCTGATTGCGGGTGTCGAGAAGGGCGGCCCTGCTGAAAAGGCGGGACTGCTGGCGGGGGACGTCATTCTCAAGTTCGATAATAAGCCCATTTACACCTCCTCCGATCTGCCGCGCGTTGTTGCTGGCACCAAGCCCGGCAAGGAAGTGAATGTGGAGATTCTGCGCAAAGGGAATGGCCGCAATATTTCTCTGGCGGTAGGTGAGATGCCCTCCGACGATAAAGAGGAAGCCCGTCCGGCAAAGGGGCCTGCCAAAGCCGAGCCGAACAAGATCGGCTTGACGCTGCGCGAACTGACACCGCAGCAGAAGAAGAAACTGAATGGCAAGAATGGCCTGCTGGTGATCGGCGCTGAGGGCACGGCGGCCCAGGCCGGCATTCGTCGCGGCGATGTCGTTTTGGCGGTGAACAACAACGAAGTTCAAGGCCTCGAGCAATTCAACAAGCTGGTTGGCGGGGCGCAATCGGGCAAGACAGTTGCACTTCTTGTGCTGCGAGGCGACAGCACCTTGTATATTCCGGTAAAAGTGAACGGAAAGTAGTCTCTTCGGGTGCGGATTCCACTGCTTTGCGGTAAAATCCGCGCTCGAACAGTCTGTTAAGCAAGAAGGGCGCCTTTTCGGCGCCCTTCTTGCTACCTGAAAATGAAAAACATCCGCAATTTTTCGATCATCGCTCACATCGACCACGGCAAATCCACGCTGGCTGACCGTATCATTCAACTCTGCGGCGGCTTGTCCGATCGTGAAATGGAGGCCCAAGTGCTGGACTCCATGGACCTGGAGCGCGAGCGCGGCATTACCATCAAGGCACAGACCGCTGCGCTGAATTACAAGGCGCGTGATGGACAAGTGTATCAACTCAACCTGATCGATACTCCGGGACACGTGGATTTCACAGTGGAAGTTGAGCGTTCTCTTCGAGTTCTTGATGGAGCGATCCTGGTTATCTGTTCAGTTGCAGGCGTTCAATCTCAGTCAATCACGGTTGACCGTCAGATGAAGCGTTACGCTGTTCCTCGTATGGCCTTCTTGAACAAGATGGACCGTATGGGTGCTAACCCTCACAAAGGTGTGGCAGCTCTTAGAGAAAAACTTTACCACAATGCAGTTCTTATGCAGCTTCCAATCGGCGCTGAAGAAAACTTCAAAGGTGTCGTAGATCTTATTACAAGACAAGCTTATTACTTCGACGGCGAAAACGGCGAAAAAATCAGAGTAGAAGCTCCTCCTGCAGATATGGCAGAAGATATCGAAACATTCAGAGAAAAGCTTCTTGATGCAGCTTCTGAATTCGACGATGCAATGGTTGAAAAAATTCTTGGTGGTGAAGAAGTTTCTGAAGAAGAAATTCACGGAGCAATCAAGAAAGGAACTCAATCTCTTAAGCTTACTCCAGTATTCATGGGTTCAGCTTTCAAGAACAAAGGTGTTCAACTTCTTCTTAACGGTGTTGCTAGATATCTTCCATCTCCACTTACATGTGCTCGCCCTAAAGCGATCGACAATGAGAAGAATGAGAAAATTGAACTTACTCCAGATAACTCTAAGCCACTTGTTTGTATGGCGTTCAAAATCACTGACGAGCAATTCGGCCAGTTGACTTACACTCGTATTTACCAAGGAACTTTGAATAAAGGTGACACAATCGTTAACACAAGAACGAAGAAAAAAGTTCGCGTAGGCCGTATCGTTCGTATGAACGCTAACGATCGCGAAAACATCGAAACCGTAGGTTCAGGTGACATCATCGCTCTTATCGGTATCGACTGTGCGTCAGGGGATACATTCGTAGCTGAAGACGGTCCAACACATTTATCATGTGAAGGTATGCACGTACCAGCAGCGGTTATCGAACTTTCGATCTCTGTTAAAGATAAAGATCAACAAACAAGACTTTCAAAAGGTCTTTCACGCTTCATGAAAGAAGACCCTACTTTCCACGTTTACACAGATGAAGAATCTGCTGAAACACGTATTGCAGGTATGGGGGAACTTCACCTTGAGATTTACGTTGAACGTCTAAAACGCGAATACAACTGTGACGTTCAAGTTGGTGCGCCTCAGGTTAACTACCGTGAGACAATCCGTTCTGAAGCGAAATTCGATTACCTCCACAAAAAGCAAACGGGTGGTTCTGGTCAATTCGGTCACGTTATCGGGATGATTAAACCTCTTGCTGAAGAAAAGAAAGAGAACGAAGAACAAGTGTTCAAGTTCTTCAACGAGATCAAAGGTGGTGCGATTCCTAACGAATTCATCGCTTCGTGTGAGAAAGGTTTCAACGACGTTATGGATAAAGGACCTCTAGCAGCGTTCCCACTTATCAACGTTGAAGTTTACCTACAAGACGGTCGTTACCATGACGTCGACTCTTCTGATATGGCCTTCAGAATTGCTGCAAGAATGGCGATGAGACAAGCTGTTAAAGCTGCTCAGCCAGTTATCCTTGAGCCAATCATGAAAGTTGAAGTTGAGACTCCAGATGAATATCAAGGGGGCGTTATCGGTGACTTGTCTTCTCGTCGCGGTATCATCCAGGCTTCTGAATCAAATGAAACAGGTGACGTTATCATCAACGCTCTTGTTCCACTTTCAGAAATGTTTGGTTACTCAACAATCCTACGTTCTATGTCAGCTGGTAAAGCTTCGTACACAATGGAATTCGCTAAATACGAACCATGTCCAAACAACGTTGCTGAAAAAGTTATCGCTGAAAGAAAAGAGAAACTTGCTGCTCAAGCAGAATAGTTTCTTTAAAAAATTTCGAAATAAAAAAAGAAGGGCCTCCAATTGGAGGCCCTTTTTATTAGTCAGGCCTTTTTTTATTTAGATTTTGTGTTAGTATGGCCTAATAGTACAGATTAGTTCTTAAGAGGCCAATCCATGATCGAAACATCACAACTGCAAACCTTAGTCGCAGTCACTCGCGCAAAAAGCTTTTCAAGAGCTGCGGAAGACCTGGGAGTTACCCAGTCCGCTATCAGCCAGAGTATCAAAAATCTCGAAAGCAAGCTTGAAGTAAAAATATTTAAACGATCGGGAAAAAACGTTGTTCTTACCAGTGAAGGCGAACGTCTTTATCAATTTGGCTCTCAATTTCTGGCGGAAATGCAGGATACTCTTGAAGGTTTACAAGAAGACCGAGATTCGATGAAAGGAAAGGTCCGCATCGGGACACTTACGGGGATCGGAAAGAGCTGGCTTGCTCATGAAATCGTCGAGTATGCGACCGAAAATCCTGACTTGCGCCTTTCTGTACGCATGGGACATGTCGAAGAGCTTGTCGCTGATTTTGAAAATAACCTTCTTGATATTCTCGTTCTTCCAGAAGACGAGATCCCAAGTCAGGGAGAAAAAGAATTTTTTCTTGAAGAGAAATCAACTCTTGTTTATCCAAAAAATCACAAAGATTACCAATTCAAAAGCAAGCTGACTCTTTCCAAATTAGAAGAGCTGCCAGTTGTTCTCTTTGAAAAAGATGATCATTTATTTTTCAGATGGTGCCGCTCCAAATTTAAATCCACACCAAAAAAACTTAACACACGATTTACCGTCAATTCCCACGGTCACATGTTGCAGGCCGTGTATGAAGGACTTGGCGTGGCCGTTGTTCCAAATCACGTTTTAAACCGCTCTTATTTTAAAGATAAAGTTTCAACTCTTGGCGGAGAGTTCGAAATTTCCAATGGTAAGCTTTATATTGTTTATCAAAAGGAATCTGAAGAGCTCGCTCGTATCAAAAATACAATTAAAAGGCTTCTTTCAAACAGAGACACGTTTAAAATATGATTATTGAACGTCTGCCGGCGTCTATTCACGAATTTTTAAAAGATGTTGAATCGCTGGGATTTGTTTTAACTTTAGTCGGGGGAATTCCCCGCGATTTTTTCTTTGCTGATACAATTGGAAACGATTTTGATTTTGAAATCCGTGCTTCCGTTGATGTGTCTCCCTCTGAATGGGCGCAGTATTACCAGCGCTTTGTCGATCATCTTAAGAAGAATCATTTTTCCTTTAAAATACTTCCTTATTTGATTACCAGAGTGGATCTTGGTGGCTACCAGTTGGAATTTTCATCGCCGAGAAGTGAAAAAAATCTCGACGACAATTTTTCTCATCATCATTTTGAGGCCACTCTCGATTCAAATCTTTCCTATGAAAATTCATTTAAACGCAGAGATTTTACAATCAACGCTATCGGCATCAAGCTCGATGTTAAGCAAAGAAAAGATGAGCTGGTAGATCCTTATCATGGATTTCAGGATTTAAAATCAGGTCTGATTAAACCTGTGAGCGAAGATTTTTATCATGATTCGGTAAGGTTTTTGAGATTGATTCGTTTCCAGGTGAAATTTGATCGCTTTATCATGGACGCCGAATTACTTAAAAATCTGAAGCAATTCAATTTATCAAAACTCTCGCAACATTACTTTAAGGAAGAGATGCTCAAGTCTTTACCTGGCAAATTTTTAAATTTATTTAACAAATTGGTAAATGAGCACTCTCTAAAAATTCCCGCTGAGTTTGATGTATTCAGAAAATATCATTTCTCTCCCGAAATACGGAATAGGGAAGAACTCCTGGGGTTTATTTACCAACAAGATAAGAAAGATGCCGAGAAAGTTGCGCATTTTTTTAATTTACCGGCGAAAACTTTAAAAGATCTTGAATCTTTTCTCAATTCATTTTCCACTCTTTCTGCCATCACAGAAAATGATCTCAACACTCTAGTTTCAATGGATACAGAAGAAGCTCTTGCTGATTCCTTTTTCAAAGACGTGAAGAACTGTGAAGATAAAAATATCTGGTTTGAGCTACTGCATTTAAAGAAAGAATTTCTTCCTTTTGGACCAGATGACTGGAAAAATGGTGAGTTTTCAAAAGAAGAGATAGAGTCTGTAAAGCCTTCGCTTCGATCTTATTTTCCCTATTTAAATGCATTAAAAAGAAAACTGAAATCATGATTGAAATAACGACACTGAACAATATTCCGGACTTCGAAAAACATCAAATGCTGGAGCAGATTCAAAATATTTTTTTTCTTTCAACTTCGATTAAAGAATTTTCATCACCGGAAAGGAAAGAAGCTTTTTTTAAAAAGTGGTGCGGCGATTTTATCCGTCTATATCCGGACCATTTCTATCTTATGATTGAAGAAAAAAAATTGCTGGGGTATTTAAGCGGTTGTCTGAATTCATTGCAGGCAAAAACTGTTCTTGAGGTTCCGGGCTACACCGTTTTTGAAGACTTGTTTGACGATTTTCCTGCTCATCTTCACATTAACTTTCATCCCGACTGCAGAGGTCGAGGGCTAGGTAGCCATTTAGTTGAAAAGTTTGTTGAAGATCTCCAATCCCTTAAAATTCATGGCGTTCATCTAATCACTTCTCCTGAGGCAAAAAATATTTCTTTCTATCGTCGTCTGGGATTTACTCATGAAGTAGTGCGTTCATTCAATTCTTCCCCGCTGCTATTTATGGGGAAAAAGACCGAGTAACACGGGCGGGTACTGGCCTAGTAGTTTTCAATTTAGTTTTGTGCTAGACTTAAATGAGAAGGCGCTTCAAGCGAAGCAGGGAAATGTGATTATGGTCGACTTACAATCTATTCTGGCCGAACATCGCTCCAAAAAAAAGCAAGACAGCACCCACGATAAAGGGGGCGGCGATCTTGCGCACGCTCCAAGCACTTCTGAAATCCCTGATGTATTTTTCGACAAAGTCATTGTTGATTACAAACTTAGCCGCATAGAAATTTTAGTTCTTATGTATATTTATCGCCGTGTCTGGTGCTTTCCTAATTTGCATCGTTCACATGGTATTTCGCAAATGATGTCTCATACAGAGATGGCCAAAAATCTTGGCCTTGCCATTGAAGATGTTTATTCGGCATTAAGAAAACTAGAAGAATATGAAATGATAAAAACAATTCGCGCTGGTCAATACTTTGCCAGACGTTATTTTTCAAAAGAGCTTGATGAAGCTTTCGAACAAACTTACGACGACTTCGAAATCTGATCTAAAAGATCAGAATTCTTTTTTCACCCTGATTGATTTTCTTTTTCTAACATTACAAATTCAAAAATCATATTTTCTTACATTCGACAGAATCGTGTGAAGGCGATCTATAATTGTTTTTGACACTGTTTTTCAAGGAGGAAAATATGAGATCACTTTCACTAGTGATGGGTTTATTGTGTCTGATCACAATGACCATTCAAACAGCTAATGCCAAATCGGCCGACGCCTTCAATAAGCGTTTTCAAATTGTCAGAAGTGCAGATGGAAAATTAATCGGAATTCGCGACAGAACTTTGCCCGTAAAGTTTACTGTTGAACCATATGTAAAATTGGTTAAGTCTCAGTTGCAGTCTGAGCAGAACTTAATCAATAATACAAACCTTGCTAGTTATGAAGCTGATGTGAAAAATGTTCTTGAAGAAGAGATGGACTATCAGTTTACAGGTGAGCAAAGACAATTTGATCAAAACGTTCAATACGTTGTTGATTCTTTGAAAAAACTGGCTGTGCTGAATATTGATTTCATTTTTTCTCACGACATTTTCAAGGATGTTGTGAATCAGTTTCAAGGGAAAATGACAGATGCTCTTTTACTTCTTGATCCTACCATGATTGCCAACGTCAATGATTCTTCTTACTTCTATAAGAGAAATGTAACGTACAAAGCAGTGACTTGGGGATTGGATTTTGCCCGCAAGAGAATGTCAAATATTCCAATGCTGAATACTGTCAGTTACGTCATTGTTCAGGTTGAAAAACTCATCAGAGAAAGAAGAATGTATCACCAGAATATGCTTCTTCATTACCTGGAAAACTTCAAAGAAGAGGAACTTGGACTGACTCACGATGAAGTGAATCTTGTCTGGTCATCTATCTATGAATCGCGCATCGAGTGGTTTGCTTTTTGGGAATCAAGTGCCGCGAAATCAAACTGGGCAAAGTATGGAGTTAACAATTTCTACACAAATTATAGAAATGCGACAGCTAATTTGAGAAACGCGCAATCGATCTACACTGAAGTCGGTGATCGTATGAACTACGCTTTCCAGAAAGTAACATACAATAACGACAAAGTGATCGTTAACCTTTTTGATAAAGAAGGTATGTTCCAGAAAAGACCAGCTGTTGCCTATAACTTCGATAAGCCTACGCAAATTGTCCGCAAGAGAGTGATGTTGAGTCTTGCTGGTCTTGGTTTAAGCTTTGTGCCGATGAGTCAGATGATTAAAGACAATGTTGATTCATTCATCAAGTCTTACTACGAAAAACAAAAAATTACTGAAGGCGCACTTTATGGATATTTTGAATCAAATGGTGATTCAGAAAGTCTGAACAAACTTTATGCTCAGTACCTAAATCCATTTGATGGACTTTTATTGAATTAAAATTTCTCGCGTGTCTTTTTCCTCCGTAAATGTAGTAGTGGCCGATTTGTTCGGCCACTACTTTTTTAAAAACTAAGGTAGGTAATCAATGCAATTCAAAAATACAATTTTACTAATGACAGTTCTCCTTAATACCCACGCTTTCGCGCGCGATATTGAAAAAGTTGTTTATGGCGATGATAACCGCATGGATGTTTATCAAAGCCCGAACGCCCTTTATAAAACGTTAGCAGCTTCGACTGCTGCCATGATTTCCAATTCTTCATTATCAGTTGTGGGCAATACAGTTACAGTTAATGGTGGAACGTTGATGGGCGATGGTATTTGTGCTGATGAACGTTTTGCAAAACAAATGACGGCAGCAAATTGTTCCGGCTTTCTGGTTGCACCAAATCTTCTGGTGACAGCGGGACACTGTATTCAATCAATGACGGACTGTGAGTCTTACTCGTGGGTTTTTGATTACAGCAATACAACTGTTGAGAATACAAAGTGGGCCATTGATAAAAAAAATGTTTATTCTTGCGTGGAAATCATTTCTAGAACTCTGGATGACGGTACTGACAATGATTACGCTCTGGTCAGACTTGATCGCGCTACAGACAGAAGTCCGCTCAAGTTCAGAAAAAATGGAAAAGTGGATACTAAGGCAGGATTGGTTGTTATCGGGCATCCGTCAGGGCTTCCTACAAAAATTGCTGATGGCGCCTTTATCAGAAGCAACAAGAATAAATATTATTTTCAGGCCAATCTGGATACTTACGGTGGTAACTCAGGTTCTGCCGTTTTCAATGCTAAGTCCGGCGAAGTTGAGGGAGTTCTTGTGAGAGGGGAGCGTGATTACGTTCTTGATTCCGTTCAGAACTGTTACCGTTCAAAAATCTGCAAGATGGATGAATGTAGAGGGGAAGACGTAACCAGAATCACCAATATTGAGGCCCTTAAAAAGCTGTAAAAAATACAAGGTTTACGGGGACAACCCCGATTAATGATAGGATCTGCCCCCATGGGACAGATCCTTTTTTCTACACTGATTTTCCTTAATTTCTTCGCTTTTGCTCAAGCGGGTATTCTTCCTGCCAATGACAGCACTCAGGCCATTTACGGAAAAGATGAACGTGGATTTGTTTCAAGATCTTCTTCAAAAGAAATAAGACAGCTTTCTTCTTCTGTGGCGATGATCGTTCCCAGGGATATTGTCGAGTTTAAGCTTTTTACGGCCCTCATAAGGGGCGAAGTTCTTTCGGACAAGAATTCTTTGAATTTATGTCTTGGCGAAAAATTTTCTAAGTATCATTTTCTTAACAGCTGTACCGGTTTTTTAATCGCACCGGATTTAATGGCGACGGCCGGACACTGCTTTTTAAGCGAAGATGACTGCAGAAATAAATTAGTTGTTTTTGACGTATTCGAAAAAAATGAAACGCAACACGGTCATAAAGTTTTAAAAAATGCTGTGTATGAGTGTAAAGAAATTGTTAAAAGTGAATTTAATTCCGAGGTTCTTTCTGATTATGCTGTGATCAGACTTAATAAAAAAATCACAGACAGAACTCCACTTAAATTAAACACCAAAGGCCATGTGAATACCAGTGATCGCGTCTTCATGATCGGGCATCCTTTGGGACTTCCGATGATTGCGACCGGAAACGCCAGGGTCATCGAATCCAATGAAGGGAATGAGGAACATTTTTTTAAAGCGACGCTGGATTCGTTTGAAGGAAATTCAGGTTCTCCAGTTTTTAATGCAAGAACGTTGGAAGTCGAAGGAATTTTAGTGCGCGGAGAAGAAGACTTTGTTGAGAATGGCGACAAACAATGTTTGCAATATAAAACCTTTGAAGAAAATTCCGGTAAAGGTGAAAGCATTACCAAGATTCAGGATATTCTCTAATTCATTGCACTCTTTCTTGTCATAATCACAAATTTTGTTCAGTATTCTATTGATCGTAATAGTCATCAAAAGGAATACATATGGGGATGGTTGGATTTGGAAGTTATCGCATCAGCATTCGTTCAAAAGAACATAAACGTGCGCTAGAGCATGCGTTGGAACTCGGCTGTCCACTCATTGATACTTCTGCCAATTACACAAATGGAGAATCAGAACAATTAATTGGATCTGTTCTTTCGGAACATCCTGAATGGAATCCATTGATTGTCACTAAGGCCGGTTACATTCAGGGAGACAATCTTGACATTGTGGCCGCACTTAACGAACAAGGCTTTGCGCTGGAAGATTTGGTCGATCTCGGACCGATGTTAAAACATTCCATTCATCCTGATTTTTTGAAAAATCAATTAGACTTGTCTTTGCAGCGATTGAAACGAGAGTCAGTGGATTTTTTCCTTCTTCACAATCCGGAATATTATTTTAAAAGTGAAGGGGCCACTCAAGATGAATATTATGAGCGCATCAAAAAAGCCTTCGTTTATCTTGAAAAGGAAGTACAAAACGGAAGAATTAACTCTTATGGAATCAGTTCAAATACTTTTGTTCTTCCTCTTAATCATCCGGAAGTAACTGATCTGACAAAAGTTTTAGAAGTGGCCAGGTCGATTGGGGCCAGACATTTTAAAGCCATTCAATTTCCTTTCAATTTGATTGAAATCGGAGCGCTTGAGAAACTGGGTGAATATGGTGAAATGAGTTTGCTGGAGCTCGCAAAAGTTAACGGGCTAGTCACGATGGGGAATCGCCCTCTCAATGCTTTTACATCCGATCAACTTGTCAGACTTGCGACTTATGAAATGTTCACAAACAATTTCGATGAAGAGAAGGCCGAAAAAAATTATCAGGAATGTATGCGTCAGCTTCGTCAGAAATGGAACGAAGCCCGTTCACAAGATGAGATGAGTGAAGGTGAGGAGCTCGACGAAGTAACGCTCATAAAGCAGTTTAAAGACCTATGGAAGGCCCTTCCAACGGACGATGCTGTCGACCAGGTTTTTCATGGCCACTTCTTTCCTTTTATTGCGAGGGTCTGGGGAGAAGCTGGTTTAAATGCAAAAGAAGCCGCACCTTTTTATCAATTATTAGAAGATGCTCATTTGTTTTCCAGAAAAAATATGACCAGAAAAGCTCTTACGTTTAAAGCCCAAGCAGAGCAAGTGGGGTTGTTGCCGGAGCAATCTGAAAGACCTTTTGCCGTTGAAGTGATTGAAGCTTACCTTGGCTATGGCATTGATTATGTTCTCCTTGGAATGAAGAAACTTGAGTATGTCGATCAGGTAAAACACCTCTTTAAAGAATAATTTTTCACTAAATCGGAAAAATTTGCCGATGAACTTCCATCAACTATTTTGATGGGGGTTTTTAGTGAAAGTATTTTATGCCGTACTTTTTTATTCGCTCGTGGCCGTGGGGGCCGAAGCTGCTGAAAAAGTTCTTTGTACTGTTACAAGTGATATTGATAGCGACGTTGGAAAAATAGTCTATGAGATGGATGCTGATGGGCGCGCCATTACCCATCTTTATCAGGATACTTTTCACAATGGCTCACGCACAGAACGAATTGAATTGAAGGCGGACGGTCTACGCGATGGAATTGTTCTCAATAAAAAGGACAAGTACGTCATCATGCGTATGCAAAGTGATAACTTTGATGTGGAAAGAGGGGGCGTTCTTCGCCTCGACACTCTTTACAGCGCTCTCTCGGGAGAAAGAAAAGAATACGTAATGGAAATGGCGATGGATAAAGCGGGACCAATTCTTTTATCAGGTGGAAAACCATTTACCAAAATGAATGTGACGGCCAAGAGATCAAAAGTCTTTGGTGTGATCGGAATTGAAAGAATTAATTTTCAACCATAAAAAAAGGGAAGCTCAGCTTCCCTTTTTCTTTTATGCATGGACTTTTTCAGCATCCATTTTTTTAGCGTAGTTATTTGTGACAAGAATCAAGACTATTTGGACGATGAAGAAGGTCCCTAGAAAGATCGCTCCACCTTCGCTGAAACCGTAAGAATGAAGTCCTGTGGCCAGAATATAATTAACCCCAAACCAGGCCATCATAACGGACATAAAGGCCCCTGCAGTAATGGTAATAAAGCGCGAAGGCTTGATCCAGGAAGTGTAACGCCCGTGAAGAATGGCCATATAAATACAGAGAACGATCAATGACCAGGTCTCTTTTGGATCCCATCCCCAAAAACGCCCCCATGAATAATCCGCCCAAACGCCTCCGAGAATAATTCCCGCTGCAAGCATTGTCGTACCCCATTTCAAGGTTGTGTAGATGATATCTGAATACGTTGCTTCTTCTTTTTTTGTAATCGATCCAAAACGGCGTTTAATTAAAACTGTATTGGCAAGAATCCAGCTTAGAGCTAAGGCCCCATAAGATAGAATGACCGTCGTCACGTGAGTGGATAGCCAGAAGTTGTCTCGAAGGACTGGCACCAAAGGCGAAATCGTTGCAGTCAACATACCATTGGCGAAGTTCAACATCATAAGTGTACAAACATTGTACCCAAGCCCCATGTACACAAAAAGTTTTTCCTTCTTTAGATGGCCTAAGACCAATGCCAGAAAGAGAGAGCCGAAACCTGAAAAGAGGACAGTCTCATACATATTTGTGATCGGAGCACGGCCGGAAATAAGGACGCGCAAAGTAATCAGAACGGCCTGAACAATGGCCGAAATACCAGCAAGGCCAAGAGCAATATTGAAATTTTTGAAAAGAACCATTGCTGCAAGAGCAAGAATCGTGAGTGTCAGTGCCCAGCTTGCAAGTCCTGCTTTGGCATAATAGAGTTCAAGTTCGTATTTTTCATTGCCATTAACTCTGTCAAAATCTGCTTTTGATCTCATCAAGACAGGAAGAAAGGGTTCATCCGGAGTCAATGTTTTTTGGGCCACAACTTTTTGTTCAGTCAGATATACAATAAGAGGTTCCCATTGGATTTTTCCATTAACCTCAGAGGCAAATGTCCAATTGTTTCCGTCTTTGATTTCTTTATAAAGAAAAATATTGTCGTAAAGTTTTCCCAGAGCTTTTTTATAAGATTCATTTCCCTGAACCGTACGAGCTTCCAGTTTAATGGCCTCTTCTCTTCCAAGAAGATCTTCATATTTAATATAGTGTTGATCTTTACCTAAGCCTAAAAACTTCATCAGGTCGACGTGGTCGATTCTGGCTTCCAGGTCGAGGCTGCTTGGCAATCCCATTCCGTGAAGGGAAAGGAGACAATAAGCTTCAACTGCAGATAAATCTCCAACCTTTGCCTTGCCGGTCAGATTCTTCATAGTCTCAGATGCATGAACGTAAAGAGGTTTTACGCGACCGCCCTGAAGAATAGGAAGAACTTCCAGTTCTTTTTTACAGAAGTATGTTTCAGCAAAAGCTGAACTAAAAAAACTTAAAGTGAGAATAAAAATTAATTTTTTCAAGACTGAGCTCCGTTATTTTCCGAAGAAGAATTATTTTTTTTACCGCGATTATTGAGATTGTAGTGCCACACGGCCCCAAAAACCAGCATGAGGGATCCCAGATATTTCCAGGGACGACCTTGATCAACGTTGACGGCAAGAGTGGTATTGTATTGTCCCTGAGCATCTTGAGAATAAGAAGCCTGGTAAAATGTAAATCCACTTTGCTTCATCGGATTGTTCATAAAGACGTGATGATTAGAACTCACACCATCTGCAAAGAGTTTTACAAAGGATTCATAGCTGGCAGGGTTATTTGTTCCAGGATCCTTATCCATTTTGAATTCTGTAAGGGCCAGTTCAAAAGGAAGATTTAAAGTTTCTTTCGTCACTTCAAAAACAACTTTTTTCCCTTGAATCAAAAGAGAAAGTGGAGAGTAATTGCTTACCCAGTATTCTTTCCCGAGAATTTCAAGTCTGACTGCGCGGATATCACCTTTAATCAACTGACCATTTTTTTGAATGGGAATGGTTGAAACTGGAATATTGTAAGGAACAAGATGATCCTGATGTTCTAGCAAGCTGATCTCAGCTCCCATCCACGGAAGGATTGCTGCTGGTCCTTTTTCCTGAAGATCGACCATCTTCCAGAGCTTCTCATCTTTAGAATAGTAAGCAGCTTTTTTTCCGAATAAAAAGAGACTTGGTTTGTCTTCAAATAATTTTTTTGAAAAAGCGCGGATGACTGATTTTTCGTCAGTCTGCATTTTCATATCCATTGGGAATGGAGAAAAATCCGGAAAGAATGTCAGGTAAGTCTTATCGACAGGGAGGACAACAAAACGATTATTGGCCGAAGTTGTTTTAACAGGAAGGCCTTTGGATTCAGGAGTAAAACATTCTGCTGTAGCAGAATTCCAGAAAATCAGTTTTGAAGGATTATTTTCTTCAAAGCATTTTGCAATGCTCGCCGGATAATAATTAAAGCTTAAAGGTCCCATCGTCTGATTTGATGGAAAATCACTTCCTGCTTCAGGGTGAATAGAAAGAGTAATATCCTGTTCAGCAAAAGCATTTTTAAAATGATAGCGCGAAGAATGCGTTAATGCTTCCGACGGATATTTATTGATAGGATCGCTCCAGACAAATTTTCCTTCAGCGAACGGAAAGAAATCCTTAATGATAATATTGTCGTAAGTCTGGTTGATCGATGTTGAAAACGCCGAGAAAGGAAGAACTGTTGTGACTTGTTTTCCTTCATCTGGATAAGTAATTTTAAAAACATCTTTTGATAAAATAACCTGGCGATTCGGTTCATTCGGCGCAAGTGTAATGGAGCCGTCGACCCCGGCCACATAGGTAATGAGTGACCCCATCCCTATAATGATAAGACCCGAATGAATCACGTAGAATCCATAAAGTCTTTTCTTTGGGGGAAGTCTCAGTGTCGTTGCAAAGATAATGGAGAGAAGCATTCCAAACTGAACCAGCATGAAAGCAGGTGTTTTATAAACAGCTCGATTGGCGAAATCAGTTCCGTAATAACTTTCCAGAAAAGTTCCGGCGATCATAAATATAGTAAAAAGACTGATGACAATGACGGCGAATTTTAAACTTCCAACGAAACGCTCTATCTTGTCCCAATCAAAATTTTTGAATTTGTTCATTGGGAATTCCATTGATTAAAGTAACAAGCAATTTTGTTTCAACTTTATATCATGCTGGAAACGAAGGGTGAATCAGTCTTTAAGATTTAAATATTAGACGGGCCAGATACACCGAACCGAAAAGGATCGGTTGGTGAATGAGATAAATAAAAAGTGAGTGTTTTCCCAAATAGTTCAGAGATTTAACGAAAGCGTTAGAAGGTGGTTGCCATTGATGCAATCCTCTGTGAGCGGCAAAGACGCCGAGTAGGCTGGCCCCTACCCATGGAAAAGGCGCAATATAATCCCACGATTGATGCGGAAGGGAGAGCCAGGGAAGGTTTTTATCAAGAAAAACTGACGGTAAAAATAAGGCCAGTGCAATGACCAGTGAAGGCCAGGGATATTTTAAAAAAGGTAAAGTCATTAAAGAGACCAGCGCAATGGCATGAAGAGTTCCGAAATAGATCCAGTTTTCAGGAAATAAAAAATATGTCACTACCGAAATGAGAAGAGCAAAAAAGCTGATTTTCAAAAATCTTTTCCAAAAGGGTCTCCAGTTAATCTTTTCTCTATGGGCCAGTGTGAGCGACATTCCCACAGCAAATAGGAAGAGAAAGACGATGAGTCTCGGGAGAGCATACCAAAAAGGATCGTGGAGAATGTCCACATGAATAAAACCAAAGTTTGTCAGATCAAAGGAGAAATGAAAGAAAATCATCAGGACGATGGTAAAACCTCGCAGTGAATCTATGAGCAGACTTCGAGAAGCCGAGTCCCGGTCTTTAAGAGAATTGATCTTCTTTGTTTTCATCTCTATTATTGTCACATGGAATATTTAACTCGCAAAAAAAAATCGTATCGATTATGGATTCTTCTATTCACTTTCCTGATAGCGTCCGTCTTCTTTTACGGATTTTATTTTGTAAGAAAATCACTTCCGCCTTTAGATGGCGAGCTCACGCTTAAAAATCTGAGTGGCAATGTCATTGTCAAACGCGATCAGTACGGCATTCCCCACATTAAAGCGCATAATACGGCAGATGCCTTCAGGGCCCTGGGCTATGTGATGGCCAGCGAGCGATTATTCCAGATGGAAATGGAAAGAAGAATGGCAAGTGGTGAGCTTTCGGAAGTTTTTGGCGAAAAGACTCTCGAGGCCGATAAACTTTTCAGAACTCTTGGCATACGCGCGGCTATGGAAGATATGATCCGCAGGAAAAAAGAATCGCGAAGCTTCGATCCGCAGATGTGGAAAGAAATGGAAGCTTTTTACGATGGGGTCAATCAATTTCAAGACACGGGGAGACTTCCCCTTGAATTTTCCATTCTGGGAATTAAACCACGACCTTTCACGGCCCTTGATGGCTATGCTTTTATTGGACTGATGAGTTTTAGTTTCGGCGTTGCCACTTCGGAAGAACCGCTGCTCTCCAAGCTCCGCGCACGTCTTGGCGACGAAAAGGTTAATGAACTTCGCAATGAACTCACTCCTTTTGAATTCAAGAAACTTGAAAAAGAAAAAAAGAAGAGTACAAGAGTCGTTTTTAATGATGCTCCGGTTTCCCGGATTCTCAGTATGCTCGAAGAAGGATTTCCTCTTTTTGACGGCTCAAATGGATGGTTAATTGCCGGAAAGCGCTCCCAATCCGGTTTTCCCATACTCGCCAATGACCCTCATATCTCTTATTCTCATCCAGGGGTCTGGTTTGAAGCACATCTCAAAAGTCCTGAGTACGAAAGCTACGGACATTTCCTTTCGATTCTTCCTTTTCCAATCCTTTCGCACAACCGTGAAAGAGGCTGGGGGCTGACCATGAGTCTCGTCGACGACATGGATCTTTATAAAGAAACACTAAATCCTAAATTTAAGTCTTATGAGTTTAAAGGCAAACAGTTTTCCTATAGAGAAAGATTGGAAGTGATCAAGGTCAAAAAAGCCGCTAATCATGAAATGGTCGTGATTGAAACTCAGCACGGTCCTGTTTTAGATGCGCTTTTTACCAATGCTAATGACAAATCACTGGCCTTAAAATGGGCCTTCCTTTCCCCTGATAATGATCCTCTTTCCGCTCTTTATAAAATGGGAAAAGCGCGGTCGATGGAAGAATTCAAGGCCGCTGTTTCTCTGGGAAAAGCTCCCGGACTCAATGTTCTCTATGCTGATAAAAAAAATATCGGATGGTGGATATTTGGAGAAGTCGCCCGAAAATCTCAACATCAATCCTCAGATTTTATCCTCGATGGAGCAAGCGGATTAGATGAATACACAGGTGTCTTGAGTTTTAATGAAAAGCCCCACCTGGAAAATCCCGAAAACGGAGTCATCGTTTCGGCCAATGCCAGACCAGCGGGGACACCGGCAATGCCTGAAGATTTGCGTGGCGACTGGCAACCCGACGACCGCTATAAATCCTTAGTGGCCTTGTTAAATCAAAAACAAGTCTGGTCCGTAGATGAAATGAAGGAAATCCAAACCCTGAATTTGAATCTTGAAAATAAACTCATTCTCACTGAGCTTCTAAGCGGCGTGGATTTTCAAAACCTCTGGAAAAAAGAAAGAGGACAGACTTATCTAGATATTTTAAAAAATTGGGATTTTGTATCGGATAAAGATGCAATCGCACCGACCCTCTATTACACATGGTGCAGGGAAATCTCCAGGATATTGTTGAAAGATTTTTCAGCAGATGAATTTGCGGCCTTTTCTAAATTGCCCAATAGCTGGAATTTTTTTAAGCGAGTCGTTCTCAATCCTGATTCTGTCTGGTGGAAAACCTCCGATCGAAAAAGAGTTTTCACTGAAGCCTTCAATAATGCCATCGAATCACTTCGTCAGGAACTGGGCGAAGATTCCAGCGGCTGGGCATGGGGACATTTGCACACCCTGGAGTTCGTTCACCCTTTGGGAAAAGTTAAGGCCTTGAGCCGAATTTTCAATATAGGGCCAGTTGAAATCGGCGGAGCCTACAATGAAATTAACAACCAAAAACCAGCAGGGTATACAGACGGCTTCAAAGTTAAAGCTGGGCCTTCTACACGCCGTCTGATCGATTTTGCGCATCCCCAGAAAGCCCTCGGCATTCTGCCCACCGGGAATTCTGGTCATTTATTTTCCCCTTATTATAAAGATCAGCTGGCGATGTTTGCCGGGGGAAAATATAGAGAAGAGTGGTTAGATGAAAATGATATTGAAACCCACAAGCAGCATCAAATGATGTTTTCGCCCGCGCGGTAAACCATGACCGTTTTTTTATTTTCCAAATAGATTTTTCCATTCCCTATATTAGATAGACCCAGGGAAGAGAAAGGTTCAAGCATTTTCCACTCAGGAATCTGATATCGGGCCTTTCCCGTTAATCTGATCGCAGTTTTTGCAAAGGCAAACAAACTGAAAGTTCCACGGTAAAAAAACTCATTTTTACCTGCCGGAAAAAAGAGAAACTGGTCCATGCTCAGTGCAAGTTTTCTTCTTTCTACAAATTTGTAAACCTCACCCAAGTTTTGAATGAGATGATCCGGCCGCTTCTCTGTTTCATTGGAAAAACCCAGTAATGCGACTTTTGACAGGGCCTTATCTGTCAGACCGCTAAGTCCAAACGCCAGATCGGAAAAGTCCTTTTCGGCCGGAAGCAGTAGCTCGGGTGCAAGAGAAGAATCGCCATCCCCCAGAGAAAGATGAACAATCTTTTTATTGATCAAGAACTTTTTTTTATGAATAAGACCGCCGTCTACATAAAGAACCACTTCAGGTTTTGTTTTTTTACAAATGGCCTGCAATCGTTCCTGCTGGACAGGAAGGGGGCCCAGAATCAAAACGCTCGTCTTACCGGAGAGTTTTGTTGTTAAGTTTTTTAATAGAGGATGTACTTTTGCTCGAGACATGATAATTTTTCCTTATGTCAGATCAAATCCGAAGCCATTTATCCCAGCGCGCTTGCGACCTGCTTGTCATGAAAAAAAAGGTCCTGAATTCTTCAGGACACTCAGATATTCATTGGGCAATCGAGTATAGCGGCAGGTCCGCTCAAATTCAAACTGACAGGATTTTGACACTTCGTTATGGACACTCCACTGGAAATGAATTGACCGATCTTTTTTTGGAATCTCTCTGCCGGCTGAGTGAAGGTAAGATGGTTCAAGCCGTTTTTGCGCTTTCCTTTAGGGAGGTGGAGAACTTTTTACGGGACGAAAATCATCTTCCGGCCTTTACAGAAACAATTGAAGATGAGGCGAGAGAAGCCTTTTTTCGGGTGAAATCAACTCTTGCGTCGGCCATTCTTCTTGAAAATGTCGATGTTTTAAAGGAACTGGGTGTTGAATCCAGCTGGAGCGAGTTAAATCTTTCAGGCAAAAACCGCACTCTTCTCGCACTTTTTTCCTGGCTGAATAACCGCCTTGGCCAAACTCATTCACTGGATTTAATCCTGGCCGAAGAGAACACTGTCACAGTGAAAAACAACGATTTTCCGCTGGAGCTTCCACTGGTAGAAAGCTTCCTCAACCAAATTTTTCGAACTGAAGGAACGCAATCTCCTCTCAAAGTTATTGGCACATTGTGATTTCTTAGAGTAAAATTCATATAGTTTCGAAACGTCAGCAACTCATGTTCGCTTATAAATTACGAGGTCATTATAATGAAGAGTTTTCTTGCGGTTTTAGTTTTAACTTCACTTTCAGCTCCAGCTTTCGCTCAAGATGCGGCCAAAGGCGCCGAGCTCTATAAACAATGTATTGTTTGCCATGGCGATAAAGGCGACGGCAACGTGGCCCAAAAGGCCCCAAGAATCAACGGTCAGCACGACTGGTATATCGCAAAACAACTTGAAGACATCAAAGCAGGTGTGACTCGCAAAAACCCCGTCATGGTTCCTATCGTCAGCAAAATGTCTGAGCAAGACTTCAAAGATCTTGCTGCTTATATTTCAAAACTTAAATAAGATATTGTCCCTGGCCGGTCCGTTTAAACCAGTATGGTTAAAACTGACCGGCCTCAGACATCCAATTGCAAAGGACTGCACATGAAAGTTAGCTTTAAAAAGGCCAAAACCGAAAAAGACATCAAATCCATTCTCGATTACAACATCGATGCCTTTTCAGATTCTCCCGATTTCAAATGGACATTTGAAGAAATTAAGAAAGAAGTGGCCGACGGATGGGAACTTTTTTCTCTAAATCTCGATGCTGAAGTCCTGGCCGCCGTCTTTTACAAAGTGGAAGATGACTCTCTTTTAACTAAAAATACCGCCATCAAAATCACTCACCAGGGCAGTGGTTTTTCCCATGCCATTAAGGAATTCTTTGAAAAAGTGGCCCGCGAAAAGGGTCTTAAAAAGATTATCCACTACTGCCGAATCGACAATTTCAGAATGTATTCCCTCAATGAAAGCCATGGTTATAAGAAAACTCCTAGGAAACTTGGACCAGATGGTCAGGTCGTCGAGTGGATGAAGACTCTCGATTAGAGAGTGCTTCTCCCTAGGGAGCTCTTTGATGAAAAAGAGTGTTCCCTAGGGAGTCCCTAGGAGCGCCCTAGGGAGCCTCCTAGGAAAAAAATGAAAAAAATTTCTTTTTTCCTATAGACATGATGAAAACTTTCAAGCAATAATTTATATATAAGAGAGCATTGCTCAGGGAAAACAAGAGAAAAAAGCCGTTAAAAGCTTGCACCCAAAATAGAATTTTCCCTCTGAGAATGGAAAAAGTTTTAAAAAACGAAAAACGGATTTTGATTTTTTAATTTTGACTTTAATAACGATACTTGCTTTTTCAACAACTAATTTAGACACACAACATGTCTAACTTTAACGGAGGACCTCAAAATGGCAGTAAAGAAAAAAGCTACAAAAAAAGCAGCAACTAAAAAAGCAGCTCCAAAAGCTACTAAAAAAGCAGCTCCAAAAGCTACTAAAAAAGCAGCTCCAAAAGCTACTAAGAAAGCAGCTCCAAAAGCTACTAAAAAAGCAGCTCCAAAAGCAGCTAAAAAAGCAGCAGCTCCTAAAAAAGCTAAAACTCCAAGAAAGCCAAATGCAGCTTTCATGAAAGCTCTTACACCATCAGCTACACTTGCTGAAATCGTAGGAAACAAACCACTTCCAAGAACACAAGTTGTTTCTAAAATCTGGGACTACATCAAGAAGCACAACCTTCAAAACCCAAAAAACAAAAGAAACATCATTGCAGACGACAAACTTCAAAAACTATTCGGTAAAAAAGAAGTTACTATGTTCGAACTTGCAGGGATCGTTGGAAAACACCTTTCTTAATTACTAATTAAGTAAAAGTTCCAAATAAAAGGCCACTCGTAAGAGTGGCTTTTTTTTTGTCTTTTTTCACTTTAGACTCAAATTGTCTGATAAATGTTGTCGATTTTTTTAACGGCGTTTTAAAGCGGAATACTGAGTTCGAACACTATCGCTAATCCATGGCAGGTTTTGTTCTGAAACTGGCCCACCGTCGGTGTTAGCGGCCTTTAAAAACTCATGGCAATGTAGACTTGAGTTCACATTGAGTAGTTCAGGACTCTTGTTGGAAAGAAATTTCACACAGGTTGAGCCGTAGTAGTCCAGATATTCCGGAAAATTCTTGGCAAATAAATTGATGATGGCCTTATGTCGTGGAAGCGAAGGATCTTTAAAGATTTTGTCTGGAATCACAGAGAGCTTTTTAATTTCCGATAAAAGCTTCTCTCTTTTAGCAAAGCTTTCAGCAAGTCCTTCAACTTTTTTCCAGGCCAGGTTCATTTTGTCGCCAACAACCGGACCATCCAGAAGATACAAAACAGCATAAAGATCTTTTTCTTCAGTGCTTAATTTGCCCTTTGCTTCCAATAGATTCATGGCCATTTCTTTGTCTAAACCAGAAGAATTCACAGAGCCCAGTGAATTTTTGAGCGGACCAGTTAATACATCAAAACATTTATCTGATACGAGCCGTTCAATAAGTGTTTTGTAGTTTCCGTCAAAATCAGAAGAGTAACTTTCATCGTATAATTTTTTTAGCACGGCCGTTTGAACCGGCGACTTCTGACAATAGAAATTGGCGATAGTGTCTTTGACGGCAGGCGAATAAAAAGGCCATTTGCCAAGAGTAGAGCCTGCTGTTTCCAAAAGTGCGGCCAGATCCAATCCTGTATCCGGGTCTTTTTTTGAAAAATACCAGAATGAGTTAAGCTCAGATTCACACGTATTTATTTCTTTGGCCTTTTTTTCGGCGTCAGTGAGGGCCTCTGTTTTTTTAAAACATTCAGAAAAGTATTTTTTAGCGTAGATGGAACGTTTCAGTTGATAAAACTCATCTTTTGCAAGAGCGCTTGAGCGTCCGATCTGTTCAATCTGTCTAAACGTGGCAGGTGTAAAATCTTTAGTTTTGATTTTATAATCGACAAGTCCCATGGCCATTGTCTGAAGCATTTCTCTCCAGTGCTTGTCTCTCTCGCTTGGCCGAATATCGTTCACATGGAGCAGGAATTCTTCGAAGTTTTTCTCGCGTTCAAGCACTTCCAGGTCTTTAAGATTGTACGATGACGCTCCTAAAGCGGAATTTATTGAGTGGAATGCGAACAAAAAGAGGGAAGACTTCACCATATTAAAAATTTTAGGGACACATGGCAAACAAGTCAAATTTTGTAGTCCGATTTTTTACGTTGTTTTGACTAGTGAAAGCCTCATTTTTGAGCTATTTTTGAGTGCACTTTTAATACATTACTTTGGAGCCTAAAATGCTTAAGGTTGGATCTCTCAAGCCAGAAGAGTTTCTCTTAACTCTTGAAACTGTTTCACAGGACAACTGGAAAATCTATTTTTATAAAGAATTTGAAAACTTGCTTCTTGGAGCTGATAAAACACTCAACGGGGATGTCTGGGACATACTTTCACCCTTTCTCAAACTCAATGTCGATTTCAGGGCTCAGCTGACAATTCGTTCAACTCCGTTTCTGGTCGGCTTTTTCTTCAAGACGAGTGAAATCAGATTTTATACCCCCAAATTGTCTCAGGAGCTTTTTCTTCTTCAGCAGAGTGAAATTCTGGATCTGAATCTGGATATAATCAAAGACCTGCGTAAGCATACTGAACTTGCTGCCAGTTTACAGGTTAAAAACTTTCCTTCATCAATTGAAACACTGATTGCGACTGAAGGATTGCCTGATCTTTTCAATGACAACCGTTTTGTCAAAGTTGAAGCTCGTGCTAATGAAATCATCAAAACACTTTTGACAAGATTAAACGAATACCGTCCAAGTTTGTTTGAAGATGTGACTGACTTTGGTTTAGGTCTGACTGCTCAATATGCTCTACTTCGCATTCACCTTTTGAAGTTCCTCGCTATTCTTCCTTCACTTGATCACGATAAAAAAGGGGTTGAAGTTAAGCGCATTCTTCTGGAAGCCTTGTCACGTTTTTTAAAAGACAACAGCAAAGCAAGACGCATGAAAAAGAAAGGGCAGGAGAGAGCTCTTCCGGCCAGCTATACTTTTGGCATTAAATTTTTCTACTACGTGGCGCTTGTCATTCCAGCTTCTCTTCTTTCAGCAACAGTTAGAAACGCCGTTAAGCTCATGGCCAAAAGATTTATTGCCGGTGAGACTATTGAAAAAGCGGATAAATCGCTCAAGTCATTAAGCCTCACTGGACGCGATGTAACTCTCGATCAATTGGGTGAACTCGTTGTATCCGAGCACGAAGCTGATCACTATAAAAACGAAGTTCTTAAACTCGTTCGCGGTTTTTCTCTTCACGTGAAAAAAGGCGAAATGAACAGCGCTGGCATCAACCGCGCTCATGTTTCCATTAAAGTTTCTGCTCTTTGCTCTGACTTTAAACCTCACGCTCCTGACTACACATTCAATCTGGTTGCCCCTCGCTTGAAAGAAATTCTTTTAACGGCTAAAGAAGAAGATGTTTTCATCAACATCGATGCTGAACACTATCACTACCGCGATATTGTCTTTAAAATTTATCGCCGTGTTCTTCTGGAAACACCAGAGCTGCGAGACTACAAAGCGACGGGGATCGTTGTTCAGGCCTATCTTCGTGATGGAGTAAAACATCTCGAAGAAATCATCGAACTGGCCAAAGAACGCGGGCATTGCATGCCTGTTCGTCTTGTAAAGGGAGCTTATTGGGATGCTGAAACGGTAGAAGGAGACGCACACAGTTTCAATGCACCTCAATTCCTTAATAAAGAAGAAACAGATATTCACTTCAGACAGTTAATTATTAAAATTTTTGAAGCTCATCCACATTTAAAACTGGCGCTCGCTTCTCACAATTTTTCTGATCACGCATTTGCTGAAGCTGCAAAAGAAATTCTCTATCCGCATATTGGCGAATTCGAACACCAATGTCTGCATATGACTTACGAAGCCCTTTCTACAGCTCTGGCAAAAATGAAATGGGCGACGAGAAATTACGTTCCTGTCGGAAGTCTTCTGGTTGGTATGGCCTACCTGGTAAGACGTATCATGGAAAACTCTTCTCAAGTGGGAGTTTTAACAATTATGCGTTCACATAAGAAGCACACGACACTTCTTTCTCCTTATGCCATTCACAAGCAAAAGAAAGCTGAAAATAAGCTGGCACGCGATTTATCAGTCTCAAAGCTTGAAGATGAATTTTTCAACGTTTCACCGCTCAGACTTTACCTGGACGACCAGCGTGTCTGGATGGAAGAAGCGCTTAAGGCTTTTGAAAAAAATACTCTCGGTAAAGAGTATTCCAATGAATTTCCCCTTAAAGGCGACTGGAAGACTATTGTGGCCAGTTCTAATCCTAGTATTGTTGTCGGTAAAATCCGTTTTGCGACAACTGAAGATGCAAACACGGCCCTGACGACGATTGATCATAGTTATAACAACGGACAGTGGGCAAATTCAAAGTGGCCTTTCAGAACGGCGATGCTGGTGAAGGCAGCTGGTCTGATGCTTGCCAGAAGAAATGAATTATCTGCTCTGATTATGTACGAAGCTGGAAAAGCTGTCGGCGAAGCTCTTGCTGATGTTGACGAGGCCATCGACTTCCTGAATTTTTATGCCCGTACTGAAGCTTTCCTGCAGAGAAACAACACCGATCTCACATCAAGAGGACCGACGGCGGTTATTTCACCATGGAACTTCCCATTGGCCATCCCGTGCGGAATGGTAGTGAGCTCATTGGTTGCAGGAAATACTGTTATTTTAAAATCTGCAGAGCAGACTCCACTTATTACACAACTTCTTGTCGATCTTCTTCATGAGGCAGGAGTTCCAAAAGATGTCCTGATTCACCTTCCAGGAGAAGGTGAGACCGTCGGAGATTTCCTCGTTCGCGATCCACGCATTTCGACGATTGTCTTTACTGGTTCAAAAGCGGTCGGGACTTATATTTCATCTGTGGCGAGAAAGCGTCTTTATAAAAATAAACTTACTGAAAAAACATATCCGGTTAAGGCCATCACAGAAATGGGGGGCAAGAATGCGGTCATCGTTACGACAAATGCCGAGCTTGATGAAACAGTGTCTGGGATTCTTTATTCAGCCTTTGGCCACGCTGGGCAGAAGTGTTCGGCTGCCTCAAGAGTTATTGTACACAATTCTTTGAAAGAGAGATTGATTGAGCGTTTAAAAGAAGCTTGTTCCGATTTGAAAGTCGGGGAAGCTTATCGTTTTGATACAACGGTTAACCCGGTCATTACGAAAGAAGATCAGGAACGACTGCGCTCTCAAGTGCAGGACGCTGGGGCCGAAGCGAAAAACTACGGCGGCTCACTCGTTCTCGACAGATCAAAAGAAAATCTGCCAGGTTATTGTGTTGGGCCAGTTCTTATTGAAATTCCTTATGAGAGAGCTTTTGACAGACAAAGTTTTGCCCAAAGAGAATTGTTTGGACCAGTTCTTCACATCATCGGCTACAATACTCTCGATGAAGCAGCCAAACTCTTTAATAGTACGGATTACGCTTTAACAGGCGGTATTTTTTCTCAATCTCAAAATGACATTGATTATCTCTTAACGAAGATTGAATCTGGAAATATTTATGTCAATAGAACAATCACTGGTGCGAGAGTTGCCATTGAACCGTTTGGTGGTTTTAAACTTTCCGGAACTGGTCCTAAGGCCGGTGGCAAACACTACGTCCTGGCGATGCACCAGGTTCTTGAAGCGGGAATAGAAAAATCTGAACTGAAGAAAACTTATCCAGTGACTGAAGGAAGCGACTACCAGTTTGATTTATCAAAACCATCAAAACTTTCAGTTACAAGTAGAAAAGAAAGAACAGAAAAAGCTCTCGATGCTTTCATCTCTAATTTTGAAACCCACTATCAGGGAATTTACGGCAATTATAAAGAGGCCCTTCGCGATTATAAAAAATGGCTTTCTAAAAACTTCGTCAGTTTCATGGAGCGCGAGCATAAAAACCGCGTCATCCCTGGACAATTGAGCTACAACGATTATCAGCTGTATGCGGAGCATGCCGTGCTGGTTGCTACTACAGACAAACCTGAATTGAAAACATTGATTCAGATTTTCTCATGTCTTTCGGTTGGAACGGGTTTAACTGTCCTTGCTCGAAATAAAAATTCTTATCAATGGTGGATGGCCTTAAGAGATGTTTTCTATCAAGCAGGTTTTTCTAAAGAAAATCTCGACGTCTATCTGGTCAGCGATAAGGATCTCAAAAGAACCCTTAATACTGCTAAACTTTCAGTCATAATTTATGATGGAATTATGGAAGAGTACGGGCTACATATTGGAAGCCATCTCGACGATGGAAAAACTGATCTTCGCATGAGAAATATTCTCACGACTTCAGATTATCTGAAAGCTCAGGATTTTTATCACCAGGCCTTGAATTTCATCTGGGTCAGAGCACTCGCTGTCAATACCATGAGACATGGGGCTCCTTTGGATCTGGAACTGTAGGATTTCAATGAGCAGTGTAAAGATTGGAGTTTTTGGTTGCGGTAATATGGGAAAGGCCCTCGTTCTGGGAATGAAGTCGCGTTTTCCTGATGCCGAATTCTATCTTTACACTCCCACTGAAACGAAGGCACGGGAACTGGCCGGCCATGTTCATGGCCATTTGGTCAGAGCACTGAACGAAATGCCGAGTGATCTTCACTGGTATGTGCTGGCCTTTAAACCTCAAAGCCTTGATGACTTTCAGTTTCAGTTCAAGGCCGATTCCCGGATTATTTCAGTTCTCGCAGGTGTGAGTACTGCAAAACTTATCCAAAAATTCAGCGTAGAACGAGTCGCGAGACTTATGCCCAATACTCCTTCTTCTATTGGAGAAGGTGCCAATCTTTATTTTCTGAATCAAAGTTTTTCAAAGGCAGATGAAATCGCCTTTGTTGAATTACTGGGAGCAACCGGACGTCTGTTTAAAATGACTACCGAAAGCGATTTGGACCTTACCACGGCCTTTAGTGGTTCTGGGCCGGCGCTGGTTTTTGAACTTGCCCGTATTTTCGAAGCCGAACTTCTCCGCATGACTGAAGGGCGTGTAGACGCCAAGGAAATCGTCGCTCAGACTTTTTCCGGGAGTGCTGGCCTTATGAAGTCAGAAAAAAGTTTTGAAGAATTGCGTTTGCAGGTAACATCTAAGAAGGGTGTTACTCATGAAGCGCTGGAAGTTTTGAAGAACAAAGATCTGCAGGGTCTGTTCAGAGAAGCTTTCGAGGCCGCTTATAAGCGCACGCTCGAACTTTCAAAATAGGTGAAGTCAAAATGATTAAAGACACGTTGTTCGTCAGATATTTTGGTCTGACAAAAGTTCCTCTCATTTTTTTCGTTTCTCCAAGCGTTCTTAAACTTGATGATCAGGAATGTAGAATTAAAATTCCTTTAAACCGTCGAACTCGCAATCATTTAAAGTCCATGTATTTTGGTGTTCTCGCAACAGGAGCTGACCTCGCGGGCGGGCTTGTGGCCATGAAAGAGATATATGCATCTAAAAAGAAGATTGCGTTGTCTTTCAAAGATTTTCACGCTGAATTTTTAAAACGCGCTGAAGGGGATACTCACTTCGTTTGCACTCAAATTCCTGAAATAAAAAACTTTGTTAAAGAAGTGATTGCCAGCGGCGAGAGAATGAATTTTCCTGTGCATATTGAAGCTGTTTGCCCGGACATCGGACCTGAGCCAGTCGCTAAGTTTGTATTGACGCTTTCTTTAAAGATGAAAGATTAGGCCGGATTTTCTGAATCGAGATAAAGGCATTCCAGTGTAGGAAATTCTTTTTTTATCAGACTCATTAAAGACTGAATGCCGAATTTTTCTGTGGCGTGGTGACCACCCGCAAACATATGAATTCCGGACTCGCGAGATTCGTGGTAATCATGCTCGCTCATTTCTCCAGTGATATAAGCATCCAGACCAAGTTTAAAAGCTTCCCGCCATTCTGAATTTGCTCCACCGGTAATGATGCCGATTTTTTTTATCATTCCGTCCGTTTCAGTAGGATTTGAATAGAGGACCTGATGATTAAGTTTTTTTTCTAAGAGTTCTTTAACATCTCCGGCCTGAAGAGGTGTTGGCAGTTCGCCCATAATGCCTGTGCAAGCTCCCTTATAATTGCCAAACGGAGAAAGGTTTGTAAGACCGATCGTTCTGGCCACGCTGGCCGCATTTCCAATGTCAGGGTGACCATCAAGAGGGAGATGGTATCCAAAAAGATTTATTTCATTCCGAATGAGCGGAAAGAGTCTTTTGGCAAAAGGACCGGTTAAGGTTCTTGTTCCGTGAAATTTCCAGAAAACGCCATGGTGGACAATAAGAGCATCGGCCTTTACTTTCGCTGCGTATTCCGCGGACTCTCTCGTTGCTGAAACTGCAAAAACCACTTTTTTGATTTCGTCTTTGCCTTCTATTTGTAAACCGTTCGGGCAATAATCGTCAAAAAGCTCGGGTTTAAGCAAAGTTTTTAAGTATTCTTCGAGTTCGACAGTTTTCATATATCTCTATTGTGGTGGTTGTTCGTCGTACTTGCTTTCATAGTCATAATTTCTTTTTTCTCTTTCTTCAGCAAGATTGATTTTTAGTTTTGCCACTGTTTCATGTAATTCTTCATGATGTGGGGCCAGAGTCAGCGCCAGAGAAAATTCTTTTAAGCCGTCTTCATATTGTTTTAAAAGAACATAGGCCCTACCGGCATTGATGTAAGGATATTCACGGTTTTGGTAGTTGTGAGCACGCTTGGCCAGTTCGAACCAGCGCAGGCTTTCGCGAACGTTTCCTTCATTTAAAATATAATTTCCAAAATCGTTATATGCAGGACCGTATTGTGTGTCTTTTTGAATGGCCTTCATGCAATAAGCTTTTGCCTGAGTCATGTCGTCTAGAAGAGAGTACGTCCATCCAATGAGAGTTAAAACTTCAGCCGTCTCTTTGTAGTTGCGAGCTTTATAAAATTGAGAACGGGCCTCTTCATAATTTTTCTGGGCGATAAAGAAATGCCCGCGATGAATGAAATGATCATATTTCTCTTCACGTTTGAGTTCCAGAAACGCAATAGGGGATTTGATGACCTTTTCGTTTTTGGCCAGTTCCTGGATGTTTTGTTGGTCAAGGTAGAAAAGTGGAATTTTTGTTTCTTCTGTTTGCTTAATGGAAGGAATTTCTTCTTCAAGCGTCAGCCCAGTTCTGGGTAGCTGAACTTCAAGATGAGTTGTTTCTGAAATAAAGTGATGTACTTCAAAACAGTTTCTATAAATCAAATTGATATATTCAATGATTATTTTTTCGGACTTCTCACTATTAAAAGGAAGCTTTATGAGAGATTCAATAAAATTATGGAAAGTTTTGATTTGATTCTTGTATTTTGAAGTTTCAAAAACATAGTCATCTTGGTCAAACTGAAGGTCTGAAAAATTATTGGTGAAATAAACAGCAGCTTCCTGACAAAGCTTCTGCACCTGAATCTTTCCTCTTGGGGTGAGATGGATTTTTTCCAACTCAGTAAAGGCAAAAAGCAGTCGGTCCAGATAACCTGTAGCCGTGTAAAATTCTGCGAGCAGTAGAGAATTTGTTGATTCCATACGATCTTCCTTGATTGTGCTTTTTGGCCTTAAAGATCTTCATCGTGAAAATCTTTCTTTAATTTTAGAACGGGCCGATTTTCTTTTTCAATTGTTTTCTTAAAAAGGGAAATAAAAAGCCCCGCGGGGAGCGGGACATACCTGTAATACTTTCATGATCCATAGGTAGAGATTAACGATTTCTTCTGTCTTTACCTTTCATTCACTTTTTTAGGTCTTTACTTATTTAGCAGCTTCATATTCGATCAGACGTTTTTCACCATTGACTGTCGAATAGCGTTTGGAAATCATGTCGAAGATATTGTCTCCTTTTGAACCAACATTTTGGGAGGCAATTCCACGGAAATTCACTGTTCCATTGTTGTTTGCATTCTTTCCGAACAATTTTCCAAAAGGATTTTCTTCTTTTTCGCCTTTTGCTTTGTTGTTTCTTAGTCCGTTTCCTCCTCCGAGAAGAGAGAAGCCTGAACCGCCATTATAAGCTGGAGCTTTTCCACCAATGGCTGCACTTACACCGCCCGGAGAGCCCTGGCCTGCTGGAGCGCCACCGCCACCGCCGCCGGCACCACCGCCTGAACCACCGCCACCACCGCCACCACCGGTAGCTCCACCACCTTTGGTAATTGTTCCAGCTGCAATCGGATCAGCAAGACCTCCGCTTTGTTGAGCAGAAGCAATGGCACTACCTACACCAGTGATGCTGTTCTTGGTTGTCCCATTTGAATTTGTTCCATTTGAATTTGTTGTATCAGCGTAAGGATTGTTTGGATTGAAGGACGCTCCAGATCCACCTTCGCCGAATGTGATGACGTTGTCATTCATCATATCAAAAGTTCTGTCGAGACCACCAGTTAAACATTTTGGATCGCCGGGGTTCTGTTGACAGTAAGTTGTTTGAAGATTGTCTGCTTGAGGAGCAAGTGGATCGATTGGCTTGAATTCATCTACTTTTGCAATGGCATTTTTCAAATCGCCTTCGCGTTTTGAAAGAAGCCCGGCCATTACTGCATCGCTTGCTACGTTGACACCAAGACTGATGAGTTTAGACTTCATCTTTTCTTTGGTCATTGCATTTGAAAGAATCCCGAAGTCGTTTTTGTTGATGACGTCACGGCACAGTTCTTGTTTCTGGTCTTTCAATCCTTCGGGAAGGATATAGTTGCTACACTTTGCTCTGACTTCATCAGCGCTCGGCATATCTGTATAATAGCTGGCAAGCATGGCAAGCTTCCCTGAATCCATTGCCGTTCTTTGTTCCATAATTTCTTTTTGTGATTTAACTGTATCTTTGAGTGCTTCAAGTCCGGCCGTTGCAGTGTTTGCACTTTGAGCAACTTCCGCTTGTTTCGTCATTGTTTTATCTTTGTAGTAGAGTTCTTGTCCGGCCTGAACAACTGTTTGTGTGGCATCCATGATCTCGCCGTTTTGAACAAACTTCACACAGGCATCGTAATCGACAGTGGGCACGCCGTTCCCCTGACAAGTAATAGGGGGATTACCGCCTTTAACATTTGGTGTTTCAATGTGTTCTTTATTAGTCCAATCGCGTCCGTAAACTGAAGCGATATAGGCGACAGAGTCACAACGAGTGGCCTGAACTTTTAATTTATTTTTACAAGAATCAAGAGATTCTTCGCCTCCACAGACTTTTGAATTCTCAAGGCATTTTATCTCAACAGCTTTATCCCAAGTGAAACCATTGCTAACGGCAGAGTTTCCGTTTTTATAAAGATAGCGCATGTTCCCTCTGGAGAGGGCCACACAATCAGATAAGGCTCCAGAGCCAAATTTCCCGTCAGTGAGTTCATTGTTTTCGGTTCTGGTTATTTCCTCAACAAAGCGCTTATAGTTATTGTTTGGAACCTTTTCGCAGTTTTCACCTGAAGTTGAGCTTCCTGAATTGCCGCCACCATGTAAAGCTTTAAGCTTTGTACATCCGTCAGCATTGCTTGAATCAAGTGTTTTATTTTTTGCCTGTTCAATACATTCGCTCATCGTGATTGCTGATGAATTAAAGCTCATTACATTGAGAATGATTGCTAACGTCAGGTAGTGGTTGTATTTCATAAATTTCACCAATTCCAAAGGAGGTCTTCTCCTAATTATATGCCTGCTCATCGGTATCTTATGAACTTTCCTTGAGTGGAATGCTCAGGTAGCAAAAACGGTTAAATAAGCACTTGGAAATATATCGAGCTTCGATTAAAGTAGGCCTAAAATAGGCCATGCTAACCGCCACTAATTTGAGGCAAATTTATGAGCAATCCAATTTACGAATACGATAAACAAATTCTTGAACAGCATCTCGATACTTTTGGACACGTGAACAACGCGGTCTATCTGCAGTTGTATGAAGAGGCCCGTTGGGATTTCATTACGAAAAATGGATTGGGTTTAAAGCAAATTCTGGAGACTCAAATCGGACCCGTTCTTCTGGATTGCCAGCTTACGTTTAAGGCCGAACTCAATAATAGAGAAAAAATCAAAATCATCTCGCAAGCACGAACTGAGATGAGAAACAAATACGTCATGATCCTGGATCAAAAAATGGTGAAGGAGAGTGGCAAAGTTGCTTCCACATTAACTCTTTCGGTGGGCATGATGGATTTGAAGGCCAGAAAATTAATGGCACCAACACCAGAATGGCTGAAGGCCTTAGGGATTGAAGAATTTCAGGAACCTTAATCTTCGAAAAGTCTTTTTAAACCAGATTGGACGTAGCGGTTTGAGATGATTTCAAAAATACTCACATCAGATCGTTTTGAGATATCACCTTTTACTTTGTAAACTTTTTGTTGTTCCGGAAAATCCTGCAATTGACCAGCTCCAGCGGCCTGAGAGTTCGCATCTCCACCAATATTAAATGCAAAAGCTTCTTGAGTAACTGCTTTCTTATTCGCAAGACCTTTACCGCTTCCTGAAAAATCAAGACCCGCCTTAGTCGCAGCGGCCTTAAGCGCATCTGCTACTTTTCCTTCTGTTTGGGAAGGAGCACCCACGTCTAAGGCCGAACCAGATTTCGCCATGGCAGCAGCAATGTTTTTTTCTCCCAATAAAGCGTTGGCAAATTTATCAACGTTTTTTGGTGTGATTTCTGACAGCTTTAAAACTCCCGGAGGAAGAGAAGTCCCCAATTTGGAAATGAGTTGGTCTTTTAATTTTTGAGTTGCGATTGCTTTTGCACCAAGGGAAGCCGTGCTGAAATTATTAAGCATGGGATTTCCATTGCCTGAATTTGCAGCTAATTGAGTTATGTCTTTAATCCCGGTGTTTGTTGCAAAAGCGGCCCCTATTCCTAAAGGAAGAGCAATGGAAGCGCCTTTTTGACAGGCATTGTTTCCTTTTGAATCGAGAAACTTTTTGCATTTACATGTTTCATCAAACTGACCAGTCCGGGTTAAACATCCGACAGGATCTACAAACTTGCTTAAGCCGGTATAATCTCCAGCAAGAGCACTGTTTTTAAAATCATTTTTTGACCAGAGAGTTTGACAAATTTGAGACTTCGTTCTGTCCGGATTTTTCCCACCTTTAGGAAGATAACAATAGCATTCGGGGTTGCTTAAATCTTCTCGTCCACTAGGACAAAAAGCGGCAAAAGAATCTTTAAATTCGGCAAGAATGCGATCTATCTTTTTTATGTTTTGATCTGATTCCTCTTCTTGTTTTGCGGCTGCACTATACAAAACTGCAGAGTATACAGTACCTACTGTTGCTGCAACTGCGATTCCCTCAGGAGAATTGAAATAATCGGCAACTTTATCAGTAAATCCTGGAGCTGCTTGTTTAGCCGCTTCTCCCGCAACTTTTTGAGTGGCGGCACCACTTACAGCGGCAGCAGTGACAGGTTCAGCGAATGCATTATTCATGAACATAAAAAGTGAGAAACTTAATATTAAAAATTTATTTTTCTTCACTATTTATTGTCCTGGCAACCAATTAACTTTTTGTAGTCCGGAAAGATCTAATTGCATGTTGGCTTTGCTATATGTTTCGGGATCAAATCTAAAACTAAGTTCACTTGTCTGAGGAGTTGAACTCACTGTCATTGTTGATGTGGTCGTTGTTGTCGTGGTTGTCGTTGTCGTTGATGTAATTGTTGTTCCGGCCGGAGTTGATGTCACTTGAGGAGTCGTGGCATCACCAGTATTTGCCACAGCTGTATTACTAGCGCCATCTACTGGTGCATTTGCATCCGCAACTTTTGTGGCGTCAGGAGTTTTGCTAGCATCAGCAGGCTCAGCTGGTTTATAGCAATCCGGATTTTGTCCAATGGGAGTCATTTCATAAATCGCCATGAGTAGGGCAGCTCCATAACCCAAAGTAAGCAGCATGTTTCTCTTTTTTTCACGAGAAGCAATTTCCTTCACCGTTTGCTGTTCAGCTTTTAAAAACTCAAACGCTTTAGACTGATTATCATAGGCATTATTTTTTACACCTAACTGGTATTTATTCTTAAGCTCATCCATGGCCTTTTTCGCTTTCATTTTCAGCCAAATATCTGTGGCCGTACCAGCAATGGCCGTAACCGCAAAAATTTTCTTTGATGTACAGCTGGAAGTTTTTCCTTTTGATCCGGTTGAATTGATAAGTCCAATCGCAGCGTAGGCTGTGCCTACACCATTCATCAGCATAGATTTATTTGTCCCATCTGATGGCAAAGAATTAACATCCGAGCTTAATCCCGTTTTTTGTTCAGCAATTCTCTTATGACAAGCTTTTCTTTGTTCGATGTCAGTAAGAGCTGCGCAATCTTCAACTTCATGTCTGGCCGCCTGAGCTTCTTTCTTTTGAACACATCGATTTAAGGCCGCATTCCATTCGGAGGCCGTGTTTTTTGAACAGGCAATTCTTTCAGCATCAAGGGTCGTATCAGTTGTTTGTGAAAAGACAATCGAAGGATAAATCTGACTTGAAATAATCAAGCAGAGTGAAATAATGAAATGATTTATTAAACAAAACGGGCTCTTCATAAATTGATTATACTTTTCCTTAGACGTTCTCTTTCAGGTCTTATCGGAGGTTTGCTCTATCCCTTTAAAATTGGGCGTTTTATAAGGAAGATCTTTCCTACAAGGGTGACTGAAAAAGTAGGCATTTGAGGCCTGACGTGATAAATATGGCCCCTATGAAAACATTCATTCTTTTATTCGTCTTTTCAGTCCTGTTTTTGAAACAAAGTTTTGCTCTCGATCTGCAAAACGGCGACGTATTGTTGATCAGCTTTAACTGCTATGAGTGCAGAGTAATCGAGTCGGAAACTAACTCCAAGTTTTCCCACTCAGGCGTGGTCATTAAAAATGAAAAAGGTGAATTGCGAATTGGCCAATCCTTGGGCTTTGTTGCTCTTTACCCAATAGATCAGTTCCTTAAAAACAGAACTCCCGGAACTCTTGTTTCTGTTTATCGTCCGAAAGAATTTTTAAAAAAATCCCCTGCTGAACTTTCCTTGCTTGAATCTAACATGATTACAGTTTTTAATTCAGCCTTCAAAGGACTTCCTTTTGATAGCAGGTACCTTTGGGACAATTATGATTCAAAAGGAAACGAGCTTCTTTATTGCTCGGAATTCATAGCTAAATTTATGGATCATTTTTTAAGCCGTCCGACTGTGCCTTTTCCTTTAACTTATAAAAAGAATGAAGCCTATTGGTTGAATTATTTCAAGGGCAACATCCCTGAAGGCGTTTTAGGAAATTCTCCTGCTTCCTTTTCCCACGATGAACGATTTACCCTAATAGGAACATTGTAATTGAATTCTTCTTTGCCATTTGACCGGTTTTACCGTGAGCATAGTGAGAAACAATTCAGCTCGAGCTTGAAGCAGTTCTTTCAGTCGGTCGTTTTGCAACGATTGCCTGATCCTCAGAATGTCCTTGAACTGGGCTGCGGGAATTATTCTCTCTTTGAAGAATGCAAACTGAATGCAAAAATTACGGCCATTGATTTTTCTCCTGTGGCGATCGATCAAGCGCCAAAATCAAACATTATCTATCAAATGAGGTCTATTACCGACGAAATTTTTTTTTCTGAAGGTGAATTTGATCTAATCTTCGATTCACATTGTATGAATTGTCTTGTAGAACATTGGGATCGCGAAAGAGCGTTCAACAATATTTTCAAAACATTGAAGAACGACGGCATTTTCGCTGGGGAATTCATGGTTCAGCCAATCAATGGAAAGGTTGAAGTTCCTCTGAAGATGATTAAGACAGCTCGCGAATTGGAAGAAGAAATTCTTTCGCACAAATTTAAAATAATCTATTTTATGATTTCGAAAGACAGCTCTTTCGTGGATGAAGCAAATGGAGAAAAAATTTTTTGTGATGTTTTAAGAGTTATGGCCAAAAAAGAAAGCTGAAAATAAAAAGCCCGCAAAAACTTGCGGGCCCTTCACACAACAACAAACACTATCCTTTCGGAGGATTTTGGGGTTGGCGCCCCAAAACTTTAATTATAATCCTGCGGATTCGGCTTTTTCTCAGTTAATCTCGCATTTGTCAACTTGCGGACAATTAGCTGTGAAACTTCTTCAGGGTAGATCACGCGAGCTCTAATCTCGATGTTCTTTTCCTGGTCAAGTGATTTTAGCACCTTAGTGCTTTCTTGCAAGCTCAATTTCGAAATTATTTCGCCGCTTGAAAGCTTGATAGCGGTTAAGTCTTGAGGCTTAATTCCTGTGGCAGCCTGTACACTTAGAGTGAGAAAGCAAAATACTAATGCGATGAGTCCTTTCATAATGACCTCCTGGTGTAACAGTCGCTCCGTGACCGTGATTCTCAATTCTGACTTATTCAGTTTTAATGCCAAAATCTAAATGCCAAGAATTTCGTTGCGAAGCCTATTCATCTGGGGTCAAAATGTGGGAAATAAGTTTTTTACCCAACTAAAATGGTCAGTTTGATACTGGCAGTGAGGGATTTATGGAGACCAATATGGCCTCGCCTGTGGAAAGAAAGCCTGAGTGGCTTAAAGTGAAATTGCCAGGCGGAGATAATTTCAAAGACATTAAACAAAACCTGAGAAGTAAAAAACTTTTCACGGTATGCGAAGAAGCGGGCTGCCCGAATATTGGAGAGTGTTGGTCGAAAAAAACGGCCACAGTGATGATTCTGGGTGATACATGTACGCGCGCTTGTAAATTTTGTGATGTTAAAACTGGTAATCCAAAAGGTTTTATTAATCACAATGAGATTGAAGATACTGCCAATATGGTAGGAATCATGGGCCTTAAGTACGTGGTGATTACGAGTGTTGATAGAGATGACCTTCCTGACTATGGAGCAGGACATTTCGCCAATGTTGTTTCAAAAATACATGAAGTCCATCCCGACGTGATCGTCGAAGTACTGATCCCGGATTTTCTTGGTCTTGAAGACCACATGCATACTCTGGCAAAAAGTAATCCATTTGTGATCGCCCAGAATATTGAAACAGTCAAAAGACTTACACATCCAGTTCGCGACAGACGCGCAAGCTATGAAACAACTTTAAAAGCGCTGGAATTTTACAAAAAAAATTATCCTCACATCACAACTAAAACTTCCTTAATGGTCGGTCTCGGCGAAACATTTGCCGAAATCAAAGAAACTCTTTCTGATTTAAGAGAAGTTGGCTGTGATATTGTCACTTTTGGCCAGTACCTTCGACCAACTTTGAGACATTTAAAAATTGAACGTTATTACACTCCTGCAGAATTCGAAGAATTAAAGAGTATCTCCTATGCAATGGGATTTAAATTTGTCGCCTCCGGCCCTTTAGTCCGTTCCAGCTATAAGGCCTATGATTACCTTGATCATCTAAGAGCGCAGGGAGTGCAGCTTTGATTGATCTAAATCTTTTTGAACATCCGTTCGAAAATATTTATGTCTTAAAAAAGTGGAACTGGGATTATTCAGAAGCAGAGCAGTTTCAAAAAGACTGCGTAGAATATGTTCGCTTGAACCCCCATGTCTGCTTTCTCTTTTTTTGCTCTCATCCTCACTGCTTCACACTTGGACGTGGTCTTCAGAAAATGAAGGACGACCAGGTCGCACTCGTTGAATTCGATTCCTCGACAGAATTGCCTTTTCCTCTTTACCAAATCAATAGAGGGGGGGGACTCACTTTTCATTACCCGGGACAAATCGTTTTTTATCCAATCATGAATCTCACTCATTATAAGATGGGCGTATTCGATCTTATGCTTAAGATTTTGTCTCTTGTTCAATTAGAACTTGAACTGAGATATGGGATGAAGGGTCTCGTTGTTAAACGTGATCTGCTTGGGCTTTGGTATGAAAATGAATTCAGTAAGGCGAAAGTGGCTTCGATCGGTCTGGCCGCAACACGTTTTATTTCTTATCACGGACTCGCATTGAATTTTTTTAATGATGAAAGACTTTTCAAAGCACTGGAATCTCTTCATCCTTGCGGGCTTCCTGGTTCTCTCTATCGTCCCATTGAGACTTTGAATTGCACGAACTTTATAGAAGAGGAAAGAGAGCATTTCTGTTCTGCTTTCCTCCAAAAATTTTTTGAAAATTATTTAATTACTGACAAACACAAATCTTCATCTGCAATCATTGATTCAATTTCTTTTTGATTGAACTGATGAAGCTTATCTGAAATCAATTTGAAAAGGCTTTCATCCTGATTAAAAAAACGATCCATCTTCGTCTCAATTCCAAAAACTTCACAGAAACGATTCCAGAATTTTTCTTCAACAGCGGCGAGCGCCACATATTTATTATCTTTTGTCTGATAGAGAGCGTAGCAGGGATAAATACCATTGTGTAAAAACTTAGTTCTGCCTTGTTTACGATCTTCTTCCGGCCAGAATATTCCCAGGATTTCATGGGTCACTTTATCCAGAAACGTTTTTACAAATTGAGTTTTGTTCTCTCTTTGGGCACAGATATAGGCCGCCAGTAAGTCAGTCGCTGCCTTATGGCCAAAACTGATTCCGGCGATGGGAAGAAACGGGGGATCGACGATCTTTTCCTTTTCATGGGCGACATAAAGAGACAGAAGTCCTGTCATCGCGAGAGCGTTGAGATCATGCATTGATTTTTTTTCAGTGGCAGAAGCTAAAAGTTCAATAACGACAAAAGGTTTTTCAACAGTTAAATCTTTATCAGTTAATTTCAATTTTTCACGAGTTTTAGGGGGCAGCCCCATAATGACAGCATCTGCTTTCATTACTAAATCATGAATACTTTTTTGATCAGCTTCTGAATTAAAATCAAAGCGTTCAATTTTCTTCCCACTATTGAGATTGTCATACCAGGAAATAAAACTGGAATCGAATTGTGCAAAAAGTCCTGACAAAAATGGATCTTGAAAAACCTTATCTTCAATTTTTACGACCGTTGCTCCCAGGTCGCTCAGAATTTTTCCGCATAGCGGACCAGGAAGACGATGAGAAAGATCGACAACAGTCATTCCCTTTAACGGTTTAAAGTTCATGCTTCTTCTCCACCGGGAGTCAATGTTTTGATAAACTCATCTATGCCGCTTCCTTGAAGTTCACAGGCATTGAGAGTGCAAACCTGCCATTCATTGGCATCGTCCTGATAATCAAAAACAAATCGAGAGAGAAAGTAAGGAATCATGCGGATGAATTTTTCTTCTTGTGTCCATGTTTTTGGAATCTTCATCACACGATAAACTTCGGTTGGATAAGTCAGAGCGCGGAGTGCTTCGCCAGAGCCTACAGGGTTAACCTTAAGAACCGAATGAGTCATCGTTTCCATAAGTGGTTTCACGACATCTTCATACTCACGGTCTGCAAAGAGAACAGCAGCTCGTCTCGACAGCGCCACAAATGTAGCAACAGGTGATTTGAATGAAGAATCGAAAACAGAATAGGCTTGATTCGGGTATGGTTCAAATTCTTCTGAAAAACGAGCGCGTGTAAGCATGCGATCACCATCAATAAATTCTCTGGCAATAAATCCCATCACATCTTTGAAATTTTGTTTGAAAACTTCGTTGGCCGAAATTTCATAAAGGCGCAACTGCGCTTCTGCAAAAGTGACGAAATCTTCCAGATAAGGATGCGAAAATGGCATTGTCGTCGAATGTTTCATTTTCATGCCGTTTTCATCCTGCATAAGGAACGTTTTGAAGACTCCTTCCAGTGTTTTGTTAAGCAGGTTAGAAGCAATTCTTTTGATGACTTCAACTTGAGAAAACTGCACGACATCGACCAGAGCGCTGATCATCATGAAGTTCCAGCTCGCTAGACCTTTATTATCTGTCAAAGGCGGAATGCGGTCTTTTCTTTCGCTAAGGATGGCACGTCTTACCATGCGGATGATGTCCCAGTTTTCCTGTTTTAAATAATCATCGCTGTACTTAGGATCAAGAGAGATGACATTGAGATTTTGTTCAAAGTTTCCAGCGGCCGTGATCTGGAACCATTTTTTGATGATATCAGAATTTTTAGCGAGAGTTTCTTTATCATCGTCGTGCTTATTTAAAGCGTCTTCAAATTCGGCCAGAGTAAATGTAAAGAACAGACCTTCTACACCTTCGCTGTCTGCATCCTGAGCTGCAAAGAAATATTTTTCTGTTTTATTATCTTCATCATCATTGAGCATTTCATCTTCAAGATAATTTAATGTATTGATGATCGTATCGAAAACAAGAGGGGATGGATGGACAAGACTTAATTTCGTTAATGTTTTAAGAAGACCTGCCTGATCATAAAGCATTTTTTCAAAATGAGGCACCAGCCATTTTTCATCTGTTGAATAACGGTGAACTCCACCGCGGGCATGATCATTAATTGCTCCCATAAGCATTTTATTTAAAGACATGATGATAAATTCACCATGCTCTTTTGAAACCATTCCTTCAAGCATCTGTTCGATGGCCCATTCAAAAAATGAAAAGTGTGGAAACTTAGGAGAGCTTCCATAGCCGCCCCATTCGAGATCTCTAAATTCTTTAATGGCCTCTAAAATTCCAGTTGGAGGAGGAAAATGGCCTGCGAACTGAACTTTATCATTATTAACACTGCCATTTTTGATAGCTTCAGTAACTTGATGAGCATTGGATTCAACTTGCTCTTTTTCCTGATCAAAAGCACGTCTCAATTCTTTAATCAAATCATAAAAACCAGGCGTATTGTCTTTTGAAACAGACGGGAAATAGGTTCCAACAAAATACGGTCTCATGTCCGGAAGAAGAAATGCAGAAAGAGGCCATCCACCATTATTGCTGAAAAGTTGAGCGGCTTTCTGATAGTAATTGTCGATATCCGGAAATTCTTCACGATCAACTTTGATACAAATAAAATTGTCGTTTAAATAATCAGCGATTTCTTTATTGCTGAAAGAATCATGGGCCATGACATGGCACCAGTGACATGAAGAATAGCCAATCGATAAAAAGATGGGTTTGTTTTCCTCTTTGGAAGCTATCAAGGCTTCCGGACCATAGGCCCACCAATGAACTGGATTGTTTTGGTGCTGCTTTAAATAAAGCGATTTTTCTTTGTTTAATCTGTTGTATGCAAGCTGGGAATTAGTCATGAATGTGCCTTTGAAAGATTAATGCGAGAGAATGTTTGTAAAAAATAATGGTCCAATTATAAGCTCCACTATTCGTTAAAGGGAAGAAATTATTGTATTTCAACTCATTTGTCTAAATATGAAATATTTTTATGATGACTGAATTAGTCTAGACTTGAACGCCGGGCCAAGGTTAAAGCATTGGAATGAAATTTTTAAAGGCCCTCATATTCGTAGGTTTGCTAGCTTGTCTCTGGACGAGTGCGACAGCGATCCGAGATTATCGTCTTGAAAGACTCGTGGCCTCGGGTAAAATTCCGTATGGTCCTGTTCCTGATGTTTCGCCGGACTATTATTCTTATGGCGGTCTTCACGCCGCTTTTAATTCAAAACTTGATCTTAAAAGAGCTGAAGAATTTTCAAAAAATGAATTTGAAACTTTGATCTTAAATTCTTTGGACTCTAATGTTCGCGATAATTTTAAAAATTATTTAAAACCCACTCTTTTACTTTCGGAAGAGTACCAAATGGACCCGTTTTGGATCATCTCCGTCATGATGGTTGAAAGTGGATTTAACTCTAAGGCATTGAGCTCAAAAAATGCCAAAGGTTTAATGCAAATTCAGCCAGACACGGCAGAGCATTTATATTCATTGATGGGCAAAAAAATGTCCGATCATGAACTCAATATTAAGCTTCATCGTCCAGCTGAAAATATTGAAATTGGTGTTTTTTATTTAAAAAAACTCCTTCAAAATTTCCGTTTGAATTATGGACTTGCAACAATTGCCTACAATGTCGGTCCTAATAAATTAAAAAATCTTCTGGTTCTGGATGAGATTGATACAACCAATTTTTCTTATTTGGTCAAAGTGCAAGATAGCTACAGAGTTTTGACCAAGAGTTTTCAGATTGAACTCAGAAAAAAGGCCCGGCCATATGAAGCCACATTTGTTGTACGTGAGCAGGGAAGAAAACTTGAGGACAATCTCTTAAAACTTTATACATCTGCTACGGACCTGGATAATGAGGATTACCTGCTTACTTCTGAGAATCTTGAGCGATTTCATCGCAAATCTTTAGCCTTTTAATATCTTACTTCTATACTTTGCGTCTTTTTTTCTGAATCATAGGTGTTAAATTTAGAAGATTGAAAATTTTCACGGACACACACACTATGCCTCTTCACACTACCGAGACTAACGCATTTGGAATTGCGTCTAAAGTCATTGCAATCGACGGTCCTTCCGGTTCAGGAAAATCAACTGTTGCAAAAGAACTCGCACGCGCGCTTGGAGTCCTTTACATCGATACAGGCGCAATGTTTCGCGCTCTTGCTTATATTGCTGATGAAAAGAAGATTGAACTTGTCGAAGGACAAGAGCTCAATGAGTTTTTAAATTCCCTTCAGATGGAATATGGAATCAGTTCAGAAGTTTTAATAAAAATCAACGGACAAGATCTGACTGAAAAAATCCGCGAGCATCATGTTTCAAAATTAGCTTCAACTATTTCTCAACTTCCTAGTGTGAGAAAATATCTTCTCGATTATCAACGCTCTCTGGCCCAGAATAAAATTTGTGTCATGGAAGGAAGAGATATCGGAACAGCTGTGTTTCCAGATTCCTTTTGCAAATTTTTTATAACAGCTTCAGTTGATATCCGAGCTGACAGAAGATTAAAGCAGTTGCGAGAAAATGGAGACGATAAAGTTACTCTTGAACAAATCAAGGAAGATGTTCGTAAAAGAGACGAAACAGATATGAACCGCACTTTCGCACCTTTAAAAAAAGCGGATGATGCTCTTTTGTTGGATACTTCTGAGTTAAAAATGGATGCTGTTATCAGCATTCTTGCAAACGAAGTAAAATTCAGGGCCGCACATCTCGGTTTTAATTTATGAGAGTTTTGATCAACAGATCTGATGCTATTGGCGATTCTATTCTCACTTCTCCAATGGCAAAAATAATTAAAGAAAAATATCCTGAAGCCAAAGTAACTTTTCTTCTCTCTGGTAAAAGTGCTGATGTCTTTAAATCTCATCCATATGTCGATGACATAAAAATCTATCACCGCAATGCCCGTTTCTATGCAAAAATCAGAGAAATTTTTCGTATTTTTTCGGAAGTAAAACCAACTCATTATTTTTTTGTGGGCGGTGGTTATCTCCCAAATTTTGTAGCCTGGTTTACCAGAGTTAAATTTCGTGGAGGGTTGAAATCCCGATGGCATACTTATTTATTTCTCAATAAAGGTGTTCGTCAGAAACGTTCAATGGTGACCATGCATGAGATGGAATACAACCTGAATCTTCTTGCTCCTATGGATGTTGAATACAGTTACAAAGACAAAATTCATTATTCACCGGAAATTCATCTTTCTCAGGATGAGCAGGAAAAATATTTTAATGCCTTTAAAAAAGATTTAGTGAAAGAGGGAATTGAGCCAGACAGGAAAATGATTTTTATTCATCCGGGAATGACCGGCCATACGTTAAATTGGCATTCAAGAAATTATGCGAGACTTATACTTAAGCTTGAACAAAAATTTCCGGATAAATTTCTCTATGTCATTTCGCATACCCCCTCTGATCATATCTATCTGCAAGGGTTGAAAGAAATCCTTGATCGTCGTGAGAATGAATTTTTAAAAAAGCGTATTTATTTTTTTAACGGCCAGGTAAATGGCCTACGCCATTATATGGCGGTTTTAACCCAGGCTTCTCTTTTCGTTGGACCGAGCACTGGTACAACTCACATCGCAGCTGCTTTAGACGTACCTGTGGTGAGTATATATTCTCCGATCAAAGTGCAGTCTGCACTTCGCTGGGGGCCCCTTGCAAAAAATAAAGAAAAAATCAGAATCCTTGTTCCGGATGTTATTTGTGGCGAAGTAAAAAAATGCGCTATGAGAGAATGCCCTTATTACGAATGTATGGGCAAGATCGAAGTTGAGGATGTTTTAAAGCAGGCAATTGCCATCATGGATCTGTAGCGAAATTTAAAGACGTAAGAGCTTAAAGAGGACTTAATGAAAGATATTATAACGAAAGAACGCTTCAACGACATTACTTCCAAGTTTCAGACTCTGGAACCTATTATTGTCGTTGGTGATGTGGGGATCGATAAATATACCTTTGGAGAAGTAAAAAGAATTTCTCCTGAAGCTCCTGTGCCAATTCTTGAAGTGACGAAAGAATGGTTGAAGCTTGGGCTTGCAGCAAATATTTCTCACAACCTTAAAACATTAGGCGTGAAGTCTACTCTCTGCGGGGTTGTTGGAGATGATAACAATGCCAATGTTTTTGATAATCTTCTCGAAGATGAGCAACTAAATACATGGGGTATTGTTCGTTCACAATCGCGTCCAACTATTTTTAAAGAAAGAGTGACAACAAATACTCAGCAGATATGCCGGATTGATTACGAATCAAGTGAACCCATCGATGAGCAAACTGAAAAAAAACTTTTTCAGCGTGTGGAAGGTTTTGCTGAATCCCATAAAGCACTCATCATTGAAGATTATGCGAAAGGGACCTTAACTAAAGGTTTGATTCATTCTTTAATTGAAAAATTTAAAGGTATGCAGAAATTGGTAGCAGTCGATCCGGGCCGTTCGACGCCTCCTCTTTACTATAAAGGCGCGACTCTTCTCAAACCTAATCTGAGCGAAGCAAAGCTCATGGTCGAAAATCTTGGATACAAAGAGAAAAAACTGGAATCCATTGCAAAAATCCTGGTCGATAAACTCGAACTGCAAATGCTGGTTATAACTCTTGGTCCTGATGGAATGGCCTTATTAGATACAAAAAATCAGCCGGAATTGAAAATTATTCCAACAGTAGCAACTGAAGTGTTCGATGTTTCCGGAGCAGGAGATACGGCCATCAGTGTTCTGACTTCTTCGCTTATTGCCGGGGCGACGCTTGAAGAAGCTGCCTGGATCGGCAACTGTGCTTCAGGTGTTGTTGTTGGTAAAAAAGGAACGGCCACTGTTAATCTGGAAGAGCTGCATAGTTTCTATCAACAGCTCTTGAAAAAAGTTCACTGAAATGAGCGATCTGATTGATCCACCTTACGGTTTATTTTTTGGCAGCATTCTTTATAATAATGAAAGGCTAGATGTTGAAAAAGTAAAACAAAAGTGGATAGATCGGTTTGGTCCGGCCGTTGAATTTCATCATTCTTTCTTTCCGATGAAGAGTTATTATTCCCGTCAGATGGGTCCAGAAGAAAAACTTCGCCGCATTCTTATGGCCTCGCTTCGGCCTCTAGGCAGAGAGCATTTGGTAGAGCATAAAATTTGGGCGGACCAACTGGAAAAAGAACTTCAGGAAGGCCAGGAACTGCGTCCATTGAATCTTGATCTGGGATTGCTCACTTTAGAAAATATGGTCTTAGCGACCGGCAAAAGCTTTTCACATCGTCTTTATCTGGGAAAAGGTGTTTACGCTGATCTCAATCTCCAGTTTGAAAATAAAACCATGAAGCCCCTTTCGTGGACATACCCTGATTATTCTCATCCTGATTTCATCCAATTTTTTAACTGGCTTCGTGGATTCCTTCTTAGAAAAAATAGTGAAAAAAATACTTGACTAAAAAGATGCGTTGCGTTATTCTCGTCTTGTCCCAAGCGATTATGAGGCGCCAGGACAAAAACCCGTCGAAATGGCGACGTACTTCGAAAGGGGTTCGGAGCAAAGCTTGAAACCTACCGGCATTAAGGCCCACGGTTTATCAGGTTGCCGAAACGGAAAAGACTATTCTCTTTGTTGCACGTGACTGGGTCGGTGTTTGTGTGGCGAGCACAATCATTGAAAGAGGGTGTAGGTCTTTGGGAGGAATTATTGGGTCCGTAACGTAGCTCATTCAAAGTTACTTTTCCATAAAAAGACATTCATTCATTATTGGACTAGCACCTCGGGAGGACTTTATCCAAGACGAGAGTTGTGAGGCTTCCTCTAAAAGCACTCAAAAAATTGATTCATTCAACTTTTAAAATTTAAAAAAAAGATAAAAAAGGGCAGACGTTGATCTGCCCTTTTTGCTTTCTACGCCTTGCCAATTTCGCGCGCTCATGAAAAAATTTTGCCTTCGAAAATCAATTCATTTCAAAGGTATTATTTCATGGCCGATCTTTCACAAATCAAACAAGAATTCCTTCAAAAGTTGAGCTCTCTTAACAAAGAAGCTGACGTTTTGAATTTAAAAGCAGAGTACGTTGGAAAAAACGGAGTTGTGTCTGAACTTTTAAAATCACTCAAAGATATGAACCCGGAAGAGCGCAAAGCTTTTGGACCAAAAGCAAATGAGCTCAAAGATTTCATTCAAGACCAGGCAACGATTCAGCTGTCTAAAATTGAAGTTGAAGAAATCAATAAAAAGCTGGCCGAAGAAAAAATCGATACTTCTTTGACAGACAACATCCTGGCAAAGACCATCAAGCACGGTGGCTTTCACCCAAGAACTCTCATTCAGCAGGAAATCGAAGATATCTTCCTTTCAATGGGATTTGATGTTCTCGATGGACCTCATATCGAAGATGAATTTCACAATTTTGAGGCGCTCAATATTCCTGGTGATCACCCTGCCAGAGATATGCAGGATACGTTCTGGTTCAACGATCCTCACAACCCGGAAGACAAAGATGCAAATGGTAAGAAGCACCTCCTGAGAACTCACACGAGCACAATTCAAGTCCGTGGAATGCTTTCGCGCAAGCCTCCCTTCCGCTTCATTGCTCCAGGTGTAGTTTTCCGTTGCGAACGCACGGATGCCTCACACGAAATGGTGTTCACTCAACTTGAAGGGATGATGGTTGGAAAGGATATTTCTGTCGCTAACCTGATCTATTTTATGAAAACGATCCTCAAAGAAATTTTCAAGAAAGACGTAGAGGTCAGACTCCGTCCGGGGTTCTTCCCATTCGTAGAGCCAGGCTTCGAACTTGATATCCGTTGTCTGATCTGTGAAGGAAAAGGCTGCTCAGTTTGTAAGCAGGTTGGATGGGTAGAACTTCTTCCTTGCGGAATGGTTCATCCGAACGTTCTTCGCGCCGGCGGCATTGATCCGGAAGTTTACAATGGATTTGCTTTCGGTTTAGGACTCGATCGTCTCGTCATGATGAAATACGGAATCGATGATATCCGCCACCTGCAAAGTGGTGATCTTCGTTTCAACTCTCAATTCAAACTTTACTAAAAGGACAAAAAATATATGCTAGTTTCTATCGACTGGATCCGCGATTTCGTCAACGTACCGAACCTTCCGGCAAAAGACATTTATACACGTTTCACTCTTGCGACTGCAGAAGTAGAAGGCATTGAAACGGTCAATGAGCATTTGGAAAAAATCGTCATTGCTCAAATTCTTTCTTTCGAAAAACATCCTGAAGCAGACAAATTGAATCTCGTCACTTTCACAATTGGAAATGATGATGTCAGAAAAGTTGTTTGCGGAGCGAGCAACGTCAAAGTCGGAATAAAAATTCCCTATGCTTCAATTGGGGTAAAGCTTCCTAACGGTCTTGTTCTCGAACCGAAAAAGATCCGTGGTGTTCTTTCCGAAGGAATGCTTTGTTCAGAAGAAGAGTTGGGATTCGCTGAGGAATCAGAAGGCATTATGGAACTTCCTTCGGACGCTCCATTGGGCATGAACATGCTCGAATACTTCAAATTGAAAAAAGATACAATTCTCGACATCGACAATAAATCGCTCACGCACCGTCCTGACCTTTGGGGACATTTCGGGATGGCCCGTGAATTTTCCGCCATGTTCGAAGTCGCTCTATGCGATCGTTTTACAAAAGAATGGAGTGATAACCTGAAAAAGAAGTTCACAAGCGACAAAGCGCCGGTTTCTCCGCGTTTTGAAGGGGATTCTGCCGGTCTTTCTTATTGGGGGCTCTCTCTTGATAATGTCACTGTTAAAGAATCGCCTGAATGGATGAAGGCGCGTTTAAAAGCGTGTGGTTTGCGTTCAATCAATAATATTGTCGATGTTTCAAACTATGTCATGCTTGAATTGGGGATGCCTCTGCATATCTTCGATCGCGATTTAATTGCTGGGAACGAAGTCGTTATCAAAAAACTAAACAGTGAAGAAATATTTAAAACTCTCGACGATACCGACCGCAAGTTAATTGCCGGTGATACCGTCATTGCTGATAAAAATGGCACGCTGGTTCTGGCCGGAATAATGGGCGGAAAAACCAGCGGAGTTACTGAAAAGACTAAAAATATTTTCATCGAAGTGGCCAACTGGAAAGCGGCGATGGTCCGCCGGACGTCAACACGCCTGGGACTTCGTACAGATTCGTCACAACGTTTCGAAAAAACACTCGACAGCTGTCTGACTGAAAGAACACTTCTGCGCACTCTTGAACTCATTTTCGAGCTTTGCCCTGAAGCAAAAGTTGTTGGAAAGGCTGAATACGCAGGGAACAATCTCGCAGAGACAAAACGACTTACAATCAAAACTTCACTGACGAAAATAAAAACAGTTCTTGGATGTGATTTAACTGATGATCGTTTGAAAAAAATTCTGCACGCCCTGGATTTCAAGACAGAAGAGCAGGGAGCTTCTCTTCTCGTGACAGTTCCAACTTACCGTTCGACCAAAGACATTGAACAAGAAGCCGATCTGATTGAAGAGATCGGAAGAATTATCGGTTATGACAATATCACTCCTGTTTCGCCTTTGGATGTAATTGCTCCGGTAAAGCTGACCGAACTTCAAAAAATTCAGAGACGCATTCGTGACTTCATGGTTCTTCAGGGGAAATCATTTGAAGTAATGTCATATCCACTCATCGGGGCTTCTCTTTTAAAGAAAGTTTCCTGGCCAGCAGTCCCTAATCTTAAACTGATTAATTCGCTTTCTCAGGATCATGATTTGATGAGACCTAGTCTCATCCCAAGTCTTCTGGAAATGAGTGAGGCCAACAGTAAACATTATGATCGTTTCCGTTTCTTTGAACTCGGCCGTTCCTACACTGAAGACTCAGCTGTTTTTGCAAAAGAGGCGCTTCAATTAGGATCTGTCTTCTTTGATAAAGAAAAAAGCACATTCATTGAGATGACAAACGTTGTGACTAACCTCTTGGCGAGTCTTAATCTTTCTGCCGATTTCTCAGAGAGAAATCCTAAGTTTGCTAATTCTCTTGTACCGGTTGAGTGGATTGGAAATCACCCGTTCGAATACACAAATATCAGAGTAATGGGGAAATTTGCCGGCGCCATTTTCTCGGTTCATCCACTGGTTTTGAGAAATTTAAAGATCAAAGGACACCTCACAATTTGTCTTTTTGACCTGAGTTTGTTCGAAAATTTCTCTGCAAAAGATAAAACTAAATATAAACCGCTTAGCAAATACCCAAGTTCGACTTTCGATTGGACGGTGGTCGTACCGGGGGATAAACAAGTTTTAGAGGTAGTAAATGCCGCTAAAAAAGTGAAGCTTAAAGAGCTGCAATCAGTGCAAGTTTTAGATATTTTTCCCAATGAAAATCAAAAATTTGTTACAGTTCGCGCGGTTCTTGCCGATGAGAGCGGGACCCTTGGGTCTGAGCTTTTAAAGCAGGCAGAAATGGCTTTGATTGACGCGACTACAAAGGCGGGATTTAATTTAAAATAATTTTTTTAAAAATAGATTGAAAAAAAGTATTGACGAACAATTCAACGATCTATAATATCGCCTCTCATCCGGTTGAGACATTGGTTCTGAAAACGCTCTGAAAACGAAGCGCTTCAGAAAAACATTGCCCCGGTTTAGCTCTTTAAAAATTTAAATATAGATAAAAAGTTTTGAAAGCCTAACGGCTTTCATTTCAAGATGAGAAAGGTCAAACAGAAAAATAGTTGGTCGTAACTATTCAGTCACGCTGTTAAAAGCTCAAGTTGTAAAAAAGTTGAAAGTGATAAATGACCGACGCCAGTGACTTCCCGTCCTGGTAATTAATGAATAGATCAATCCGTATAGTAGTTTGTTTTTTAATTAAAATTAAATTTTATATTGAAGCTTGGAGAGNNGGCGTGCCTAACACATGCAAGTCGAACGTGAAAGTCCTTCGGGATGAGTAAAGTGGCGCACGGGTGAGTAACACGTAGGTGACCTACCTTTTAGAGGGGAATAACCAGAAGAAATTTTGGCTAATGCCGCATACGAAGAGCAAATCTAAGAGTAGCTCTTGAAAGAATGCCTCTGTATATGCATTCACTAATCGATGGGCCTGCGGGACATTAGCTAGTTGGTGGGGTAATGGCCTACCAAGGCTACGATGTCTATCCGGTCTGAGAGGATGATCGGACACACTGCAACTGAGACACGGTCCAGACTCCTACGGGAGGCAGCAGTAGGGAATATTGCGCAATGGGGGAAACCCTGACGCAGCAACGCCGCGTGAGTGAGGAAGGTCTTCGGAT
>DJVH01000083.1 GCA_002440825.1 Bacteriovoracaceae bacterium UBA6261 | reverse complement strand
CAAGGCGATCCAGCCTCTGCACTTCTTGAAGTTCTGGACCCTGAACAAAACTCAACATTTATTGATAACTATCTCGATATCCCGTTTGATTTATCTAAAGTACTATTCATTGCAACAGCAAACTATATCAACGACATTCCAGAAGCTCTTCTGGATCGTATGGAAGTCATTGAGCTTTCAGGTTACACACTTGAAGAAAAAGTCAGCATTACTACGAAGTGGATTATTCCTCGTCAGTTAAAGAAGCATGGTCTTTCAAAAACAGATTTTGCTTTGAGCTTGAACGTGATTAAAAAAGTTATTGCGGACTATGCCCGCGAACCAGGTGTGCGTGTTCTCGAACAGCAAATTGCTAAACTTTGCAGACGTGCAGCTCTGGAAAAAGTGTCTCATCCAAAAAAGAAAGTGAAGTTTGTTCCAACAGAAGGCAATCTGGAAAACCTTCTTGGGACACCAAGATTCCAATCGGAAATTGCTGAGAAGAAAGCTAAGCCAGGAGTGGTAACAGGTCTTGCATGGACAGCTTACGGCGGAGAAATTCTTTTTATTGAAACTCTTCCTCTAAAAGGTAAAGGTTTCAAGCTCACAGGTCAGCTTGGTGGAGTCATGAATGAATCAGCAAACCTTGCTTATTCATATGTGAAGAAACTTCTTCAAAATGAAATTGATTCAAATGAAAAGCAATTGGCTAAAACAATTAAAAAGACAAAAACCCAAAATGTAGAAGAAAAAGTTCACGTTGAAGCAGAAGATTACCTGGCCGCTCACGAAGTTCACCTTCACCTCCCTGCTGGAGCCACACCTAAAGATGGTCCTTCTGCAGGTATTACGATGGCGCTGGCGCTTTACTCCCTTGCTACTAACAAAGCCATTAGCCCGGATTTAGCAATGACTGGAGAGTTGAGTTTAACAGGCAAGGTAATGCCTGTAGGTGGTATCAAGGAAAAGGTTCTTGCAGCTAAGAGAGCAGGGATTAAAAACATCATTCTTCCAAAGCAGAATGAAAAAGATCTGAAAGAAGTTCCGGCCCTTCATAGAAAAGGATTAAACTTCTATCCTGTGGCCCATTTCGATGAAGTTCTGAAAATCGCCTTCAAGAAATAATCTCAAAAAAAGGCCCTCGCAAGAGGGCTTTTTTATTTGGGCAATACTATTTCAAAACAAGTATGCGGGTGAGTGATAAGATTTAATTTACCACCATGGGCTTCGATCATGCCTTTTGAAATCGGTAAACCAAGGCCAGTGCCCTTGCCTGCTTCTTTTGTTGTAAAAAAGGGATCCATAATTCTATCGACTATATCCGGGATGATCGGTTCACCGCTATCGATTACTTGAATGACAATGCTCGACTCATTTTCAAAGGCACGTATTTTTATCCAGGCATTCTCCTGCCCTTCAACGGCATCGATAGAATTATTGATGAGATTGACGAAGACCTGGGCAAGTTGAATCGGACGAACGTTTACTGACAAATGAGGATTGAGCTCAGATAGATCCAGTTTAATATTTCGTAAATTCAGCTTAGCCTGGCACAGCGAATGGACATCTTCGAAAATAGCCCCAATTGTAGTAAGGGCTTTTTCCTCTTGCTCAGAATCGCGGGCAATAACTCTGAGTGATTTTATAATTTTATCGATGCGAAAAACATTGTTGTTGATCTTTTGAGCGATGATGTTGAGCTGATTATAATCGAGTTCATGTCGGGCAATCATTTTTGACATTCTTACGGCGTATCCACCAATTACTGAAAGCGGACTGTTGATTTCGTGAGCAATGGAAGCCGCCATCTCTCCCAGGGCAGTTAACTTGGATGATCGGTTAATAATCATCTGTTTTTGATCGAGCACCTGAAGTGTGGAATTGATATTTGAAGCAAGGTCCCCAATTTCATCTTTGCCGATGACGTTAACTCTGTTGACAGTGGCATGGTCCTGGGAAATTTCATTGAGATCTTTTTTAAGTTGAGCAATTCTTTTGATTACGGCGCGCTCAAAAATGATAAACAGAACAAAGACCAGAAAATAAGCTGCGAGAGAAATTAAACCCAGATAAGTTCCGATTGTTTTCTTTCCGAAAAGGTATATTGATCGGGGCATCGTCATTTCGATAAGCAGGGTATTTTTGTACATCACTCCAGGAAGTTTCACATAGCCAAGAACTTCATTTTCCATTTTGATGAAACTGATTTGTCTTTCTTTCAAGGGCGTGTCTTTGAGTGTGACCATCTTTAATTTAAATTTGATAATGTTTTCAAATTTTTTAATCAGCTCATCATCGATTCTTCGGAACACCAGCATATAGCCTGCGGCGGGGCCTTTTCCGCTTCCCTTCAAAATGGGATTCATTGTAAAAAAATCAAAATAATCCCCGGTACAGGAAAGACCTGAAACAGTTACGCCGGACTTATCTGCAAGATGCAATTTCCAGAATTCCTGCGCTCTTTTTATTTTATCCGCAGAAGGGCTGATATATTTTCTAGCCTGGTAGTCATAATCCTGAGCGAGAATGATATTTCCTTTCAGGTCGTAAAAAATGACTTCTGAAAATCGGACATCAAAAATTGAATCAACCAGAAAATTAACTTTGTAAAATTCCTGATTTCTGTTTAAAGCAAATTTATAACTCTCGTCCCACACTGACCAGGCATTGACTGTATTCATGAGATGCTGTTGTTCGTTCGCTATAATTTCCTGCAAGCGCAGGATGTTTTGATTGAGCTGATGATCTTCGATGGCTTCATATCCCTTAAGAAGGATTGATGATGAAATAATATACAGAGCAACTATAAAGAAAGTTGAAGTTGCAAATAAAATGAGAAAAAGTCTTCCACGTAAATTCATTCAAACTCAAAATAGAAAAGGCCAGATCTCCTCCGGCCTTTTATTGCCAGACGCGAATATACTTCCCCCGCAGAAAATATATTTTATCTAGCATAATTCTTATCGGACCGAATTGTTAGGGATTTAGTTTGGAAAACTGATGAATAAAAAAAGTCCGTCTAAATTAGACGGCCTTTCTATAAAATTGAAATACTAAGCTAAATTTTAGAATTCGTCTGAGTCGTATTCACTGATTGGAGCATGCTTGATTTTACCAGCAGCGATTTCTCTAAGAGCTGTTACAACTTCTTTGTTTTTTGATTTAACCATAGGCTCAGCACCTTCACGTAGTTGTTTTACTCTCTTAGTAGCAAGGTGAACTAGCTCATATCTGTTTTCAACTTTCTCTAAGCAATCTTCAATTGTGATTCTTGCCATGAATATTCTCCTGCCAATAAAAGGCTATCAAAATTTGAGGGGTCCCAAAATGGGGGTACTAGAACTTAAGGTTATAGTACCTTCGGGCATTTTTGTAAAGGGAAGAACTTCTATGATTCCAGTTTTTTATATAGCGCGTCGATCTCATCCGCGTAGGTTTTGAGAATGATTTTCTTCTTTAATTTCAAAGAAGGGGTGATCTGGCCATTTTCGACCGTAAAATCACTCGGTGCAATAAAAAAACCTTTAATGGTTTCAAAGCTGGCGAGGTCGTGATTGGCGGCCTGGATCTCCTGATCAATCACATCGTACACCTTTTGCTCTTGGGCAAGCTCTTCGTAGGTTGGCCTTCCTTCAAGCTCCAGGTTTTCAAGATCTTCCAGGAAAACATCCCGCTCAATGCTGATAATGGCGACGAGAAATTTTCGGCGATCACCAACAACCATTGCGTTGGAAATATGTTTTTGCAGTTTAAGGAAATTTTCAATCTTTTGAGGTGCTACGTTCTTACCGGCACTAGTGATGATGATATCTTTTTTGCGATCCGTGATTTTAACGTAGCCGTCAGTTGTCAGCTCTCCAATATCTCCGGTCAAAAACCAGCCGTCTTTGAAAGCTTCTTTCGTTGCTTCTTCGTTTTTGTAGTAGTGAGAAAATAAGGCATGAGTTTTCAGCATGATTTCACCATCAACTGCAAACTTCACCTGTACATCGCCAAGGGGCAAGCCAATCGTGCCAGGAATTTGTCTGACAGGAGGATTTAAAATACATGGGGCGATCGTTTCTGTCAGACCGTAGCCTTCAAGAATAGTGAGATTCGCATTTTGCAGGAAAGTCATAATATCAGGTGAGAGAGGAGCTCCACCGGAAACCAGAAAGCGGATACGCCCTCCGAAGCGGTTATAGATTTTCTCAAACACGAGTTTATAGGCTAGATTCTTCTGAAGAATCTGGTAGGGAGATGGCGCTTTGTCTTCGTTGATTTTTTTATAATACTCGTTTGAAACGTGAAGGGCCCAATCGAAAACTTTTTGTTTGAGCTCTGATTCTTTTTGAATTGTCTCGATGACTTTGCTGTAAACTTTTTCAAAAATTCTAGGTACCGCGATCAGAATTGTTGGCTTTGCCGTTTGAAGGTTATCTACCACTTTGTCCATCGATTCCGCATAAACACTTTCAAAATCAAAAACGAGATTCAGTAAAGAATCACATCTGCCCAGAACGTGTGAGAGGGGAAGAAAGACAAGAGTTCGGTCCGTGGCAATAATGTTCGTTTTGAGGGAAGCATGAACATTGGCCAGCATTGCACAGATTGCCTTCTGTGTGATGACAGCTCCTTTGGGATCGCCTGTTGTTCCAGAAGTGTAAATAATGGAAGCAATATCGTTGATGTCGCTGCTTTCTACTGTATCTTCGAATAGCTTTGGAGAAACTTCTTCTTCTGTAATACCCAGCTGAATAAATTCATCAACGGTGTAGAAAGTGATTTCTTTTTGCAGCTGGGCTTTTGATTCATCGGAAATTTCTTTAAGTGCAATGATGAATTTTAAGTGCGATAGATTTTTTTGAGTGTCGATGATTTTCTTCATCTGGCTTTCATTTTCGAGCACCAGATACTTTGCTTCACAATGGTTCAAAATATATTCAACTTCATGTTCGAGATATGTAGGATAAATAGGAACCACAATTCCACGGGAACACATTGCTGCTAAATCGAAAAAATGCCATTCCTTACTCGTGTGCCCGAGTATCGCAATTTTATCCTGAGTAAAAATCCCCAGCTTGGTAAATGCATAGAAGAGCGTTTTGACTTTCTGGAGATAGTCTTCGTTGGAATAAAAATTAAGTTCATTCCCTTCAATCCAGCCAATCGATTTTTTATGAAGAGCGCGGGATGTTTTCTTTAAAAACATTTTAGGAATTGTCTTATCAGCAACCATTTTTTGAACCTTTTAAAATTAACTACGCATACATTTCGGTATGTTGGATTTTAAACTTTCGCGTTTTCTTGCATTTGAACGCTTTAGTGGAGTGTTTTATGCAGGATTTGATTTTAATTATCAGCAGGTGTGTTTCCAAGAGAAAGAGTGTCAAAGGCGAGTGTTGTTTTTATCGTTTTCATTTCAGAGGACATTATCTCGGCGAGAGAATTAAAGAGATACGAATATATCCTCAGTCGGGCAATGAAAACCTGACCAAAGGAGATGATTATTTACTCTGGGTGCGCAAAAGGCGAGTCAATAATGAAATTTTAGAGGTAGATTTGATCTCCCATAAAAAAATAATCTAATTTTTTTATCATGTTAAAATCTATGTCATAAGGAGTGCTTATGACAGAAAAGCCGCAAGTATCAGTTGAAGAAATGGCCATGAATGAAAGAAAGTTTCTCCATGATCTTGCGAATCATATCGTTGTTGCTCATGGAATGCTCTCATTTGTTCAAAGAGCAGCGCAAGCTGGTGAGAAATTAGATGAGAAAGAGGTTGAAAGACTTGAGAAGGCTATGAATGCTGTATCTAAGATGACGGCCCTGCTTAAGGAAAGAAGAGCCGCTCTCCATTCTTTATCTGAAAAAGTTATTTAACGTGTGCGCTGACGACATCACCGATCATCAATTTGCCAATTTCAAAAACCGGAGTTTCTTCTTCATTTTCAAGTTTGTTTAAAACACCGATAGAAGAAGCGTCTTCTGAATGAAGAATTTTAACTTCGCCGATTTTAATTTTGTGATTAAATCTTTTCTTGCTTTCATAAGGATCCAGAACAGAAACTACGCGATAAACGTCCAGTACGGAACCTTTTGAAACACCCTGGTTTTTACCCATGTCGATGTAGAAGTTTTTTCTCAAGACTTCTTTTTCATTACCCATTGGGATGTCCTGTGAAATGCTGTAAATGACATAGTCCTTCGCAATTGCCATCGAAGCAGTAAAGGCCAGTGTCACCATAAACAATACAGGTAATTCAAAATATTTTTTCATAAAAACTCGCAGGCTATTCAAAGTGCAGTCTTTGAATCTTATGTATCAGATCGGCTGTTTTTTTATGAGTCATGAGATTAGGAACTGCTCTGTGGACATAAGGAAATTTTTTCCTGCCTATTCGATTCCGGACAATATCAGTCTGAGGTTCTACGTTGGAAAGCTGGTTGAAGATTCATTCTTTAAGTGTAGACTTAAAGCATAAATTATTTAGTGGGGATCCATGAAGCTTTTTTTAACAATTAGTTTTCTATGTTCAGCTCTGATTGCAGGAGCCTCTGAATCAGTGAGCAAGTATGCCGTCATGGAAGCTGAAAAATATAATTATACTGCCTACGACGCTGACGATACAGCCTGGTACGGAGGAGGGATCAATTTTTCAGAAAATCGTTATTTTCCGGACTTCACTTTTGTAGATCCTCTTACTGAAAAAGAAGTAAAATCAGCCGATCTTTTTAAAGGCGATAAAATCGTTGTTCTGGAATATGGAAACGTGACTTGTCCTTCATTCTTGTCCAAAGAAAATAAAATGACCCAGCTGTATCGCAAATATAAAAAAGACGCAAATTTTTATGTTCTGTACATACGTGAGAATCACCCGGGCCGCAATTTTCCAGAGCATCATTCAATGAAGACCAAAATTGAGCATGCTAAAAAAATGATCGAGTTTGATAAAATTGAAATTCCGATTATTGTGGATGACCTGAAGGGAACAGCTCACCAGGCCCTGGGGAATTATCCCAATTCTTCAATTGTCATCGGAAAAGACCGCATCGTTGCCTACAGAGGAAAAATGAGTGTGCCTGAACAGGTTGAAGACGCTGTTAAAAACCTGCTTGCAAAAAATAAACTTGGAAAGAATGTTTCCTATGTGGAGAAGGCCAATACTTTGAAGAAAAATGAACGAAGTCCGGAGTTGCAATTCTGGTACGAAGTTATTCTTGCCAGAACAATCGAAAATAAAACTCACAAAGCAATGAGTTCAATACCACCGAAATAGGCTAAATTGTTTTGTTGATGAAGCTCAGGCACTTCTTTTGAAGACTTTTGTCATAGAGAGAAGAACAGTTTAGGGCCGCTTCTTCTTTTGTTCCGATTTCATATAAAAAAGTTTTAAAGACAGTGCGGTAGCAAGACCATCGCTCATTCGTATTGCCCTGAGCACACAAATCTGAAATTTTCTTATTTTTATTTTTCAATTGCTCGGCTTCTATAGATCCGCCAATGGCGGAAAAGCATTCATTGGCGTAACGATTGAGATCGTGACAATAGCGACCATAGTTGTTTTCTAAATTCTTGTCTTCTTCTTTCGCAGCAATGAACTTGTACTTCAGACAGAGACTCAAAGTCTTATCTGGTGAGCAAGGAGTGAGATCTATCTTATTATCTTTAACCACAACAGAACGATGTTGAAGAAAATATCGGTTGAACACACCCGATTCGCAAAAGGAAATAGCTGTTTGAGGAATTCGTCGATCTGAACATAACTTGAGTGCAACTGGAATAGCACCTTTAGTGTATTCAAAAAAAGCATGACCTGCACTATGACTGCAAATAGGCAGGAGCGAATTCTGTTCTTTGAAGCAGTTCAATTGAAAAAGTTCGGTCAAAAATTTCTCTTGATCAGATCCTGCCTTTTTAGCCGCAAATGCACTCATCACTCCGTACCAACACTGACGATGATTTCTTTCTTCACCACAGACATCCATGCCTTTCTGGAGATCTTTTGTTTCAGAAAAAATTAAAGACCCCAAAAGAACTTTAAGTTTTCCATTTTTTGTGTTGTTCAAAAAATTTTTAACGTTCTCTTTTTTTAAAGATTGCTGGAATGTTTTAGCGAGAGAAGCCTCTGCCTCTTTTTGATTGCCATAGCCCTCTATCTCAATGAGTTCAGCCTTTGCGGCAGGACTCAAGAGCATGGCGAATAGAATTAAATGATTAACCATTATCTTGCAGCATCCTGAATCTTTTTGATCTTTTCTTCACCAAAAAAAGGAGCATATTTTGTATAAACCGGCTCTACCATTTTTTGAGCTCGTTCAATTTCAGCTTGAGGAAGTTGAATAACTTTAAACTGAAGTTTGTCCGCCATTGATTTAATCTGATTGCTTATTCGGATCGATTCCGCTCTTTCCACGATTGCCGCCTTGGCGGCTTCTTCTGAAATGATTTTTTGATATTCGGCAGGAAGTGACTGGTAGAACTCATCATTAATAATAATTCCACTCATAAGTACATTCAGGCCGGTCATGTTGGCGACTTTTACAGTGCCCAGTTCACCTGAATTGGCCAGACGTGGATAAGTTGATTCGAAACCATTCACTGATTTAGAGTGAATTTTTTTTAAGGACTCGCTGAAAATAGAAGCGTAAGTTTTAATCTTTAAAGCATTGTAGGCTTCTTTCGTTACTCTTGAAGCTGGATAAATTAACGTCAGTTTAGAAAAGTCTTCCACCGTATTTATTTCAGTATTTTTCGTAGCGATAATATAGAAGCCGCCACAATAGGTGTAGGCTAGATTTCTTATGTTGCCCGAACTTTGTAAAAGTCCACGAGTCAATTCTTGTCCAATTTCACCATCAAGCACTTTGAAAACATGCTCATCGTTTTTAAAAAGGAAAGGAAGGTGAAGAATATCCATTTCAGGATAGTAACTGGCCAGATTAGAAGTGTAGATTTGGGCCATTTGAATTTTACCGGTGATAAGTTTTTTCAAAGCCTCTTTGTTGCGATTCTGGTGAGCATAGTAAGGTGAATCATCATGATTTTGAATTTCAATTTCAACATGACCATTAGATCTTTTTTGAACATTCTGAATAAATTGTTCAGTCGCTTTTTGAACTAATTTATAAGGACCGTGTGCCACACTCCATTTAATTTTATATTTTTTTTCCTGTGCAGATGAAAGAGCGGGAAGACAAAGAAGAAAAATCAGGAAGAGGGTAAGGGATTTAAAATTTGCCATACAAGCTCCATAAAATTGATCTAAACAAAATTGTAGCTCAGGATTTCTGTTGAATAAAAAAAAGGCAGAATCATCTGCCTTTTTTTTATTTTGGTTTTGCTAGCTAATTAAAAATTAATCGCTAAGTATGTACCAAGACTTCCGTATTTAACTTTTAATCCAGGATCACCTGAGCCCACAGTGTAACGATAGTCTACGCCAACTGAAAGTTGCTTAACGATTTCATATTCTGCGCCAATTCCGGCGTGATATCCAACATCAAGATATGAAGTTGTGTTTGATGGAGGGCTGTTTACTAGGAACGCAAGACCGATAGGAACAATCCATGGTCTGAATTTTCCTAAACCGCCAAAGCGATATTTTGGAGCAACAACAACTGCTAGTTCAGAAACTGAAATTGTTGCTTTCGTTGGCTGAACACCAGCAACAGTACCGATTGCGTTTTGTACGCCTTTTTTAGAAAAGCGGTTGTAATCAACAAAAATTTCTCCTGCAACAGAGTTTTGTGCAAAAAGTGGACATTGCATAAGGCTTAGATCAAGACCTGCTCCAAGTCCGTGTCCGCTTTTATCATCATTCTTTCCAGCTGTTCCTGCCGTGTCGGTAAAAATTTGTCCGCCTCTGTCTGTATTAAGAGAAGAAAAACCATAGCGATAAAATACTTGTCCATCTGCAAAGGCACTTGCTGAGATAAGTGCAGCAACTGCAAAAGTCATCAACTTCTTCATTTAAATCTCCTTAGATTCGATTAATGTTAAGTTGATGATGAACTTCAGAAGGAAATCTGAACATTTTGAGGATTAGTTTTAAAAATGATTGTGATTAGCTGATATAAAGCAGAAAGTGGTTTTTAAACTCTCTGCTTTAATAATTATTTTACGCGAAGATATTTTGGATAAGACCAAATCAAATCGGACGGACGATAGTTCTTTACATAATCATGATACAGAATGAAATTTCGTGAATAGTACTGCATGACCCATGGAAGATCTTCGTTCACAATCTTCTCCATTTTCATGATGAGATTTCTCTTCTCTTCACCGTCAGGAAGTTTGCTTAGGCGATCGTACATTGAATTGACTTCTTTGTTTGTATAAAAAGAAGCATTCGGCCCGGGTGGGTAATTGCTTGAAACGAGAAGCTGAAAAATATTCTCTGCATCCGGATAATCCAGTGTCCATCCATCTTGAAAAAACTGCAGGTGACCAGTGCGGGATTTATCGAGATATTGCTTAAAGTTATTCTTTACGATTTTGACCTTGATACCAATTTGCCCTAATTGTTCTTTGCAAAAATCAGCCTGATCATTGCTGATTTTAGATTCAGCACGAGTATCGTAAATAATTTCTGGCAGATTTTTTCCGCCAGGATAGCCGGCCTTGGCCAAGTATTCCTTTGCGAGGGCCTGGTTATAATCGTAGGGAAGAGTTGCCGATGGATCGTAGCCCATAATTCCAGGAGGAAGAATTGAGTTCGCTTTTTGTCCAGTGTTGTTGGTAAAAAGCGCGATGTATTTGTTCATGTCGATAGCATGAGCAATGGCCTTTCTTAAGTTCAGATTTTTACCCAATAGGGGATCGCGCATATTGAAGGCCAGCCACCAGTAAGTGAGGGTTGGCATGGTCTGCAGTCGAATATCTGTTGATTTGATGTTTTCTTTCAGGTTGCCGACATCGTCAAAAACCTGAGAGTAAAATTCCTGGGGCAGGATAATGAAATCGAGATCGCCTTTTAAAAACAAATCATATCGTTCTTTATTGTCTTTCACGATTTTGAAATTGATAGATTCAAGAAAAGGAATTTTCTCACCACTGTCTTTCAGCAATCCGCGACTATTGGCATAGCGATCACCTTCCGCGGGATAAAAACTTTCATGGTAGTTGGCAAACTTTCCGAGTGTAATTTCTTTCTGATCAATTTTGGTAACGTAGAAAGGTCCGGTTCCGACAATTTTTGTTCCTAGATCGTTTTTTTCATACTCAACGACTTCCATCGGAACAGGAGAAATAAAACTCATGGCGAGTTTATAGATAAACTGAGGCGACGGTTGAACCAGATCGATGACAAGAGTGTAGTCATCGGGAGCGCGAACACCTTTAATAGGAGTCGTTTTCAGCTTGGTAAAATCATTGCCGACAGTTTTTTTGAAATCATTCACCCCTTCAACAATGCCATCAATAATCCACCAGCCCGTTGAGTTCAGCGGAGTGAATGAAAGGCGCTTGATTTGAGTAATGAAGTCCTCTGCGATAACAAAGCGTGGCTTTCCACCGAAAGCCTTGTGATCGTGATAGCGAATTTTCTTTTTAAGTTTGATGACGTAACGCTTGCCTTGATTCTCAACCACAGGCATTGATTCTGCCAGCAACGGTTTTAGTTCATATGGCCTGTTGAGATAATGATATTCGTAAAGCTGCTCATAGACGTTGTAAATAACCGAACCCGAAACGTTGTCGTAAGAGTTTACCGGGTCCAGAGTTGAGACTTCACTCGTCAGTGCCACGCTCAGACTTTTTTCTCTGGTTTCATGCTTGCGCGTACAACTGAATGAGAAAAAAGAAATGAGCGTGAGAATCAATACGATTTTTTTCATAATCCCTTATGCGAGTTTTGCAGCAAGCACTTTCTGGGCTTGTGGTTTAATTAAGGAAACTTTATCCGCTTCACCTGAACCTTGTGCCATGTCGGGTTTTCCACCGCCACGTCCATTCATCACAGAAAGAATTTCTTTCAAGGCTTCGCCTGCGTTTACCTTGGTCACACCTTTAGCTGCTCTGACCAGAACCGCTCCATTCTTGTTGTACATGACAACAACTCCGTTCTGGAATTTGCTGACGAAAAGATCAGACATTTTTCTTAGATCGCTGTCCGCCGGGACTTCAATGATGGCCACATCATGACCGCCGACTTTTTCAACGTTATTGAAAAGTTCTTTGGATTCTGCTGCCTGAATTTTATCTTTAAGCGCTTCGATTTCTTTTTGTTTTTCTTTTAGCGAAGCCATAAGGGCTTCAACTTTTGCGACGGCCTTATCCTCTTTATCCATTGTCAAAGATTCTACTTTTTTAAGAAGTGAAGATCTGTGGCTTAAAAGATTAATTGCTGTTTCTGACGTTGTAGCTTCAATTCTTCTCACTCCAGTTGCAAGAGAGGCTTCAGAGAGTATTGTAATGAGACCAATTTCGCTGGTGTTGTGAACGTGAGTTCCACCGCAAAGTTCAGTTGAAAATTCTCCCATAGAAAGGACGCGCACTTCGTTGCCGTATTTTTCACCAAATAATGCCATCGCTCCTTTTTTCTGAGCGGCATCCATGCTCATGACACTTGCATCGACATGTGACCCTTTTTGAATTTCAGCATTCACTAATTGCTCAACCTGCTCAATTTCTTCTTTTGACAGAGCTTGAAGGTGAGTGAAGTCAAAGCGAAGCTTCTCTGGTGTTACCAGCGAGCCAGCCTGCTTTACGTGAGAGCCTAAAACTTTGATGAGGGCAGATTGCAGTAAGTGAGTCGCCGAATGGTTTCTCATTGTCAGGTTTCTCGTGTGAGCGTCAACTTTCAATGTGTAAGTCTGACCTACTTCAAGAGCATCAGCATCGCTGGAGAAATGAACATGAAGACCATCAACCGGTTTTTGTGTGTCGGTAATATGAGCGATAATATTTTTACCACTCATAATCACGCCGATATCGCCGACTTGACCACCGCCTTCACCGTAGAAAGAAGTTGTATCAAAGATCAGACCTTTCATGTCGCCGATTGTCTCAACTGCGATCAATTTTGCCTGAACTTCCATTTGATCGTAGCCTACGAAATTCGTTGCTCCGAATTTTTCTTTAATTTCGAAAAAGCGTTTGTCAGAATTATCGAGAGCACCTTTCCAGGATTTTCTTGATTGTTCTTTTTGCTCTTTCATCGCTTTTTCAAATCCAGCGTGATCGAGTTTTAAGCCCTGGTCGATAAGATACATTTCTGTCAAATCTACCGGGAAACCGAATGTGTCGTATAGCTTGAAAGCGGCAACACCTGAAAGTGTATTGTCCTTAACATCTTTTGAAATGGCTTCCTGAAGAAACTTAAGCCCATGCTCAAGAGTTTCACGGAATTTTCTTTCTTCAAGCTCAAGAAGTTTTACTGCAAGCTCAGCGTTTGCTGCATTTTGCGGATACTCTTGTCCCAATGCTTCGAAAACAGCCGGAACTAATTTATGGAAGGCATTTTCCTTCACACCAAGCTCGCTCAGGTATTTAATTGCTCGACGGATAATTCGTCTTAGAACGTAACCGCGTCCTTCGTTCGAAGGAATAACACCGTCAGTGATAAGCATTGTTGAAGATCGAATATGGTCTGCAACAACTCTGAAAGCAGCTGTATGGGCCAGGTCTGATCCGTCAGCGGCGAGATATTTCTTGCCGGTCATTTCTTCAATCTTTCTCATGATCGGTGAGAAAATATCTGTGTTGTAGTTATTGTAACAAGCTTGTAGAGCAGCAGCTACGCGCTCAAGACCAGCACCTGTATCGATCGATGGTTTTGGAAGAGGGAATTTTCCTTCAGGAGTTTTTTCAAACTGCATGAAGACCAGGTTCCAGATTTCAATATAACGTTTTTCATCTTCAAGAAGATCGTTGGGATCTTTTCTAACAAGATCGTGGTCAGTGTATTTCTCACCGTGATCAAAAAAGATTTCTGAACACGGACCGCAAGGACCGAATTCTCCCATCTCCCAGAAGTTATCTTTGTCACCTTTGTTGAAAATTCTTTCATCGCCCATGCCGGTGATTTTTTTCCAAAGTTCTCTGGCTTCGTTATCAGAGTAGTGAACAGTCACATACAGTTTTTCACGTGGAATCTGAAGTTCAACTGTGAGAAATTCCCATGCAAATCTGATGGCGTCTTCTTTGAAATAATCGCCAAATGAAAAGTTACCAAGCATTTCAAAAAATGTATGGTGACGGGCCGTGTGACCTACGTTTTCAAGGTCGTTGTGTTTTCCGCCTGCGCGCACGCATTTTTGGATTGTCACGGCTCTTTTATTGGTCGCGGTAGCTTTGCCTGTAAAATAATCTTTAAACTGATTCATCCCCGCATTGGCGAAGAGAAGGGTTTTATCGTTGTGAGGAATGAGCGAGCTCGAAGCAATTTTCTCATGCCCTTTTGAAATAAAATATTTTGCGAATTTTTCACGAATTTGCTGACCAGTAAATTTTGTACTCATAGATCCTTTTCCCAAGTGTGATTTAAGGTTTTAGCCTAGCATATTTTGATGATTTTAGAACTAGAGGAATGAGATTTCCCGAGTTCCTTCAGATGAAGTTTGCCATGGGCATGATGACCAGCATTGTGTATAGCGCGCGGGAGCACAAAATCTAGGTCCAGACCGATTTAACAATTAACTCAACTAAGCCGTGATCAGCAGAACCCGGAGAACCTGCCAATAGCACCATCAATAGGAAAGAAAACGACAGACTAAACATGGGAATTATGGATAAAGGGGGTAAATTGAGGAAAAGAACTAAAATTTTTACACACTTTCATCTCTCCGTCCCGAACAGCGCTACACTATCCTTATTAAATTCGGAGGACACTATGAAAAAAGCGCTAATTGTACTGCTTACTCTTGCTCTCAATGCCAATGTTTTCGCAGGAGATGTGATGGGGAAACACGGTGAGGCAATTGGATTATCATATGTGGGAACTTTCATTGTGACAGGTGTTTATGCTTCAACAGGCGCCGGAGTAGCGGCCGTTGTTGGCACTTCGCTGGCAGCTTCCGTGACTAAGAAAGATATCGATGCCCGCAAGCAAATTGCAAAACTTCTTTTAAATGATGTTCAGGATTTCTTTCAAACAGGTACTATGAGTTTGAATCTTCAGGCTTCGGTAAAAGGATTGAGAGCTGAAGACTCTTCTCTTTCAGATTCAGAAGCGCTGGACCTTCTTAATTCTGCTGCTCTCGAACTTCTTGAATAAGTGATTTCAGAACCTTTTTAGAAGAACTATAGTCGTGTCCTTTGCTGATTAAAAAGCGAAGGATACGGGTTTCATCGTCAAAATCAAATGTTGTTCTCGATCCCATTTTTTTACGGGCCAATCTCTCAATCTGATCTTCTTCACTAATCCTGTATTCAGTAAAAATCTCTCCGATAGATTCATCGGTCACGGTGAGATGTTCCTGGGCAAGTTTCTGGCGAATGAAGTTGGGTGAATAGCCTTTGCTCATGAACCCCTTCACTCTGGCTTCGGCATAGGCTTCTTCTCGTAAATAGCCTTGTTCCTTGATAAGATTGAGAGCGCTTGTAGCTTCTTCTGATGAAAATCTTTTCGCGCGGACTCTTTCCTGGAGTTTTTCTTTGAGTTTGTGTTCGGAGTAGTCTCTGGCAGAGAGCAATTTGATGAGATACAGGTAAGCTTTATTTGAATCTGCCATGGTTTTAAAAAGAAGCTTCGGAATTTTCAGGGCCCTCAATTCAGAGGGAGAGTGAAAATTCCAAAGCTAGAATCGTTTAAGATTACTGGATATTTTTCTTAGATTTCTTTTCTTTAACTTCTTCAATAATCTCACCAGTTGATTCGTCTACCATTGGAGCTGCCGCACCTTCGGCCAGACCGAATTTAACCAGGATCTTGTTTTTAATTTCTTCAAGAAGCTCTGGGTTTTGCTCAAGGAAAGTTTTTGAATTTTCTCTACCTTGACCGATTTTGTTATTGTTGTAAGAGAACCATGCGCCTGCTTTTTCAACGATGCCGTTGTTAGAAGCAAGATCAAGAATGTCACCAACTTTTGAAATACCTTGTCCGTACATAATGTCGAATTCAGCTTCTTTGAATGGAGGAGCGACTTTATTTTTAACAACTTTAACTTTAGTGCGAGAACCGATATGAGAATCACCGTCTTTGATTGCCGCAGTTTTTCTGATGTCCAGACGAACAGAAGCGTAGAACTTAAGAGCGTTACCACCAGTTGTCGTTTCAGGGTTACCGAACATAACACCAATTTTCATACGAAGTTGGTTAATGAAGATAACAGTACAGTTTGAACGAGAAATTGAACCAGTAAGTTTTCTTAGGGCCTGAGACATAAGTCTTGCTTGAAGACCCATGTGTGAATCACCCATTTCGCCTTCTAGTTCAGCCTTTGGAGTAAGAGCGGCAACCGAGTCGACAATGAGTAAGTTAACAGCACCAGAGCGAACGAGCATGTCGGCAATCTCCAACGCTTGTTCCCCAGAATCAGGTTGAGAAATGAGTGTGTTTGGTACATCAACGCCAAGCTTAGCAGCGTAAGCTGTATCAAGAGCATGTTCAGCATCAACGAAAGCAACAGTACCTCCTTGTTTCTGGCATTCAGCCGCAATATGAAGAGTAAGAGTCGTCTTTCCTGAAGACTCTGGTCCGTAAATTTCAATGATACGTCCTTGAGGAATACCGCCAATGCCAAGAGCAAGGTCAAGGCTCAAACATCCAGTTGGGATTGAAGGAATTTTCTCAGCAACAGTTTTGTTGTCGAGTTTCATGATCGCGCCTTTACCGAATTGCTTTTCAATAGCTGAAAGAGCGAGATCAAGGGCCTTTAATTTTTCTGGAGATGCTTGGGATGACGATACTTTCTGTAGTGACATTGGTTCCTCCGAAGTGTGCAAAATACGCTTACACCGTTTTTATTTTTTGTTGTGAATGTCTATGCAAATGGATGGGTCTATTTAATAACCAAAACTGCGCATTTACTAGACCGGATTAGTCTACATAAGCAGTATTTGATCGATTGATACTCAATCTCTGCATACAGATAAGTTTGTGCGTAGTTTTTGCGTAAGTCAAGCGTAAAAAAAGCGTAGGTTCACTTTTTTAAATAAATCTGGCGATCACCAAGTAAACCAGTCCGGCATAAACTCCACTGACGATATCATCCAGGATGGTTCCTGCCCCGTGTTCGATTTTTTGATCGAAAAACGAAGCTGGCCAGATTTTGATGATATCAAAGACGCGAAAAAGGATGAACAGGATCACCAGGTGTAGCAAATTATGAGTCTGGATAAAGAGCCATGCCGTACTCATTCCCAGGAACTCATCAATGACAATCCATTGAGGATCGTGAAGATGTAATTCTTTTTGAACAGTTTCTGTAATGAAGCAGGCAATGACTGTCGTGATAAAAATAAAAGGAATGAACAGGAAGAATGGCGGATGTAACAGACCAAGTCCGTACAGAAATGGAAGCGTTGCGAGAGTGCCCCATGTCCCCGGTGCCTTAGGTAAGTAGCCGGAACCAAAAAAGGAGAGGAAAAGTATGTCTAGTCTTTTAAGTGTTGGTCGTTTATCTTGATTCATTAGATAATGATACAGCGATTGAACCTTCTCTATCAAAGGGAAAGATGGAAAGACCAAGTTACTTACAAAAATACATGTTTGATTGGGATATTCTCGACGTAGTTGTAGGCGGGAAATCGGCCCTCGATACGAAGAATTTTTTAGGACCAATGTCATCCATTGAGCAGGTCAATCAATTCCTGAAAGGCTACGGTCTTGATCCCAATGATCATGTCACTAAGGCCGAGCTCTTTGGAAATTTTCAGGAAGCACTCCAATTCATCAAGCGCTATTTTTTAAAAGAAGGTAATCCGGACGGACTGGATTTGAAGCTTCCTAATTCGCTTCTGATGATCTCGGATATTTCTCAGTTGTTTCTTATGGCCACGGATGATTCTCCGGGAAAAAAAGAAGATAAGCTTTGGGCGGAAGTCATTTTGAAAGTCATGCATACAATCATGCACGCAGATAAGGATCTTCGTTCAAACTATTTCAACATTGTTCAACAACAGATCTTTGATCGATTCTACAAATATATTTTCCGTGGTGAAGGGGATAAGCTTTTCATCGGGATCAAAGGATCAGATAAAGTAGTTCCGCTGATTGATTTTGAAACGAAATCAAAGAAGACGCGTGAGAGCGTTATCATCAAGCTACTTCATAAAGCAGAGAACGTAGCTGAAGAACTCTTTGACCGTGTCGGTGTTCGTTTCGTAACAAATTCAAGATTTGATACTCTTCGCGTAATTCGTTTTCTGGTCGAACAGAATATTGTGATTCCTCACAATAATAAACCTAGTCGCGCCATTAATACGATGATTGATCTGCCAAGATTTAAAGAAGCTCATCAGCGCGTGCTGAAGATGGCGATCAGAAATAATCTTTCTGAAGAAAGGTTTCTGGGGGCGATGGAAAGAGCGATCCAGGATTGTAACTTATCTCGTGAATCTTCCGGTGACCGCAATAAATTTACAGCTAAAAGTTACCAGTCAATACAATTTACCTGTCGTCAGCTGATTGAATACAAAAATCCCTTTCTTGGTGAGTTTAACGATTTGAGAAGAATCGCGAAGAAATTAAATCCAGAAGAGAACGAGCTCGCTCGCAGAGTACTCAGCATGGATATTTCGCTTGTCGCAAGAGATATCCGCTTTTTTTATCCTTATGAAATTCAGATTGTCGATCATCAGGCTTTTGTCGAAAACTCTCAGGGAGATGCTTCTCACCAGGAGTACAAAAGACAACAAGTGCTTTCTGCGATGAAACGTGTTTTCAAATCAATGATTGAGTACAAAAATCTGAATATCACTTGAGATTATTTGCCAGTATTTTTTCCGTAGTCGTGTGCATCCATCTCCAGCATGATTTGATCCATTAGTTTGGGTTTTCTTGAATCAATGACATCAGTTGTTGTGCCACAATTTGTACTTTCTGAAGCTGTTTTGCGAAGAGCGCGCGTAATTCCGTTTTGAACAACAAAGGCAGCGCTGCAAGCATCATAACAGCGATCCAGATTGGCCCATCGATCCTGGTAGTTCCAGGCAAAAGAACCGGTAATTCTTTTTTCGATCTCGTCTTTGCATTTCATGTAGCAGACATCGACATTCATAATAGGGTAGAGGCCCATATCGCATCGTTTTTTTGCATCGTCGCTGACCACATCATCGACGACTTTGAGAATTTCAAAATATCTTTTTGAAGCTTTTTCGTAATCTTTCAGATCACGTCTGACTCCGTTGAGGAAGAAGCCGATGTTTTGTTCACCAAGTGCCGGAAGAAATGTTTCACAGGCTTTTTTGGAAACATCATCAGCAAGGGCAGAAGTAGAAAGCGCAAGAATGAACAGCGAAAATTTGAATTGCATAAACGACTCCGTAAAAGTCGTATCGGAAGACTGTTTGTTAAGCTTGAGCGATGAGGTCGGTCTTTCGTTCTATTTTGGAGACAAACCTGTGAAGTCGCTTATTTATCATGTCTGGAAAATCGGCTTGCGGCACATGGCTGCCATCTTTCACGATATAAAGTTCACTGTTTTGAAGGTGAGTTGTTAAGATTCGTTGTAAATAATTGGGAATAATCTTGTCTTTGTCACCGCCAATCACCAGCGTGGGAGTGGAAATAGTTTCGAGGTGATTGATTACATCGTGATCATGCATCAGCTTGAGCAGGTGAAAAAACAATTGCTCCGGAAGCTCACTGATTTTTTTCATATAGAGTTGAATGAATTCCATCTCGACTTGTTTCTTATTGAAGCCGCCATCAAAAATCATATATTGAGCGATGGGATTTTTATAAGAATGTTTCCAGAAACTTTTAAAAAGGTCCGGATATTTTTCTGTGAACATTTTCAAGTGGGGAGAAACGATATCGACCATGTTTGAATCAAACATGATGTCTTGAGGAGGTACAACCGTTCCAGAAATCAGGATCTGGCCGATCATATCTTCGGGATATCTTCTGGCGTGTTCCAGACAGATATTGACTCCCATTGAATGGCCCACAAAGATGGATTTTCCAATTTTCAACTCGGCCAGAAGTTCATGGAGATCTTTTGTAATATTGGGAAAGTTGCACGTTTCAATATCGCCTTCTTGTGAAGAAGCATAATGGAAGCGGTAATCATGAATGAGAATCTGATAACCCAGTTCTTCAAAATAAGGGATCTGGTATTTGTAATGATTGTTACTGCAGAGAAGACCATAGATGAGAACCAGAACTGGTCTGGTTGGATCCAGTTCTTCCGGATGAAAATTCGTATTGTAGAAAATGCGGATTCCATCACTGGTATAAAAATAGTTCGGATGGCTTTTTTTAAACATGGGTCTCTTTTTCCATATCCAGCAGAATTTCTTCGATGAAATCCAATGCGAATTTTAATTCAGGCGATTGCTTGTTGAAGTTTTCATAAGCAGACGAGAAGTCAGCACTTATGTTTGTTTCAGTAGCTTTTACCACTCGTATTTGATTGTTGCCAAAGGCAATAGTGTCATTGGTTTTTAGTTTTAATGTTCCGCTGATTTTTTTTCCATTCACAAAAAAGAAAGGCTCCTTCACCCGGCTCTGGACAACTAATTGTCCGCTGATAAATTTCACCACGAGATAATGCAGCGGAAGCTCTTTATCCAAAAAGATGAGATCGTTTTTTTTTGAACGCCCCAATGTAACCATGTCGTACTCGAATTCGTACAAACCTTGGGCCATCGGATCTCTGCTGCTTAAAACTTCGAGGTGAATCATAGGTTTTAGTATAGCAAAGGATAAAAAATTAAACTGTAGTGAAAATTCGTTCATCGCCGGAATATTTATTGAGGAGTTTCTCAATGTCCGGATCGCGCGAGTCGATTAATTGTAGAGCATCGGCGCGAGCTTCATTTAAAACATCGGCATGAAGAATAATGTTGGCGAGACGTTTGTGGCTTTGGCTTCCGGATTGATCTGTACCAAAAAGATCGCCTTCTCCTCTGATTTTCAGATCTTCTTCGGCGATTTTGAATCCGTCGGTGTTGTTTTCAATAACTTTCAGCCTGTCCATTGAGGTATTGGAAATTGTTTTGTCATTAACCAGAAAACAGAAGCCTGGTTTTTCCCCCCTGCCCACTCTTCCTCGCAGCTGATGGAGGGATGAAAGGCCGAAGCGCTCAGGATTCAGAATGGCCATGACCGTTGCATTGAGAACATTGATGCCTACTTCAATCACTGAAGTGGAAACCAGAACATCAATCCGATGATCCTTAAAGTCGTGAAACATCCGAGCCTTTTCATCAGGCTTCATTTGTCCGTGAAGACCTTCCACTTTGTTTTGCGGGAAATATTTTTTAAATTTTTCCAGAACACTTTCAAGATTGTGGAAATCCTGCTCAGTTTCGACATTCTCACTGATGGCCGGAACTACGACATAAATTTGTTCCCCAAGAGAGAGTCTGGTTTTAATGAAATTTAAAAACTGAGGATACGTTTCTTCAGTCACAATTCTGGTTTTATGACCTTTTCTTCCAGCTGGCATCGCTTTAATTGTCGAGATATCCAGGTCGCCGTATTGAGTGAGTGAAAGGGAGCGGGGAATTGGTGTAGCCGACATAATCAGGCAGTGAGCGCCTGTTGTTTTGCTGGTCAATTTGATTCGTTGATCAACGCCGAATTTATGTTGCTCATCTATAATTGCCAAACCCAATTCTTTAAACTGAACAGACTCTTGAATGAGAGAATGAGTCCCGATAATAAAATCAAGCAAGCCTTCAGCAAGCTCGAGTTGAATTTGCTTTTTTTCTTTTGCAGGTGTCGAACCCAGGAGAAGCTTAACCCGGTATTGTTTCTCGTCGAAAATATCTTTGGCACCAATATAGTGTTGAGTGGCCAGAGCTTCAGTCGGACACATGAGCGCAGCTTGGGCGCCTTTTTCAATCACAATCATCGCAGCAAGCATGGCAATAGTTGTTTTGCCACACCCAACATCGCCTTGAACGAGTCTCATCATTGGATGAGGTCCGTTTAAATCGCGTCGAACTTCGTTCATTGTTTTCGCCTGATCCTCTGTGAGTGAATAAGGATATCTTGAACAGAACAAACGAAATGTTTCATTGTCTACAGAATAGGAGTGTGCTTGCGGTTTTTTGAAATACTGTCTGCGTAGATAAATTTTTATCTGATCTTCAAAAAATTCTTCATAGATGAGACGCTTTTCCGCCGCTGATTCAAGCTCAGAAGTAGGTTTTACTTTCGCATGAATCACTTTGAATGATTCTGAAAGAGACAGAAAACCTTTTCTTTTAATCACTGAAGCCGGCAGCGTTTCCGGAATATTATTCCAAAGCTCCATTGGAATTTTATCCATGAACTTTTTCATGGTGATACCCGGAACGGTATTCACGGTTGGATATTGAATCTTCAGCTCATTGCTTATGGTGACAAAGGGAGAAGGAGAGTCTGGAGATTCAAGAATGTGAAATTCAGGATTCGCAAATTGCGCCTGACCGTTATAGGCACTGGCTTCTCCCATGAATTCTATCCAGGTCGCTTTGGAAATTTTATCTTTTACAGAGCCGTAGGAATTGAACCATTTGAGTTGCAGGATTTTATCAGACAACGTGTCCTGAACATGCACCATAATATTATAGAGCATGGCCTTCCCACGCCCTTTTATTCTGAAATTGGGTTTAGCCTGAATGTTGAGAACTTTGGCCCGGCCGATGAAAATGCGGCCTTCTTCGACATACTGAAAACTGCGGAGGGGAGGAAGTTCGACGACTCTGAGAGGGAAAATCCACAGCAGGTCTCTCACTTCCTGAATTCCTGCTGTGTTTAGTTTTTCAATGGATTTACTGTTGGCTTTGCCTAAAAATTGTTCAAGAGTGGAGTCCCACCCGATTTCCGTTTTTGAAGCCGCAGCCTTTTTTTTGGGAGCAGCTTTAGTCGATGAATTCAAATGATTCAACTTCGTACTCCACATCGCCCTTTGGAGCTTTTACCACAACGGTATCACCTTCTTCTTTCCCGATAAGTGCACGACCAAGTGGTGAGGTATAAGAAATTTTATTAGCTGTGAAATCAGCCTCGTCGTCTCCGACGATTTTATATGTATGATTTTTGCCGTTGTGATCGAGGACGTTTACAGTCGCTCCGAAAACAATTCTGCTGCTTTTGATTTTTGCAACTTCAACTACGCGGGCGCGCGCAAGAATTCCTTGCAACTGAGCGATCCGGCCTTCGATAATGGACTGACGTTCCTTAGCAGAGTGGTATTCAGCGTTTTCTTTCAAATCCCCAAGCTCGCGGGCTTCGGCGATTGCCGTCTTTATTTCTTCTCTTTCGACTTTTACAAGATGATTGAGCTCAGCTTCAATTTTATTTTTACCTGCTAATGTTATAGGTACTTCTTCCATTGTCTTCCTTTTTACTTTTTAAATAGTGCGTCCGCTGCGCTCACCAGATCATCCTTCGAGGAGCTATTTGAGCCTCCACCCGAAAGAATAAAATAATCGCAGAAATTAGCCTTTTCTTTATCGACTATGCGATCGGCGCTGGTTTCATGGCATTCGTTATAAACTTTGGGATCGTAGAATTTACACATCTTACAACAATGAAGACTCTTCAAGCAATAGGGACAATCCTCTGTCCGCGCCACCTTAAAGGCTCCAATTACCGGAATATTCTTTCCGCAGTTATAACATTTAAAACTTTGTGGTGTTTCAGGTGTCATATTTAAAAACTCCAATCTTTGTTCAGGCCGATTTTAAAACCAGGAAAGCCTGCATCGCTTTCACGATTGCCGTCCGGGTTGAAAAATATCATGGGAAGATTGCGCTTATTATACTCCTGAATGGCACGATTTAGATTGGCTTCATTTGTCACTTCCAGAGTCCGGGCCACCAGAAAGTTTACTAAAATTGTCGCTGTTCCTGAAATTAAAAAGACCTGGCGATCCTGTGAATTGGAGTTGAAAAAACCATAAAGCAGCAAGCCTGTCCCGGCAGTTCCCAAAACAGCATTAGGCCAGCGAATGGCCGAGTTTTTTTGATATGTATCCAGATATTGTTTTGCAACCGGATCTTTTTCGAGATGGTAGCGAAGCCCTTCACCTTTCTCAGAAGCATTCGCATCCACCAGCACTTCCTGGTAATTGATGATTGCTATCCGACTGCAGGTTTCTACTGCGTGAGCAGAAGCCATCAGCAGCGAAGATAAAAATAGTGTTAAGGCACAAATAAAATTACGCAAAATCACCTCAAGTTTGATTTTTTGATTATAATATAGGGATACCCCATTCAAAAGGTTTTTTCATGGATTTGATCAGAGCAGGCATGGGTCTCACCAAAACGATTCGAAACGTCGGCAGATTGCAGGAAATCGTGCTGGTTTTTGGTAAACATGGTTTTGATGAATTCATCACTAACACAGTTACCGGGAAAATTCCGAATTTCGTTCTTCCTAAATCAAAAAAGCGTATCTCTGAAGAGCTGGCCAACAAATCTGAAAAAGACTGGAACCAGGTTCTTGGGTTTAGACTGCGCAAATGTTTTGAAGAATTAGGTCCTGCTTTCATTAAATTTGGGCAACTTCTCTCTTCGCGCGAAGATATTTTTCATCCGTCTTTCATTGAAGAAATGCGCATGCTTCGCGACAAGGTCAAGCCAGTTCCGCTGGGGGAAGTAATCGCGTTGATTGAAAAATCTTTGGGCAAAAAACTGGATCAGGTTTTTGCCGAAGTTGATCCAAATGCCATCGGTACAGCGTCTATCGGTGTCGTCTACAGGGCTGTCCTTCTCGATGGAAGTCCTGTTGTCATTAAAGTCAGAAGACCAGGCATTGAGAAAGAAATTGAAACAGATTTTTCAATTCTCATGTTTCTTGCCAACCAGGCAGAGAGAGTCAGTGCGGAACTGCGTTACCTGGGCGTTTCGAGAGTTATCAACGATTTTGCCTTCACCCTTCAGCGCGAGCTGAACTTCAACATTGAAGCCCTTAATGCAGAACGGTTGAAAAAAAATCTAGACCGGCACGATGAAAAGAATCTTTATTACATCCCTAAAGTCTACAAAGAATTTTCCAGCGAAGATGTTTTGGTTATTGAAGAATTGCGAGGGATTCCTTTCAGCAGAAACGAACTGATTCTGGAAAAGAAAGATGAACTTATTCCCAAAATGGAATATGGAATTCAATTATTTCTCAAAACATTTCTGAAAGATGGATTTTTCCACGCCGATCTTCATGGGGGAAATTTCTTTTATCTCACTGATGAAATCAATAATGGACGCATTGGTTTGATTGATTTTGGATTGATGGGAAACCTGAGCAAGAACGGAAGACATCATTTTATCGCCATCATCTACGCGATCCTTTCATACAATTATGAAAACCTTGTCTATGAGTTCCTGGATGTGGCCGAGTACGATACTATTCCGGACATTGATGCTTTAATCAGAGATGTTCGCGATGGCTTGAGTCCCTTTGTCGGTCTCTCTGTAAAACAAACCAATTTCTCAGAGCTGTTAACCGTTGTTATCAGTACACTAAAAAAACACCAGATCTTCCTTCCGCGCGAGTGGTATATAATTTTTCGCGCTCTAATGACGATAGATGGTGTAGGAAAATCACTCGGCATTGATTTAAATATTTTTGGCATTCTTGAAACAGACATCAATGAAATTGTCCAAAGTACTTTCAATAAAGATGAGATCATTGAAGAAGCTGCATGGGCTGCTCGCGATCTGACTTCTTCAGTGCGAATACTTCCAAGACATATAAGATGGTTTCTGCGCGACTTCGCAAAGAAAGGTTATGCGGTAGAAATCCGCAATACTGGTTACGAAAAAGAGCTGGGCTCTCTTACAGGCGCACTGACTTTTTTAAGCTTTTCGTTGATTGCAGGCATCTTTGTTTTCTGTGGTGTGTTCGTTATTGGTGCCCATGAAATCCGGACCTGGAGTGATATTCCGACAATGAGTTGGATACTCTGGAGCCTTGGGCTTCTTCTGTTTGCCTCAGGGATAAGCTCCTTAAAAAGGTAAAAAGAGCGGGAAGTGCCAATATAAATGGACAGCAATAGTCGGCTTTAATCTCTTAAGGCAGTGAAGGGATTCAACTGTTTAAGGGGCAAAATCGGTAAGGCTGTTTACCAGAATCCTATAAGCTCATAAAATTAAATAATATAAGGATAGTCCACGAGGTACGTATGTTGAAAATTTTAATTCTTTTTGCGTTGTCTTTAAACATCGCCTTTGCCAAGTCCAGATTTTCGGATGCGGACAAGAATAAGTTTCTTGATGAGGTTAAGCAGGGAGTTGCTGCTCATAAGGTAGATAATAAAGGTAAGGTCGATCTTCAAATGATCAAGCCTGACTTGTTTGAAGAATTAGACATCTACTATAAGCAGGAAAAATTCACCCGCGATGAAATGGTTAAGATGAAGCAGGATTACGAAGATTTTGCGAAATCAAATCCTTCTGATCCGGAAGAAGCATTCTACAAGTTCGTTAATAAAGAACTTGAGGAGATCAACAAAAGTCCGGTCGCCAAAATTAAAGAAGGCGGTGTTTGTAACAACTGGAGCTGTGAAGAAGGTTTGAAATGTGCTCCGGATCCAAAACAAGAAGATGGTCCGAAATGTAAAAAAGAAGCCAGAGAGTGTAAAGAGGACGGCGAATGCTGTTCAGGATCGTGTACTCTTGATCCAAAATCCAAGAAAAGATTTTGTGAAGAAGCCTACCGTTGTTTTAGACCTGTGGCCATTGGCCAGTCTTGTATGAACAACCCTGTCTGTGGTGAAGGTGAATGCCTTCCTTTCAACTCAAAAACTTCAGGCATTGGAGAATGTGAAGACAGAGGCAGAAGCTGTAAGAAAAACTCTGACTGTTGTACTGGTTCATGCGAAAGAAATAAATGTGTGGAAAACTTCATTTGTAAAGATTGCGTGAAGGCCGGTAAGAAACCTGAACGTGGTCAGAAGTGTTGCGAAGGGCTTTTGCCTAACGACAGAAATATCTGTGTTCCAGATGTTCCACCAGTCGTAATTCCGCAAGTTCGTATTGAAAAACCAAAAGACAAAAAATACTACGCTTCGATCGTTGAGTTTTTCTTTTCATCAGCAAATGCCGATGAAGCGTATGACACTGTTAATGCCGACCATGATAAATATGAAAACTTCAGAGCTGAATCTGTTAAAGAAGATAAAGTTCAGGTAAAAAATCCGGACTTTAAACTTGAAAGAAAATCGAATTTTGAAACGTGTGATATCCGTTTCAGAGACGATTTCATGAACTACCTTAAGAAAGAAAATTTACTGAACCTGGAGTTGGCGCTTCTTTCGTTTGACTTCGTTTTGTCTGGGGATGGTGTTCATGACTACTGGACACGCGGTGGGGATGCAACTTCTTCTCTTTACGGAAGACTTAAAACGGTTGCGGCTTCACACATGGAATTGAGAAAATCAACTAATGATAAAATCGATAAGACGAATCAAAAGCTGACTTGTATGTGTCTCGATGTTAAAGGTTATAAAAACATCACAGACGCCAGTAAGAAAAAATTCTTCGAAGAAAAATGTGATGAGTATGCAAAATATGCAGATCCATCAACAAACTATGATGAACTTGAAGGGGATGCTTCGGGTGTTAAGGGTAAAAGACTTCTTGTTCAATGGACGAATCAACTGGAGAGTTTTAATGCTTCTCTCGCAGTAGACAACACTGGTATATACAAAAGCATGGCCGAAGTCAGCAATTGGGTTAACTACGAAGCTAAATGGACTGATGCTGAACAGAAAAAATATACCCTGTTCAATTTTAATATTAAGAACCCAAGCGGTTCTGTTGCGGCTATGGGAGCTATACTTGGTGCCTTGCTCGCTGCCGGTGTCATCGCCATTCTTGGTGGATTTGCTACAACATCAATTCTTTCTACATGGGCAGCCGCCGGTATCATTGCTACATCGGCCATCACTGGTGGTACAGGTCTGTGGTTGATTGCTTCGTTAAAAGGTGCATGGATCACAAAACGTCCTGAAGTCTTCGACAAATACATCAGAAGTTATGGTTGTGGTAAGAAAGAAACATGTGTTGAGTACAGCCGAGTGTTGAATCAACCGTTCAACCAGGTTTGTAATATTCACACTTCCGCAAACGCGTGTATTAAAAACTTTGTAGTTTACTATCAAGGTGAAGAAGCGCGCTATGTAGTCGACCCTTGGATTCCATGGGGAGTTTCAAAAACAGCGGTTCTTCGCGACGCCAATGATGATCGCGATTATGCTCATAAACTTGAAGATGGTTTCCAGGCTGCTAAAAACGCCATGATTGCCAAAAATCCAGGTGCCTCTGGCGGTGGTGGTAAGAGTGGGGGTGCTTTCGTTTCAGAAAGTTATATGAGAGAGCTTTTCATTGATTCGAACATTCTTGGTAAATATACTCCAAGAATCGGAACGGATGAAAGTCGCTACATCCTGGATGACAAAATTATCAAGTTAATTAAAGACTCAGCTAAGAAGTTTGCTGTTGAACAAAAGTTCTTTGAAGAAGGCGATACTGATAACCTTCAGAAATTTGCCGACTATACATTCGAATATCACTTCCTGTGGCCGAAAACGTCACGTCTGAAAGAAATCAGTTATCCAACTGTTGGTCTGGGAACATATTTAGATATCATGTCTAATGGTGTTGCTGCCAATATGGCGGTAGGTGCGACTAAAGCTTCTAAAGCCTTTGGTGGTTTGAATCAGAAGTACCTGGAAGATTATCTGAATACTCTTCAGTTGTATCGCGATCAACCAATTAATCAGGATCCGGCCAAGTTGAAGCTGATCAACTCTGAAATTGATAAAGTTAAGGCAGAGCTTGATGGCCAGAAAACTTTGAATGCGCTTACAAACTCTACAATGGATAACCAGCTGTTAAACCTGAACGCAAATATCATCAACACTGCTGCGAAAGGCGCTGGTGTGAGTGGAAGCGTAGCGCTTTCTGGAGAACAGAGTTCATTCCTTAATGCGATCGGTACTCTGAGAAATGCCCGTAAAGAACAGTTGAAGAAACTCGATGCTTACAATAAAGCGATGGCATCAAGCGGAAACGCAGACAGAGCTTCTCGCATGTCAGCCGCTACTCAGAAATTTGCTTCAAATTTCTCAAGACCTACTTCTGGGGCGATTGGTTCAAAAGGCGGATCAAGTCTATTTGGAAGTGGCGGTCTCGATGGTCTTGGATCAAAAGGAGCTAATGATGGCTCTAAAAAAGATGAAGGAAAAAATTCCGGCTCTGGTTCATGGGTAAACGGCAATTACGGTACTAGTGCGAGCTACGGAAGCGGCGGATACGGTTCTTCTTCTGGAAAATCTTCTTCAGGGAAATCAACATCTGACAGCAGTGCTGCTGGTGATGCTGCTCTTGCCGGAGCAGGTAAAGATGATGAAGACAGCAGAAGATTGCAGGAAGCGATTGAAGCACGCGATAAGGCCAATAAAGATAAATACGCTTCAAAAGAAGAGCAATCTATTTTTGAAAAAGTAACGAACGCTTATATCAGAAACTACGATAAAGTTTTAACTAAGAAGAAAGACAAGGATGTCCCTGAACAAAAATAATGATGAAGAAAAAACTAAGTCAAGGATTGTTAACTTAGATTTCTTACGTGGTTTCTTTATCATCCTAGCAATGGATCAACATTTCACGTACTACATTAACATGTGGTACGTGGAATATTTTAGAGATGCCATGGCTCTCACTTCTACCTATAAAATTCATTTTCCCATGATTGGTCACCAGGTCCCTACGGACAGCGCCAATATGCTTTTAGACTGGATTTTTACACCATGGGTGAGTCAGGTTTACCTGACCTTGGCTGCGTTTAACCTGGCCAAATACACTCAGTCTGTATTGAAAGATACGCTCAGCTCAAAAATTAAATTGTACGTTTTGATTTTTCTTTTTTTTGTCATGGAAAATTTCATCGTGGCTCCGAATCTGGGGCAGGCGATTTCTTTTTATCCCATTATGCTCTGGATGTTTGTTCTAAGTATTTTGGGAATCGCATTCAGCCTTACGGGTATCTGGGGAATTATCGTTCTTACCGTGCTTTCTTTTTTTCGATTTCTTCTACCCGTTGAAATGCTTTCAGATTTATTCCAGGAAATGATTAAGGCCAACATTCATCCCGGATTTGAATACGATGCGAGACTGGAATATTTTTTCACATCAGGTTGTCTTGGTTTTTTGATGGGGTGGGTTCATTATCACAAACCGCTTCTCAAAAATGTAAAAGACTACTATTTTGCCTTTGCCGGACTGGTCATGATTGCTTTTTATGTCGCCTGGGGGGATCCGTATTTTCAGGATCCCGCCAACGTCTTTTTGCATGAACATGATTTAGCCCGCACGTTCAGCGGGACACTTTATATTCTTGGTGTTCAAACTGTCTTGATTTCAGTTTTTCTGTGGCTTGAAAAGCGGTCAATTAAATTGAATGTTCCGATAGTGAATTGGGTCGGGAAGCACTCAATTTTAATTTTTGCTTTCCATCGCGTTTTCTTCGTCCGCATTCTCGCTCCGCTCAGTGTAATGGCGGGAGCCTTAATGGGAAGAACACTCGGGGCTTCAATCTGGGAAATCTATTTGTATGTCGGCATAACAACCGCCGTTTGCTATTTCATTAAGAAAACCAGAATGGGCGAGCTGATATTGCAGATCAAAGGATAAAATTTTATGGACACGAGGTCCCAGCACTTACTTTTCGATGCGGTTCTTGAGCGCGAAATTCGCGAAGCCGATGTCGAGGCTATTAAGCAGATCATTGAAAAAAATCTGACTGTCGTTAATCGGGTGGAGCATCGGTTTGATCCTCACGGTGATACGATTGTCTTTATTCTGGCTGAATCTCATTTTAGTATTCATACCTATCCCGAAAATAATTATATTTCGATGGATATTTATGTCTGCAATATGAGCACGAATCTGGAAAAAATCCTGGATGAGATTAAATCGGTTGTTCCTTTTACCAAGACGGAAACAAAAATCGTTCTTCGCGGGCGAATTGGACGTCAATCAGAAGACCGTAGTTTGTCTTTGGTTTACTTTGTTACCGTTGTGGTCGCCTGCTGCAGTATTCTTTATGAATTTCTACTGGCCCAGTCCCTCTCAACAACAATGGGAAATACAGCACTGAGATACAATCTCACTATTGGTCTCTTTATTGCGTCGATGGGCTTTGGTGCGCTTTTGTATAAGAAGTTTATTTCCAAAGAATATTTTAAAGAGTTTATTAAAGTCGAGCTTCTGCTTTCTTTAGTTGGAGGAGTGGCACCGGTATTAGTATTAATTGTGGATTACTTATTCAATGCTTTTGCTCGTACAAGCGGGATTTCTTTTTTCTCAAATGCTATTCAAGTTCCGCTTTTCACCATCAATCATCTTCTCATCGTGGCAATTGGTTTTATGTCCGGCCTTGAACTTCCGTTGCTGATGGATATGAGCAAGCAGTTTAGAACAACACGAGGACATTACGTTTTGGCCTTCGATTACCTGGGGACTTTACTTGGGGCTATTCTTTTTCCGATTGTTATTTTACCGAGTCTGCACATTTTCACCATTGGCTATGCAGTTTCACTGATCAATATTCTTATCGCTCTTTTGATTATGAATAAGATGAAAGTGGAAAATAAGCTTTATAAAGGATTAATCTGGGGAATGCTGGTGCTGTGGATGCTGATGCTGTTAAATTCCAGCACTTTGAATCAGGTGATTATTGAGAAATTTTATTTTGGCGGGAAATTCTAATGAATACAAAAATACTCGTTCGAGCTGAAGTTCTCATCATTACGGCCATTCTTGCATTTTGCAGTATCGTCTACGAATTGCTTTTATCCAATACGCTCGCGATTGTAACGGGAAATTACATATGGTGGCAGTCGCTCACGGTTGGAGTTTATATCGGTGGGCTGGGACTGGGGGCTTATTATTCTGACAAATTGGTAGATTCTTTTAAAAGCCTCATGCTTGTGGAGTTGGGACTTTCATTTTTAGGCACGATTTGTGTCGTATATGTTTACCTTTTCCACGGAAGTTACAAGTATCTCGACAATCTCTTTTTCTTTACCGGGGATTTTTATTCATCATTTTATTTGCAGAATCAATTTTTGCTGAAGACTGTGTTTTTTGTAACGATTCAGCTGCTCACTCTTGCCATTGGTATTCTTTCAGGATTTGAAATACCGCTGATGATGAAGATTTCTGACATCAAGCTTGGGCAATCAGAAGAAAGCGAACATTTCGTTCTTGGTGTGAATTATCTGGGTACGCTGATTGGTACGATCTTTTTTGCGTATTATTTTTTGCCCAAACTCGATGTTATTAAGACGTCAGTGACTGTGGCAACGTTAAACCTCGCAGTCTGCGTTTACATTTTGATCAGGTATCTTCCCTCAAAGAAAGCAGTCTACAGCGGATTTGTCGGAGTCCTTGTTGTTTTAATCAGCCTTGTCGGGATGAATGAAACCAACATCACTCAACGCTATTTAAAATTCTTTTATTACCTTCCAAAGATTCTTGCCCAAAATAACACTGATCTTGATGATCTGGTCAGAAAAGTGGACAGCTTTAAACCGATTGAAAGAATGAAGTCGCTTTATCAATACATCGATATCTTTACATATCCCACGACTGAAGATGGGAAAGTTGTCGATTCAACAATTCTCACACTCGATACGAATTTTCAGTTCAACACAACAACAGAGTTCTTCTATCACCAGGCTTTTGCACACGTTTCGATTGTCATGAACAAACAAGTTCCCAAGAAAATTCTTTTGCTCGGAGGAGGGGACGGGTTGTTGCTTCGTGAACTTTTAAAATATCCCGAAATTGAGTCCATCAAACACATCGAACTTGACCAGAAGATGATTAATCTTGCCAGGGAGAGATTTGCGGATCTCAACCAGCATTCATTGGATGATAAAAGAGTTCATGTAGAAATCAATGATGGATTTTACTACATACGAAATACTCACGATAAATACGATGCCGTTTTCATCGATTTCCCTTATCCGAACTCTTATGATCTGGCCCGGCTCTACAGCGTAGAATTTTATACCTATATCAGAAATGTCTTGAACCCGAATGGGTTTGTCGTCCTGGACGCGCCTTTTTATAATCGGGAAGATTACACAAAAGATCGCTATCAGGGCCACGCTGTGATGACTCAGGTTTTTAATGATCGACATATCGTCAGCAACAGTGTGATTGCTTCTACATTCTACTATGCTGGCTTTAAATCTATTTTCCCTTACAGAGTTTCCGACGAGTCTTTTCTGTTCTTAAAAGTGGAGCCAGGAGCCATAGATTACAACTTTATGGACAGGGCTGAACTCTCTAAATTAAATCCTCAAACAATCCGCGAAATGAAGGAAATCAAAAATCAGGATTTCCCTTATAGAATTGCCCAGAAGTATGTGAATTCTATTTTCAAACCTACAGTGGCAAAGCGAAGCGAGTTCTAGGTGTCTAAACTTTAGACACCCCCCTCATTGTAAAAAATTCAAAACGCCCACCGGGGCGCAAGCTCCTGTTAGCATAGCATATTATGAAAAACATCATCTTCATTTTATGCGTTCTTGTCTCTAGTTCACTTCTTGCTCAGGAGGACTGTTCTGAGGTACTCAACACCCACATAAAGCTGGTTGATCAAAGTGAGTCACTGATTCAGAAGATGGTTTCGCACAAGAGCGAAGAGATTACTCAATTTGAAATTTCTAGTTTGCAAAAAATGCTCACGGCTCGATACGCGCATTTGAAAAAGACAATGCAAGCTTACAGTGCTGAAAATGGCTGTCAGCCTGCCCTGCTTGGTGAAGCTGTAGCGATTTATGATTTTACTCAGCTCGGAAGCAAGGCTTTAAATGATCCTAAGATGAGAAGAATCGTCAATACGATCGTCAAATATCCTAAGTACGAACTCACTGGCCTGGTGAAAATGTATTCGCATTATACTTCCCATGATTTCATCACTGCCTTTCTTGATAAACTCAGCGCCGATAAAGTTTCTCTTCCGGATAATCTTTCTCTAAGTGCCGATATTAAAGATGGTAAGTTTGTTCGCTCGTCTGATGTCGCCTTAAAGAGTGTTTCTTCCGTAGTCTCAGGTGCCGCTCGTGTTTGGGGTTTTCTTTCTGATAAACTCAAGTGGAGAGACGGACGTTTGAATAAGAATGAACAAGCAATCAATCTTTTGAAACAAAACTTGAAGCCTCTCGACCTTGTTTTTGAAACCAGAACTTTCGTGCTTTCAAATCTCACTATCCCTGGACACTGGGGTCACGTGGCTGTTTGGCTAGGAACTAAAGAAGAGCTTGAACAGACAGGTGTGTGGGACAAAGAATTTTTCAAACCGTTCCGGGAAGCTGTTGAAGCCGGAAAAAATATTGTGGAAATCAGAAAGCCGGGAATGCAATTTGTGAGTCTGGAAGATTTCACAAATCTCGATGAGATTGCCATAACGAGAATCAACGGCATCACTGACAACATTGAATCCGTCATGGAAGGATTGTCTGAGCAATTAGACGCAAAATACGATTTTACTTTCAATGCACTTACGCCGGATAAACTGACGTGTGCTGAAATGATTGCTTACAGCTATGGCGATATTCACTGGCCGGGAATGAAAACCATTTTGAATGTAAGCTTGCGTCCTGACGACATGGGAATCCTCACTCTTTACAAAGACACGCCTGCTGAATTTGTCCTTTATTTGAAAGGAAATAAAGACGGATCGTTCGATGAAAAAACAATTGATGACTGGAGAGAGCTGTTTAAGGATGACTTGAAGAAGAAAGAACTAATTTACGGATTGGATTAAACGCTGTCCGCTCCTGGAACATACAGGGAAAGTCCATAAACAGAAAATTCCTCAATCGGCTTCGGCCCGAATAAATACTGCAAAAAATCTTTGTGAGTTGCTGTATACAATTTAGGACCATATTCGAATTCAATCTGCTGTTCATTAAAAGCAATGATTCTCAACTGGCCTTCAGTTATTCTCGATAAAAAACCATTGAGAACTTCTGGAGAGCCTATTCGATAGAAAGCAGTATAGAAGATATCGCTGTTTTTGAACTTATAATATTCTGTTTCGGGCAGCCAGGTTTTAAATGACTCCACTTCTTTTAAAAGGTACATGTATTCAAGTGTGTTGAGCGCGCCTATTTCGTGAATGATATTTGTTAAGTCACGACCTTTGTTAACACAAAAATACCGCACGATTTTTCCTTGCAGATTCTTTTTTATGAAAAGATCAACGGAATTCATTTCACGGATGATCGACCAGTCTTTTTCTTCCCTTTTCATTGTGAAGAAAAACTTTTGGTTGAATTCTGAATAAATGGAGATGATGGAATTGAATTCTTCGTCAGTCAGTGTGCTGAATTTTCCTTTTTCATAGCCACTTGGTCTTTCGCTGGCAGAGAAGTTCCTTGTGCCAGTTTCAATCAATCCCCCAGTGCGGTGAAATTGAAATTTCTCATAAATATTTTCAAGATCACTCCAGAGAATAAAGAGACCAGCATCACTGTGATTTTCTAAAGCATGTTCCATGAGATGTTTAAACAAATGCATTCTGCGAAAATTTTTATGAGTCGCAATTCCTCCGATCAAAACAACTTTCATCTCGACGTTGTTCTTAATAAGTTTCCTTTCACAGACAGCGAGGTGTGCTGCTACGTGATTTGTATTGTTGTCTATATACAGATAACAATTTTCAAAATTCAGCGGATCCATTAATGGGGCGAAATCTTTTTCGTAGTGATGGCCTTCGCTGTAGTGGAATTCTTCTTCTATAAGATGAAGGACTTCCTCAAAATACTCAGGATTGTCAGAGAGGGTAGTGAGAACGAAATTTTCTGCGATCATATATGTTCATTTTAACGACACAACGGCCATTCATGACTTCTTTTTTTACACAAAATTCACTTGAGTCTTTTTGTCGGCTACACGCTTTTTAATTATTACAAAGAGTTACGCCGAAAAAAATGTCTAAAAATTAGTCATTTTTTTCTAAAGTTATTTTTCGGGGTGTCGATTAGTTATTTGAAGCCGTGAGGTAACACTCACAGTGAAGGACATGATGTCTTTCCAGCCAGAGAATCAAGGAGGATTACAATGGGACTTCGAATTAACACGAACGTGGCGTCTTTAAACGCACAGAGGAACTTAGGTTCAACTAGAATCAACATGAACAAGTCTTTGGAGAAACTTTCTTCAGGACAAAGAATCAACAGAGCTGGTGACGATGCTGCCGGTCTCGCAATCTCAGAAAACTTAAAAGCTCAGATTAAAGGTCTAGGCCAGGCAGGAAGAAACGCAGAAGACGGTGTGTCTCTGGTTCAGATCGCTGAAGGTGCTTTAGGTGAAGTTTCAAACATCCTAATCAGATTAAGAGAACTTTCTGTTCAAGCTGCTTCTGATACTATCGGATCAACTGAAAGAAAATTCCTTAACGTTGAATTTGAACAGNNACAAGAAACGATCCTATCTCAGACAGATTAACATTTGATGCTTCATCAGCTGACGTAAACGTAGCTGCTCTTGGATTAAACTTAGCTTCAGTCTCAGATAAGATTTCAGCTCAAAACTCTCTGACGTCAATCGATCAAGCGATCATCTCTGTTTCAGGGATCAGAGCTGACTTCGGTGCTCTTCAGAACAGATTGCAGTCAACAGTTAACAATATTCAAACAAGTATTGAAAACCTTTCTTCTGCAAACTCTCGTGTAAGAGACACAGACGTCGCTGCAGAAACTGCAGAATTAACTAAACAGAACATCTTAATGCAAGCTGGTACTAGTGTGCTTTCTCAAGCTAACTCAAGTACTAACTCAGCACTAAGCTTGATCCAGGCTGCTTCTCAGCGCTAATAAGCGCTGAGCAACAGACATGCCTGCAAGTGTGAGTTGTTGCATAGTAACTTAGATTAAAAAAGTTTTAGCATTGTAGTAGATGCTTAAGGCACAGTTACGAGAATTTTCGAAAGAAACTAGAAGAACTTTAAAATTAAACAAAACAAATTTTTCTGAACAAGATGTTCGGAGTATTAGCAGGGAGGCTTAGCGTGACAGGAGATTAAAAATGGGATTAAGAATTAACACAAATATTGCGTCGTTGTCAGCACAGAGATCATTGGGTCTCACAAATAAAAACTTGAATGACAATTTAAGAAAGTTGTCTTCTGGTGAGAGAATTACAAGATCAGGTGACGATGCGGCGGGACTGGCAATCAGTGAAAACTTGAAAGCCAGTATTAGAGGAATGAGACAGGCCAAAAGAAATGCTGGCGACGCTATCTCAATGTTACAAACGGCAGAAGGTGGAATGAATGAAATCTCAAACATCATCATCAGACTTAGAGAACTTTCAGTCCAAGCCGCTTCAGATACAGTGGGATCTACAGAGAGAGGATTCTCAGACATTGAATTCCAAAATCTCAAAGAAGAGATTGATCGAATCGCAAAGTCTACAGAATTTAACGGAATCAAACTTCTCGACGGACAAAGCGGAAAACTCGAATTCCAAGTTGGTATCAAAAATGATCCTTTGCTCGATAGACTTCACTATGACGGAGCAGGGGCGGACGCAACCCTCGAATCACTTGGTTTGGGAATCGATGGGGTGTCTACGAAAGAAGGAGCTCAAGCTTCGCTCAAAAAGCTGGATGATGCTTTGGTTAAGATCAACGGCGTGCGAGCAAACTTTGGTGCCCTTCAGAACAGATTGCAGTCAACTTCGAACAACCTTGAAGTCAGCGATGAGAACCTCTCAGCAGCTAACTCAAGAATTAGAGATGTTGATGTAGCAGCTGAGACAGCTGATCTGACTAAGAATAATATTCTACATCAGGCAGGTATTTCGGTTCTATCGCAAGCTAATCAGACCCCAAACACTGCTTTAAAACTACTACAAGGCTAATCTTAACGGGAAAGTTGCTCCGAATGGAGCAACTTTCCCTATTTGTGTTTATACTGGATACATATGGAAACCTCAGCACCCGACAAAAGAAAGACAGTTCTTATTATTGGAGTCAACTCATTTATTGGATCCAATCTCGCAGAATTTTTTCGCAAAGATTATCGCGTGGTCGGAACTTATCATCGCAGCCACACTCCATTGCCGGGTATTTTAACTTTGCCTTGTGATGTTTTAAATAAAGATGAAGTGCAACTTGTCCTCTATGCCTTTAAGCCAGATTTTGTTTTATACTGTGTGGGCCTTACTTCATTAAAAGATTGCGCGGACATGCCAAACGGTTGCGATGCTTTAAACTCAGCAGGTCTTTTTAACGTAGCTGAACTTGCTCCACGCTACGGAGCCCGAATCGTTTATTTCTCTTCTCAGTTTGTCTTCTCGGGAATGAACAAAAATTATAATGAAATGGATAACCCTGATGTCATCACTCAATATGGTAAAGCACAGGCGTCCTCAGAATTTTATCTCCAGAAATCCTCTTTAAATTATCTCATCTTCCGTTGTTGCAAAATCTATGGCAGAGGAGTGAATCCTCTTGCGAGCACTTTTTTTGAACAGCTTCAAAAGAATATTAAAAACAACCAAGGCGCCATTTACGATGATTTCGTCCATCAGGGCTGGCTTGATGTCTACTATCTGGGAATGGTTCTTAAAATGTGCATTGATAAAAATGTCTCCAACAGGCTCGTTCATTTGAGTTCACAGGACACAATGACTCATTATGAATTTGCAAAACTCTATTGCGAAATTTTTAATGAATCAGACGGGCTCATCAACAAAGGCAAATGGCACTTTCCTATTGCAAAGGGCGCTAACATCGAAAAAATTGAAGAGCATCTTTATTACAAACTCGACGTTCTCAACATTGAAGGCTTGCTCAAAATTAAAATGCCGACAATTCGCGAATCGATGGAATTCACCTATAAACGATTTCACGGTGTAAAACACAACAACAAAGCAGTGAAGAATAAGGGTGAAGGGATCTCTTTTATTTAAGCAATGGCTTATCGGGCAGAGTTAACAATAAACTCAGTCAGGTAATGTCGAACAAGAGCATCAACATCAACAACTTCATTATTAAAGCGCCATGTGATTTTGTTAAACGGTCCGATATGCGCTCTTACTTCATGAATATTCGTTGAACCGAATTGATCATTGAAAGAAAGGCGAGCTCCGTAAATGTCTTTTCCGTTAGCAAGAAATCCTATGGAGATAACGTCGTAGGATTTGCGGGCAAAAATAAGACGAAGTGAATTTCTGAATAACATGAAGTCGTTAACAGTGTTTGAAATTTTGAAAAGCTTGATCGCCGCTGAAGAGTTATTGCGAGCACGGTATTCATTGAATTTTGTCACGTAAGCTTCAAAACGATCGCGTAGATCGTTCATGAACGCGATCGAAGATTCTTCTAATAATAATTCAGGATTTAAATGGCCGTTGATATTCACAATACCTGATTCATCCATGTTGATTTCATCAAGTGCGAGGCCTTCAATCCAGGAATAGTTAAGTGGCTGGTAATTTACATTGTCGATCATAGAAATAGGATCGTGGCAGAGAGGCTACATGTCAAGCATTTGAATGTACGGGGGATGAAGAGTGTAAAGAAGAAGCAAAAGAGAAAAGAGCCTAGAAGGTGGACTATTGTCGAGGTTCCGCCCATTTTTAAATAGGTGGCTGCAGTTAGTAGTCACTTTAGGCTTCTCACTGAAAGAACCCGAAGGTTCAATATGAGCTTGCTCACCGTGACCAGGGACCGCTCCCGAATAATTCTTTATAGAGGAACCAACTTAATTGCCAACTCCTAGACCCACTTTCATTATACACTTTCTGAGGGGTCATCTCTAGGAATCTTTTTGCCACCCTTGTAAAATCATGGCCTTAATCCAAAAAAACCGCCAGACATTAATTAGGCATAAGAAAAACCGAGTAAAATGATAAAATAATAGTGCTGAAATTAAAGTTCTTGCTGTGATTAGCCGAAGTAGTCGGCAGTGGGAATTTGTAATAGGAGTGCACGTATGAAAAAGCTATTGGCCTATTTAAAAGATGAGAGTGGACAGACGTCTACAGAGTACATTCTACTCGTTGCCGTTGTTGCCATGATTGTTTTTAAGTTCAGAGACCAGGCAACAAAGCGACTTGGATCACTTACTGATGGTGTATTCAATAAAGCCGATACAATGTTGCAAGAAACACCGTAGTTTCGCCTGAACATTTGGCTCTCGATAAACTGAAGTACTAATTCTTCTTTGGGTATTATTTTCCTCCTATTGCTTGAAGGCCTCCTATCCTTAATTCTTAAATCATGACAACCAATAACTTAATAAGGGCTTCCTCAGGGCAGGCCCTTATTGAATATCTTTTCATTTTTGCCTTTATGACCTTTATTACAATCAATATGGTAAGAGGATTGGGCAAAACGATGTTTCAGTCTGTCGGGTATCTTGGTTTTGAAATGACGGAGCAGTTTTCAACCGGCGTCTGCAAATACGAATGCTTTTATTCCCATTATAAAAATCAGGAAACGCGCTGATGATGCCGCTGCTGGTTTTTGTATTTATTTCCATTCAGCTTCTCTTTGTTGCCTACATCGATTTTAAAACAACGAAAATTTCAAACATGTGGGTTGTGATCAATTTTCTTTTCTTTGTTCTGCTGACGTTCGTTTATCCTCAAATCTATATCTGGAAGTTCAGTGCTTTTCTTTTTTCACTCGCCTTTCTCTTTGTAGGTTTTGCTCTCTTTTTGATGAATATTATGGGGGGAGGGGATTCAAAATATCTCGCTTCGTTTTATCTTTTGGTTCCGCATTCGTTTCAGGAAACAGTCTTTCTCTATCTGTTATACACAACTGTGATAGTCGGGAGTTCTCTTTTACTGTTTAATGCAATCAAGAATTTTGATAATATAGTTGTGTTGATCAGAATTGGCGACGTTCGCGGAATTAAGAAAATTTTTGGAAAGAAATTTACTTATGCCCCGGTGATCTTTATCGCATGGATGTGGTTTGGATGGCAAAATCGATTGGTGCTAGGTTACTAGCAACTCAGAAAGGACAAAGTTTAGTTGAATACATTCTGCTACTCGCAGTCTTGAGTTCGCTTGGCTATGCCTTCTACAATAACAAACGTTTCAAAGACTTTATCAAGGGAACGGACGGAATGTTCGCCACCATGAAAAAGGGAATGAGTTATTCCTACCGCTACGGAATTCAATATAATAATGCCACTAATTTTGAGGAAGCTTCCAGCTTTGATTATGGTTCAAGTAAACACGATCTTTACATAGATCCTAAAACAGGAGCATCGCGATTTTTCGCTGATGATCTGCCATACCCAAACTGATGAAAAATAATAAAGGCCAATCTACCATTGAATTCATTCTCACGTTTACAGCTGCCGTTGGGTTTATCTTTCTTTTCTTGAAAATGGCAACCAATTACACAAATGGTTACATGGTTCATCATGCGGTTTATATGGCTTCACGAGCATATCTGGTGGGTGATTCAGAAACGCAACAGACAGTAGAAGGCCGTGATAAAAATGCTTTCGAACTTGCTCAGTTTGTCTTTAAAAAAAATTTACCGGAAGTTTTGATTCTTGGCTTTGATGGAGAGTTAAAAGAAAATAATGCCAGCTCGGTCAAGTATCCGGCCTTTGTCGGGCTTTATGTAGAATTCACACAAATTTTCTCCCAGGGCTTTGTCGGCGGAAAAGATCCCATGAAATTCAGAGCGGAATCTTTTTTGGGAAGGGAGCCTTCAAGACCAGAGACGTATGCTCAGACCTGCAACGCTATCAAAATGCTTGTGGGCAATAGTTGCGAAGTACACGCGACTTTGGATGATAACGGTGGTTGATGATGAATAAGTTTCAACAATCTTTATCAAATGAAAAAGGTCAGGCGATTTTCGAGATGATTCTCTTCATCCCTTTCTTATTATTTCTCTACACTATTTACTACAGCGCCGGAAATTCAATCAGCGGTTCGATTAATCAGCAGAAAGCGGTAAGAGGTTATTACTATATCTCGCTTAAAAATAATTCTTATGTGAATTCAATGCCGGAAGTCGTTCACTTAAGAGACTTGGGTTTAAAAAAAATCGGTTTCAACGCTTTTGGTTGGTCAGATCATTTTGAAGGTTCAAAAAAAGAAGCGTATGGAACGTGCTTTAAATTTTCTTCTCTTCTTCAAAACGGTTCAAACGAAGACTGTAACAGCGGTGAAAGAGAAGAAGTAGGTTCAAGTCATTTCGTTCGTATTTTTACTTACTATGGCGTTTGCGGTCCAACCTACATAGCTGACTCAAAAGGTCAGTTCTATATTCATCCAAGCGTTCAGGCCGATGGAAAAACCAGCTGTGAAAACCGCACCAGCAACTAGTCAAAATCTTCCGCTTCCCCTAATTCAGTCCAAAGTTTGCTAAAATTAAAAAGCTAGTTATTTAAACAGGTTGGAAAAAAATGAACACACGCGCACTGACTCTGGCCCTCGTTATCGCAGGCTTTGCCATGATGATGGTGTACACGTATATCGATGATCAAAAAGCAGCGATGATAAAACAATACGGGATTCAAAGTTCTGTTGTTGTGGCAAAAGTTGATATCCAGGAATTAGATCTGATTGATGACTCTAAAATTGAAATCAAAACTGTTCCGGAAAATTTTCTTTCTCCTGGTCACTTCAAATCAATTAAAGAACTGGAAAATACAATTGCGACCGTTCCAATTATTAAAGGCGAACAGATTACAAAGCCGCGTGTAACTTATCCCGGAATCAAAACTGGTTTGTCTCGACAAGTTTCAGTTGGAAAGCGCGCCGTTGCCATCAACATTACTGAACGGGATGCCGTCGGCCGTTTGATCAAACCGGGAGATCGAGTTGATGTTCTCGCCGCTCTCGATATTTCTCAAGGGTCGCGAAGAGATTTGCAAAAAACAAGAACCATTCTACAGGACGTTCTGGTTCTTTCTACCGGTATGAGTATGACGAACTCCATTCCCATTTATGGCGTGGAGACTCCAAAAGTTATTCGTACAATGAACCTCAATACGTATACAACTTACAACACAATTACGCTCGAGCTCGATCCGTACGATGTACAAAAACTGGCATTCATTCAATCGTATGGCGGTGGAAACCTTTCACTTGCTTTGAGAAACAATGCGGATAAAGAACCTGTTCGTCTGAAAGCAACTCAGATTTACGATGTTCTAGGTGAAGACGCTTCCGAAGCAAAAGTTTATTTCGCAGAAAAGAATGCTAAAGAGAATAAGAATGGCGGTCAATAAGCTTTTCCTCATATTCTTTTTTCTATTTTCTTTTCTGGTGCAAGCTCAGGATGAAAACGCTGACACTTTAAAAGAAATCGATGTTGTCGTCGGTCTTGAAAAAATTATCAAGCTGGACTTTGTTCCAAACACAGTTGTTAAATTGGCCAATGAAAATCTTGCGACTTATCAGATTGTTCCTTCAAAAAAAGAAATTCTTCTGACCGGTGTGAAAGCAGGTGAGACTACTCTGACTTTAAGGGACACTGCTGGCGATATTCGTGCCCGCTACCTGGTTAAGGTGACAGCTTCCGACCAATCAAAAGTTGTTGTTCAGCTGAAAGAATTATTGAGCGACGTCGAAGGTCTGGAAATAGGTATTAAAGGCGATAAAGTTTTTGTCGGCGGTCAGATTGTTGTTCCGAGTGATATCGGAAAAGTTGTTGTTATTCTCGATCAGTACCAGGATGTTTTGAGGCTGGTTGAACTTTCTCCTCAAACTCAGCTGGTCATCGCCAGAAAAATGCAGGAAGAAATGCAGAAGAGTAACCTGAAAGATGTCACTGTTCGTGTTGTAAACGGAAGCTTCTGGATAGAAGGTGTCGTCGGTTCAAAAGAAGAAAGTGATAAGGCAGAGCAGATTGCGCGTGCTTACCTACCTGATCAGATCCAAAACCTTGCGAGAAGAACAGATGCTGTTCAGTCGACCAAAAAACCTCCGTTTGAAAATTTGCTTACCATAAATTCCAAGCCCAAACCGGAACCATTGCCTAAGTTATTCAAGCTGACTGCGCAGTTCGTGGAATTGACCAAAGGATACGATCGATTGTTTTCTTTCACATGGACTCCTTTTATGAGTGGCGATGGAGGATCAATTGGCGTTGGAAAAAGTTCAAGCGGGGGCGTGACCACCTCCTCAAATGGAACGTTATCTGCAACTATTTCACATTTATTTCCTAAATTAAATTCAGCAAAGAGCGCAGGCCACGCCCGCGTTGTTCAATCAGGTGTTGTTATTGTTCGTGAAAACGTACAGGGGAAAATTTCAAAGACGACAGAAATTCCTTATCAGATCGGAACAGGTGACAATGCGAAGTCCGGTTTGACGACTGCTGGTTTCGACATGGGGATTACTCCAAGTATGCTTCAGGAAGAAAAAATCAATCTTGTTGTTTCAATCAAAGTTTCTTCAGCCTCAGCTGACAGTCCTCCAAGAAAACTTGAAAACCAGATTAACTCAACTATTGTTTTAAAGTCGCAGGAATCAGCAGCCGTTGGTGGTGTTGCTATTAATTCTACATCAACAGATTTCGATAAGGATGGAGACAAAGTGACTTCAGAGAACTCAAGTCCATTGTTTAATTTTATCAAGTCAAAAAAATATTCAACTCAGAGATCACAGTTTGTCATTTTCATCACCCCAGAGGTGATTGAATCAGCATCAACAGGATCAGCTGATATTGAAAAGAAGTTCAGAAAAAGGAGCCGATAAATATGGCCGGACACATAATTTCAGTTATCGGTGGTAAGGGCGGGCTTGGGAAATCCCAAGTTGCAGCCAACCTTGCCTTTGCCTACGCAATCGAAGGAAAAGTGAAAACTCTTCTTCTCGATTTCGATCAGAAGGCCAGTGGAGATCAGGATTTCATCACCGGGATGAAAGGAAAGAAAAACTTAAAAGAGCTTGCTGACTTCAAAGGAGCGATTGATCCGAATTCCATTTTGCAATTTGCAAACATGAATCAGAATGTCTTTTATATCGGTATGCCGAACGAAACAGCTGCTTCAAACAGTATTGAAGTAGAAGCTCTTGGACGCACATTAAAAGCAGTGACAAATATTTATCCGGTCACGATTATTGATGCCGGAAATGAATTAACTCCTCTGGCAATTAAGGCTCTGGAATTTTCAACGTTAATTCTTGTTGTCTGTACGCCGGACATTCTTGCTCTCAATCAGACAAAGAGACTTTACTCTGACCTTGTGACAATGATGTTTCCAAAAGACATGATTCAATTTGTGGTGAATCAGGCTCAGCAAGGCCATCCTGTTACAAATGACGTCATCGCCAAGACTATAGGAAAGCCGGTTTTCTCGGCCATTCCTAAAGATGATCAGAACTGTATACTCGCTCTTAACCAGAAGAAACCAGTCATGCTGGTGGCAAAAAGCAGTCCTTTTGCGAAAGGAATTATTGATACCGTCAGACGGCTCAACGAGAAAAACGTTCTCAAAACTCTCGAAAGACTTACTAAGCCAACGGATGCGGGAGCGAAAAAGGAAGAACCTAAGAACGCTGATGGCTCTACCGTTAAAAATGGAAAGAGTCCGTGGACTGAATTGAAATCGCGCATTCATAAGGCACTCGTTGAAGAAATGGACTTGAAGAAGGCGGATGACAATGATCCGAAAGCTCAGATCATTTTAAAAGAGCAGACTAAAAAAGTTGTCGTCGATTTACTTGGTAAAGAAGATACAAAAGGAATATTGAATTCGCGCGATGACATGAATCAGATCGTTAAAGAAATTCTGGATGAAGCTTTAGGGCTTGGTCCTTTGGAAGATCTGTTGCGAGATAAAACGGTCTCTGAAGTCATGGTCGTTGGCCCTTATAAAATTTACTACGAACAAGGTGGTAAGATTAAGTTGTCTGATGTTGTTTTTACCAATGACAGACAGGTGTTGAACGTCATTGAAAGAATCGTTGCGCCAATCGGACGTCGTATCGATGAAAAAACACCATACGTTGATGCGCGCTTAAAAGACGGATCCCGCGTTCACGCTATTATTCCTCCTTCATCAATTGATGGTTGTACAATTACCATCCGTAAATTTCCTGAGAAACGTCTTACTTATAAGGATCTGGTAAAGTACGGTTCCATGACTGAAAACATGGCCGACTTCCTTCGTATCGCCGTGGAAGCTCACAGAAATATCATCGTTTCTGGTGGTACTGGTTCAGGTAAAACAACTTTGATCAACGTTCTTGGTGGTTTCATTCAATCTAACGAACGTATCATTACATGTGAAGACTCCGCGGAATTGAACTTTCCTCAGGAACATATTGTTCGCCTTGAAACTCGCCCTCCTTCACTTGAAGGTGATGGCGCGATTGATATTCGCTGTCTTGTAAAACAAACACTTCGTATGCGCCCTGACCGAATTGTCGTAGGTGAGTGTCGTGGTGGTGAAACTTTGGATATGTTGCAAGCGATGGGGACAGGTCACGACGGTTCAATGACAACTGTTCACTCAAACAATCCGCGCGAATGTATCGGCCGTCTTGAAACTCTGGTTCAATATGCCGGAACATCAATTTCTCCAAGGGCGATTAAGGAAATGATTGCCAACGCCGTTCACATGATCATTCAGCAATCTCGTCTGGATGATGGTTCAAGAAGAGTTATGTACATTACGGAGATCGGAGGAATGCAGGGAGACACTGTTATTCTTCAGGATATTTTCCTGTTCATTCAAAAAGAAATTGATAAGAACGGAAAAATTCTCGGCGAATTCCAGGCAACGGGATTTATTCCGAAGTTTATCGAGGTACTCGAAAGAAAAGGTTACAACGTTCCTCGTGGAATTTTCTCGAATAGACCGCCTCAAGCTGCACCAGCAACTCCAGTTCCACCGACTCCAAGTGCAGCAGCACCGGCAACCCCGGGAGCAAAACCGGCAGGAACATCAACAGCGCCGGCAGCAGCAGGAGCAGCGGGGGGAGCTAAACCACCGGTGAAGAAATAGGAGTGAAATAGAGTGAGTATTTTTATAAGCTTAGTCGGACTCAAGGGACTCATCTTCGTGGTGGGCGGTCTTGTATTCGCTTTAAGCTACAAGTATTCACTGAATATTTTTGATTGGGTCGAACATCAAACGTATGGAACAAGAACCTATATCATGGAGAAACTCGAGTTTCTTTTTATTGATATTCCCCAGGATAAGGTGACCTATATTTTGCTTGCTGCCTCTGTGGGGATCGGTGCATTCATGTTTCTTTTGCTTGGTCTTTTCGGCAAATGGCTCATAGGAATTATCGTCGGAAGTATTCTTGCTTTTATTGGATTTAAAGCACCGAGAATGATCGTAGATTTTCTAGTAGAAAAAAGAATAAAGGCTTATTCGGGACAAATGGTAGATGCACTTCAGTTGCTTTCAAACGGTATCCGCGCAGGCTTGTCTGTTCCACAGGCGATAGGAATGATTGTGGATGAAATGCCAGCGCCTATTTCGCAGGAGTTTAATATTATTCTTCAGCAGAACAGAATTGGTATGCCTCTCGAAGAATGCTTCGAAAATCTGGCAAAAAGAGTGCCGACAGAAGATAACGATATGTTCGTTTCGAGTGTCAATATTTTACGCGAAACAGGTGGTAATCTTGCCGAAACTTTTGACACTATTGTGGACGTCATTCGTGAGCGGGTCAGACTGCAACAGAAAATTGACACTTATACTGCGCAGGGAATGTTCCAGGGAATGGTCATTGGGGCCATGCCTTACGCTCTGGGATTGATCTATTTTCTACAAGATCCATCCTCGATGACTCCACTATTTACGACTGTCATTGGTTTCATCATGCTGTTTTTTGCAGTTCTTTTCGATTTAGCCGGTATTTACATTATAATGAAGATTGTAAAAATTAAAATTTAAAGGGATTGGCCCAAACGACCGAAATAGAAAACGGATTTTTTTATTTAACAAGGACTTGAAGTTTATGAGTTTTAGAAAATCACTTATCGCTCTTTCACTTTTGCCAGTGGTGGCTTTTGGTGGAGTGAATTTGAAGAACGGAAATTTCTACATCACTTACACTGACATCATCGTTCCAGGTGGCGATCATGATCTTGAAGTGACACGTACATATAACTCAAAATCAACTGAGAATGGTTGGTTTGGTTTCGGATGGGGATCTCTCTATGAAACTAAACTGGTTGTTTCAGCTGACGGTTCTGTTGTTGTCATCGAAAACGGTTCTGGTGCTCAGACAAGATTTGTACCGAAAGAAGCAATCAACGTTGAAGCTGCTTCCAAAAAAATCGTCGATGCAATGAAAAAGAAAGAGCCAATGAGTGAAGCTGCAGTTACGGCTTTGATCAACAACCTCAACAGAGATGCAGAACTTCGCCAGGCGTACTCGAAAAAATACAACATCGAGACGAAGCTTGCCGATGGTACAATGCTTTACTCAAACGACCGTGGAATCCAGACTCTTGAAAAAATCAAAGACGGATACAAGAGAAGCAATTCTGATGGCCGTACAGATTTCTTCGACAACGAAGGAAAACTTACAAAAATCACAGACAAAAATGGATACGCAATTCTCTTTGAATACAAGGGACAACTTGTCTCTGCAATCAAAGATACACAGGCGAAACAAATTCTTCTAGACTGGTATCCAGATGGAAAAATTAAATCTGCCGCAAGAGATGCAGAAAAGAAAACAACTTACGCTTATGATACAAAGGGAAATTTAATTTCTTCAAGTGATGTTGGTGGCAACAGCTATAAGTATGATTATGATGCCAACCACAACTTGACTTCAATCGGATATATCGACAATTCAAAAATGCAAATCAAGTACGACAAAAACTCATTTGCAACTGAAGTGATCGAAAGAAACGGTGAATCGACTAAGTATAAATACGAAAATAATCCAAAGAACCCAGACTTCCACTACTGGACAACAGTAACGAAGAAGCCGGTTGATGGACCAGAGTCAGTCAGCCGTTATGAATACGAAATCAAAACAAAACCAGATGGCCAGCAATACACTTATAGAATTGCAACTGAACTTGATGGTGTAAAAACAGAAACGATCTATTCTGAGTGTTGTTCACTTCCACTTAAAATCACTCGTGGAAAAGACATCACAACTTTTGAATACAATGCCAAAGGATTGTTGACTAAGAAGACTTCGACTAAAGGTGAATTCGTTCAACTTGATTACGATGACAAAATCAACAAGATTACTAAAGTTGTAAATAATGAAGGCTGGACGACTTTCCAATACGACAAAGCTGGTAACCTTTCAAAGGCCGTTAACAGCGCAGGTAAGTCAGTTCTCTTGATCTATGACCGCACTGGAAAAATCACAAAAATGATTGACCAGGAAAAAAACGATGAAAAATCTCGCCGTACTCTTTCTTTCAAATACAACTCAATGGGGAAACCTGTTGAAATTGAAATGGAGAACGTAGGGATTATCAACGTGGCTTACGACAACTTCGGTGAAATCAAGAAGGTAGAGTCTAAGGCCGGCGCGAAGATGGCTTTACAGGTAACACAGGCGTTCCAATCACTTTTATCAATTGTTAAGCCTGCAGGTGTTAATTTAAATATGTAATCGACCGATACGTTTTTAAGTGAATCGAGGAAGGAGAAATTTATGAAGATTCTAATGACTGTAACTCTGGCAATGCTTGTATCAGCTTCAGTATTTGCTGAGTGTAAAAAAGAAGGCGACACTTGTACGAAAGACGAATGCGCTAAACTAGGTACAGGACTGAGTGTTAACGAAGGCGGAAAATGCGTTAAGGTTGTAACATCAGCAGAAACAAACTGTGACATGATTGTAGGGAAGAGAGATAAGCAATTTGACGGCGATGCAGCTGGCAAGTCGACTCAAGGCTCTGGCTCGAACACATCTAAGTAATAAGTTTATAAAGACGTTTAAAAGCCTATCCGGTGCTATTGTACCGGATAGGCTTTTTTATTTTCTCCTCTGAAAACCTTTCCCGACGCACACACTGACTAAAGTTTAAACACACTGTAAAAGTTTTTCATATGGTCGCCTTCTAAGCCATTGAGATCGAGTGACAAAAGTTGGCATAGCCCCTGCAGTATATAAAATCAAACAACAACAGGGGAATGTTATGAAACTTTTAATCGTATTTATTTTTACTCTCTTATCTTTTAACGTGTTTGCTGAAGAAGGTGAAAACCAAAAATCAGAATGCCAATTTGCAAACCAGTCGAACAAAAGAGAAGCGAAAGTTGTTCTTCCAATTGAAACTGAAATCAAGAAAGAAGCGCAATCAAGCAATACAAGCAAATAGTCTAACTTAAAATTATTTTCTCATAAAAGGCCCGGTCTCTCCCGGGCCTTTTTTTGTTCATTTTCCCAATGATAAATCCATTGTTGTCTAAAATTTCAACATGCCATTGTCCAAAGTTTATACACGATAGAAAAATTACACGGGCAAGTAACGATTTTTGCAAAGCTTGGCCGTTGGCATGGAGGGTGCAATAGATAAAAGCAGATAAGACTTAAAAACCGTCAGGGGGATTTTATGAAAGCACTAGTAATCGCATCAATTCTTTTCTTCAGCCTAAGAGCAATGTCTTCTGAAGAAGGTGAAAATAAAAAATCAGAATGTCCTTATGCTGTTCAGACAAATAAAAGAGAAGCTAAGGTCGTTGTACAGGAAGAAACAGAAGTTAAAAAAGAAGTTAAATCAAGCAACACAAGCAAATAAGAAATTTTCCAACTCCACTCCACACAAAATAAAAAAGCCCACCGAATGGTGGGCTTTTTGTTTTTGGTTTAAGTAGATATTTAATCATTGCTCAAGGCTTTTTTCAGCCGCTCACGTTCTTCATCAGTATAAGTATCATCAGGTTGCTTATGTTGCACCTTGATCTTCTTCACGCCTGCCAGCTTGGTGGCAATCTCATCTCTTTCAAAGGGCTCAGAATTGGAATAAAGTTTCTTCGAGTACCGCTTTGTCGTTGAGAGCTTCTGCTTGGTAGTATTCATTGCTTTGTCGGCATATGGAGTGACCATGCCTAGAAGCTTATCAAAAAGATGTTCTCCGCCGCCAACAGGAATGCAGAGAATGGCAAAGCTTAAAGTGAAATAAAACACGAAGCGAATTAAAAACATTTGATCAATCTCCTAACGTTCTTTTTCCAGGAGCCTTTCGATTTTTTCTACAGCTTTAAGAAGATCTTCTCTCTCGAAAGGCTTTTGAAGGAAATCGATAGCTCCGTTTGAAATGGACTCAATAACAATAGACTCAATATTGAGGGAAGACATCATGATCAGGTAGCGCTCTCCGGCTTGTTTTTCCTGAAAGTGCTTGGCCAGTTCAAGACCCGAAATATCAGGCATGACCACGTCGATGAAAATGAGGTTGGCTTTCGTTGAATGGGCAATTTGGATAGCATCTTCAGCTGATTTAGCCTGTCCGACAACGTTGAAACCTTCACCAGTTAAAATTTCCGCCATTGAACGGCGGTTAAAATCGGAGTCATCAACGATGAGGATTTTTAATTTGTCGTGGCTGCGAGGTGGCTTCATGAGCGGTCCTTGAAATGATTTTTTATTATCATATCAAGAAAGGGCGTTCTAAAAAAAGAAAAACCAACAATACTGTTGGCTTCTCTTTTATACTGGATAATTTTGCTCAGAGACTAATTAAGCCGCTGCAGGTGGCAGTGTCTCTTTTGAACGAGCGTAGCTTTTCTTTTTCTTCTTTTCTTTCCATCCTACAAGAGCGACTTCCAGAACTTCGTCGATTGTTTTTACAGCTACGAAGTTTAGTTTTGCTCTGTATTCTTCAGGAATGTCCTCAAGGTCTTTTTTGTTTTTCCAAGGAATGATGATCGTTTTGATATTCATTCTCATCGCTGCAAGAGCTTTCTCTTTAAGACCGCCGATTGGAAGAACTTTCCCCGTCAGAGTAATTTCACCCGTCATTGCAACATCGCGGCTGATTGGCGTGCCCGTTAGAAGTGACACAAGTGTTGTCGCCAGAGTGATACCAGCGCTTGGTCCATCTTTCGGAGTTGCTCCTGCCGGAAGGTGAATATGGATTTCGTTCTTTTCAAAAAGTTCTTCATCAATATGAAGTTCAGCAGCCTGGCTTCTTATATAGCCGATAGCTGTTTGCGCTGATTCCTTCATGACGTCGCCAAGCTGACCTGTCAGAGTTAAACCTCTTCCTTTCATCTTCGTGGCTTCGATATAAAGAACTTCACCACCGTGAGCTGTCCAGGCAAGTCCTGTCGCTACACCAACTTCATCCACTTCTTTTTCATCGTCTTTTGTATAGACAGGAGGTCCAAGAAGCTTGAAGACAGTTTCACTCATGATATGTGTTTTTTCTGCTTCGCCTTTAGCAATTTTCATTGCGACTTTTCTACAAATCGCTCCGATTTTTCTTTCTAAGTTACGAAGTCCAGCTTCCGCAGTGTAATGCTTGATCACGCTTGCAACACCGTCATCGTGAAATTCAATGTGACCGTCGTTGATTCCGTTTTCATCCATTTGTTTCGGGATGATGTATTTTTTTGAAATCGCCACTTTTTCTTCCTGTGTATAACCAGAAAGATTGATGATTTCCATACGGTCGCGAAGTGGAGCCGGAATTTGTTCAAGCACGTTTGAAGTGGCAATGAACATGACATTTGATAAATCAAAAGGAATGTTCAGGTAGTGATCACGGAAATTGCAGTTTTGCTCCGGATCCAGGACTTCAAGAAGCGCCGATGAAGGATCGCCTTTGAAATCGCCGCCCATTTTATCAACTTCATCTAGAAGAATAACAGGGTTATTTGTTTTCGCTTGTTTCAGGGCCTGGATAAAACGACCTGGCATTGCTCCCACGTACGTTCTTCTGTGTCCTCTGATTTCTGCTTCATCTTTCACACCACCAAGAGAGATTCTTACAAACTCTCTGCCGCAAGCTTTCGCGATAGATTTACCAAGTGATGTTTTACCAACTCCCGGGGGGCCGGAGAAACAAAGGATCGGCCCTTTCATGCCTTGTCCTTTAAGCTGTCTGACGGCGAGATATTCTAAAATTCTTTCTTTTACTTTGAATAAATCAAAGTGATCTTCGTTCAGGATTTCCAAAGCAGCGTCGAGATCAATTTTTTCTTCACTCGTGGCGCTCCATGGAAGATCGCATAGCCATTCCATATAGGTTCTAAGGATAGAGGCTTCTGAAGAATCCGGATGCATTTTTTCAAGACGGGCCATTTGCTTAAGAGCCTCTTTTTCAGCTTCTTCGCTCATTTTCGCGCGCTTGATTTTTTCTCTCATTTCAGCAAATTCATCATCTCCCTCTTTCTGGCCTTCATCGCCAAGTTCAGATTTGATTGCTTTGATTTGCTCTCTGAGGAAATATTCTTTTTGTGTTTTAGAAATTTCTTCTTTCGCATTTGATTTGATCTTGTTTTGCATAGCCAGGATTTCCAGCTCGCGCGAAAGAATATCGTTAATGCGATGTAAACGTTCCATTGGGTCAAGCGTTTCTAAAATCGCCTGCGCTTCAGCAACGTGAAGGTTCAAATTTGATGCCACCAGGTCAGCTAGTCTTCCTGCGTCTTTGATGTCTTCTAAGATCATCAAAATATCTGGCGAAAGAACTTTGCCCATGTTAATTACTTTTTCAAGTTGCTCTCTGATGTTTCTCATTAAAGCATTGGCAGCAACATTGTTTTCTTCAATCGCTACGTCTGAAACTTTAGTGAGCTTACACATAAAGTATGGAGCTTCTTGAGTGAACTCTGTGATGCGAGCTTTTGAAAGTCCCTGTACGAGAATTTTCACTCGTCCGTCAGGAAGCTTTCTCATTCTCATGATCATCGCAATCGTTCCTGTCTCATAGATTTCATCAGGAGACGGAGCTTCTGCTTTCATGTCTTTTTGACTGGCAAGAAGAATGAGTCTTTCAGATTTGTTAAGTGCATGATCTACGGCCTGAATTGAGGAGTCTCTTCCAACAAAAAAAGGTAAAATCATAAACGGGTATACCACTATGTCCCTAATTGGCAGGAGAGGGAGATGATCTTTTAGTTCGATGTTGTCACCCTCATAATTAGTTACCATATTCTTTCCTCCAAGATTGGCCTTCGCAAATACATTTGCATTCAGCTATATAAATCGGGATATGAAAGAAACTCTTTAAGAAAAAAGCACGTAATATGAACATTTCTTATATTTTTTTAGGTATACTTGATTGCAATTATCAGCGGCGTAAACGAAAATGTAACGTATTGTCTGACTAGTTTAAGAGGGAGTTCAGGGGGATTGTTGAGATGAGTATGACTATAGGGGCAGTTATTCTAGCAGCAGGAGAAGGAAAGCGATTGAAATTAAATGCGCCGAAGCCGCTTGCACCTTGTCTGGACAAAAAATTAATCGATTTTCCCATCCGCGAATTAAAAAAGTTTTTTAGTCAGAATAAAATGTCGGGAAAAATCACGACGGTTATTGGTCATCAGCGCGAGCTTGTTCGCGGCTATGTAGAGAAGAATTACACAGACATTGCCTTCGCTATTCAGGAAAAACAACTGGGAACAGCGGACGCACTGAGAGCGTATTTTAACTCGGGGGAGACGACTAAGAATTACGATTACACACTCGTGATCTGTGCTGATACACCAGTTGTTTCAGAGACAGAATTGTCTGCAATGCTTGAGCTTCTTTCCAATGAAAAACTGGACGGAGTGGCCGCAAGTTTCATTGAGCATTCTCCCAAAGGTTACGGTCGTATTGTGAGAGGGCAAAAAGGCTTTCATATTATAGAAGAAAAAGACGCAACTGAGGAAATCAGAAAAATTACTGAGGTGAACTCAGGATTGTATTTATTAAAAACCAGTTATGTCCTGGAACACTTAAAAGAAGTCGATTCCAACAATAAGTCAGGTGAATTTTATCTCACTGACGTTTTTAAAGATGGCTACAATGTTAAGGCCCACTGTTTTGCCGATGGAGAACTCTTTCTCGGCGTCAACACCCTGGAGCAGCTTGAGACGGTTGAAAACGCGCTAAGAAAAAAAATCAAAAGACAGCTTCGCGAAAATGGAGTCCGTTTCATAGATATCAACAATTGCTATATCGACAGCGAAGTTGAAATTGGTGAAGGTACTGTCATTTATCCGGGAGCTTTCATTACCGGCAAAACTAAAATCGGGAAAGATGTGACGATCGAAATGGGCGCCCAGATTACCGACTCAATAGTTGAGAACAATGCTAAGGTATTGGCCTACTCGGTGCTGGAAGGCGCGACCCTGCACAACAAAGCCGCGGCAGGTCCTTTTGCCCGTCTGAGACCGGGGGCCGATATCGGGCCCGAAGCTAAAATCGGAAATTTTGTTGAGATCAAGAAATCGGTTTTAGATAAGGGAGTCAAAGTGTCGCACCTGAGCTACGTAGGGGATGCTTTTATCGGAGAAGAAACCAATATCGGTTGCGGTTTTATCACTTGCAACTACGATGGTGTTAATAAACATATCACCCGAATCGGGAAAAATTGTTTTATCGGTTCAGATTCCCAGACGGTTGCTCCTGTGGAAATTGGCAATGATTGCTTCGTTGCTTCCTCGTCTACTGTCACCAAAAATATGCCCGACGGGGCCTTTGCCATCTCTCGCGGGCAGCAGGTCACCAAAGAGGGGATGGCCTCCCGCTTTATCAAAAAGAAAGAGGACAAAAAATCCTAAACAGTTCAGAGCTCTAGTGATATCACTATATGTCCCGGAATTTTTCCGGGCTTAATTTGATTTTTGCAGGTGAATTTTATGTGTGGAATCGTCGGTTATATCGGACCTTCTCATAACTCAGTTCAGATCGTTCTCGAAGGGCTTCGTCGTCTTGAATACCGGGGCTATGATTCGGCAGGCGTGAGTTTTATTGATGAAAACAACAAAATGCAGTTTTATAAAAAAGCGGGAAAGCTTGATAACCTCAAAGCTGAACTTGAAGGTAAAAACGTTATCGCACGCACATGTATCGGTCACACCCGTTGGGCCACTCATGGTGGCGTTACTGATGTAAACGCTCACCCCCACAGCAACGACACACTTTCAATTATCCATAACGGTATTATTGAAAATGCCAACGAACTTAAAAAAGAATTAATGGGTCATGGTGTTTCTTTTAAATCTGAAACTGACTCGGAAGCTTTTCTGGAACTAGTCACATTTGAGCTCAAAAAAAATGTTCCTATTCTTGAAGCTATTTCAAAGTCATTCAAACGAATTCATGGCAATTCTGCTTTTGTCGTTCTTTATCCAAAGACAGGTGAAATTTTCGCTGTGAAAAGAGGAGCGCCACTTGTCGCAGGTATCAATGAAGTAACGAGCGAAGCTCTCGTTTCTTCAGATCCGTATGCTCTTGCCGGCATTGTTCACAAACTTTATTTCCCTGAAGATGAAGTGATTGTTCACCTTTCAAGCGCTAATAAAAATTTGATTAATTTTTACGAACTTGATTTGAGCAAAACAACTCGTTACCTTTCAAAGAAACAAGACATGTCAGTGGAAGTTTCTGAAAAAGGTGAATTCGAACATTTCATGCTTAAGGAGATTCATGAGCAACCGGGTCTCATTAGAAACCTCACTTCGTACTATTTTGCAGGCGAAGGAAAAGAAGCTCTGGAAAAAATTGCTACCTATAAACCAAGCAGAGTTTATATTTCTGCCTGTGGAACCGCAGCCTACGCTGGTCTTGTCGTGAGAGATTTCCTTGAAGGAATCAACCGCATTCCTGCTAATGTTGAACTTGCTTCAGAATTCAGGTACCGCAATCCTATTTTAAAAGAAGGCGATGTCGGCATTTTCGTTTCTCAGTCAGGTGAAACGGCAGATACACTTGCTGCTCAATCACTTTGCAAGAAAGCAGGCGTAAAAACACTTTCGATCGTTAACGTAGAGGGCTCGACTCTTTATCGCGATTGCGATGACAATCTTTTGATTCGCGCAGGTGTTGAAATCGGCGTAGCTTCAACTAAAGCATTTACTCAACAAGCACTTACCGGTCGTTTAATGTCGGCAGCTCTTGCTGGCGATCTGAAAGATGAGAATAAAAAAGTTCAGCTCACAGGAAAATTCTCATTACTGGCAGACAGAATTGATATGCTTCTTGCAAACAGTGATTCAATTAAATCCGTAGCTGAATCCATTTATAACCACAAAGGTTTCTTCTACACTGGTAGAGGCGCTTATTTCCCGATTGCTCTTGAAGGCGCACTTAAGCTGAAAGAAATTGCTTACGTTCACGCTGAAGGTTATGCGGCCGGAGAATTAAAACACGGCCCAATTGCACTTATTGATGAAGATATGGTGAATGTCGCTCTTGTTGCTCCTGATCTTTTTGAAAAAACAGTTTCAAATATTCAGGAAATCAAAGCGAGAAAAGGGATCATCGTGGGCGTCGGTCCACGTGGCAATCAGGAGCTTCAGGCCCTTAGCAACTTCTATATTCCTCTTGATTTTGACGGTCTTGATGAACTTGCGCCGCTTTATGTGAACGTTGTGAACCAACTTCTGGCGTACTACATGGCGAAGTTCAAGGGAACAGATATCGACAAGCCAAGAAATTTGGCGAAGTCCGTGACTGTTGAATAGTTTTTTGCGATTATCATTTCATGGTAAATCTCACTGGACTAAACCCCGTACAAAAAGAAGCAGTTCTTCAAACAGACGGCCCTGTTATGATTTTAGCAGGTGCCGGCTCTGGTAAAACAAAAACTCTCGTCACTCGCATTACTTATCTTTTAGACGAAAAAAATTTAAGTCCACACCAATTGCTTGCACTGACGTTTTCAAATAAAGCTGCCCGCGAAATGCGCGAGCGCATTGCCTCTGAATTACCTCATCTTGATATTGGTTCTCTTCAAATTACAACTTTTCACGCTTTTTGCGCGCGACTTCTTCGTTCAGAAGCCAACTTTCTTGGCCTTTCACGGAACTTCACCATTTATGATGAAGGTGAATCAAAGGCCATTGCAAAATCTTTATTGGAACGCAGAGGGATCTCTACAAAAGAGATTAATCCTTTTGAAATTCTTTCTTATATTGATACGCTGAAAAACAATGGCTATTACCCTGGCCGTGTCATGAGCGAAGGTGCGGCAGATCCGACTGATGAATATTTCGGTTATTTCGAAGAGTATGAGGCCGAGCTTCATCGAGCCAATGCAGTTGATTTCGGCGGACTTATCACAGCCGTTATTCAATTGTTCGAAAAATTTCCTGATGTTTTAAACCGATATCAGAACAGGTTTCACTACGTTTTAGTAGATGAGTATCAGGATACAAACCGTGCGCAATTTGAACTCATTCGCATGCTTTGTGGAAAACGCAGAAATATATGCGTGGTCGGTGATGAAGATCAATCGATTTATTCATGGCGTGGCGCAGATATCAGAAACATTCTTGATTTCGAAAAAGTTTTTCCTGACGTGAAGGTACTCAAGCTTGAGCAAAACTACCGTTCTTCGAAAACGATTATCGAGGCAGCTTCTTGTGTTATTGAAAAAAATATCATGAGAAAAGGCAAACATATGTGGACTGACAACCCTGAAGGGGATGCCATCCAGATCGTCGAATGTTTCAACGATAAAGAAGAAGCTGAGTACGTGGCCCAGGAAACGGCCAAGCTACATCGCGAAGGTGTTCCTTATAAAGAAATGGCAATCTTTTATCGCTCGAATGCTCAAGCTCGTTTGATAGAAGATTCACTTAGAAAATATAAAATTCACTATCGGGTTATTGGCGGTGTTAAATTCTACGAAAGAAAAGAAATTAAAGATATGCTTTCTTATCTTCGTCTCATCATCAATTCGAAAGATTCTCTGGCCCTGAGCCGCATTATTAATGTGCCGGCAAGAGGAGTGGGAGCTACATCTCTTCGCAAGCTTGAAATCGAAGCTGTAAACGCAAATACATCTCTTTGGGAAATCATTGAGAAAATCGTCACAGGAGGAGAGGACTTCTCTCACATAAAGCTCTCGGCGAAAATCAAATCTTCTCTCTCTGAATTCGTTACGCTGATCAGCGAGCTGAAAGTCATGAATGAGAACAGAGTTAAGCCATCGACGATTTACGAGAAAGTGCTGCATGAATCAGGTTACTACGCTTTTCTCAAAGCAAACAAAGATTACGAAACGCTGGCTCGTCTTGAAAACCTCGACGAATTATTGAATGCAATTACGCAGTTTGAAGAATCGACTCCCGCGCCTTCGTTAGAGGGCTTTTTGGAGACGATTACTTTGGATTCCAGCTCTGAATTTGATGAAAATGCTATTCCTACCGAAGGCGAAATATCTCTGATGACAGTTCATGGCGCGAAAGGACTTGAGTTCACTCATGCCTTCGTTGTGGGGGCAGAAGAGAATGTTTTTCCAAGCTATAGAAGCGTTGAAGGCGGCGACAATGCAATGGAAGAAGAGCGCAGGCTTTTCTATGTGGCCATGACTCGCGCTATGGTTAAACTTTATATTTGCTTTGCTCAGGGGAGAATGCTTTTCGGCCAGGTGAAATTTAATGGTCCTAGCCGGTTCATTGATGAAATTCCTGAGAATACATTCTCGTGGAAGAAACTGAGCAGCCCGTCTCGTTCAACTGAATTTCACTCAAGTTGGGGTGGGCGACACGACAGCGATAACTATGACCCTTATGATCAATCACAAGAAACAAAATATGATGACGGGCCAGTTGTTTATCAAGTAAAAGAAACGGCATCTTCATCAACTAAATCTGCTCCGAGAGAATCGTTTCATCAGCCGAAGTTCCCTAAAGGATCGAATGTCGTTCATTCGCTTTACGGAAAAGGAAAAGTTGAAGAGAGCGAAGGTTCCGGATCGGATGAAAAAGTGTTGATTAAGTTTGCAGATGGAGCCAGAAAAAAATTCATGGTGAAGTTTGCGCCCATCACTCTCGCTTAAATTTTTTTGCCCAGTGGATAACGGCTATCTGCTCAGGCAATAGATTGTCCGTTGGAAAATCTGCAAGCTTCTCAAGGTCTTCGTAATAATCGATATCAAAGTTTTTTTCCAAAAAGATAGCTCTCGATTTTCCAAACTGTTCGACAAGTGCAGAAGAAGTTTCTTCGGAACTATAAGGAATCGCTTTCCAGATGGCACGCTCGATAATTCCTCTGGCTCCAAACAAATAGAACCCACCGTCCTCAGTTTCTCCTAAGATAAAATTAGAAGATGAGATGAGTTTAAACTCTGCCTTCAATAAAGTTTTGTAGTTCATCTGAGGCGAATCAGCGCCAATTAAAAAGACTTTTCTGTGTTTCTGCTGAAGCTTGGAATAAACACTGGCGAGTCGTTCACCAAGGTCGCCTGAGCCTTGGGAAATCGTCTTAAAACTATTCCAGTGTACATCTTCAGTTTGATCTTTTTCAGCAACGGCCCAATAAGCTTCAAGCTTGCCTTCGCTTTTTTTAATGGCTTCCATCACAAAAGCTTGAGTGGCCTTAAGAGAAAGCTCGTAAAACTCCAGCGCATTTTGTTCTCCGATTGAAGCTGCCAGCCGGCTTTTAATTTCAGAAACACCAGGTGTTTTAACAAAAATAGCGACCGCACTCGTCCATTTTTTTTTATTTCGAGTCTGGATGAGCTTGATCCATTCCGGAACAGCTTGTTTATAAGTGAGAACCAGGTGCCGGGTAGTGGTAGTGACCCATCCGATATTTTTATATTTGCGTGCACTGGTGAAAAGCTCTGAGAAGGCTGGAAGAACACTTACTCCTCGTTGTCGCGCGCGCCAGATGAATAGATGGTCTTCACCGTATTTTGCTTGTTCATTGAATAGGCCCAAAGAGAAAAAGGTCTTTCTTTTCATGAAAAAACCCTGATCTCCAAATGGCATTTTTAAAAGATGAGATCTCCAATAAGCGCCAATGGCGTTGAGAAACATTATTCTTGGCCCATCGGGAAGAAAGTTTAAATCAAAAAAATAAATCGCTTCAGGATTTTCTTTTAATTTCTGCTCTACTCTCTGAATAGACCTGTTGGAGAGACGTGAGTCAGCATGAAGAAACCACAGGCAGGAGCGGGTAGCGATACTTGCACCATGATTTTGTTGAAGAGCTCTTCCTTGTTTGCAATAGACGAATTTCACACGCGGGTCTTCAGAAGAAAAATTTTGAAAGTCAGGCCCTACCAGAATGATTTCGAAATCGCCGTTAGAGGATAGTAGATCAGACAGTAACTCACGCCACGCCTGTTCTCCTGCCTTAACCGGAATGATAATACTTAAATCTTTCATTTAAGTGAGAGCTCCGCCACAAGAACTTCCTGCTCCAGCCGTACATCCATAGCAATGATCAGCTAAAGCAATGGACGCATTTTTGAATTCATGGAGTGAATCGATTTCCCAGATCGTTTGACCGGACTTAACTTTCATTTCCAGCATCTGGTTAAAATCGCAATCATAAATTTCACCATCCCAACCAATCGAAAGAAGTGATTTGCACATCACTGAGTCTACGGCGCTAAGATTGAAATTATCTACAAGTAAAGTCATATACTCCGTCAACTTTCCCTGACGATTCAGATCATCAAGAAAACGCTTGATTGGCATGTTTGTTATTGTGAACAGATGATTGAACTCGAGATTGCAGTACTGCTTTAACTCACGCCTATAATCTGATTCAAGCTTTTGTTGGTTTCCAGGAAGAAAAGCTCCTCCCGGATTGTAAACAAGATCAAGTTTTAAGCCTGTTCCCTCAATGCCGAAACCAAGATCATTGAGTTGCTTCAGGCCCTCAATACTCTTGTCAAAAACACCTCTGCCTCTTTGTTTATCGACATTGTCTTTTGTGTAGCATGGAAGAGAAGCGACCACATGAACTTTGTTTTCTTTTAAAAATAAGGGAATGTCGTCAAATCCATTTTCAAAAAAAATGGTGAGATTGCATCTGTCTATGACTTCCAGATTCAGTGCTCGGGCAGCCTTCACAAGCTTTTTAAAATGAGGATTCATTTCCGGTGCCCCACCAGTGAGATCTATTGTTTTTAAACCGGGAGTTTGTTGCATAAGCCAGATAAGACGATCAATAGTTGTTTCGCTCATGATTTCTTTTCTGAGAGGACCTGCTTCAACATGGCAGTGATGGCAAGCCTGATTGCAAAGCTTGCCAAGATTAATCTGAAGTGTGTCCAATGAGCTTCTTTTTAAATCAATGTTGTGTTCAGCAAGTTTTTTTGCAAATGCAATCATGCGTTTTCCCTGTGTATAAAATGAATTTCAGCAATTTCGGAATCGACCATAAATCTGTTGGGGGGGCCCCAGAATCCTGTTCCCGAATGCACGTAAACATTCATTCCTTCATGATTGTTTAATCCTCGTACATAGGGCTGAATCGCCATAACCGCAACGTTCCACGGAAATCCCTGGCCGCCATGTGTATGTCCCGAAAGCTGAGTATGAAAACCATATTTAGCCGCCTGAAAGCATGTGACCGGCTGATGAGCGAGCAGAATCTTATAGGCGGAATCAGGAACGCCTGCAACCGCTTTGGCCGGATTCGTTCCATTTTCAGGATCAAGCCTGACACTAAAAGGATCATTCACGCCTGCAAGGTAAAATTCAGTATTATTATAGGTCAGTTTTCTGTGTTCATTTATTAAAGGATTCAGTCCTGATGTTTTGCTCCATTCAATCCATTCATTGGCAAACCAATAATACTCATGATTGCCTGTTACAAAAAAAGTTCCCAATTTTGATTTCAATTTTGTTAAAGGAAGAAGCTCATCTTTCAGATATTCAACTTTGCCATCAATCATATCTCCAGTAATAACGACCAAATCAGCGTCTATGGATTCAATTCGCTCTCTAAGCATTTCGCAAAAATCTTTTTTGAGTGTAGGGCCGATATGAATGTCTGAAAGTTGTACGATTTTCAAACCGTGCAGATTTTTGTGTTCGTCTGGTAAAGGAATTTCCACTTTTTTTATTTTCGGATCAAAGCTGTTGGCAAAACCTACCCCTGTAACGACTGTGCTTGCAGCAATACCGGTCAAGGCAAGATTCTTTTTGAAAAAGTCTCTTCGTGAATGATCTATTTGCGGACGGTCGACAGGATGTAAGAAGCGATCAAAGAAATGCTTGATATCCAGTGCAATAAAAAGCAAGGTCAACAAGCCAAGAAGGCCCAGCATGACATAACTGAAATTCATCAGAAAATAAAAAAATGAATTATTGATTGAGGGGCCCTGAATTCTGTAAAGGAAGCGGAAAAACCCACAATAGAAAAAGAAAAAATCAAATATCCAGATCGCTCGATAATTAAGCTGAAAAAGATTGATGATATTGCGTTTGATATTGTGGCGGATATACAACCACAACAGCAATGAAATGAAACCGGAAATGAGAGTAGGTACGATTGTCATCCATTTATTATAATGAATAATCAGGACTATTGAATTAAAATTGAAACATGGAAAATAGTGTCGATACATTCTGTCAAAGCGATGTGGTGATCATTGGGGCCGGTCCAGC